>SCVA01000025.1 GCA_004297005.1 Nevskiaceae bacterium
GGTCCCCTTCGGAGCGCCGAGAAGCGGAGGTCTCCGGGGGTATGGAAGCCGGCGCCTGTTTGAGGCGCCTATAGGGCGCCGAGTTCGCCGGCGTCCCCCGGAGACCGAGCATCGCAGGTTTACCCCCGAAGGGGGCGCTACGCAGGGGTGTGCTTTCTTTTGCTTACTTTTCTTTGCACAAGCAAAGAAAAGTGAGTCGCCAGGGGGCGAAAAAAAGCTATCAAGCTCTGCAAAGCTAAAAGAGCGCGAACGCGCGAACCACGCCAAGAAGATCGCACCAACAGCGCAGCAAAAAGGGCGCGAACGCGCGATCCACCCAGCCCTGAAGGGCTCCCCTAATCCATGCGGACGACGAAGCCCCTTCGCGCCCTGCCTATCGTGCTCCGCGAGCCATCCGTTAGTGATGGCCAAGAACAAAACAGCGGTACCACGTGCAGAGGAGAAGATGAATGCGTCGCAAGCCCCGTCTTGTGTTGCTGTCACTGAGCGCCCTCTCGGCCCTGTATGGCCCGGCCCAGGCTCAAGCCCCTAAGGAAACCCCTTCCGAGTCCGGCTCCACCGTGCTGGAGACCGTCACCGTAACCGCACAGAAGCGCGAGGAAAAATTGCAGGACGTGCCGATCGCCATCACGGCGATGAACAAGGCGCAGTTGCAGGCGCGCGGCATCGACAACGTGGCCGACCTCAGCGCGCTGGCCCCGGGTCTGCAAGTGAGCCGGTCGCCCTCCAACGACAGCATTTCGCAGATCGCCATCCGCGGTAACTCCGAGATCAATCCGGCGATCTACTGGGACCCGGCGGTGGGCATCTATATCGACGGTGTCTACCTCGGCAAGTCGCAGGGCACGGTGTTTGATGTCGTCGACCTGCAAAGGGTGGAAGTGCTGCGTGGCCCGCAGGGCACGCTCTATGGCCGCAACACCATCGGTGGCGCCATCAATCTGGTGACCCGTCCGCCGACCGGCGAGTGGGGCGGCGAAGTCAGCACCGATGTCGGCAACTACGGCGCCTGGGTGCGCAAGGCCTCGGTGGACCTGCCCGCCTTCGGCATCGCCAAGCTGTCCTTCGCGGCGCGTTCCGAGCAGCGCGACGGCTGGGTCGAGACCCAGCCGGGCAGTTCGGTGTCGGAGATGAACGACCGCCACAGCAACGGCTTCCGCTTCGCGGCCGACATCGACTTCAGCGAGGATTTTCAGGCGGCGCTGCGCTACGACCGCTCGGCGATCAACCAGAACGGCACCTTCAGTCAGCTCTACCGGCTGCGTCCGACCGGCGCCTTCGACCCGGCGGCGCCGGGCGGCGCCTTCCTGTTTGGTGCCCTCTCCGCTTCGGCCTCTACCGAGCGGCAGGAAACCGCAGCCGTGGATGGCCCGCAATATCAGAAAGTGATCGTCAAGGGCGCCTCCGCGACCCTCAGCTACAAGCTGGGTGCCAACGACACGCTGAAGTCGATCAGTGCCTATCGTCAGTTGGTCAACAACGACGGCGGCGACTACGACGGCTCTTCGCTGGCCATCGCCCAGACCGAGCGCATGACCACCTTCGACCAGGCCTCGCAGGAGCTGCAATGGGTGGGCCAGCGCGGCGCGTTCAACTACGTCGGTGGTTTGTACTACTACCGCGACGACGGCGATACCAACAATCCGCAGTCGTACTTCTTTGGCGGCGCCAACTACGACTCGCGCTACGGCACCCGCACCAATGCCCGCGCGGTCTACGGGCAGTTGGACTATCAGGTGATGGAGCCTCTGAGTCTGAGCGCCGGTCTGCGCTACACCTCGGAAAAGAAGGCGCTGACCCGCACCTTCGGCGTTGCCGGTGCCGCGCCGGCGCCGTTCTTCTACTTCATTCCGGAAGGCACGGCGGCCGAGAAGACCTTCGACGCCTTCACGCCCACGGTGAGCGCCAGTTGGAAGTTCAACGAGCAGCTCAGCACCTACATTCGCTACGCCGAAGGTTTCAAGAGTGGCGGCTTCAATGGGGAGTTCAGCGACACCACCTTGTCCCCGGCGCAGAACGTCGCCGAAACGCAGACGCCGTTCAAGCCGGAAAAGCTGAAGTCATTCGAGCTGGGCGCCAAGAGCAGCTTCGCCGGTGGCCGCGCGCAGCTGAATGCGGCGATCTTCCACAACAAGCTCGACGACTATCAGGTGTCGGTGTTCACTGCCTCGGGCGCGGCGGCCTCGGTGATCCGCAATGCTGGCCAGGCAACCATCCAGGGTCTGGAGCTGGAGGCGGTTGTACAACCGATCAAGGCGCTGCGCCTGCAGGCCAACTACGCCTGGCTGCATGGCAAGTACGACGAGTTCATCGACCTTGATCCGACTCTGGGCGTGGACACCAACCAGGCCGACAATCGCGCCCTCGTCCATGCGCCGCAGAACACCTTCAACCTGGTGGCCGATGCCCAACTGGCGCGGCTGTCCTTCGGTGAACTGCGCGCGCTGGTCGATTACGCCTACACCAGCTCCTACTACACCTACCCCTACCAGCTCGCGGCCACCAACACGGTGGCGCCGGTCGCCGGCGACACCAAGGTCAGCGCCCATGGCCTGCTCAATGGCCGTCTGGCGCTGGGCAAGCTGAAGCTGGGCAGGACCGCCAGCGGCGAGCTGGCGCTGTGGGTGCGCAATGCCCTGGACGAGGACGAGCCAGTGAACTTCATCGACTTCGGCCCCGGCTTCGGCAACCTCACACCTTCGTACTTCTTGGACCCGCGCACCTTCGGAGCGACCGCGACCTTGCGCTGGTAAGCACACGACTTAAGGACAGGCAGGCATGACGCAGAGACTCAGGGGCAAGATCGCGCTGGTCACCGGTGGCGGCCAGGGCGTGGGGCAGGGCATCGCTTACGCACTGGCGGCCGAGGGTGCGGCGGTGGCGGTAACCGGCCGCACGCTTGCAAAACTCGAAGGCACTGTCGCCGAGATCGGGCGCCGTGGCAGCCGCGGCCTGGCGCTGGCCTGCGACGTGAAGAACGCCGGCTCGCTGGAGCAGGTGGTCGCGGAGACGGTGGCGCAGCTCGGTGGCCTCGACATCCTGGTCAACTGCGCGCAGGAGGTGCCGCTGGGCACGCTCAACGGCCTGAGCGAGGCCGCGTTCGCGGCGGGCTGGGAATCCGGCCCACTGGCGACCTTCCGCCTCATGCGGCTGGCCTATCCGCATCTGAAGAAGGGCGGCGACGGCAACATCATCAACCTCGCGTCCTCGGCCGCCTATCGCTGGGACGCCGCCGGCTATGGCGCCTACTCGGCGGTGAAGGAGGCGATCCGCCAGCTCACCCGCGCCGCCGCCTGCGAGTGGGCGAAGGAAGGCATCCGCACCAACTGCATCCTGCCGCTGGCCGACTCGCCGGCGATGGCGGGCTGGAGCGCGGCGCGGCCGGAAGAGGCCGCCGCCTTCGTCGCCACCGTGCCGCAACAGCGCGTCGGCGCCTGTGAGGCCGACATCGGCCGCTTCGTCGCCAATCTCTGCACCGAGGACTGCCGCTACATCAATGGCCAGAGCATCGGCGTCGACGGCGGCCAGGCGTTTCTTGGGTGAGGCACCGCGGCTTGCGAGCACTGCTCGCGGCGGTGCCGAACGTCCGGCCATGGATGGCCGGGCAGGGGGCGGGTACGGAGTGCACCGTCGCGCCATGGATGGCAGGGAAAAACTAGGAAAACCATGAGCACCGCCTTCACCACGCTACAGATCGGCCCCCTGAAGCTGCGCAACCGCTTCATCAAGTCCGCCACCAACGAGGGCATGGCCAAGGGTGGCGTGCCCTCCAAGGCCCTGGTCGAGCATCACCGGCGCATGGCCGCCGGCGGTGCGGCAATGACCACGGTGGCCTACTGCGCGATCAGCGCCGACGGCCGCACCTTCGACGATCAGGTGACGCTGGACGAACCCAGCCTCAAGCACCTGCGCGCGCTCACCGACGCGGTGCACCGCGAGGGCGGCGCCGCCTGCGCGCAGATCACCCACGGCGGCTGCTTCACCTTTGTGAAGCAATCCGCGGGGCGGCCGATCAGCGCCTCCGGCGGCTTCAATCCGCCCGGCTCGATCAGCGGGCAGTTCTTCAAGTCGGCGATGACCGAGGCCGATCTCCAACGCGTCGCCGAGGAGTTCGTGCAGGCCGCGCTGCGCGCCGAGCGCGCCGGCTTCGATGCGGTCGAGATTCACATGGGTCACGGCTATCTGCTCAGCCAGTTCATCTCGCCCAGCTACAACAAGCGCCGCGACCGTTGGGGCGGCAAGACCGCCGCCGAGCGGGTGCGCTATCCAGCGCTGGTGCTGCGCCGGGTGCTCGATGCCGTCGGCGAGCGGCTGGCGGTGACCTGCAAGATCTGCGTCACCGAGGGCTTCAAGGGTGGTGCCACCGCCGAGGATGCGGTGCAGGTGGCACAGGCGCTGGAGCGCGAGGGGGCGCATCTCTTGGTGCTCAGCGGCGGCATGAACGTGGAGTCGCCCTGGGCGATCTTCGGCAGCAACATGCCCAAGGCCGCCACCGACGTGATCGACAACCCGGTGGTACGCATGGCCACCCGGCTGATGAAGCTCTGGGAGCCGAAGGTGCCTTTCCACGAGCTGTATCTGCGCGAGCACTCGCTGAAGGTGCGCGCCGCGGTGAAGATGCCGCTTGCCTATCTCGGTGGTGCCAAGTCCATGGCCGGCGTGCGGCAGGTGCTGGCCGACGGTTTTGATGCCGTGGTGATGGGCCGCGCGCTGATCCACGAGCCCAATCTGGTCAATCAGTTCCGCGACGGCACCGCCACGGTGTCCGGTTGCACCGCCTGCAACGAATGCGTGGTGAGCATGTACACGCCCGGTGGCACCCGCTGCGTGCTGCATCCGCCCAGCGATGTGAAGCTCAACCAGACGCCAGCGGCGGCCTAAGCGGCGGCCTTGGGCAGCGACAACTGAATGCCCGCGCAACCGCGTAGGGTGGGCTTCAGCCCACACGTCGTAGGGCCGCACTCCGCATTACCCCCCGTGGGCATGCCTCGCTTTGCCCACCCTACCTCGCTCATGACGTTTGCCATTCTGCTTGATGGTGTCCGGCGCAAAGGCCCATCACTTTGGCGACGAGACTCCAAAACTCTTCATAGCCGCACCGATGGTGTTCGTCTGGCGCTACCCAGAAAAAAGTCACAGACCGCTCCGGGTTGTCCTTAGTGTTTGCGTCAATGATCGATTGGACATGGTGCAGTCGGTGCATGAACTCGCAGTTCAGCAGTTTGGTAGTTGCCTCAATGATCTCTGGGGCGAGGAACGTTACATAGATTTGTAGCCCGGTCGTCAGCTGCTCAGAGCCTTGTCTAGCAGTGTTCTCGAACATCTCCCACCACTTCGGATACTCCTTGCCGTCGTAATAGGGTGACCGTGCATTGAGGTTTAGGCGCGAAAGCGCTGCGCGACGATCAGTAGCGAGGAGGTCGGCCGGCGAAAGTGGTTCTGGGTGTCCTTCGTGCCAAAGCCGAGATTCCTTGAAGACACAGACAATTCGCTCAACGCCTCGTAGGAGTTGATCTTGTCCAATAAGAGCAATCTCATTCCGAAGAGCTTGCTGGGAAGCTTGGGACGCGTGGTTGCGCTTCGTAACAAGCAAAGAGGTCATGAGCGCAACGGCGCCAATACCAACGACCACCCAGCCCACCAACGTAACTTTTGAGAGGCCGATGGCGGCTTCGTTCCACTTTGGAGCGCCGACTACAGCAACTAGCGCTGCAATGAAGGCAACGACGGGTGGAACGTAGTCGAGAGACCGTGAAAGGCGGGAGCGAATCATTTGTTGGCGGCTAACAGCAAATTAGGAGGAATGCCGTCCCTACATGCAATGTTGGTCCGGGCGCCGAAGTCGGGCACTAAGCCCCTGTTCTTGAAAGCGGTCGCATTCATCCCGTCTCCTTATGCGGTGTTCGCCCGGACGTTCCCGGCGCCCTAGTTCGATGCTGCCCCGGCAGGGGGTGAGAAGCAAGGAGCGATTGCGGCCGGATCAACCGCCTTGGGCTGCGTACGGCTAGCCCAAGACCCAGGCCGTTCGGCCTGACCCGGATCGGCGCCTGTTCAATCGCTGGCATGGCCTAAGCTGTCCTCCCTTTCTGGAGAGAGATAGAGCCCATGGGCCACAACAACTACAGCGCGCTCGACTACACGGTTGCCGACGGCATCCTCACGCTGACGCTCAACCGTCCCGAGCAGATGAATGCCTTCACGGTGGAGATGGCCAACGAGCTGGTCGCCGCCTTCGACCGCGCCAGCGAGGACGACGCGGTGCGCGCCATTGTCGTTACCGGCGCCGGCAAGGCTTTCTGTGCCGGCATGGATCTCAGCAAGCCGGGCAATGTCTTCGGCCTCGATGAGAGTCAGCGGCCGACGCTGGAAGATATGCATACGCGCCTCGACGACCCCGCCATCCACGACGGCGTGCGCGACACCGGCGGCCGGGTGACGCTGTCGATCTACCGCTGCAAGAAGCCGGTGATCGGCGCCATCAACGGCGCGGCGGTCGGCATCGGTGCCACCATGACGCTGGCGATGGACGTGCGGTTGGCCTCCGAGAAGGCGCGGATCGGCTTCGTGTTCGGCAAGATCGGGATCGTGCCGGAGGCCTGCTCCAGTTGGTTTCTGCCGCGCATCGTCGGCATCTCGCAGGCGCTGGAGTGGGTGCTGAGTGCCGACATCCTCAGCGCCGAGGAGGCCAAGGCAGGTGGCCTGGTGAAGGCGGTCGTGGCGCCCGATCAATTGCTGCCGGAGGCATACACGCTGGCCCGCAAGTTCGTGGCAGGCCGCTCGCCGGTGGCCGTCGCCCTGGCCCGGCAGATGCTGTACCGCAACTCCGCGCAGCCGCACCCGATCGAGGCGCACCGCATCGACTCGCTGGCGATGTTCTACACCAGCCTGGGTGACGGCAAGGAAGGGGTGCGCTCGTTTCTGGAAAAGCGCGCGCCGGACTTCGCCGCCAAGGCCTCCGCCGACATGCCGCCGTTCTACGCCGACTGGGCGGTGGAGCCGCGCTGAGCCGGGCGGGTGTTCTGGCTCGCGGTTTGCGAGCTGCATCCCGTGTCGCGCCCGGCGCGATTGGTTACGCTAACCGCGTCGCTGGGAGCACCGCTCCCGCCGCCCCCACTCACTGTCCTCACCCGCAGGAGCCCGCCGTGCCCTCAGACAACAACGAAGAAAAGTTCACCCGCACCGTCGCCTTCGTGAAGCAGCGCCAGGCCGAGAAGGAAAAAGACGGCCGCTGGACCGGCAAGGTGTCCTTCGTCATCGGCGCCATCGGCGCCACGGCCATCGTACTGGGTACGCTGTACTTCCTGTTCCGCTGAGCGGGGTCACCGGCGCTTGTTGGCCGGCTCCGGAGCTGCTCCGGGGCCGGCTTTGCATTTCGGCTTAGAGATAGCTCAGGCCGGTGAGTTGTTGCGATACGAGCCACAGGCGCCGCGCCAGCTCCGGGTCTTTCGCGGCGGCGCTGCAGTCCACGCGCTTGGGTAGGCCGCCCAGCTCCTTGTAGCCGCCGGGGCCGTAGTAGTCGCCGCCTTTCACCGCGGCGCCGGTGGCGGCCATCAGCGCCGGTAGCGCCCCGATCTCCGGTTTCTGCGCGAACAGCCGCGTCGACAGGCGCATGAAGAAATTGCCCAGATCGAGATTGGTGGCCGTGTAGCCAGGGTGTGCCGCGACCGCGATGCTGCGCTTGCCGGCGCGGCGCAGGCGACGTTCCAGCTCGAAGGTGAACAGCAGCGCCGCCAGCTTGCTGCGGCCGTAGGCGTCCATCTCCTTGTAAGGGCGCCGGGTCAGTCCGGGGTCCTCCGGGTCCAGACCCTGCGTCATGCGGTGCGCGAGGCTGGCCATGCTCACCACGCGCGCCGCGGGCGCGGCCTCCAGACAGTCCAGCAGCAGGCCGGTAAGCGCGAACGGCCCGAGGTGGTTGGTGGCGAGATGGGTCTCGAAGCCGTCCTTGGTCTTGCCCTGCGGAACCATGATCGCGGCGGCGTTGTGGATCAGCACATCCAGACTGGCGTAGCGGGCCCTGAAGGCATCGGCGAAGCGGCGCACCGAGGCGAGGTCGGCGACATCGAGTTCCATTGCCTCCACCTTCGCCGTTGGCTGGGCCGCACGCAGGCTGGCGACAGCCGCCGCGGCCTTGGCGGGATCGCGGCAGGCCAGCACCAGTTCGGCGCCCGCACCGGCCAGCCCGAGAGCGATCTGGTAGCCGAGTCCTCGGTTGCCGCCGGTGATGAGGATGCGCTTGCCGTGGAGGTCGGGCAGTGCGTTGAGGTTGCTTGGATGACTCATGGCGATGGCCGCTTGGGTGGTCTGGGGGAAGAAAGATGCGCTGTGCCCGGGCCTACAGCAGGCCGGGAATCAGCACCTTGCGATTCGCGGGGTAGTCGGGGAAGGTCTCGCGATACCAGCGATGGTTGGCGCAGGCGCGGGGAATCAGGTTGGCGGCAGTCCAGGCCACGAAACTCAGGCCTGCCAGCGACCAGGTGGCGATCGCCCAGCCGGTCCAGATCATCAGCTCGCCCAGGTAGTTTGGGCAGCTCACTTTTTCGTAGAGCCAGCCGCGCGGAATCTTGTAGCCACTCTCCCCGGGCTTGCGCAGTGCCGCCAGCATGGCGTCGGCCCGGCGGTTGATGTAGTAGCCGGCAACGAACAGCGCCGCGCCGAACAGAAAGCGCGGGTCGCTCAGCCAGCTTGGCGGGTAGGGCCGGCTGATGCCGGGCCAGGACAGGATCGCGGCGTTGGCGAAGGAGACGCCCAGGTTGGTGGTGAACGCCAGCACCGGCACCAGCAATGGCGTGGTATCGCCCGGTTTGGTGCGCAGGCGGAAGGGAAAGATGAAGCTGCGCTGGAAGTAATGCGCCTGCCACATCGCGAGTAGCAGTAGTGGCGCCAGATTCCACGCCTCGGCGCCTAGGAAGTAGATCAGCGCGAAGCCCAGCGCCGAAGGTGCCTCCATCAGCATCCAGGCCCAGCGGGTGGGCACGCCGGGGCCCCAGAACCAAGCGGTTTTCGCGCCCTTGTGGCGGCCGTAGGCGGCCTTGATGAAAAACTGCAGCACCACGAAGACCAGCACCGAGGCCAGCAGGTAGGCGAGAACGAGGTAGTGGTGCCACTGGGCTGCTACTGGGCTGACGTTCATCGCTCCTCCCTCGGCTCTCTACCACCAACGGCATGCTTGGGGCCTGCGGGTCGCGGGCCAGCCCGCTCCTGCAACCAAGGCCGCGTCGGCGGAGGCGGGCCTGTGCAGCCCGCGACCCGCCGGCGCGAAAACCGTTAAACCCCCGGTGCCCCAGGGAAGCCCACGTAGTACTGGCCGGTGAGCATGCCGCCATCGACCGCGATCTCGGCGCCGCAGAGATAGCTGGACTCGTCGCTGGCGAGGAACAGGCTGGTGCGCGCCACTTCTTCCGGCTCGCCGACCCGTTGCAGCGGCACCATGGCGTAGCGCTTGTTCACCTCGGCCTTCTGCTCGGCGTAGGGATTGCCCATGGCGGTATCCACACCCCCCGGATGCACAGAGTTCACCCGCACGCCCTTGTGGCCGTACTCCATCGCCGCGACCTTGGTCAGGCCGCGCACCGCCCACTTGCTGGAGCAGTAGGCGCCCAGGCCGTTGGCGGCCTTCATGCCGTCCACCGAAGAGATGTTGACGATGGAGCCGTGGCCCTGGGCCAGCAGCTCGGCGCCGACGATGCGCAGGCCGAGAAAGGTGCCGACCAGATTGATGTTGATGACGCGCTCAAACTCGGCTTTCTCGGTGGTCTGCAAAGTCTTGAACAGCAGCACGCCGGCGTTGTTGACCAGGATGTCGATGCCGCCGAAGGCACTCTTCGCCAGCGCCACCACCGCCTGCCAGCTGGTTTCGTCGCTGACATCGTGGCGGATGTACTGGGCGTTGGCTCCCAGCTCCTTGGCTAGCGCCTGGCCCTCGGCCTCCAGCAGATCAGCGATCAATACCTTCGCACCCTCGGCCACGAACAGCCGCACCGTCGCCGCACCCATGCCGCGCGCGCCGCCGGTGATGATGGCGACCTTGCCTTGCAGACGTCCCATATCGTTATCTCCTCGCTGATTGCGCTTCTGTCTTAGTCGACGATGGCGGGATGCGCCTGTGCCGGCGAACCCAACATCGGCCGGTGCGAAGGCGGCTGCCGGCCTTCGTCGGTCAGGCCGTATTCGGTGGCGATCTCGGCACCGATGATGACCTGGCCAGATTTCTCGGCGCGCTTGGGGTCGCGGTAGATCGCCGAGATGATGTGGCCGGTGAACTCCGGCGTTTCGGCGATCTCCCAGAAGCCGGCGTACTGCTCGGCGGCGCGGTCCATGGCGCGGCGGGTGCGGTCGGTACGCAGCATGCCCATCCAGATCGACACCGCGGCGACGTTGTAGGGACGAAAGTCCACCGCCATGTCCTTGGCGAACTTGTCCACGCCGGTCTTCTGCGCGCCGTAGCCGGGGCCGTGCATGTAGCAACTGGAGCCGAAGCTGGAGGTAAAGGCGATCAGGCCGTTCTTCTGTTTGGCCATCAGCGGCGCCGCGTACCAGCTCGCCACATAGCCGGAGCGCAAGCCGACATCGAGGATGTCCACCAGCTCCAGCGGCTTCTCCCAAAACGGCCCCTTGTCGATGAGCTTGTCGTGCAGGAAGGTGGCGTTGTTCACCAGGATGTCGAGCCGGCCCTGCTCGCGCTCCACGCGCTCGAACAGCGCCTTCACCTCGGCGTCCTTGGCGTGGTCGCAGGCGACGGCGATGCCCTTGCCGCCGGCTTCGGTCACCAGTTGCGCAGTGTTGCCGACCGTGCCCGGCAGCGGCGCCTCGCCTTCCTTGACGGTGCGGCCGGTCACGTAGACGGTGGCCCCCTCGCGCCCTAGCGCGATGGCGATGCCCTTGCCGGCGCCGCGCGAGGCACCGGTGACGACCGCGACCACGCCGGCCAATGGCTTGCTCATGTCTTCTCCTCCTTCTTCTGATGGCTTTAGGCGGAGGATGCCAGCGGCCTCCGGGCGCGGACTCATCCGATTACGGGAGGTAGTTGGCATCTCGGACCAGCGGCCTTCCCTATGATGGCGGTGCGCGGCGGGAGGCCGCGAAAAGGGAGGCGATATGCAAGGAACGTCGTTGGCGCGCGCGCTGGTACTGGGCTTGCTGCTGGTGCTGGCTGGTCCGGTCTGGGCCAAGGTGGGCTGGGCCGAGAAGGTCAAGGGAAACGTCTCGCTGGAAATGATCGGCGAGCCACCCCGGCCCTTGCTGGTCGGCGACGCCATCGAGGAAAAGGCCAGGCTGCGCACCGGTGCCGATGGTGAGGTGGTCGTCCACTTCGTTGACGAAGCCCTGCTGGTGATCCGTCCCAACAGCCAGATCGATGTGAACTACTACCGCTTCACGGCGGGCGATCACAGCAGCGCCAGCGCGGTACGGCTGCTCAAGGGCGGCCTGCGTTTCGTTACCGGCCTGATCGGCAAGCTCAACCGCGAGGAAGTGAAGATATTCACGCCCATGGCCACCATCGGTGTCCGAGGCACCGACTTCGACACCCTGTTTCTGGAAGTGCCGCGCGACGACGCCGACGCCGGGCTCTATACCTGCGTCACCGAGGGCGGCACCGTGCTGACCGGCGAAAACGGCGAGAGCATCGAGGTCGCCCAGGGCCAGACCGCGTTCACCACCACCGCCGACTTCGTCGCCAAGGGCCTGTCGAAGGCGCGCGAGTGGGGGCTGATCCGCCCGCCGCCGGGCCTGTTCCAGTCCGGCACCTTCGACGGTCAGATCGAGGAGCTGAAGCGCGAGGGCCTGAACCGCCTGCAGGGCAAGCTCACCGACCAGTTGCCCAGCGAGTTTCGCGGCCTGGTGCCGACCGACATGCTCGGCTCGCTGTTCGCGAAGAAGAAGGAAGCGCCGAAACCGGCCTCGAGTCGTTGCGGAGCCTAGGACGGGCCGCTAGCGCGGCAACTGGAACTTCATCACCTTGCCGGAAGCATTGGTCGGCAGCGCTTCGACGATCTCGATATGGCGCGGCACCTTGTAGTTGGCCATCTGTTCGCGACACCAGGCGATCAGCGACTTTTCGTCGACGCTCTGGCCAGGGCGCAGCGTGACGTAGGCCTTGCCGACCTCACCCTGGCGCTCGTCGGGAATGCCAATCACCGCCACCTGAGCGATGGCCGGGTGCGCCGACATCATCCGCTCGATCTCGGCCGGATAGCAGTTGAAGCCACCGGTGATGTACATGTCCTTGAGGCGGTCGGTGATGCGGATGTAGCCGCGCTCGTCGATCACCGCGACATCGCCGGTGTGCAGCCAGCCGTCGGCGTCGATGGCCTCGGCGGTGGCCTTGGGGTTGTCGAGATAGCCCTGCATGACGTTGTAGCCGCGCACCAGCAGCTCGCCGGCGACGCCGTGCGGCAGGCGGTTGCCCTGCTCGTCGATGCACTTCACCTCGGTATCGGGGATCGGCTTGCCGCAGGTGCGGGCGACGGTCTCGTCGTCGTCGGTGGAGTGGCAGAACGACACCATGCCGCTGGCCTCGGTGAGGCCATAGCCGGTGAGCAGCACCTTGAAGCGCAGCTCCTTACGCATCTGCTCGATCAGCGAGGGCGCGACGGTGGCCGCGCCGGTCATGGTCGCGCGCAGCGAGCTCAAGTCGGTGCTGGCGCGCTCGGGCGAGTTGAGCAGGCTGATGAACAGGGTCGGCGGGCCGGGCAGCACCGAGATACGGTCGCGCTCGATGCGCTTCATCACCGCCGCCGCGTCGAACACCGCATGCGGCAGGATCGCGCAGCCGTAGAGCAGGGCGGTGAGCCAGCCGGCCTTGTAGCCGAAGGCGTGGAAGAAGGGATTGATGATCAGGTAGCGGTCTTCCGGCACCAGTTCCACCCGCTTGCCCCACTCGTGGCTCACCCGCAGGTTCTGCCCGTGCGCGCTCATCACGCCCTTGGGCTGGCCGGTGGTGCCACTGGTGAACATGATGTCCATCAGGTCGCCGGGCTGCACCTGCGCGGCGCGGCAGTCCACCTCGGCCGGATCAACGCCCTCGGCCTTGGCCAGGAACTGCGTCCAGGTCAGTTCCTTGGTCGCTCCGCAAGCGTCGCTCCGGTCGCCTTCCAGGGCGTCGCTCATCACAATCAGATGTTCGAGGCTGGCGGGCTTATGGCCTTCCAGCAGCGCCGGGAAGTACTGGTCGAGAAAGCGCCCGCAGGTGAACAGCAGCTTGGCCTGGCTGCGCTCCAGCACATAGGCGACTTCCTGGCCGCGCATGCGGGTGTTCACCGGCACCAGTACCGCGCCGATGCTCTGCACCGCCAGCGCCGCGATCACCCACTCCGGCGTGTTCTGCGCCCACAGCGCGACGCGGTCCTTGGGCTGCACGCCCAGCGCGATCAGTGCCTGCGCGGCGGTGCGGCGCTGCGCATCCAGCTGCGCGTAGCTGAAGCTGCGGCCTTCTTCGCCGATCAGGGCGGGGCGGTCGGCGAACTTGCGGACCGATTCGGCGAAGGCGAGGGGCAGGGTCAGTTGCATTGCGGATTTCAGATTTCGGATTGCGGATTGAACAGGCAGAAGCGGAGCGGCTTGCGGACGGTCACCACCGCAAGCCGAGCTCGGCGATCCGCAATGGGCATCAGTCGGCCCAGAGCAGGTAGCCGTTGTCGATGCGGTACTCGGAGCCGTTGATGAAGCTGGACTCGTCGCTGGCCAGGAACAGCACCAGGTTGGCGATGTCCTCGGGCTTGGCGAAGCGGGCCATCATCTGCTTCTGGTCCATCATCCGCACCGCGCTCTGCGCGCCCTTGGGCATGCTCTGGTGCAGGCCGGTGACCATCGGGGTCATGATCCCGTCCGGGTGGATCGAATTGCAGCGGATCTTGTGCAGGTTCATGCGCGAGTGCGCCGCAATCGAGCGGGTCATCGCCGCCACGGCGCCCTTCGAGGCCGAGTAGGCGCAGAACGAGCCGACGCCACCGATGCCGGCCATCGACGACATGTTCACGATCGAGCCGCCGCCGCGCTTGAGCATGGCCTTGTAGCCGTAGTGGCAGCCGAGGAAGTAGCCGTCGGAATTGATCTTCTGGATCTTCTGCCAGGTGGCGAGATCGGTGTTCTCGATGTTGCCGTAGGCCAGGATCGCGGCGTTGTTGACCAGGATGTCGAGGCCGCCGAACTTCGCTTCGGTGTCGGCGATCACCGACTTCCAGCTTTCCTCGTCGGCGATGTCGTGCTTGAGAAACAGTGCCGAGCCGCCCTTGGCGCGGATGCCTTCGGCGGCCTTCTCGCCGTCTTTGTCGTTGAGGTCGGTGAGCACCACGTGCGCGCCCTCGCGCGCCAGCAGTTCGGCGTCGGCCTTGCCCACGCCGCTGGCGGCGCCGGTGATGATCGCCACCTTGTTCTGTACTCGACCCATGCTGCTCTCTCCTCAAGTTTGTTAGATCTATGGTGGTTGGTCGCTGCATCCGGGGCTTTCGCGACGCGGCCTGGGATGTCTTGTCGTCAGGCCGCGCAGGCTGCCTGCGCCGGTGGCTTGCGGCCGGTGGGCGGCATTATTTCGGCTGCCCTCTGGCTAGCCTTCGTCCAATAAGACGACCTGCCGGTGCTTGCTGCTGAGATCGACTCATCAAAACGGGTGAAGCTGTGCCGCAGGGCGGTCTCGATAATCCTGGTCGTTCAATTCCCCCCTTTCAGGCAGACCTTCCATGAGCAGTCCCAAGCCCTTGATCCAGGCGCTGGCCTATGTGGTCGCCGAGTCCACGGATGTTTCGCGCTGGCAGCAGTACGGCGAACAGGTTCTGGGCGCGATGACCAGCCCGGCACCGGAAGGCGGCCTGTACCTGAAGCTCGACGAGCGCCGCTTCCGTCTCGCCGTGGTCGCCGGCAGCGAAGACCGCTACCAGGCCTCCGGCTGGGAGGTGGCGAATGCCGCCGACTTCGCCGCGGCTGTCGCCGCCATCGAAAAGGCCGGGGTGAAGGTCGAGCCGGCCAGTGCCGCGCTGAAAGCCGCGCGCTGCTACACCGACCTGGTGCTGTTCACCGACCCCTCCGGCAACCGCCACGAGATGGGCTACGGCATCAGCTATCCGGATGGCGGCGGCGAGTCGCCGTTTGTCTCGCCGCTGGGCAGCACCCGCTTCAAGACCGGCGCGCAGGGCATGGGCCATACCGTGCTGCCCTCGCTCAATTTCGATGCCAGCCTGAAGTTCTTCACCGAGGTGCTGGGCTTCGGCATTTCCGACATCTTCAACTTCCAGCCTGGCCCGGACGCGCCGGTGATGCGCATCTACTTCCTGCATGCCGGCTCGGGCCGTCACCACAGCCTGGCGCTGGCGGAGATGCCCAGCCCCTCCGGTTGCGTGCACATCATGCTGGAGGTCACCGAGAAGGACGAGGTGGACCGTGGCGAGCTGCGCCGCGAACAGCACGGCGCCAAGCTGATGGCGACGCTCGGCCAGCACGAGAACGACAAGATGACCTCGTTCTACATGCTCACGCCCAGTAACTTCGCGCTCGAATACGGCTGGGGCGGCATCAGCGTCGAGCCCGGCGTCTGGGAAACCACCTACACCAAGCAGGTCTCCATCTGGGGCCACGACTTCTCGGTCGGCTTCCGCTAACAAGAACAACATGGCACTCAACAAACAGAAGTCGGCGGCCGAGGCCGTCGCGGCCCTGCGCGATGGCATGACCATCGGCATCGGCGGCTGGGGCCCGCGCCGCAAGCCCATGGCCCTGGTGCGCGAGATCCTGCGCTCGCCGCTGAAGGATCTCACCGTCGTGTCCTACGGTGGCCCGGATGTCGGCATGCTCTGCGCCGCCGGCAAGGTGAAGAAGCTGATCTTCGCCTTTGTCACCATGGACGCGATCCCGCTCGAGCCCTACTACCGCAAGGCGCGCGAGTCGGGTGCCATCCAGGTCGAGGAATACGACGAGGGCATGTTCGAGTGGGGCCTGCGGGCCGCCGGCATGCGCATGTCCTTCCTCCCCACCCGCGTCGGTCTCGCCACCGACGTGCTGGCAAAGAATCCGCAGCTCAAGACCATCGCCTCGCCCTACGCCGACGGCGAAGTCTATGTGGCGATGCCGGCGCTCAAACTCGACGCCGCGCTGATCCACGTCAACGAGGCCGACCGCCTGGGCAACACCCTGGTGCGCGGCCACGACACCTTCTTCGACCACCTCTACGCCCGCGCCGCCGATCACGTCATCGTCAGCAGCGAGCAAGTGCACGAGAAGCTGGAGCTGGACGCCGACACCGCCAAGCTCAACCCCTTCGAGCGCTACCTGGTGCACAGCGTGGTGGCTGCCGCCGGTGGCGCGCACCCGACCTATCTCGGCCCCAACTACGGCTGGGACATGGAACACCTCAAGCGCTACAACGCCTCCGCCAGCGAAGAGGGCGGCTGGGCGAAGTATGTGGAGGAGTTCGTGAGCGTCGGCGAAGCCGCGTACCAGACCCAGATTGGCGGCGCCGAGCGCCTCGCCAAGCTCAAGCTGCCGGTGTTTTGAACATGAGCGACCTAGCCCCCGCCACCCTCGCCGAATTGATGATCGTCGCCGCCAGCGAAGCCTGGCGCGACAACGGCGAAGTGCTCGCCTCCGGCATCACCACCATCCCGCGCCTGGGCGCGAGCCTGGCCAAGCTGACCCACTCGCCCGAGCTCTTGATGACCGACAGCGAGAGCTATCTGGTCAGCGAGCCGGTGCCGCTGGGCCCGCGCGGCGACACCAGTAATGGGGGATATAGGCCCAAGTACGAGGGCTATATGTCCTTCGAGCGGGTGTTCGAGTGCGTCTGGGGCGGCAAGCGCCACGCCATGATCGGCCCGACCCAGATTGACCGCTGGGGGCAGACCAATCTCTCCGCCGTCGGCCCCGACTACGCCAAGCCGAAGTCGGCGGTGCTGGGCGTGCGCGGCCTGCCCGGCAACAGCATCTGCCACATCAACTCGCTGTTCGTGCCCAACCACGGCCCGCGCGTGTTCGTCGCCGGTGAGGTCGATATGGTCTCCGGGGTTGGCTACAAGCCGGAGCGCTGGGGTCCGGGCATGAAGCAGGACTATGTGGACCTGCGGCTGATCGTCACCGATCTCTGCGTGCTCGACTTCAGCGGGCCGGACCACGCCATCCGCGTGAAGTCCCTGCACCCCGGCGTGAGCTTCGAGCAGGTGCAGACGGCGACTGGCTTCCCGCTGCTCCAGGCCGAGAACCTGGGCGAAACCCCGCTGCCGACCGCCGAGCAGCTCGCCATCATCCGCAAGCTCGACCCGCACAATCTGCGCGGCATGGTCTTGAAGAACGACCCGCCCGCGCTGCGCGCGGCGGCCTGAGCGCGGCCCATGAGCGATCTGGTCGAGCCCAAGAAGGTCGAGATCACCTACGAGACCGAAGAGCCGGTGCTCTACGAGGTGCGGGATGGCGTGGCCTGGGTGACCATGAACCGGCCCAGCTACAACAACGCCCAGAACTCGCAGATGACCTACGCGCTGGACGCCGCTTTCGCGCGCGCGGTCGGCGACGATGCGGTGAAGGTGATCGTGCTCAAGGGCGCCGGCAAGCATTTCTCCGCCGGCCACGACATCGGCACGCCAGGGCGCGATCTGCACAAGAGCTTCGAGCGCAAGCACCTGCTGCCGGACCACGTCAACAAGCCGGGCGCCGAGCTGCTCTACACCCGCGAGCAGGAGGTCTATTTGGGCATGTGCCGGCGCTGGCGCGACGTGCCCAAGCCGACCATCGCCGCAGTGCAGGGCGCCTGCATCGCCGGCGGCCTGATGCTGGCCTGGGTCTGCGACCTGATCGTCGCCAGCGAAGACGCCTACTTCCAGGATCCGGTGCAGCGCATGGGCATTCCGGGCGTGGAGTACTTCGCGCACGCCTTCGAGCTGCCGCCGCGCGTCGCCAAGGAGTTCCTGATGCTCGGCGAGCGCATGCCGGCGGCGCGTGCCTACAACTTCGGCATGGTCAACCGCATCGTCGCCCGCGAGGCGCTCGACGCCGAGGTGGCGAAGATGGCCGCCAACCTCGCCGAGAAGGGCCGGCTCGGCCTCTGGCTGACCAAGCAGGCGATCAACCACGTCGAGGAGCTGCGCGGCAAGCGCACCGCCATGGACGCGGTCTTCCACATGCACCACTTCGCGCATGCCCAGAGCGATCTCACCCAGGGCAATCCCCTGGGCGGGCAGGACGCCAAGTCGATGGCCGCCGGCAACAAGAAGCCGGACGGCCAGTAGCCACCACAGAACGCCATGAGCGCACCCGCCGCACTGCAAACCCCATTGACCCAGTTGCTGGGCTGCCGCTACCCCATCGTCCAGACCGCGATGGGCTGGGTGGCGGACTCCAAGCTGGTCGCCGCTACCAGCAATGCCGGTGGCTTCGGCTTTCTCGCCGCCGCCACCATGTCCACCGAGACCCTGCGCTCGGAGATCGCCGCCGTGCGCGCGGCGACCAATGCCAAGTTCGGCGTCAATTTCCACATGTTCCAGCCCAATGCCGCCGAGGTGATCGAGCTGGTGCTGCAGAACGCCGACCGCGTCCGCGCGGTCAGCTACGGTCGCGGCCCGAGTGCGGCGATCATCAAGCGCTTCAAGGACGCCGGCGTGCTGTGCATGCCGACGGTGGGCGCGCTCAAGCACGCCCAGAAAGCGGTGGAGCTGGGCGCCGACATCATCACCGTGCAGGGCGGCGAGGGCGGTGGACACACCGGCTCGGTGCCGACCACGCTGCTGCTGCCGCAGGTGCTCGAGGCGGTGAAGGTGCCGGTGGTCGCCGCCGGCGGCTTCTACAACGGCCGTGGCCTCGCCGGTGCGCTGGCCTATGGCGCCGCCGGCATCGCGATGGGCACGCGCTTTCTGATGACCGCCGACTCGCCGGTGCCGCGCAGCACCCTACAGAAGTACGTTGCCGTCAAGGAGGCCGCGCAGATTCGTGCCTCCACTGCGGTCGACGGCATGCCGCAGCGGATGATCGACAACCCCTTCCTGCTGCGCCTGGAAAGTGGTGGCCTGCTGCACCGCCTGTTCGTGGCGCTGTCCAGCGCCTGGGCCTGGCGCGCGCACACCGGCATGACGGTCGGCCACATGGTCAAGACCTTCTTCGCTGCCCTGCGCGAAGGCGATGGCGCCATCCAGACCATGATGGCGGCCAATGCCCCGGTGCTGATCCAGCGCGCCATGGTCGAGGGCAAGCCCGACGAGGGCGTGCTGCCTTCCGGCCAGGTCGCTGCCAATATCGCCAGCCTGCCGACGGTCGCCGAGCTGATCGCCGGCATCGTCAGCGAGGCCGAGCAGCGCCTGGCGGCGCTGCCGCGTTCCCCATGAAAACGCAGCCGACTTTGTTCCCCTCCCCCCTCGTGGGGGAGGGGCTAGGGGAGAGGGGGGACTTTCGTTCCCGGCCCGCGTGCACCGTGAGCGAGCGCGGCCCCCTCTCCCCAACCCCTCCCCCACGAGGGGGGAGGGGCTCACTTAACCCGAGTCGCCCATGAGCGAACAATTCAAAACCACCATCAGCGACGGCATTGCCGAGCTGGTCATAGCCCGGCCGCCGGTCAACGCCCTCAACGACGCCGGCTGGCATGCGCTCGCCGACGAGATCACCCGGCTCGGCACGCTGCCGGAGGCGCGAGTGATCGTGCTGCGCGCCGAGGGCCGTGGCTTCTGCGCCGGGGTCGACATCAAGGAGCTGGACAAGCACCCGGAGAAGATCATCTCGGTCAATGCCGGCAATTACCGCAGTTTTGAAGCGGTGCACCGCAACCCCTTGCCGGTGATCGTCGCGGTGCATGGCTTCGTGCTCGGCGGCGGCATCGGCCTGGCCGGCGCGGCGGACATCGTCGTCGCCAGCGAGTGCGCGACCTTCGGCGTGCCAGAGGTGGACCGTGGCGCCATGGGCGGCGGCGCGCATCTGCAGCGGCTGTTCCCGGTGCAGAAGGTGCGCATGATGTATTTCACCGGCGACTCCATCACCGCCGCCGAGGCCTACCGGCTGGGCGCGATCGAAAAGGTGGTGCCCAAGGCCGAGCTGCGCGAGGCCGCACTCGCCATCGCCGCCAAGATCGCCGCCAAGAGCACGGTGATGATCCGGCTCGCGAAGGAATCGCTGAACGGCATCGAGGACGGCAACCTCGAAAGCAAGTACCGCTGGGAGCAGGGCTTTACCCTACAGGCCTACAGCAGCAAGGATTCAGCGGAGACCCGGCGCGCCTTCGTCGAGAAGCGCGAGGCCGAGTTCAAGGACAAGGCATGAGACTGGAATACACCGAACGACAGAAGAAATTCCGCGCCGAAGTCCGCGAGTGGATGGCGGCCAATGTGCCGAAGCAGGCCCTGACCAGCTTCGACACCAAGGAAGGTTTCGCGCAGCACCGCGCCTGGGAAGCCAAGCTCAACGAGGGCCGTTGGAGCGCGGTGACCTGGCCCAAGGAGCTCGGCGGGCGTAGTTGCGACCTCATCGACTGGCTGATCTTCGAGGAGGAGTACTGGCGCGCCGGCGCGCCGCTGCGCGTCAACCAGAATGGCGTATTCCTGCTGGCGCCGACGCTGATGGAGTACGGCACCGACGAACAGAAGGCGCGCTTCCTGCCGCGCATGGCGGCGGGCGAGGACATCTGGGCGCAGGGCTGGTCTGAGCCCGGCGCCGGTTCCGACATGGCGGCGATCCGCACCAAGGCCATCCTCGAGGGCGACCACTACGTCATCAATGGCCAGAAAACCTGGTCGACGCGCGCCGTGTTCGCCGACTGGTGCTTCGGCCTGTTCCGCACCGATCCGGACTCGCAGCGTCACCACGGCCTCACCTTCATCCTGCTGCCGCTGAACCTGCCGGGCATCACCATCCGCCCGATCAAGCAGCTCAACGGCCTGCCCGGCTTCGCGGAAATCTTCTTCGACAATGTCCGGGTGCCGGCCGCCAACCGCCTGGGCGCCGAAGGCCAGGGCTGGAACGTGGCGATGGCCACCGCCGGTTTCGAGCGCGGTCTGATGCTGCGCTCGCCGGCGCGCTTCCAGAAGACCGCGCAGAACCTGGTCGCGCTCTATCAGCGCCACCGCGAACATGCCGACCGCGATCCCTCGATCCGCGACGCGGTGCTGAAGAGCTGGATGGACGCCGAGGCCTATGCGCTTTCCACCTACCAGACCGCCAGCCGGCTGGTGCGCGGCGGCCACATCGGCCCCGAGGCCTCGACCAACAAGATCTTCTGGTCGGAGCTGGACCTGCTGATGCACGAGACCGCCATGCGCATCCTCGGCGCCCGTGGCGAGCTGATGCCGGAAGCGCCGGAGGCCGCCGAGAGCGCGCCCTGGCTGGATGGCTTCCTGTTCGCGCAGGCCGGGCCGATCTACGCCGGCAGCAACGAGATCCAGCGCAACATCATCGCCGAGCGCATGCTCGGCTTGCCGAGGGCCTGACCATGGACTTCACCTTCACCGAAGACCAGCTCTCGCTCAGCGACGCCATCCACAAGTTCCTGATGGTGGAAGCAGCCCCCGAGCTGCTGCGCGAGATCTGGGAAACCGAGTCCGGCCGCAGCGCCGAGATGCGCGCCAAGCTCGCCGACCAGGGCCTCACCGCGCTGTCGGTGCCCGAGGCCTACGGCGGCATGGGCCTGGGCGATCTCGACTGGGTGCTGATCCAGCAGGAGCTGGGCTACTACGCCATTCCCGATTCGCTCACCGCCACCGCCTATCTGGCGGTGTACCTGAGCAAGGCGCTGCCCGAGGACTCCAAGCTCAAGGCGCACTGGCTGCCGAAGATCGCCGATGGCAGCGCGCGCATCGCCGTGGGTCATCCGATCAATCCCTTCGTCGCCGATGCCGCCAACGCCAGCCTCTTGCTGCTCTGGCACGCCGACGAGCTGCACGCGCTGCGGCCCTCGGAAGCGACGCTGACGCTCAACCCCAGCATCGACTCCTCGCGCCGGCTCTACCGCGTGCAGTGGACGCCCACTGACAAGACCCGCGTCTGCGGCGCCGAACAGGGCCGCGAGCTCTGGCAGGGTGTGATCAACCGCGCCGGTGTCGCCATCTCCGCGCAGCTGCTCGGCCTGGCCCAGCGCATGCTCGATCTGGGCACCGACTACGCGGCGCAGCGCAAGCAGTTCGGCAAACCGATCGGCAGCTTCCAGGCGGTCAAGCACCATCTGGCGGATGTTGCGGTGAAGATCGAGTTTGCCCGCCCGGTGGTGCAGCGCGCCGCGCAGTCACTGGCCACCGGCCACCCGCGCGCCAGCCTGCACGTCTCGCACGCGCGGCTGGTGGCCGGCGAGGCGGCGCGGCTGGCGGCGCGCAAGAGCATCCAGGTGCACGGTGCCATGGGCTACACCTGGGAAGCCGATCTGCAGATGTTCATGAAGCGCGCCTGGGCGCTCGACTCCACCTGGGGCGACGCCATCTTCCACAAGGCGCGCATCGCCGAATTCGTGCTGGCCGAGGGCGCTGCCCTGGGGCCGGCGGAAACCTTCACTCACTAAGCAAGCAAGAGAAACCCCATGGCCGAAGCCTATATCGTTGACGCCCTGCGCACGCCCACCGGCAAGCGCAAGGGCAGCCTGTCGCAGATCCACGGTGCCGATCTCGGCGCCCACGTGCTGAAGGCGCTGGTCGAGCGCAATGCCATCCCCGCCGACGATTACGACGACGTGATCTTCGGCTGCCTCGACGCCATCGGCCCGCTCGCCGGCAACATCGCGCGCACCTGCTGGCTGTCCGCCGGCCTGCCGCTGCACGTGCCGGGTGTGACCATCGACCGCCAGTGCGGCAGCTCGCAGCAGGCGGTGCACTTCGCTGCGCAGGCGGTGATGTCCGGCACGCAGGACGTGATCGTCGCCGGCGGCGTGCAGACCATGACCCAGATCCCGATCTCCTCGGCGATGATCGCCGCCAAGCCGCTGGGCTTCGCCGACCCCTTCTCCGGCTCCAAGGGCTGGACCGAGCGCTTCGGCACCGATCCGGTCAGCCAGTTCCACGGCGCGCAGCTGATCGCCGACAAGTGGAAGATCTCCCGCGAGGAGATGGAGCGCTTCTCGCTGGAAAGCCATGTGCGTGCCCGCCGCGCCATCGCCGAGGGCCGCTTCAAGAAGGAGATCGTGCCGATCAATGGCCTCGAGCACGACGAGACCACCCGCGAGACCTCGCTGGAGCAGATGCAGAAGCTCGAGCCGCTGGCGCCGGGCGGCACCATCACCGCCGGCGTTTCCAGCCAGACCGGCGACGCCGCCTCGGCGATGCTGATCGTGTCCGAACGCGCGCTGAAGAAGTACAACCTGAAGCCGCGCGCGCGCATCCAGCACATCAGCGTCTACGCCGACGATCCCATCCTCATGCTCACCGCGCCGATCCCGGCCACGCATTACGCGATGAAGAAGTCGGGCATGAAGCTGGAGGACATTGACCTGGTCGAGATCAACGAGGCCTTCGCCCCGGTGGTGCTGGCCTGGTTCAAGGAAACCGGCTATCCGCACGCCAAGACCAACGTCAACGGCGGCGGCATCGCGCTGGCGCATCCGCTCGGCGCCACCGGCGTCAAGCTGATGACCACCCTGCTGCACGAGCTGGAGCGCACCGGCGGCCGCTACGGCCTGCAGACCATGTGCGAAGGCGGCGGCGTGGCCAACGTCACCATCATCGAACGACTCTGAGTATTTCCCCTCTCCCCTCGTGGGAGAGGGGTAGGGGAGAGGGGGTTCTCCGCGACGAAGTGCGCTCCCCCTCTCCCTCGATCCCTCTCCCACGGGGGGAGAGGGAAGACCAGCTAACGAGGAAGCAGCATCATGGGTATCTGCGACAACCGCACCATCATCGTCACCGGCTCCGGCGCAGGCCTGGGGCGTGAATACGCTCTGGCGCTGGCCGCCGAGGGCGCCAATGTCGCGGTCAACGACATTCGCCTGGAAGCCGCCGAAGGCGTGGTGAAGGAAATCCAGGCCGCCGGCGGCAAGGCGGTGGTGGCGCTGGGCGACATCACCAGCATGGCCGGCGCCGACGCGATCATCGCGGCCGCGCTTTCCGCCTTCGGCGAGGTGCATGGCGTGGTCAACAACGCCGGCGTGGTGCGCGACCGCATGTTCGCCTCGCTCAGCGAGGACGACTGGGACACGGTGATCCGCGTGCATCTCAAGGGCCACTTCTGCCTGGCCAGCAAGCTGGTGCAGCGCTGGCGTGACCAGGTGAAGGCCGGTGGCAAGCCGCTGGGCCGCATCGTCAACACCAGCTCCGGTGCCGGCCTGCAGGGCAACATCGGCCAGAGCAACTACTCGGCGGCGAAGGGCGGCATCGCCTCGCTGACCCTGGTGCAGGCGGCCGAACTCGGCCGCTACGGCGTCACCGCCAATGCGCTGGCCCCGGCGGCGCGCACCGGCATGACCGAAGGCCCGTTCGGCGCGATGATGAAGGCGCCGGAAGACGGCAGCTTCGATCACTACCACCCCGGCAATGTCGCGCCGCTGGTGGTCTACCTGTGCAGCGAGCTGTCGCAGGGCGTGAGCGGCAAGGTGTTCGAGGTGGAGGGCGGCAAGATCTCCATCGCCCGCGGCTGGAAGACCGGCACGGTGAAGAACAAGGGCGCCCGCTACACCCCGCAGGAACTGCACGAGGTGATCGGCGGACTGATCGCCACCGAACCCCCGGCGCAGAAGGTCTACGGCACCTAGAGCTTGTGAGTAAATCTACTGCGCTGCCCATCCGCGTCGTCATGCGGTGCTCGAAATCCTCACGCACAGTAGTGCGCTCCGGTTTCTGCGCTCCTATTCCTAGCGGCTGGGCATGCTCGCTACGATTTCTTCACAAGCTCTGAGCCGATGCCACTAAGTACCGAAGGCACGCGCCCGGAGGATTACCGCTACTGGGCCGACGAGCGCGTCCGCTTCTACGACCTCGACCTGATGGGCCATGTGAACAACGTGGCCTACACCATCTATGCCGAGTCGGGTCGCGCCGCCTTCCTGCGCCATATCGGTTTCTGGACCGAGACCGGCCGCCGCCAGAACGTGATCGCGCGGCTGGAGATCGACTACCGGCAGGAGCTGAAGTACCCGAACGAGCTGAAAGTCGGCCTGCGCGTTCTGAAGATCGGCGGCAGCTCCTTCACGCTCGGCATCGGCATCTTCGCCGGCGCCGTCTGCGTCGCCACCGCGCAGGCGACGCTGGTGCGCTTCGATGCCGAGACCCGCAAGGCCATCGCGCTCGACGCCGCCGACCGCGCCCTGCTGGCGCCCTATCAGGTGGGCTGAACCCCGGCGACAGTGCCGGCGGTGGATGCTAGTGTCCGCGTCCGGTTCCCCTGCTTCCGTCTCGCCGATGCGCCCACTGGTTCCTGTGCTGTCTCTGCTGCTGGCGCTCGCCGGCCTCGCCTTCGGTGGCTGGCAGTGGTACTCGGCGCGCGAGGCGCGGCAGGCGCTGGCGGCGATGAGCCCGAGCGTGGTGGATATCCGCTTCGCGCAGTTCATGTCCCTGCACCATCACCAGGCCGTGGTGCTGTCGCAGATGATGCGCGGCACGGTCTCCCCCGGCGTGCTGGTGCTGGCCGAGACCATCCGCAGCGAGCAGCAGTTGGAGCTGGGCGAGATGCGCGGCTGGCTGCGCGTTTGGGGCCAGCCGCATCTGCCGGAAAACCGCAACATGGAGTGGATGCTGCTCGGCCGCACGCCACCCGACGATTCCCTGCGACAGTACCTGCTGGACTGCCGGCGCGCGCCCAGCGGCATGACTGGTCTGGCCACGGATGCCGAGGTGGCCGAGCTGCACCACCTGCAGGGCAAGGCCCGCGAGCGCCGCTACCTGGAACTGATGCTGCGCCACCACGAGGGCGGGCTGCCGATGGCCCGTTTCGCGGTCGACAACGCCCAGCATCCGGCGGTGCGCTCGCTGGCCTCGCGCATCGTCCTCGACCAGCAGCGCGAGGTGCTGGGCATCCGTCTGATGCTGGCGCAGATGGCGGCCACCAGCGCCCATTGACCGCCGCGCCCGACCGTTGCGCGGGCCGGCGGTTGTGCAGATGACAGTTGCTTCAGATAATTGCGCCCCCCGACGCCCTGAGGAGTGCGCGAATGAATGGCAGCCACCGTCTGCTAGTGCTGGCCCTGCTGTCTTTCAGCCTGTCCGCCTGCGATAAAAGCGGCGTTTCCGCCGACGGCCCGCTGGTGTCCGGCCCCACGCCGAAGGCTGTCTGCGGACCGGGTTCGCGTCCCGAACTGGGCATGCAGGGCCGCGTCAGCCGCGCCGAGCACGAGAGCGGCCGTGCCGCCGAGGGCTATACCTGCAACACGGTGATGGTCAGCAACTACCTGCCGCCGGGCGTCGTGACCGGCACCGCCACCGGCACCATCGGCGGCTTCAAGGTGGAGCGCTATACCGATTCCAGCGGCCGCGACTGCGCCTACTACGACACCACCCTGCTGTACCCGACCAACCTGGTCGACGTCGAGGCCGGCGTCAACGTGCTGGACATGAGCGACCCCGCCAACCCGGTGCGCACCGCGCAGCTGGTGTCGCCGGCGATGCTGACCCCGCACGAGTCGGTGGTGGTATCGCAGGAAGCCGGCGTGCTCGCGGCGGTCACCGGCAATCCCGCGTTCTACCCGGGCATCGTCGATGTCTACGACCTCAAGGCCGACTGCCGCACGCCGCAGTTGCGCTCCAGCACGCCCTTCGGCTTCCTCGGCCACGAGAGCGGCCTCTCGCCCGATGGCAAGACCTTCTACTCCGCCAACCCGGGCTCGCCGACGCTGACCGCGCTCGACATCTCCAACCCGCTGATCGCCATCCCGCTGTGGACCGGGCCTTATTACTCGCACGGTCTCACCATCGGCGCGGGCGGCAATCGAGCCTACGTCGGCGCCGGCGACAACCAGGGCATGGTGATTCTCGACACCTCGGAGCTGCAGGCACGCAAGGCCAACCCGCAGGTGACGGAGGTCGGCAGCGTCACCTGGCCGAACCTCACCATCCCGCAGAACGCCATTCCGTTCACCCGCAACGGCAAGCCCTACGTGCTGGAGATCGACGAGTTCTCCACCGACTCGCCCGGTGGCAGCGTCGCCTTCAACGGCGCGGTGGTCGGCGCCGGCCGCATCATCGACATCAGCGACGAGACCAAACCGAAAGTCGTCTCCGACCTGCGTCTGGAAGTGCACGAACCGCAGAACCGCGAGCTGATCGCCGACGATCCGGGCGCGAATCTGCCGGTGCAGGGCTATGCCGGCCACTACTGCAACCTGCCGACGCGGGTGAATCCGGACATCGTCGCCTGCAGCATGATCGCCTCCGGCCTGCGCATCTTCGACATCCGCGATCCGCGCAAGCCCAAGGAGGTCGCCTATTTCGTGGCGCCCGCCAAGCCGCGTCTGACGCCGGTGTTCGAGGCCAGCAACTGGGCGATGTCCAGCCCCAGCTTCGTCCCCGAGCGCAAGGAGATCTGGTACTCGGACGGCTACAGCGGCTTCTACGTGGTGCGGGTCACCAACGGCGTCTGGTAGTCCCCTGAAGCCGGGCGGTGTGGCGCCGCGGTCCCTCGCAGGCACTCATCACCCCAACGGGTGATGAGTGCGCGCCGGGCGGATTGAATAATCCGCCACCATGAATCTCTCTCTGAATGACGACCAGCGGCTGATCCGCGAGTCGGCCGAAAGCTTTCTTGCCGATGCCAGCGCCTCGGCGGCGGTGCGCGCGGCAATGGAGGGCGAACTCGGCTACGACCCCGCGGTCTGGCAGCGCATCGCCGGCGAGCTGGGCTGGTGCGGCATCGCCGTGCCGGAAGAGCTGGGCGGCCTGGGCCTGGGCCCGGTGGAGCTGGCCCTGGTGCAGGAGGTCTGCGGCTACCGCCTGCTCTGCGCGCCGTTTTTCTCCAGCGCCTGTCTGGCCAGCACCCTGCTGCTGGAACTCGCCAATGACGACGCGCGCGCCGCCTGGCTGCCACAGCTCGCTGCGGGCGAGCAGCGCCTGAGCGCGCCGCTGCCTTCCGATGCCGCGGGCTTTCTTGCCGCTACCGCGCTCAAGGCCAGCCAGGAGGGCGAGGGCTGGAGCCTGAGCGGCCGCGCCACGCGGCTGCCCGAGGGCGACAGCGCGGACGCGCTGCTGTTGCTGGCGGCGGTGGAGGGCGAGGCGCTGCCGGGCCTGTTCCTGGTGCGCCGCGCGGCGGCCGGCCTGCGACTGAGCAGCCAGCCCGGCTTTGATCGCGGCCGGCGCTTTGCCGAGGCCGAGCTGAGCGCGGTGGCCGCCGAACGCATTGACGAGCGCGAGCGCGCCGCCGCCGGCTATGCCGCCGCCGCCGCGCGCGTTCGCCTGTACATCGCCGCCGAGCAGTTGGGCGCGGCGCAGGCTTGCCTAGATCTCACGGTGGCCTACACCGCCACCCGCAAGCAGTTCGGCCGCGCCATCGCCGGCTTCCAGGCGATCAAGCACCGCTGCGCGGAGATGATGGTGCGCATCGAGGCGCTGCGCTCGGCGGTGGCCGGCGCGGCGGCGCAACTCGCCGCCGGGGCGGAGCTGGCGGAATGCGTTGCCGAATGCGCCGCCGCCAAGGCACTGGCTTCCGACACGCT
This sequence comes from Nevskiaceae bacterium, assembly GCA_004297005.1. Classification (GTDB taxonomy): domain Bacteria; phylum Pseudomonadota; class Gammaproteobacteria; order Nevskiales; family Nevskiaceae; genus Stagnimonas. Next base: position 28,511 of record SCVA01000025.1, read on the forward strand.
GTTCTGGTGCGCGCAGGAGGCGATCCAGTTGCATGGCGGCGTCGGCTTCACCTGGGAATACGACCCGCAGCTCTACTTCAAGCGCGCGCAGGCCTCGAGCCACTGGCTGGGCACGGCGGAGGCGCTGCGGGAGCTGGTTGCGGGGTTTGTCTTGCGTACCCCGCACGCCCCCACCCCAGCCCTCCCCCGCGACGCGGGGGAGGGAGCATTGGCGGGGTTTCGCGAAGAGATCGCCGGCTGGATGCAGCGCCATCTCAGCGGCCGCTATGCCTCGCTCAAACACCGCGGTGGCCCCGGCGATGAAGAGGCCGATCCCGCGCTGCGCAAGGAATGGGAGCGCGAACTCGCCGCCGGCGGCTGGACCGGCGTCGGCTGGCCGAAGTCCCACGGCGGCCGTGGTCTGTCCATCGCCGAGCAGGTGGTCTTTCACGAGGAATACGCGCGCGCCGGCGGCCCCGGCCGCATGGGCCACATCGGCGAGGGCCTGCTTGGGCCGACACTGATCAAGTTCGGCACGCCGGAGCAGCAGCAGCGCTTCCTGCCGCGCATCCTCGACGGCAGCGAATACTGGGCGCAGGGCTATTCCGAGCCCAATGCCGGCTCCGATCTCGCCAATGTGCAGACCCGCTGCTGGCAGGAGGCCGACGGCAGCTGGCGCGTGCAGGGCCAGAAGATCTGGACCTCGCTGGCGCACGAGTCGGAATGGATCTTCGTGCTCGCCCGCAGCGAGCCGGGGAGCAAGGGCGGCAAGGGCCTGAGCTTCCTGCTGCTGCCGCTGGACCAGCCCGGCATCGAGATCCGGCCGATCAGCCAGCTCGGCGGCGGCAGCGAGTTCAACGAGGTGTTCTTCGACGGCGCGAAAGCCGAGGCCGCGCACCTGGTCGGCAAGCCGGGCGAGGGCTGGAAGGTGGCGATGGGGCTGCTGGAGATCGAGCGCGGTGTTTCCACGCTGGGTCAGCAGATGCACTTCCTGCACGAGCTGGAGCGGGTGGTGGCGGCGGCCCGGCAGCGCGGGCTCGACCGCGACCCGTTCATCCGCAATCGCATCGCCGGCGCCTGGGCGGGCCTGAAGGTGCTGCGCTACCACGCGCTGCGCATGCTCGCCACCGATGACCAGTTGAGCCTCGGCCGCGAAGCCCTGGTCTACAAGTACGCCTGGAGCAACTGGCACCGCGAGTTGGGCAAGCTGGGCATGGACGTGCTGGCTGCGGCAGGCGAGGGCGGCGACGAAGCCGCGCGGCCCCTGCAGCAGCTGTTCTTCTTCTCGCGCGCCGACACCATCTACGGCGGCACCAACGAGATCCAGCTCAATCTCATCGCCGAGCGCGGGCTAGGCATGCCGCGCGAGGCACGGCCAGTCGGCTGAGCCCACCCCTCCGGCGGCTACGCCGCCACCTCCCCTGCTGGCAGGAGAGGTGGCGCCGAAGGCGACGGAGGGGTTCTATTCGGCTGCGGCTATCATCGCCGCATCATTCCCCCCGCTTGAGGATTGCCCATGTCGTTTGCCGCACCCCTGCTGGCCCCGGTCGTCGCCCTGGTGGGCTGGACGCATTTCATGTGGCTGTGGATGTACGCCACCCGCATCCCCGCGATCCAGCGCGAGCAGCTGATGCTGGACCCGGGCATCCCGCCGCGCGAGCTGATGAACCGGCTGCCGCCCGCGGTGCGCTGGAAGGCCGACAACTACAACCACCTGTTCGAGGCGCCGACGCTGTTCTACGCGCTGTGCCTGACGCTGGCGGTGCTCGATGACAGCAGCTACTGGAGCCAGCTCCTGGCCTGGGCCTATGTCGGCCTGCGGGTGGTGCACAGCATCTGGCAGTCGCTGTTCAACATCATCGAGGTGCGCTTCACGCTGTTCCTGCTTTCCTCGCTGGTGCTGATCACCTTCACCGCGCGCGCGGCGATGCAGGTGTTCTGAGGCTACTGGGCGCGCGGGATCCCTCCGGCGCTGCGCGCCACCTCCCCTATTGCCATAGGGGAGGCAACAGCAATGTCTCCCCTGCCTGAGCAGGGGAGATGTCGCCACGGGCGGCAGAGGGGTTGCGGTGGCCGCTGCTCTCGTCTTTCTGACGTAGGCGCACAGGCGCGCTGAAACGGCACACTCGCGGCTCGGTAACGAGAGCCCGCATGTCGACAGAACCGCAAGCCGCACCCGCCTATGTTCCCGCCCACGGCCTGCTGAAAGGCCGCTCGGTGCTGATCACCGCCGCCGCCGGTGGCGGCATCGGTTACGCCGCCGCCAAGCGCTGCCTGGAAGAAGGGGCGCGGGCGCTGATGCTCTCCGACATCCACCCGCGCCGCACCGCCGAGGCCGCCGAGGCGCTGGCGAAGGAATTTCCGGACGCGCAGGTGTTCGGCCAGGTCGGCAATGTCGCGGTCGAGGCCGATGTCCAGGCCCTGATCGAGGCGGCCGAGGAAAAGCTCGGTGGCGTCGATGTGCTGATCAACAACGCCGGCCTGGGCGGCAGCAAGCGGGTCGTCGACATGAGCGACGAGGAGTGGAACAAGGTGCTGGACGTGACCCTGACCGGCACCTTCCGCATGACCCGCGCGATGCTCAAGAAGATGCAGCCGCGCGGTCGTGGCGCCATCGTCAACAATGCTTCGGTGCTCGGCTGGCGCGCGCAGAAGGAGCAGGCGCACTACGCGGCGGCCAAGGCCGGCGTGATGGCGCTGACCCGCTGCTCGGCGCTCGAAGCCGCCGACTACGGCGTGCGCATCAACGCGGTGTCGCCGTCCATCGTCTTCCACGACCATCTGCGCAAGTCGGCGCCGGAGTCGCTGCTCAAGGAGCTCGCCGCGCGCGAAGCCTTCGGCCGTGGCGCCGAGTCCTGGGAGATCGCCAACATCATGGTGTTCCTGGCCTCCGACTATTCCTCCTACCTGGTTGGCGAAGTGATCTCGGCTTCGTCACAACGTTCCTGAACAAACCAAGCGCATGGCCAACAAGACTTTCTCCTCCGCCGAAGAACTCATCGCCGCCATCGGTCAGCCCTTGGGTGAAACCGAGTGGCTGACCGTCACCCAGGAGCGCGTCAATCTGTTCGCCGACGCCACCGACGATCACCAGTGGATTCATGTCGACGCGGTCAAGGCCAAGGACGGCCCCTTCGGCGCGCCGATCGCCCACGGCTATCTCACGCTGTCGCTGGCGGCGCGCTTCCTGCCGCAGCTGATCGAAGTGAAGATGAAGATGGGCGTCAACTACGGTTGCGACAAGGTCCGCTTCCCGGCACCGGTGAAGGTCGGGCAGCGCATCCGCGGCAAGGGCGAGATCGTCGCGGTGGAGCAGACCAAGGACGGCGGCGTGCAGTCGACGCTGCGCCTGACGGTGGAGATCGAGGGCGGCGCCAAGCCCGCCTGCATCGCCGACACCATCAGCCGCTACTACTTTTGAGGCGCGGCGATTTTCAGATCCGCCGCGTAGCAGCGGCTGAAAATCGCCGTCTCAGCCCATAGTGCTGCTGCAGGCAGCCTGTGCGTAGCCGCGGCTGAAAATCGCCTTCCTGCCAGAATCGCGGCTCCTTTTTTGGAGCGCTAATTTCGAGAACGCATTCTCGAAGTTCGGCGCTACTACTTTTGAACGAGGCTTGCCCAGGCCCGGCGGCCTAGGCTCCTTGCCATTCCCGTTATCCGGAGAGCTGCATGAACGAAGCCGTCATTGTCTCGGTTGCCCGTACCGCCATCGGCAAGGCCTATCGCGGGGCCTTCAACGACACCGAGGCGCCGGTGCTGGGTGGCGAGGTGGTGAAGGCGGTGGTGCAGCGCGCCGGCGTCAGCCCGGCCGAGGTCGATGACGTGCTGATCGGCTGCGCCGCCCAGCAGGGCACCCAGGCCTACAACCTCGGCCGCCTCTGCGCCTACACCGGCGGCCTGCCCGACACGGTGCCGGGCATGACGCTCGACCGGCAGTGCTCGTCGGGCCTGCAGACCATCGCCATCGCCGCCAAGAACATCCTCGCCGGCGAGCAGAACATCGTCGTCGCCGGCGGCCTCGAATCGATCTCGCTGGTGCAGAACAAGCACAAGAACAGCTACCGCTTCGTCTCCGAGGCGGTGCTCAAGGCGCAGCCGGCGGCCTACATCCAGATGATCGAAACCGCCGAGCTGGTCGCCCAGCGCTACGGCATCTCGCGCCAGCAGCAGGACGAATACTCGCTGCAGTCGCAGCAGCGCACCGCCGCCGCCCAGGCGGCGGGCAAGTTCAGCGACGAGCTGATCAGCTTTGAAACCACCAAGCAGCTCTACGACAAGGAAGGCAATCCCACCGAGAAGCAGGTGGTGAAGCTGGCCAAGGACGAGGGCAACCGCGCCGACACCACACTGGAGAGCCTGAGCGCGCTCAAGCCGGTATGGAAGGACGGCAAGTTCGTCGCCCAGGGCGCGCACATCACCGCCGGCAATGCCTCGCAGCTTTCCGACGGCGCCGCCGCCACCCTGCTGATGAGCAGGGCCGCCGCCGCCAAGCGTGGCTTGAAGCCGCTGGGCATCTATCGCGGTTTCGCGGTGGCCGGCTGCAAGCCTGACGAGATGGGCATCGGCCCGGTCCACGCGGTGCCCAAGCTGCTGGCGCAGGCCGGCCTCAAGGTCTCCGACATCGGTCTGTGGGAACTCAACGAAGCCTTCGCGGTGCAAGTGATCTACTGCCGCGACCAGCTTGGCATCGCCAACGACCGCCTCAACGTCAATGGCGGCGCCATCGCCATCGGCCATCCCTTCGGTATGTCCGGCGCGCGCATGGTGATGCACGCCCTGATCGAAGGCCGCCGGCGCGGCGTCAAGTACGTGGTGGTGACCATGTGCATCGGCGGCGGCATGGGCGCGGCCGGCTTGTTCCAAGTGGCCGATTAGGGACTGTCGGCGCGGATGGAACAGCAAACCCATTCGCGACGAGTGCGTCTGAGCTGGCGGACCTTGGTGGCCCGTTGCACACTCAGCAGAACGCCCCTCTGGACGCTGGGGACGCAAGGAGCCGCAGGATGCGCAAGCTCCACATTTGAATAGGGCCTGGCGATGACCGGGTCATGCAGCAGAGGAGATTCAGCATGGCAAGCACCGCCCCGGGCTCCCGCCCGGGCATAACGCCAGCCCGCGCCGTCAGCGCCTGGCCGTCCTATGTCGTCTCACTGATCGTATTGCTGGCGGCGGTCTACGCCTTCTCGCCGCGTCCGATGCCGCCGTTCCCGGCCACCGAGGTGCATCCCGACGGCCTGCAGATCAACGCCCTGCTCAAGGCCGGCGGCAAGCTGCTGGCGGCGGGTGAGCAGGGGCGCATCCTGATCGCCGACAGCGAGAAAGGTCCCTGGGCCGAAGCCAAGGTCGAACCGCAGCGCGGCAGCGCGCTCACCCAACTGACGGCGGTTGGCGCCAAGACCCTGATCGCGGTCGGCCACGACGGCTGGATTCTGCGCAGCGAGAACGGCGGCGCGAGCTGGCAGGAGGCGAACTTCGACTCCGAAAGCTCCGATCCCCTGTTGGGCATCGCCGGCCCCTATGCCGGCAAGCTCTACGCCTTTGGGGCCTTCGGCAAGCTGCTGGTGTCCCTCGACGACGGCAAGACCTGGCGTCAGCAGCCGATCGTGGAGAACAGCGTAGCCGGCGATGCCGCCGCACCGGCCGGGGAGGAGGACCCCTATGCCGATCCTTTCGCCAATATCTCCACCGGCGGCGGCATCGCCGACGGTCACATCAACGCCATGACTCGGGCCCCGGACGGCGCGCTGGTGATGGTCGGCGAGCGCGGCATGATCGCCCGCTCCACCGACGAGGGGGCGAGCTGGACGGCAGTGCCGCAGGTCTACACCGGCTCCTTCTACGGCCTGCTGGCGCTGCCGCCGAAAGGCCTGCTGGCCTACGGCATGCGCGGCAATGTCTTCCGCAGCGAGGACAGCGGCCAGACCTGGGTGAAGGTCGAGACGCCGCTGGCGCTGTCGCTGTTCGGCGCCACCAGCACCCTGCGTCGGGAGATCATTCTGGTCGGCGAGAACGCGGTGGTGATGGTGTCCAAGGACGGCGGCAAGAGCTTCAAGCTCGGCTCGCTGGGCGAGCAGCAGCGGCTCGCCGCCGCCCTGCCGCTCGATAGTGGCGACCTGCTTACCGCCGGCGAGTTGGGCCTCGCCCTGCGCAATCCCTACCGTGGTACCGGAGTGCAGCCATGAGGCGCATGGAAAGCTTCGTCAAGGCCTGCTCCGCGCTGCTGCTGGGCTGGCGCAAACCGCTGTCGGTGCTGTTCACCGCCATCACCCTGTTCTTCGGCTGGAGCGCCACCCACATCAAGCTCGACCCGGGCTTTTTGAAGCTGATCCCCATCGAGCATCCGTATATGCGGACGATGATGGAGTACATGAAGGACTTCTCCGGCGCCAACACCCTGCTGGTGAACCTGCGCTGGAAGGGCGAGGGCGACATCTACAATCCGGAATTCATGGATGCGATGCGCAAGGCCACCGACGAGGTGTTCTTCATCCCCGGCATCAACCGCACCGCCGTCGCCTCCATCTACACGCCCAACACCTATTACATCGAGATCACCGAAGACGGCTTCAAGGGCGAGCCGGTGGTGCCGGCGAAGTTCTCCGGCCAGCCGGAAGAACTTGATCGCGTGCGCCACAACGTCAAGCTCTCCGGCCAGATCGGCCTCTTGGTCGCCAACAACGGCAAGTCGGCGCTGATCCGCGCCAATCTGCAGGACTACGATCCCAACAAGCCACAGGAAGAACAGCGCGTCGACTACTGGGAGGTGCAGAACCGACTGGAGGAAATCCGCGGCCGCTTCGAGAATCCCAAGAAGTACGTCTACAAGCTCAAGGAAGATCATCCGCCCCTGAAGGCCGGGGAGGTCGTGGCCGAGGGCTATGTCGATCACGGCATCGCGCTGTTCATGCAGACCTTCAAGGCGCTGCGCCCGGTCGAAGGCCAGGACGCGCCGCAGGCGATCGCGGTCAAGGGCGGGGAGCTCAGCGTCGAGACCGTCGACAACCCCGAATACAACGACAAGATCGAGGTCAATATCATCGGCTTCGCCCGCCTGCTCGGCGATGTCATCAAAGGCCTCTTGGGCGTGTTCGCCTTCTTCGCCCTGGCCTTCCTGATCACCATGGCGCTGCTGTACTTCTACTCGCGCTCGGTGCGGCTGACCGTGGTCGCCCTGGTGGTGGCCCTGCTGCCGGTGCTCTGGCTGATCGGCACCCTGCCGCTGATCGGTTTCGGTGTCGACCCGATGTCGATCCTGGTGCCGTTCCTGATCTTCTCCATCGGCGTCTCGCACGCGGTACAGATGACCAGCGCCTGGCGCCACGAGGTGGTGGCCGGCGCCGACTCGGTGCAGGCCGCCGACTCCGCCTTCCGCAAGCTGTTCATCCCTGGCGCGGTGGCGCTGCTGACCAACGCGCTGGGCTTCGCGGTGATCATGTTCATCGACATCCCCATCGTCCATGAGCTGGGCATCACCGCCTGCATCGGCGTGCTGCTGATGATCGTCACCAACAAGATGATCCTGCCGATCATCCTCAGCCATGTCAGCCTCGAGGAGTCCTGCAAGAACCACCACCGTTCGCGCGCCAAGAGCCGCAGCGAGAACGGCTTTAGCGAGCGCTGCTGGAAGTGGATCGGCCGCTGTGCCGAGCCCAAGACCGCGCTGCTGATGTTCGGCATTGGCCTGGGCGTGCTGAGCGTAGCCACGGTGCTATCGCGCGGCATGGTGATCGGCGACCTCGGCCGCGGCGTGCCCGAGCTGCGTCCGGACTCGCGCTACAACCGCGACAACGACGTGATCGGCAGCAATTACAACATCGGCACCGACCTGCTGACGGTGATCGCCGAAGCCAAGGATTTCGACGGCGACTCCTGTCTGCATTACGAGGTGGTGGGGCTGATCGATCGCTTCGAGCTCTACCTGCGCGGCGTTGATGGCGTGCGCTCGGTGACCAGCGTCGCCGGCATCGGCAAGCTGGTGATCGCGGCCTTCAACGAGGGCAATCCGCGCTGGCGCGCATTGCCGCGTACCCAAACCGGCCTCTCCACCGGCTCCAAGGCCTTCGACCCCAACCTGGGCCTGAACAACGAGGGCTGCAAGGCCATCCAGGTGATGATCTTCACCAACAACCACGACGGCACCACCATTGCCCACGTGGTGGCCGAGATCAAGAAGTTCATCGAGGCCAATCCGACGCCGGGCGTGAACCTGCGCCTTGCCACCGGCAATGTCGGCGTGATGGCCGCCACCAACGAGGCGGTCGCGGAAGCTGAGGAGACCATGCTGCTCGCCATTTTCGGCGCGCTGACCCTGCTCTGCCTCATCACCTTCCGCTCACTCAAGGCGACGCTCTGCGTGCTGGTGCCCTTGGCGCTGGTGTCGATCTGCTGCAACGCGCTGATGGCGATGCTGGGCATCGGCCTGAAGGTGGCGACGCTGCCGGTGGTGGCGCTGGGCGTGGGCGTGGGCGTGGACTACGGAATCTACCTGTTCGAGCAGATCCAGCACGAGATGCGCGAGCACGGCTCCAGCTTCCGCGAGGCTTTCGAGGCGGCGATGCGCCAGCGCGGCAGCGCGGCGGTATTCACCGCCATCACCATGGCCATCGGCGTCGGCACCTGGACGCTGTCGGCCCTGAAGCTGCAGGCCGACATGGGCCTGCTGCTGGCCTTCATGTTCGTGGTCAACATGCTCGGCGCGATCTGCCTGCTGCCGGCGCTGGGCGCCTGGTTTTTCGGCAGCGAGGGCAAGAAGGGCTAGGCCATGGCGACGCGCCGCAAGCCGCGCAGCACCGCCGAAACTGGCGGCGCACGCGGCCTGCTGGCGCGGCCGCGCGAGGCCTCGCTGGATGTCGATGGCGCGCAGTTGGCCCGGCTGCGGCGCGCCTGCCTGGCGCTGCCGGAAGTGTGCGAGCGGCTGGGTCATGGCTCGCCCTGCTTCTACGCCGGCAAGAAGATCTTCGCGATGTACAGCGACAACCACCACGGCGACGGTCGCCTCGCGGCCTGGCTGAAGGCGCCGCCCGGCGCGCAGGAGATGCTGCTGGAGACCTCGCCCGAGGCTCTCTTCCGTCCACCCTATGTCGGTGCCTATGGCTGGATCGGTGTGCACCTGCGCCATTGCGACGATGCGGCACTGGCGAATCTGGTCGGCAGCGCCTACCGCGCGGCGGCAAACAAGAAGCTGCTGGCGCTGCTCAACGACTAGGTCCGGCGGCGCCCCGCAGCCGGCACAGGCGCAACCGCCGCTCGTTCGCCAGTGCATTCGTCGGCTCAGAGCCGCCGTTCAGTCGGACTGCGGTCAACGCTGGTGAGCCTGCCTCGCCGCTGCGCGCGCGGCGAGCGACTGAATCCCTTGGAGTTTTCCCGCCGCCTCGGCGCGGCGCGCGGCGCGGCTGTGCCCGGCCATCGTCTGCATGGACTAGGAGCTGTCTCCATTGCCCTGGCCATGATCGCCTCAGCCGGACATCCAACAAAGTCCGGGAGGAGATATAAAAATGAAGTCCGGCAACACGGTCGGCGGTCGGCGTGCATGGCGCCCCGCACACAAGCTATTTGCGGCGGCGCCGCTGCTTTGGCTACCACTGGCGCAGGCCGGCTCGGTCAATCTGAGCCCCAGCCTTTCACTCGACTATCTGGCCAACCTCACCTACAGCGCCGCCTGGCGGCTGGAAGATCCCGATCCGGCACTGACCGCCGACGTCAACAGCGACGACGGCAATCGCAACTTCGCCGGCGGTTCGATGATCAACAACCGGCTGGCGCTGCTCGGCGAGCTGAATCTGAAGCAGGGGCGGCAGGGCGTGTTCCTGCGCGGCAGCGCCTTCTACGATCAGGTCTACCGCGACAGCAACGACAACGACTCGCCGAGCACGGTCAACAAGAGCGGCGACAACACCGCCTTCACCTCCGAGGCGCGGCGCTATCTGGGCATGCGCGCGCGGCTGCTCGACGCCTACGTCTACAGCAGCTTCGACCTGGGCTCGACCGCGCTGGATCTGCGCGTCGGCGACCAGGTGGTGAGCTGGGGCGAGAGCCTGTTCTTCCCCAATGCCAGCGGCGCGCAGTCGCCGGCCGATGCCACCAAGTCGAACGTGCCGGGCACCGAGGTGAAGGAGATTCTGTTGCCGGTCGGGCAGGTCTACGCGCAATGGGGCCTGACCTCGCGCTGGAGCGTGGCCAGCTACTGGCAATGGCAGTGGAAGGGCACCGAGCTGAACCCGCCCGGCGCCTACTTCAGCGGCAGCGACGTAGTGGGGCCGGGTGCCAGCGTGCTGCTGGTGCCGGCCTTGGCGCCGTTCGGCGCCGACCGCGTGCCGCGCGGTGCCGACCTCGCACCTGGCGATGACGGCCAGTGGGGCGTCTCCACCAAGTTCCTGTTCGGCGAGGCCACCGAGGCCGGGCTCTACTACCTGCAGTACAGCGACAAGAATCCGGTCGGCGTGCAGTTGGACTACACCGCCATCCAGGTCGCCCCCGGCGTGTTCGTGCCGGTACCGGCGCAGTACCACGTCGCCTACACCGACGACATCCAGATGTTCGGCACCAGCGTCTCCACGCAGCTGTTCGGCACCGCGCTGACCGGCGAAGTGAGCTATCGCCAGGACGCCGGCATCGGCATCAACGCCCCCAGCGCCACTCCAGGGCGCGGCGACGCGGTGCAGGCCAATCTCGGCTTTACCCGGCTGATACTGCCGACCTCGCTGTGGGACACGCTGACCCTGGTCGGCGAGGCCTCCTGGGTGGAGCTGACCGAGGTGCAGGCCCTGACCGTCGGTGGCACCACCTACGACCAGCCCAGCAATGGCGACAGTGCCGGCGCCTACCAGTTCTTGGCGCAGTTCGGCTATCAGCAGGTGCTGCCGGGCTGGGATCTGACCGTCTCGCTGGTGCATGCCAATGCCTTCAAGGGCAAGTCGGCCATCGGCGGTGCGCTGGGCAGCCTCACCGGCTCGGCCGACAAGCGCTACAGCCTGGGGTTTGGCTTCAAGTACCTGCAAAACCTCGAGCTGCAGCTGGCCTACAACGGCTATCACGGCACGCCCGACCCCATCAATCGCTCGTTGGCCGACCGCAGCAATCTCGCCTTCAGCGCCAAGTACAGCTTCTGAGCCGCCCCAGGGCCGCTCAGTGATTTCCTGCATTAGGAGAATCCACATGCTTCAACTACATCCGGGCCGCCGCACTCTGCTGGCCAGCCTGCTATGCCTCGCGCTGCTGCCGGCCGCGCAGGCGGCGGTGAGCGCCGAAGAAGCGGCGCAGCTGGGCAAGACCCTGACTCCGACCGGCGCCGAAATGGCCGGCAATGCCGATGGCAGCATCCCTGCCTGGAGCGGCCAGTGGCTGGGCGCGCCGCCGCAGGTGAAGTACGACGGCAAGCGCAACGCCGACCCTTATCCCGGCGAAAAGCCGCTGTTCGTCATCACCGCCCAGAACCTCGCAACCTACAAGGACCGCCTGAGCGAGGGGCAGAAGGCGCTGTTCGCCAAGTACCCGACCAGCTACCGGATGCCGGTGTACGCGACCCATCGGGATTTCCGCTACAGCGACCAGCTCAACGAAAACGTCCGCCTCAACGCCACCGGCGCCAAGCTTTCCAACGACGGTCTGACGCTCAAGGGCGCCTATGGCGGCCCGGCGTTTCCGATCCCCAAGACCGGCATCGAGGTGGTGTTCAACATCATGACCACCGCCTCGGCCTGGATGTACGAGGCGCCCAATGTCGGCGCCTATGTGCAGCCGGGTGGCAGCGTTGGCTGGTCGCGCACCACGCTGGCCGCCTACAACCGCTACCAGAAGGGCGACGACCGCGCGCACTGGGACGACGGCATCTACTCGCAGAGCATCAGCGTGCAGAAGGCGCCACCGCGCGACGCCGGCAAGATCTCCTACACCGTCAACACCTTCGACTTTGTCGGCGCGCCGCGTCAGGCCTGGCAGTACGACCCCGGCTCGCGGCGCCTGCGCAAGTCGCCGGATGTCGGCTTTGACTACCCGATGCCCACCGGCCCGCGCGTGGTGGACGAGCAGAACGGCTTCAACGGCTCGCCGGAGCGCTTCGACTGGCAGTTGATCGGCCGCCGCGAAATCTACGTGCCCTTCCACACCAACCGGCTGGAAGACCCGGCCACCCGCTATGCCGACGTCATCAGCACCCGTGGTCACCCCAACCCCGATCTGATCCGCTGGGAGCTGCGCCGCGTGTGGGTGGTGGAGGGCACGCTCAAGAAGAGCACCCGCCACGTCTATGGCAAGCGCCGCTTCTACGTGGAGGAGGACTCCTGGCAGTCGCTGCTGGCCGACAACTACGACACCCGCGGCCAGCTCTGGCGGGTGGTGAGCAATTGCGCCGCCTATGCCTACGACGGCAAGTTCTACTACCTCAACGCCAGCTTCTACCAAGACCTGCAATCGGGCGCCTACAGCGCCGAGAACATCACCAGCGAGGAGCCGACTTCGGCACGCTTCAACCGTCGCGAGCCGGGTGCCAACGAGTTCACCCTGGACGGCGTGCGCCGCGGCGGTAACTAAGGCAACGCCCGCGGCGCCCGGTTGGAGCCTGGCGCCGCGGTTTCATCGGGCTGGTGAGTCTCACCCATTTGAGGCAGGTGCCTGGGGAGCGCGGCCGTTGTAATCGGGCGGCAGCCGCCAGATCGGTTGCCGCGGCTCCGTGCCGCCAGAACCCCAAAACAGTCTGGAGGAGCCCCGATGACCGCCGCTATCAAGGAACGCCTGGTTTCCGCCGATTCGCACGTCTACTTCACCAACGACTGGATCAAGCAGCGCCTGCGCCGCGAGCTGCACGCGGTCTGGGACGAGGCCGGCGCCAAGGCCGAGGCCTATGCCGCCAAGGTGCTGCGCGGCGGCCAGCCGCAGCTGCATCTGGAAGACTTCGTCGACCCCGAGGCCTCCAACGACCCCGGCTACAAGAACCCCGCCGACAAGCTCAAGGCCATGGACCGCGATGGCGTCGAGGCCGAGGTGATCTTTCCCGAGCTGGGCGGCGCCAAGATCTGCACGCCGCAGCTGATGGGCAGCGACTGGAAGGAAGTCTTCAAGGGCTACAACGACAGCATGCGCGACTTTGCCGCGCACAGCCCTGACCGTCTGCTCTGCGCCTATCAGCTGCCGCTGATCGACATCGACTTCGCGGTGCGCGAAGTCACCCGCCTGGCGCGCGACAACAAGGCGCGCTGCGTGCAGCTCACGCCGTTCCCGGCCGATCTCGGCCTGCCGGATTTTCACGATCCGCGCTACATCCCGCTCTGGAAGACCATCGAGGAGACCGGGCTGACGATCATGAACCACCTCGACCTCAAGGCCGATCTCTGGGACGTGTTCCGCCGTGACCCGACGCCGCAGAAGGGCATCTTCACCGCGCTGCCCTGGGCGCCGATGGCCGAGACGCTGTGCTTCTGGATACTCACCGGCACGCTGGAGAAGTACCCGAAGATGAAGGTGGTGTTCGTCGAGCCCGGCCTGGGCTGGATCCCCTGGTTCTTCGAAACCCTGCTCGACCCGCGCATGGATATGCACTACCAGTTTCCGGGCGTGAAGCAGAAACCCAGCGACACCTTCCGCCAGCAGTGCGGCGCCACCTTCATGTACGAGCCCAAGGGCCTGAAGACCTTCTACGACTACTTCGGCGCCGACTGCCTGTACTGGTCCACCGACTTCCCGCACCCCGCCACCTGCTGGCCCAACTCCCAGGCGCAGGTGATCAGCCAGTGCGCCGAGGCCGGTATCGGCGAAGCCGACCGCCGGAAGATCGTCAGCCAGAACGCACTGAAGACTTTTGCGCTTTGAAATCCGTGAGGCGTGAGGGGTGAGGCGCAGCCGCAGCTCAGCCCTCACCTCACGCCTCACGCCTCAACCCTCACGGAGATACAGATGTCCGCCGTATTCGAAAAACTGAAAGTCCTCGACCTGACCTGGGGCATCGCTGGCCCGATGGCCACCATGCTGCTGGCCGACAACGGCGCCGAGGTCACCAAGATCGAACCGCCCGGCGGCGATCCCTACCGCAACCAGCTCGGCTATCACGTCTGGCAGCGCGGCAAGCGCAGCGCCATCCTCGACTTGAAGAACGCCGAGGACAAAAAGGCCTTCCTGGCCCTGGCGCAGGTCGCCGACGTGCTGGTGGAGTCCTACTCGCCGGGCACCACTGCCAAGCTCGGCATCGACTACGCCACGCTCAGCAAGCTCAACCCGCGCCTGGTGTACTGCTCGATCACCGGCTACGGTCGCGAAGGCGAGCTGGCTCAGCGCCCGGCCTACGATGCCCTAGTGCAGGCGCGCACCGGCCTGATGTTCGAGCAGCGCGGCTGGGCGGAAGGCGCGCTCAACCACATCAGCGGTCTGCCCGATCCCTTCCCCGATCTCGAAATCCCGCAGGACTGGGTGCAGGGCGCGCCGCGCGAAGGCCCGCTGTTCGTGGCCTCGCACTGGCCCAGCCTGGGCGCCTTCTTCAACGCCAGCCTGGGTATTTCCGCCGCGCTGCGCGCGCGCGAGCTGACCGGCCGTGGCCAGTGGGTGGAAACCTCGCTGCTGGCTGGTGCCCTGGCCGGCGCCGCCGGCGTCTGGCAGCGCGCCGAAAAGCCGGATGCCCCCGGCTTTGATACCTGGATCCTCAACTGCAAGTCGCCCAAGGGTCACTTCCAGGCCAAGGACGGCAAGTGGCTGCACAACTGGGTGCCCAACCCGCGCTTCATCCTGCAGGCCGCCGAGGGCGACACGCTCAACGCCTCGCCCGACCTCACCGTGCAGAACGACCCGGACCGCTTCGGCACCGGCCCGGAAGAGATTCTGGTGATGTCGCACTACCAGCCCATCCTCGCCGAGGCGGTCGCCAAGTTCCCGGTCGCCGACTGGGTGCAGGCCGCCGCCACCGCCGAGATGACCATGCAGCCGGTGCGCTCCATCGAGGAGTCGCTGGCCGACAACGCCTTCGTGGAAGACGGCTGCGTTACCGAGGTGCAGGACCCGGTGCTGGGCCGCATCCGCACCGTCGGCAATGCCTTCAACATGAGCAAGACCCAGGGCAAGCCCGGCCACGCCCCGGTCGCTGCCGGCGCCAACACCGCCGAGGTGAAGGCCGAGGCGGCGAAGATTCTCGCCGAGGCCAAGGCCGCCACCGCTGCCGCCAACGCCGGCAAGCAGATCAAGTCGCCGCTGGAAGGCGTGGTGGTACTTGATCTCGGCCTCGCCATCGCCGGCCCCTTCGGCACGCAGTTGCTGAGCGATCTCGGCGCCACGGTCATCAAGATCAACGGCCTGTTCGATCTGTTCTGGCACCGCGTGCACATCGCCTACATGGCCAACCGCGGCAAGAAGTCGATCACGCTCAACCTCAAAGACCCGCGGGCGATGAAGATTTTGCTCGACCTGGTGAAGCAGGCCGACGTGGTGCAGCACAACATGCGCTACGACGCCGCCGAGCGCCTGAAGATCGACTACGAGAGCTTGAAGCAGATCAACCCCAAGCTCATCTACGCCCACTCGCGCGGCTTCGAGCGCGGCGTGCGCGCCGGCCTGCCCGGCAACGACCAGACCGGCGCCTGCCTCTCCGGCATCCAGTTTGAGGATGGCGGCATGGCGCGTCCCGGCGCGCATGGCGAAGTCGGCCGGCCGCTGTGGAGCTTCACCAGCTTTGGCGACACCGGCAACGGCTTTCTCTCAGCCACCGCCATCATCAACGCGCTCTACCATCGCGACCGCACTGGCGAAGGCCAGTTTGTGGATACCTCCATCATCAATGCCGCGCTGCTCAACACCAGCTACGCGGTGGCCACGCCCGAGGGCAAGGGTTTTGCCCGCCCGCGCATCGGTGGCGATCAGCTGGGCTATTCCGCCGGCCATCGCCTCTACCAGGCCAAGGACGGACGCTGGCTGTGCTTCGTGCTGGTCGAGCAGAGCCATTGGGACGAGCTGTTCACCGTGCTGCGCGCGCCCAAGCTCGCGGTCGATCCGCAGTTCGCCACGCCCGAGGCGCGTGCCGAGCACGACGCCGCGCTGGCCGCCTTCATCGACGGCCGCATGAAGGCCAAGACCGCCGCCGAATGGTTTGCCGAGCTGGATGCCGCCGGCGTGCCGGTAGAGATCGTCGACGAGGAGTTCTCGCGCCGCCTGCACGACAACCCCGAGTTCCAGAAGCAGGGGCTGGTGGTGTCTTACCCGCATCCGGTGGTCGGCAAGCTCGACCAGATTGGTCTGCTATTCAGCCTCAGTGACACTCCCGGCGTGATCCAGGGCCGGCCGCTGCTGGTGGGCGAGCACACCAAGGAAATCCTCGCCGGCCTCGGCTACAGCGAAGACGAAGTGAAGACCATGGAAGAGCAGATGGCCATCGGCTTCGTCGGCATGCCCCGCATGCCTCCGCGCCCGGCGCCGAGTGCTGCCGGCAAGGAAGCACCCAAGCAGGGCATGGCGGGCATGCTGGCGCAGGAGTCGGCGAAGAAGTAAGGCGGACTTGCTGCAAGAGAAGCCCTCGCGGTGTGAGCTGCGGGGGCTTTTTTGTATCTCTGCCGTGGTTGCGAGGGGGCAGGTAGCCATCAGCCTGCTGCTACCATAGGTGCCATCGAAATTAGCGCCGGATGACGGACGTCCAGAGGGTTGGTAGCCCAAACCACCGCGATCCAGCGATTGCTGCCGGTCAGCACTGGTGGTCGACTATTTGGGGCCCTCCAAGTGGCTCCACAGCGTTGAATCGGCGTAACAACGATTTCAGGTTCTTCGTCTTGCTTGAGTTAGGCATCAACGCATCCGATTGCGTAGCCTAGCCGTCGGTCGACTCGAAAGTTAACTGCGAAGATGCAAAAATATCAGGTCAAGATGTCTGCAGAAATTAGTTCTAACGTGATCCATGTCGCTCGTAATTGAAGGGGTTGACCTCTTTTGCGGTGTCGGCGGCCTTTCGTATGGGCTTGGGGCCGAAGGAGTTCGCGTAGTAGCTGGAATCGACGTAGACCCGGCGTGCCAGTACCCCTATGAAGCAAATCACGAAGGTGCCAAATTTCTGTTGCGAGATATCGCAACAGTTAACGGCGAAGAGCTGAATGCGCTGTGGTCGCCAGGCGTCGTGCGGCTCTTGGCCGGATGTGCGCCATGCCAGCCGTTTTCCAGTTATGCCAACACCGCTACTGTCGACAAAGCCAAATGGCGGTTGCTCAGTGAGTTCGCCCGGCTGGTGGAGGAAAGCCAGCCGGACCTCGTCACCATGGAAAACGTACCTCGCTTGCAGCAGGCGCAGCCTTTCAAGAACTTTCTGCGCGCATTAATGCGGGGGGGGTATCAGGTGGCCTACGCAGTGGTCAACGCTGCCGACTACGGAACACCTCAGCGCCGAAAGCGACTGGTGCTGGTGGCCTCCCGACTTGGCCCAGTAGCCGTGCCGGAGCCAACCCACAAGGGGGCCGAGAACTGGGTGACGGTGCGTCAAGCAGTGGGACATCTCAAGAAGCTCAAGGATGGTGAATCCTGCAAAAGCGACCCCCTGCACGTTGCTTCGACCCTTTCAGAGCTAAATCGTGCGCGTATCCGAGCAAGCAAGCCGGGGGGCACTTGGCGCGACTGGCCTGAACAATTGGTGGCCGCCTGTCATCAACGCGAAAGCGGCAAACACTCTGCCGGAGTGTATGGCCGCATGGAGTGGTATAAGCCCGCGCCCACAATGACGACTCTGTGCAACGGGTACGGCAATGGGCGCTTCGGGCACCCTGAGCAGGACAGGGCCATCTCTTTGCGGGAAGCGGCAATCTTCCAGTCATTTCCGGAAGCCTACCGCTTCACCCGCGACGGCGAAGCGGTGTCGATCAAGACGGTCGCCAGACTGATCGGCAATGCCGTCCCGCCAAAGCTGGGCGAGGCGGTAGCTAGGGCCCTTCATGCCTCAGTGCGGGCCTCGGCTGGCGCTGTAACAGCAGTGGGCGGCTGAGCCAGGTAGCGTCGGCCCTGCAGGTAGTTATCGACCTCGGCAGCAATTTTTCGCAGAGTGTCGAACACCGCCAACGAATCGGTTTCCAGGGTTGAGACGGCGAGGTTTCGGCCTAGATCGGTGAAACTCTTTTCTCCATGGGCCAACTCGTTTCGGTTGGTCTTGACCTTCTGAAGAGCTGCGTCCGTCAGATGCGCGGGCGGGCGGTCGTTGGGGGTCTGGGCCACCACGCCAAATTTCTTCAGTTGCTCGTAAAAAACCAAACTGTCGACGCTGCCAGAAATGCCGTCGATGCGTTTATCCTTGCCTGAGGTTCGGCCCTTCCAGTCGTCCATCCAATACCGGAACAGGCTTGTGTGAAGTGGGGAAGCCGAGGACAGCACCGTGGATTTGGAGTCTTTCTTCACGGCTTTCAAAACCACGCGGAGCAACTGTGCATTGAGAGCATCCGCGCTGGAACAGTTGGCACCTATAGCATCATGCATCTCGTCGAGTAGCTGGACCAACGTAGCCTCCATGGCGCTGTAAAGCAGTAGGATTAGGTTCGCCTTGAGGGTGTGTGTGAGTTCCAAGGTCAATGGCAGTTGCAGCTCACCATCCTTTGCGCTGAGCATCGCCCGTCGTTCAACAGCCACTTTCAGGAAGTCCAGGTAGGCTGATATTTCAAGGCTTCTCTGCTTCAAAAGATCGTCTGTAAGCTGAACCTGGCTCATTAAAAGAGTCCCGGTTGCGACGGGTTCCCTTCTTCCTCAGGTGGGTCAGGCGGCGAATCGGCGTTGGCACTGGCCTCAACCTCGGCGGTGTCTGGGTCTTCTACGAATGTCGTGCCCAGTAAGTTGTCGCGCACGTAATGGATGCGATTAACGAGCTTTGGCCGTGAGTTGCTCGCGTCTGAGCGGGTGTGTTTGATGAATGCATCGCTGTCCAACCATTGGCTGATGTCACCCGGCGCAAGGTCTGGATTTGTACGCAATGCGAGAGAGACACCAACCGCAATGGCCTCGAATCGGATGCGCGGAACGGTGTTATAGCCAACACGCTTGAAGCCGCTTGGAAAGTGCTGCGATACAAAGCTCAGCATCCGGGTAAATTCATCAAGCATGGCTTTCTTGTCAGAATCAGGGAAATTCCCGTTCTTACTTTTTAGATATTCGGTCAGGAAGTCTTCAACGCTCTTCTTGAAGCCTTGGTAGTTGTTGAGATAGGCGAAGTACCGTAGGACAATTTCTTCGTACTCCTTGCGCTTTGCGTTGCGTTCGCTCAGTGGGACGAGTGCTTTGAAATCTGCGTTGGCAGC
Source organism: Nevskiaceae bacterium (assembly GCA_004297005.1). Classification (GTDB taxonomy): domain Bacteria; phylum Pseudomonadota; class Gammaproteobacteria; order Nevskiales; family Nevskiaceae; genus Stagnimonas. The sequence goes on from SCVA01000025.1 coordinate 47,716, forward strand.
GCAGTCGGTGATGAAGGCCATGAAAGGCCCATCCTCTACACCGCGCCGGACTTCCATGGTTGTGAGCCGCGTGCCTCCAGAGTTCAGGCGGTCGAACATTTCGCGACGTGCATCCTCATCAGCCTTTTCGGTTAACTCAATGACGCGAACGGTAGTTCGCTTGAATCGCAGTTGCCGCGGCTTGCTGAAGTCGGAAAACCGCATGCCGATAGCCTGGGTGAGCTTCTTGAGACCAACCAGCTCAAGCTTGTTGGAAAGGAAATTATCCAGGGTTCTGATGCGCTGAGATCCGTCGATGATTTCCAGGTTACCTTCCCGATCGCCTTGCCCGACATCGGCTGCAAAGATGAAGGGAACCGGCAGCTTGATGAGGATCGATTCGATGAAGCGGGACTGCTGCTTGGGTGTCCAGACCATTTCTCGCTGGTAGTCTGGAATAAAGATTTCCGACTCATCGGTCTCACGGCCACTGGTGAATTTTTCCACCAGCACGCCGATAGGCCACTCCTTAATTTCGTAATCCGTGATCTTCTGCAATTCCTCTATCTGCTGGTCAACGAGGATTTCACGCGCGCTGTCGCCCAGCGGCAGTTGTGCTTCGTCCGTCATGGCTTTCCTTGTGCGTTATCAGAAATGTCAGACACCTTGACCATCAAGACATGTTTGAAATCGGCTGGGATTTACAGATTTCATTGTGCAACAAAGTTGGAAGATGTTATGCCGCAAAAAAATCGCCAGCCAATCGGCTCGTAGCATGGAACTGACTGCGCAACAGCTCAATCTCTTGGCCCCAAAGCCGTCGTTCAAAAATGCCTACAAATGGCACTTTCCAGTCGTCTAGGCATAAGTGTGTCTGGTGACCAGGCCAAGCAGACGTGCCGCTACCCCAACGCCCCCATCGTGCTCCGCAAGAGCAGCGCATTAGCCGTCACCAACACCTTCCTCGGTGCCCGGTAGTCGCTCAGCAGCCAGTGCGCGGCGGATTGCGTGACGCCGCCGATCAGGGCCATGGCGATGTAGTGGGCCTCGTCGTCGGAGGCGGGCCAGCGCGGCAATAGCCGCTGGGCGACCGAGATCAGCAGTTCGGTGAACTGCTCGATGCGCCGGGTGTAGAGCGCGTCGATGCGCGGGCTCACGCCCAGCACTTCCAGCCAGCAGACGCGGGCGACGCGGGCGTTCTCAAACGCCTTGAAGAAGGTATCCAGCCCGGCAGTGACAATCCGCTCGGTGTCGCCGGAGGGCAGGGCGGCCGCGAGGGCGGCCATCACCTCGGCCTGAATCTGGTCCATGGACTCGGTGTAGATCGCCGCCAGCAGCTCTTCGGTGTCGCTGAAGTTCTTGTAGAAGTAGCGGTCGATCAGGCCGGCCTGCTTGCACAGCAGGCGCACGGTGGTGGCGCGGTAGCCGATGCTGCCGAACAGGGTGAGGCCGGCGTCCAGAAACTGCCGGCGCTGGCGCGCCAGCCGGTCGGCGGCGGTTTCGCCGCCGTAGGTGCGGCCGGGCTCGGTGGATTCCGTGGGTGTCGCCATGCGGCTATTTGACGACATGCGTCATCAGAAATAAAGTGATGTCCATTGTCATCACATAAACGGCCCCTCGGGGCTCATCGAGGAGCAGGAGCGCATGCAGGCGTACAAGGTCGTCATCATCGGCAGCGGTTTCGGCGGGCAGTGCGCCGCCATCCGCCTGCTGGAGCAGGGCATCAATGATTTCCGCATCCTGGAGCGCCGCGACTTCATGGGCGGCACCTGGTGCCAGAACAGCTATCCGGGCGCGGCGGTGGATGTGCAGTCGCCGCTGTACTCGATATCCAGCGAGCCCTACCAGTGGTCGCAGATGTTCGTGGAGCAGGACGAGTTGCAGCGCTACACCAACGAGGTGATCGACAAGCACGGCCTGCGCGACAAGACCACGCTCAACGCCAATGTGCGGCAGGTGCACTGGGGCGAGGAGCGCAAGCGCTGGATCGTTGAGACCGAGGCGGCGGGGACCTTCGAGGCGCAGATCCTCATCAATGCCTCCGGCCCGCTGAGCACGCCGGTGATCCCCAACTTCCCCGGCCGCGGTTCCTTCCAGGGCAAGAGCTTTCACACCAATGCCTGGGACCACAACTATGACTATCGCGGCAAGCGCGTGGCGATCATCGGCAGCGGCGCCAGCGCGGCGCAGGTGATCCCGGCCATTGCTGGCGAGGTGGGCGCGCTGCATGTGTTTCAGCGCACGCCGCATTGGGTGCTGCCGCGGCCGGATCGCCGCTTCAGCGGCTTCGAGCGCTGGTTGCTGGGCTTCAAGCCGCTGCACAAGCTGCTGCGCTGGGCCATCTACTGGGGGCTGGAGACGCGAGTAATCGGCTTCAAGTACTCCAAGACCATGCTCAACGTGGTTGCCGAGCGGGTGGCGCGCAAGCATCTCGCCACCCAGGTGCCGGACCCGGTGCTGCGCCAGAAGCTCACGCCGGACTTCACCATCGGCTGCAAGCGCATCATCCTCTCCAGCACGCTCTATCCGGCGCTCAGCCGCGCCAACGTCAAGCTGCACGACAAGCAGGACGGCATCGCCGAGATCAACGCCAGCGGCATCCGCACCGCGCAGGGCGAGCAGGTGGATGTCGATCTCATCATCTGGTCCACCGGCTACGACGCCACCGACGGCGTGATCTCTTATCCGGTGCTCGGCAAGGGTGGGCAGTCGCTGGCCAAGGTCTGGGAGGAATTCCCCCGCGCCTACCTGGGCACGGCCATCCCCGGCTTTCCCAACTTCTTCGTAGTCACCGGCCCCAACACCGGCATCGGGCACACCTCGGCGATCTTCATCATCGAGTCGCAGATGAACTACATCCTCGACAGCCTCAAACGCCTACAGCAGTCGGGCAAGCAGTCCATCGAGGTCAAGCCCGAGGCCGAGGCCGAGTACACCCGCATGATCCATTCGGAGATGGAGAAAACCGTGTGGAAGGCCGGCGGCTGCCGGAGCTGGTACCAGAGCAAGAGCGGCCACGTCATCGCCATGTTCCCGGGCTTCAGCTTCACCTACCGCTGGCTGGCGGCGCACTTCAAGCCCAAGCACCACCGCTTTGCCTGAGGCCGCGCCATGAAACACTTTCAGGACAAGACCGTCGTCATCACCGGTGCCGGCTCCGGCATGGGCCGCGCCTATGCGCTGGAATTCGCCCGGCTCGGCGCGCGTCTGGCGCTCAATGACTACGACGCCGCCGCGCTCGACGAGACCCGCGCCCTGCTCAACGGCGTGCCGGGCCTGCGCGTGCATCTCGGCGTCTTCGATGTCTCCGACCGCGCGGCGATGGAGCGCTTCGCCGCCGAAGTGCAGGCCACGCTCGGCAACGCCCATGTGGTCATCAACAATGCCGGCATCGAGGGCTCCGGCCGGCCAATGTGGGCCACGCCGCTGGCCACCTTCGAGCGGGTGATGCGCATCAACTTCTACGGCGTGCTGCACGGCAGCCAGGTGTTCCTGCCGCAACTGCTGGCCAACGGCGAGGGCGCGCTGGTGAACGTCTCCAGCGTCTTCGGCCTGATCGGCACGCCCAGCAATAGCGACTACTGCGCCAGCAAGTTTGCGGTGCGCGGCTTCACCGAGGCGCTGATGGTGGAACTGCAGGGCAGCCCGGTGAGCGTGCATCTGGTGCACCCGGGCGGCATCAACACCAACATCACCCGCGCCGAGCACACCCAGGCGTTCAAGAAGAAATACCTTTCCACGCCGCCGGAAGAAATCGTCCGCTACGTCATCCAGGGCATCCGTCGCCGCCAGCCGCGCATCGTCTATGGCAAGGACTCCTTCAAGATCTGGCTGGGCTCCAAGCTGCTGCCGCTGCGCTGGCTCAATCCCATCGTCTGGCACGACATGGGCGGGGTGCTGGATGCCCGCGACTATCCCGCCAGCCGCGCGCTGAACTCCACCGACCGCACACAGGGCTGAATCCAAACATGAAGCGCACGCTCGCTCTCGTCGCCGCCGGCCTTGCCGTCGTGGCGGCCATCGCCATCGCGGTCACCTATCCCGCGCTCGGCCACTGGATCTACCACGACGGCGGCCAGTTGGAGGCGCGCCTGTCCGGCTTCCACCGCGAGCAGATCGCCGCCGGCGACGTGACCTTCAGCGTCTATCGCGGCGGCACGCAGCCGGGCCGCGAAACCATCGTGCTGCTGCACGGCTACAGCGCCGACAAGCAGGTCTGGGTGCGCTTCGCCAGGCATCTGCTCGACCGCTACGAGGTGATCGTCCCCGACCTCGCCGGCCACGGCGACACCGGCTTCGTGACCGGCCTCGACTACAGCGCGCCGGCGCAGGCGCGGCGGGTGGCGGCGATGCTCGACAGCCTGCACATCGAGCGCGCGCACATCGCCGGCAATTCCATGGGCGGCTTCATCACCGCGCACTTCGCGCTGGCTTTTCCGCAGCGCACGCTGAGCGCCGGCCTGATCGACGCCGCCGGCGTCCACTCGCCCGAGCCCAGCGACATGGGGCGGATGCTGGAGGCGGGGCGCAATCCTTTCGAGGTGCACTCGCGCGCCGAGTTCGACGAGTTCTACGCCATGACCATGGCGCAGCCGCCCTGGCTGCCCGGCATCGTGCTGGCTTCGATGGCCGAGAGCTATCAGCAGCGGCGCCCCGAGCTGACCGAAATCTTCCGCGGCTTCTACGACCGCGACTGGCTGGACTCGCGCCTGGCCGAAATCACCGCGCCGACGCTGGTGCTCTGGGGCGATCAGGATCGCCTCATCCATGTCAGCAGCGCCCAGGTCTGGGCGGCTGGCCTGCCCAAGGCCACGCTGGTGATCCGCGAAGGCATCGGCCACATGCCCTCGGTGGAGCAGCCGGCCGAGAGCGCTGCGATCTACCGCGACTTTCTCGCCACATTGAGCCGCTGAGGGCGCCGGCATGAAGAGCTACAAGAACAAGGTCGCCATCGTCACCGGCGGTGGTGGCAACGGCATCGGCCACCATCTGGTGCTGGCGCTGGCGCAGCAGGGGGCCAAGGTCGCCTTCTGCGACATCGCCAAGCTGGAGTCCACCGAGCAGCCCTTGCAGAAGCTGGGTGCCGACTACCTGAGCGCGACGGTGAACATCGCCGACAAGCGCGCCATCGACGCCTTCGTCGAGCAGGTGCTGGCCCGCTACGGGCACATCGACCTGCTCATCAACAACGCCGGCATCGCCCTGGGCGATCTCACCTTCGGCGAGGTCAGCGAGGCCGACTTCGAGAAGATCACCGCCATCAACTACTGGGGCGTAATCCACACCACCCAGCGCTGCTATCCGCATCTGCTGAAGCGGCCGGAGGCGGCGGTAGTCAACCTCTCCAGCTCGCAGGGCATCCTGGCCTTGCCCTATCTGGTGCCCTACTGCACCACCAAGTTCGCGGTGCGCGGTTTCACCGACGCGCTGCGGGCCGAGCACCGCCTGCGTGGCATCGACAATCTGAGCTTCCACACCGTGCATCCGGGCGCGGTGGCGACCGACATCACCCTCAACGCCGACTACCACAACAGCGGCACCGAGCGTTTCCACCGCATGTTGCAGCAGGGCACGCCACCGGCGAAGGCGGCGCAGATCATCCTGCGTGGTGTGCAGCGCAACACCGGCCGCATCTTCATCAGCGACGGCCGTGCGCAGGACATCCTGGCGCGGCTGCTGCCCAACGCTTACCTGGGTGTGGTCCGCTGGCTGATGCGGGCGCGCAAGATCGCGGTGCGCTGAAGGCAGGCAGGAGTCTCGCCAGATCGGGCGCCGCGGGCACCCACGCTAGTTTGAGTCCGGCGGCGGCAGACCGGCCGCACAGCGCGGGCACAGGCAGGCGCGGTTGACCCACTCCGCCGGCACGCGGGCCAACGCCTGAGGGCTGATCGTCGCCCGGGTACACCAGCATTCGACATCCAGCGTTCCCGCCCGCGCGGGCGCGCACTGATTCGCGCCGCCGCAGAGCGGGCACTGGCTGTTGGGGAGGGCTTGCAGGCCGGGCATGGCGGGCACCTACAGCCGCAGCACGGTGCCCACAACCAGCAGGGTGCCGCCGATGCCGATCAGATCGCTCAACTCGAATCTCTCCAGACCGCGCCGGTGCGTGGACGACGGGGAATCTATCCCGGCACCGCGTTGGCGGCCAAGCCGATCCGCTCCACTGCCGGGAGCGCGGCGGGCTCGCCGTGTTTGCGCAGGCTTGCCTCCGGGTTGTGGCTGAGGCGCAAAGCTATCATTCGCGGTCACCAGCTAGCCCCCACCGGGGCTGCGGCAGCTCCCCCTCAAACATGGAACCCATGAGCGAATTCCCCAGCGACATCTACACCGAGCCCTCCGACATCGACGTCGACACCCTGCGCAATCTCGGCCCGCTGACCGGGATGGCGGGCATCTGGGAGGGCACGCGCGGTCTGGACGTGAAGCCCAAGGCCGAGGGCCCGAAGAAGCAGGCCTATGTCGAGCGCATCGAGTTGCAGCCCATCGACCCGCAGACCAATGGTCCGCAGCTGCTCTACGGCCTGCGCTACCACACCCATGTGGTCAAGCCGGGGCAGGTGAAGACCTATCACGACCAGGTGGGCTACTGGCTCTGGGAGCCGGCCACCGGCACCGTCATCCACACCCTCACCATTCCCCGTGGGCAGATCGTGATGGCCAGCGGCCAGGCCGCTGCCGATGCCAGGCGCTTCGAGGTGCGGGCGACGGCCGAAGACATCTCGTTCGGCATCCGCTCCGCGCCGTTTCTGGAGCAGGCCTTCCGCACCGTGGAGTTCCGCATCGCGGTCAGCGTCGATGCCGACGGCACCTGGTCCTACGAGGAGGACACCGTGCTGATGATCAAGGGCCAGACCGAGCCGTTTCACCACACTGATCGCAACACGCTCAGCAAGCTCGCCGAGCCCACGCCCAATCCGCTGGCGCGCAAGTAGGCGCGCCGCCTCAGCGGTTTGAGGAAAGCCTGACCGCCAGTACCCCGTCGCCATTCAGCTCGGTGCTGAAGCCGGCCTTCTGCAGGCGGCCGGCCACTTCCCGGGGGACGTCGCGGCGGCTGGTCAGCTTGTTGGGGCTGCCGGTGTAGTGGAACAGCCGCGCGCGCGGTTTCAGCACCCGCGCCAGCTGGTTGTAGAAGGCCTGCGAGTACAGCTCGCCGGCGATGCCGAAGCGCGGCGGGTCGTGCAGCGCGGCGTCCATGCTGGCGCTGGGCAGGCCGGCGATCCGCTCGGCGACATCGCCTTCGGTGAGTCGCAGCGCCGGCTCGCCGTGCTCGCCGTCGGCGTGCTCGGGCGACCAGGGGTTGAGGCCGCGCAGCCAGATCACGTCCGGGTTCTTCTCGAAGGACAGCACCTCTAGCGCGCCGCCGCGCAGGCACCAGGCGGCGAAGTAGCCCAGCCCGCCGCAGGTGTCGAGGATGCGCTTGCCGCGCGGCTCGATCAGGCCGACCTTGCGCTCGGCATCCGCATACGGCGAAACCTGCGCGGTCGGCAGCATCTTGATGCCGTCGATCTCGAAGGTCGGCGGCCCCCAGGCTGTGGGCACCAGCTTGATCAGCCCGCCGCCGCCGAAGCGGGCCACCGGCTGAAAGCCCTCGCCGGTCCACCAATAGATCGTGCGTTCCTTGCAGGCCTGAGCGTAGGGGTAGCTCTGGTCCTGCCAGCGCCAGCCATCTGCGCCGACCTCGACGCTGGTCTCGGAGCGGCCCAGATCCAGCGAGCACGCGAGCTTGGCGTCGCCGGCCGCCCTGGCGGTCAGCAGGGCGGCGTGGGTGCTTTGGGTCAGCAGCGGGCCGCGGTATTTGCTCACAGGTGGAAATCGTCCGGTTTGGGGCAGGGCCATCGCGAGGTTGGGCGCCCAGCGACTGGCCGCCGACGCGGCGCCATGATCGCAGACGCGGCGCGCCGACCCTAGGCCCTGACCGGCCCGCGGCAGAGGTGGACCCGGTTGCGCCCCGCCTCCTTGGCCGCGTACAGCGCCTGGTCGGCAGCGGCGATCAGATCGTCGCCGCTGGTGCCGTTGCCGGGAAAGGCGGCGACGCCAAACGAGGCGGTCACCGGAATCACCCCGGCGGCGTAGGGCACCGGTGTGCTGGCCAGGGTCTGGCGCAGATGCTCGGCCCTTTCCACCGCCAGCTCCCCGCTCATCTGTGGCAGCAACAGCAAAAACTCTTCGCCGCCGTAGCGGCAGTAGATATCGCTGGCGCGCGCGCTCTGTTGCAGCAGCTTGCCGAAGTAGCGCAACACTTCGTCGCCGGCCAGATGGCCGTAGCGGTCGTTGACCGACTTGAAGTGGTCGAGATCGCCCATCACCACGCTCACCGAATGGTGCTGGCGCGTGGCGAGCTCCAGCTCGCGGCTCAGGGTTTCCTCCAGATAGCGGCGGTTGTACAGGCCGGTGAGCGGGTCGCGTATCGACTGCTCGCGCAACTGCTCTTGCAGCAACTGCACCTCGCGCGCCGCGCGGGTGCGCTCGGTGACGTCCATGAGCAGGCTGATCAGCGTTGGCCGGCCGCCGATGTCCATGGTGCTGCTGTAGAGCTCGATGTCGATCGCCGCGCCGTTCTTGCGCAGGCCACGAAACTGGTAGTGCACCTGGGTGACCTCGCCACTCAGCCGCTTGCGGATGTTCTCGGCTACCAGTGGCCGGTCGTCGGCGCAGACGAGATCGAGTGGCCCCAGCGCGCGGGCCTCCTCGGCGCTGTAGCCAAACATCTCGTTGAACTTGCTGTTGGAGTAGCTAAACCGGCCGCCCTCGACGATCACGATGCCCACCAGCGACTGGCTGACCAGGCCGCGGAACTTGGCCTCGGACTCGCGCAGCGCGCGATTGATCCGCTCGTTGTCGTGCAGCGCCGCCTCCAACTCGGCGGTGCGGCGCTGCACTTTCTCCTCCAGCTGGATGGTGGTCTGGAACAGGCTGAAGTCGGAGCTCTGGGCAATGGTGCTGCGCTCGGCGCGGTCCATCAACGCGCGGATGATCTTCTGCTGGCGGGCGACCTCGCTCTTCAGCGCCAGCAGCTCGTGGCCAGCGTCTGGCGGTGCTGCCGGCTCAGGCATCGCGCGCTCCCACAGCGCCGGCGCCGGCGCCAATCGCGACGCCGACCAGCGTCTGGTTCACATGCACGCCGTGAAACTGCTCGCCATAGGTGTTGAAGCCCAGCGTGTGGTTTTGTTCCAGCAGCTCGACGATGCGGCCTTTCACCGGGCTGGTCGCGATCTCCAGTTTGCGCAGCACGCAGTCGCAGGCGATCAGCAGCTGCGGCCGGCCGATGGCGGCGTTGATGCCGGCCAGCGCCTGCTCCAGGTTTTCCACCAGGTCGACGCCGCGTGCCAGCCGAAGCACCAGTCCGTTTTCGATGGCGCAGAAAAAAGTCAGGCTGCCGTCGGGATTCGCCTTCTGGATCGAGCGCACGTAGTTGGTGCCGTCGATCATCACCACCACCGGGTAGGCGGCGAAGCGCAGCGGGTCGAGATCGGTGGCGCTGATGCCGAGCATACGGGCGAATTCCCCCGCCGCCGGCAGGCCGTTGATCTCCTTGACGATGCGGTGCGCGGAGTCGGCCTCGGTGACCACCAGGCGCTGGTCGGTGGCGACGTAGTGCTGGGTCTTGAACAGCTTGATGGGCAGCGGCGTGGTGAGTAGCGTCAGCACCGCGCTGTCGGAGTGGAAGCGGCCTTCGAAATACACCTGGGTATGGCCGAAGTTCAGGCCGTCTCCCGCTGAGCCGCCAACCAGCGGCAGGCGGCCGAGCGCGCTCTGCAAGGTGCCGGTCACCGGCTCTTCGCGTACCGACAGGCCGTCGATCAGGAGCAGGGCAAAGCTATTGTCGGCACTGGCCTGCGGCGCGCGGCTCTCCAGCTTCTGCAACAGTGTCTGGGCCAGGGCCAGGCCCTTGGGAATCTCGTACTGCTGCAGCTGTTCCAGCAGGCCGCTGACGACGCTGAAACTGCCGGCCGGGAAGCTGGCGCCGGTCAGGCTGTGGTCGCGGTAGCCGGCGGGGCCGATCTCGCCGGCGGTGGTGCAGCCGACGACTTGCACGCCGGCGAACGCCTGCTGCATGGCCTCGGCGAGCGCGGCCAGGTCATAGCTGCTGGAGCAGAAGAACAACACCAGCGCCATGTCGGCCTGCGCCACGCCGGCGTGGAACTCACGCACCGCGTCGCGGGCATCGGTCGCGCAGGACTGCGCTCTGCGAATGCCGGCGGCGCCCTCCGATGAGGCCTGTTGGTTGTCAGACAGTTGGTCGGGCATGGTCATCCCCTGCATCGGCGCACCGGGTGATGCGACCAGGCCAAATCTACCCGTTCTTGGTCTCGGGGTGAGATGAAAGGCGCGTTGACCTGGGTCAAGTGCGGCCTGGCCGGGAGACTTCATAGTGATTTCGAACTCTTGCCGGGCCAGATGCCGATACGGCCTGCGCGAGAGCAGGCAGTTCCCTGCCGACTCATGTGGTGCTTTACGGAGAATTTATGAACACAAAAGCGTCAAGTAACAACGTGTCGCCAAGGGATCTGGCGATTCTCGCGGCGCATCAGCGGCGCCCGCGTGGCGCCCGGCTACTGGCCAGTGCACTGGCCGCGGCCTCGCTCCTGTTGATCGCCGGTTGCAGTGGTAGCGACGACGTGAATATCAACGTCGAGGACAAGCCGCCGCTGCAATGGGACGGCGGAACCTGGGACCAGGTTCGTTGGCAGTAAGCGGCAAGCACGACTATCAAATTCGGAGAACCCCTTCATGAACAAGCACATCACTCGTTTCCTCGCCCTGTCCACCTTCAGCGTCGCCGCGCTGGCGGCCTCGGTGCCCAATACCTTCACCGCCGGAACGCCCGCAGTCGCCGCGCAGGTCAACGCCAATTTCACCGCCCTGGTCAATGCCGCCACCGCGCTGGAGACCAAGGCCGCCGCCCTGGAAACCAAGGTGACGGCGCTGGAGGCCAAGGTGGCCGCGCTGGAGAGCATCGATTCCGCGGTCACCGCCGACGATTTGGTTGGCAGCTACAAGATGGTGACTCTGGAATCGACGACCGGCGGCAAGACGGCGGACCGTTTGTTCGCGTCCAGCTCTGGCTCCACCACAGCCTCCATCACCTTTACCAAGACCAGCGAAACCGGCGGTACCTTCACCTACAGCGCTACTAACAGAACCACTGGATATGTCGGCCAGGCTACTGGCTGCGATAACGCCGGTAACTGCAACGCCGGTGGCTTTGCCGAAACCCGCAACGAGGATGGCAGTGACAGCGGCAGTGGCACCTGGGCGCTGGGTAGCGGCAATACCGTGGTGGTGACGCCGCCGGACGGCGCGCCGCTGACGGTGTACTTCTCCAAGCGTGGTCAGGTCGGCTTCGCGATGGAGATCGAGGCCGTGACCCAAAACACGGTCAGTGGCCGCAGCTTCTCGCTGAACATGCTGGTCCGTACCGGCAGCGACGCCTGAGGGGCTGGTTAAGCCCGCGCCTCTGGCAGTGGGGCGGCAGGCCCTCGCCATCTCCGGATGGCGGGGGTCTTTTTGTTGGAGCGCGGCCGGAGCGGATGATCGCGACGGATGAGTCAAAATGCGCTGTCTGCGCGAGCCCACTTGGCCTTCGCCCGTCGCAGCCAGGAGCGCCATGGGGGAGACCCGTCCGAACAAGCTGTCGCGCACGCACGATCGCCGTCTGCGGCAGATGTATCGCTCGGCCGGCTGGCCCTGCCTGGATACGGTGGAGATCGAGCTGCTGGCCGCCGGCCTGCTGGAGCGGCGGTTGGAGCCGAGCGGCAAGGAGTATCTGCGCGTCACCGAGGCCGGCATCGCGCATCTGGCTCGCACGCTGGACAGCAACCGCGCCGCCTTTGACGCCCATGAGTCGCTGGTGCAGCGCGTTGCCGAGGAAATGCAGCGCCAGGGCCGCGTCGCCTACCGGGGCCTGAGCCTGCGGGCCAAGCCGGGAGAGAGCTGGCTGCAACTGCGGCCGGATGTCTACTCGATCCGCAACACCACGGTGGAGGACTATGTCGAGCCGGTGGTGCACGAGATCAAGGTGCGCCGCGCCGACCTGCTCTCCGACCTCAAGAAGCCGGACAAGCGCGCCGGCTACCTCGCGTTGTCGGCCGAGTGCTACTACGTGTTGCAGGCCGGCATCGCCGAGCCTGCCGAAATCCCGCCCGAGTGCGGGGTGCTGATCGCCGGCGAGAGCCGCATCGAAGTCGCCAGGCTGGCACCGAAGCGGCCGCTGAAACTCGGCTTCGCTACCTGGATGGCCCTGGCCAAGGCCGAGCCCAGCCGCGCGCCGCCGGAGCCGGAACCAGGGCTGTGAGCAGCGCCGTGGGAGTCAAAACCGATGCCCGCGCGTCTTAAGGCCTACACTGTGCAACCCAATCATCGGAGCTCCCGTGGCCAAGCCCAACTACCAGTTCGACAAGCGGCAGCGGGAACTGAAGAAAAACAAGCAGCAGGAAGAAAAGCGCCTGAAGAAGCTGGCCCGCGGTGAAACCGCGGAACCCTCGGCGACAAAACCGGAGCCATCCGCATGAGCAAGGGCATGGATCGCAAGAAGGAAACCAAGAAGAAGCCGGCCAAGACCCCGGCCGAGAAGAAGGCGGCCAAGGCCAAGAAGAAGTAGGCGGAGGAGACCGCTCAGGGCCTAGGCGCGGCTTCCTGTCGCTCTGATTCGGCCTTGCGCGGGGCCTGGACCGGCGCCAGGAAGTTGGCCGCGAGCGCCCGGTACACCGGGGTTCTGCAAAACAGGCGCGAACAAAGCAGCGCGATGAAGGTGGCCGCCAGCATCGGCAGCGCCATGGCGTGGTCGTCGACCATTTCCATGACGATGACCGCGGCGGTGAGAGGCGATTGCGTGACGCCGGCGAAATAGCTGGCCATGCCCAGAACCACCAGGGTTGCCGCCGGCGCCTGCGGCACCAGGGGAGCGAGGCCGGCGCCGATGCCGGCACCGGTCGCCAGCGAAGGCGAGAAGAAGCCGCCGGGGATGCCGGTGAAGTACGAGGCTAGCGTCGCCAGACTCTTGAGCAAGGGAAACAGCACCCCGGGGTCGGACTCGCCGGTCAGCAGGCCGCGCGCCTGCTCGTAGCCGGTGCCATAGCTGTTGCCATCGGAGACGATGCCCAGAACGGCAATCACCACGCCCAGCAGGAAGGCGACCCGCAGCGGTTGTTTCCGTATCACCGGGGCGAGGCGCGCTCCTAAGTCGAGCAGCACGCGGCTGAACAGGCCGCCCGCCAGCCCACCGCAGATGCCGCACAGGGGCACCGCCAGCCAGGCCTTGAGGTTGGGCAGTTGGGCGTTGGCGCTGCCGAAATAGGTGTAGTCGCCCAGCAGCCCCAGGCTGACCACGCCGGCCAGCACCACGGCGGTGAGCAGGGTGCCGGTGGTGCGTTCTTCCAGCGAGCGCGACATTTCCTCCACCGCGAACACGATGCCGGCGATGGGGGTGTTGAACGCGGCGGCCAGGCCGGCGGCGCTGCCGGCCAGCACCAGACTGCGGCGCAGGTACTCGTAGGGAAAGCGCGCGAAGCGCCCTAGGGCGTCCATGATCGAGGCGCCGATGTGCACGGTCGGCCCCTCGCGCCCCAGCGAGGCGCCCGCCAGCAAGCCCAGTACGGTCAGCCCGACCTTGCTCAAGGCGATGCGCAGCGACAGCAACTGGCCACGACGCTCGGCATCCTGCACATCCAGCGCGGCGATGGCCTGGGGGATGCCGCTGCCTCGACTGCCGGGGGAGAGTCGGCCGGTGAGCCAGGCGACCAGCACCAGGCCCAGCGGGGTGAGCAGCATGGGCGACCAGGGCCAGCGGCGGAGAATTTCGGCGTGCGTCTCCAGCGCCCAGTCACAGGCTTCGGCGAACCCCACCGCGACCAAGCCGACCAGAATGGCCCCCGCCCAGAAGACGGTTCGGGTTCTCCAGCGTCGCAGGAAATCCAGGCGGCTCAAGGTGGGGGCTCAGTCGTTGCCGGTGGCATGCCCGCAGTGTCGCAGCTTGCCGCCGGCATGCCCAGCGACGACGCCTCGCTGCTGGCCAAGGTCAGGAGGAAACCGACTCACCCGTTTGTGGCAGGCAGTTGTCACTCGCCGCCCGCTACCGTGATGACATGGCGCCCGAGCTGCACGGCGCAGAGGTTTTCCGCTTTCACTCCAGGACTCTATGAGCACTCCCACCGAGGGCGCCCCGGCGGCTCCCGCCGCACCCAAGCCGATCCGCATCGCGCCCATCGTCACTCCCGACGCCAAGACGTTCTGGGAGGCCTGTGACCGTGAGGAGTTCATCGGCCAGAAGTGTGGCGACTGCGGCCAGTTCGTGTTCCCGCCGCGGCCGATGTGCCCGCACTGCCACAGCCTCAACCGGCAGGAAGTCCAGCTGGCTGGCACCGGCAAGGTGGTGTCCTGGACCATCCCGCGTCACCCGCCACCGTTTGGCTTCCGCGAGGCGCCCGTCGTCGCGGTGATCGAGCTGGCCGAAGGCATCCGCATGGTCTCCAACGTCGTCGGCATCAAGCCGGAGGACATGAAGATGGACATGGAGGTCGAGGTTGGCTTTGAAGACACCATGAACAAGCACAAGGTCCACGTCTTCCGCCCCCGCACCTGAATCCGCCTGCTGCGCGGGCCGATCTCGCAGCTGCGGTGCTCACCGTACTTTAAGTACGGCTCCGCTCCTCGCTGCGACCTTGGCCCTGCTCACAACGGCGGCTTCAGGCGCGGCCGCCGCGCTCATCATTCAAGGAAATAGAAAACATGGCTCGTACCTTTACTGAAGCCGCCATTGCCGGCATCGGCGCCACCGAGTTCTCCAAGGAGTCCGGCCGCAGCGAGCTGCAGCTCGCCGCCGAGTGTGCCAAGTCCGCCTGCGAGGACGCCGGCGTCGATCCGCGCGACATCGACGGCATGATCACCTTCACCATCGATAACAGCGACGAGATTGGTCTCGCCCGCTGCCTCGGGGTGAAAGACCTCGCCTACACCACCCGCATCCCGGGTGGCGGCGCGGCGGCGGCGGCGACCATCGCCCAGGCGATGGCGGTGGTGAACGCCGGCCTGTGCAAGAACGTGCTGATCTGGCGCGCGATGAACGAGCGCAGCCAATATCGCTTCGGCCAGAATCCGACCAATATGCAGGGCTATACCGGCGGCCACGGCACCGGCTCGCTGCTCTGGTGCATTCCCTTCGGCGCGATGACGCCGGCGAGCTGGGGCGCGCTGCAGGCGGCCCGCTACATGCACACCTACGGCATCACCAATGCCGACCTCGCGCATGTCTCGGTGCTGGAGCGCAAGTACGCGGCGACCAATCCCAAGGCCTGGTTCTACGGCAAGCCGATCACCGTCGAGGACCACCAGAACTCGAAGTGGATCCAGGAACCCTGGCTGCGCCTGCTCGACTGCTGCCAGGAGAGCGACGGCGGCGTCGCCATCCTGGTCACCTCGCTGGAGCGCGCCAAGGACTTGCGTCAGAAGCCGGTGAAGATCACCGGCGCCTGCCAGTCGATCCCCTACAACGTGGAAGTCATCAGCAACTTCTACCACGAGGACCTCACGGTGATGCCGGAGGCGCAGGGCACCGCCAAGCGCCTGTGGGCGCAGACCGGCCTGGGCCCCAAGGACATGCAGGCGGCGATGCTCTACGAGGCCTTCACCCCGCACCTCCTGATGCAGCTGGAAGCCTTCGGCTTCTGCGGCAAGGGCGAGGCGGCGAAGTTCGTGAAGAGCGGTGCGCTGGAGCTGGACGGCATCATTCCCACCAACACCCACGGGGGTCTGCTCGGCGAGGCCTACATCCACGGCATGAACAGCATGGCCGAGGGTGTCCGCCAGGTGCGCGGGACCTCGGTGAATCAGGTGACCCGGCGCAAGGTGGAGAACGTGCTGGTGTCCTCCGGCATGGCGGGCGCGGTGTTGTCGGCGGTCTGATGGCGGCCACGGTGACGCGGCGACTGACCACCACGGTCCAGTTGCCGGGCGAAGCGCCGCTGCGGATCGCTGCCGAGGTCTTTGCTCCGGCCGAGTTGGCGCCGCCGCCGGTGGTGCTGGTCTGCCTGCCTGGCGGCGGCATGTCGCGCCGCTACTACGACCTGCAGTCGTCGGATGGCGACCAGAGTTTTTCCTTTGCCCGGCAGATGGCCGGGCGCGGCTACCTCGTCGTCACCCTCGACCACGCCGGCATCGGCGACAGCGACAAGCCCGCCGACAGCTATGCGCTGACGCCCGAGCGGGTGATGCAGGCCAATGCCGAGGCCACTGCCCAGGTGCTGGAGCAATTGCGTAGCGGCGCCCTGCTGCCGCAGTTCGGGCCGCTGCCGCAGTTGCGCAGCGTCGGCGTCGGTCATTCGATGGGCGCGATGTTCACCGTGCTGCAGCAGGCCGGGCACGCCCAGCATGCGGCCGTCGCGGTGCTGGGTTTCTCCAGCCGCGGACTGCCGGAATACGTCAGCCCGCGGGTGAAGGAGCTGGCCGCCGAGTCGGTCGCCGCCGTGCGCGCCGAACTGGTGCCGCTGGCGCGCAAGATGTTCGTGAGCGACTACCCCGAGATCAAGGGCTCGCCGACCTCCAACAGCATCTTTGCGGGCGCCAAGGCCGATCCGCGCGGGGTCGAGGCGATCAAGGCGGCGCGCGCGCCGCTGCTGCCGGTGCCGGCGTTCTTCTCGATGGTGCCGGGCAACATCGCGCCGGAGGCGGCCGAGCTCAGGGTGCCGGTGTTTCTCGGCATCGGTGAGCGCGACATGGTTGGCGATCCGCACCAGGTGCCCACCGCCTTCACCCGGAGCCCGGACGTGACGCTGTTTATCCAGCCGGAGGCCGGGCATAGCCACTTCCTGTTCGCCTCGCGCCATGCGCTGTACCGGCGTCTGGATGCCTGGGCGCGCTCGGTGCTGGCCCATTTGGACGAGGTTTGAGCCGGCCGCGCTCTGCCACAATCGCCGCCATTCATAGGAGGAGTTGCACATGGCGAAAACCGTGTTGAAGGCGGGCGGGCGTTTCAAGAGCGCGGTCTGCGATACCCAGGTGATGGTCATCAAGGCCCCGGCCGGCGAGTACGCGCTGAGCTGCGGCGGCGCCGACATGATCGCCCCGACCGCCACCGGCGGTGGCACCTTGGACCCGGCGCAGGCCGGCGAGACGCTGATCGGCAAGCGCTACGTCAACGCCGACGAGTCGCTGGAACTGCTCTGCACCAAGGGCGGCAAGGGCTCGCTGGCGCTCGACGGCGTGGCGCTGGAGATCAAGCAGGCCAAGCAGTTGCCGTCTTCGGACTGACGGATCGTGAGGCGGGAGGGGTGAGGCGGGAGGCGTAACGGCAGACCACACCGCCGACGCGGCACCCTTTCCTCTTCGCCTCACCTCTCACTCCTCACCCCTCACGCCCATGAACATCTCCACCATTCTCGACATGGCCGCCGAAGCCTTCGGCGACCGCATTGGCGTCGTCTCCGGCGACAGCCGCTACACCTATGCCGAGCTGCGCGCGGCGGCGGTCAATGCCGCCGCGGCGATCCGCGCCAGCGGTGCCAAGTACGTGGCCCTGCTCGACGTCAACAGTCCGGCGGCGCCGGTGGCGATCTATGCCGCCGCCTACGCCAACGTGCCCTACGTGCCGCTCAACTACCGGCTCACCGCGCCGGAGATCAACGAGCTGATCGAGCGCGTCGCGCCGGCCTATCTGGTCACCAGCGCCGACTACGTCAAGCTCATCACGCCGCGCGCCGACGTGCAGGTGGTGGATCGCGCCGCCTTCCTGTCGCTGCCCGCCACCAGTGAGGAGCCGACACCGGCCGACGACCCGCGAGCGGTCGCCGTGCAGTTGTTCACCAGCGGCACCACCGGCAAGCCCAAGGCGGCGATCCTGCGCCACGAGAATCTGTCGAGCTACATCTTCGGCACCGTGGAATTCGCCGCCGCCGACGAGAACGACGCGATCATCGTCACCGTGCCGCCGTACCACATCGCCGGCATCTCGGCGGTGCTGTCCTCCACCTACGCCTGCCGGCGCATGGTCCAGCTCGAAGGCTTCGACGCCAAGGCCTGGCTGGCCGCCTGCCGCGAGCACCAGGTGAGCAATGCCTTTCTGGTGCCGACCATGCTGCAGCGGGTGGTGGACCATCTGCACGACAGCGGCGAGCCGGCCAATCTCCCGGCCCTGCGCGCGCTCGCCTACGGCGGCGGCAAGATGCCGCTCACGACCATCCAGAAGGCGATGGCCCTGCTGCCGGAGGTGGACTTCACCAACGCCTACGGCCTCACCGAAACCAGCTCCACCATCGCCGTGCTCGGGCCGGAAGATCACCGCGCCGCCGCCAGCAGCGAGGATCCGGCGGTGCGCCGGCGCCTGGGCTCCGTGGGCAAGCCGGGCGCGGTGGAGATCGAGATCCGCAGTGACGAGGGCAAGGTGCTCGGCCCCGAGGAAGCCGGCCTGGTGTTCGTGCGCGGCCCGCAGGTTTCCGGCGAATACCTGGCGCTCGGCAGCCAGCTCGACAACGACGGCTGGTTCCCGACCAAGGACCGCGGCTATCTCGACGCCGAGGGCTATCTGTTTCTCGACGGCCGCGCCGACGACGTGATCGTGCGCGGCGGCGAGAACATCTCGCCCGGCGAGATCGAGGATGTGCTGCTGGGCCATCCGGCGGTCGCCGATGTCGCCGTGGTGGCGATGCCCGACGAGCAGTGGGGCGAAGGTGTGGCCGCCGCGGTCGTCCTCAAGCCGGGCAGTGCGGCCGAGGTCGCCGAACTGCAGGAGTTGGTGAAAGCCAGCCTGCGCTCCTCGCGGGTGCCGCAGAAGATCGTCTTCAAGGACGCGCTGCCCTACAACGAGTTGGGCAAGGTGCTGCGGCGGGTGATTCGGCAGGAGTTCGTCTAGGGCCGCACCGCCGGTTCAGCCGGCTGTGGCCCACCGCCACAGCCGCATCCGGTACAAGCCCATCGCGGTGAAGTAGATCGTGCCCGCCGCCAGCGCGGTCCAGGGCTTGTCCTCGAACAGGCCGGCGCCCGCCAGTCCGGCGGCGATGAACACCTGCTCGGTGATGCCGCCATTGATCGACTCGAAGGCGATGAAGCCGGCGCCGATCGACAGCAGGTAGGCGGCAACCGCGAACGGCCAGTCGATCATCTGCTCGCGGATCGCCAGTCGCGCGCCGCGGTTCGCCGAGTAGCTCACCAGCAGCTTGCTGAAGAACAGCCAGCCGAACAGGCCGTAGAGCCAGGGCGCGTCCAGACTCATCGCCAGCGCCCAGATGAACAGGAAGTAGAAACCGGCCAGGCCCAGATGCGCGCCGATGCGGCCGAGCCGGCTGCGCGGCAGGTTGCCGAAAGTCGCCATGAAGCCACCGGAATGGATCACGAAGAATTCCGCCAGCACGGTAATCACCATCAGCTTCACCCAGGCCGCGCCGAGCACTTCGGGGTGCTGCCAACTGAGCCAGCAGGCCAGCGCGGTGCCGAGGTCGGGCAGGCCACCGAGCGCCATCTGCCAGCGCGGCGCCGGCTCCGGCTGTTCTTCCATGACCCGGTCGATGACGCTCATGCCCTGCGCTCCCTTGGCGATCCCGACATCAGGCTACTCGTCCGCACGCGGGAGGCGCTATCGTGCGCAGCCGCGAGACTAGCCGCGTCTTCCACGCGCCCCGGAACAGCCCGATGTTCGTCATCGAAAAAACCCTGGAAATCAAAGCCCCCGCTGCCGTGGTCTGGGAGGTCATCACCGACGTGTCGAAGTACCGGGAATGGAATCCCTTCCAGGTCGAATTCCGCACCACGTTCAAGCCCGGCGACCCCATCGACATGCAGGTGAAGCTGCTCGCCAGGCCGCAGCCGCAGCGTGAATTCGTGAAGGAGTACGTCGAGGGCAAGCGCTTCGTCTACTGCATGAAGCCGGTGCCTGGCACGCTGTCCAGCCTGCGCTCGCAGGAGGTCGAGGCTTTGGGGCCGGAACTGACTCGCTATCGCTCGCACTTTCATCTCACGGGCTGGCTGCGGCATGTCGTCGTCGCCCTGCTCGGGCGCCGGCTGCAAGCCGGATTCGCGGGCGCCATCGCCGGTGTGCGGACGCGGTCTGAAGCGCTGTGGGCGCAGCGCAAGGTCTGAGCGCCGAGGCCGGCGCCGAGGCGCCCGAGCAAGTAGCGCGCGCCTACGCGCACTGGCTGCTGAATGCTCTGGGCGTAGCCCCCGAGAGAGAGCTGGCACTAGCAGACGAGCATCCGGCGCTAAGCTGGGCCGAGTCCGGACTGATGGCGCTCACCGGTCGCGCCGACGGCCCGCCTTGCCTGTTGCCGAGCGCGCTCGCCGCCTGTGCCGATGGTGCCATCGCGGCGCTGGCCAGCCTCGCGCCCGCCGGCGCGCTCGATGGCCTGCGCGGTTCGCGGCTACTGGCCGAGCGCGCCGCCTATACCGGCTACTCGCGTGCCGGCGCGGTGTCGATGGGCGGCAGTTGCCGGCTGCTGGCGACCGCCGATGGCGAACTCGCTGTGAACCTGGCCCGCGACGACGACTGGGCCTTGCTGCCGGCCTGGCTGGAGGCGGAGGTGGCCGCCGACTGGCTCTCGGTGGCCGCCGTACTGCGCGAGCGATCGACCGCGGCTCTGGTCGAGCAGGGCCGCCTGCTGGGCCTGGCGCTGGCGCGCAGCCCGGAGCCGCGGCTCCCGCCTTGGCTGCTAGCCACGCACCGGCTCAGGGCCGTGCAAGTTGTTCCCCTCTCCCCTCGTGGGAGAGGGGTAGGGGAGAGGGGGGCGCGCAGCGTGCCTCTCAGCTTCGCCAAGGAACTGCGCGGCAGCATGACCGATGCCGAAAAGGCGCTGTGGTACCAACTGCGCGCCGGTCGTCTGAAAGGCCATAAATTCAAGCGCCAAGCGCCGCTGGGGCCTTACATCCTCGATTTCGTCTGCTTTGGCTCGAAGCTGGTCGTGGAGCTTGACGGCAGCCAGCATCTGGACAGCGCCGCCGACCTCCAGCGTGATGCCTGGCTACGGAGTGAGGGATTTCGTGTGCTGCGGTTCTGGAATCATCAGGTACTGAACCAGGGTAGTGCGGTTCTGGAGGAGATTCTGCGCCAATTGGAGAGCCCCCTCTCCCCCGCCCCTCTCCCACAAGGGGAGAGGGGTTTGAGTCACCGCAGGCGGCATCCGCGCGTGGTTGATCTGTCCTCGCTCTGGGCGGGGCCTCTGTGTGCTCATCTGTTGCAGCGCCTGGGCGCCGAGGTGATCAAGGTCGAAAGCACACAACGGCCGGACGGCGCCCGGCGCGGCTCGCCGGAATTCTTCGATCTGCTCAATGCCGGCAAGCGCAGCGTCGCGCTCGATCTCGCTAGTGCCGGCGGCCGCGAGCGCTTGCGGGCCTTGCTGAGTCAGGCCGACATCGTCATCGAGGCCTCGCGACCGCGCGCGCTGCGGCAAATGGGCATCTCGGCCGAGCAACTGCTGCGCGAGAACCCCGGGCTGACCTGGCTCAGCCTGAGCGGCTACGGCCGCGAGCCGGATTGGGAAAACGCCATCGCCTATGGCGACGATGCCGGTGTCGCCGCCGGCCTGTCGGCGCTGCTGCGGCAGGCGCACGGCGAGTCGCTGATCTGCGGCGATGCCATCGCCGATCCGCTCAGCGGCATCCATGCCGCGCTCGCCGCCTGGGCCAGCTGGCGCCAGGGCGGCGGGCAGCTGCTGGCCCTGTCCCTGGCTGGTGTGGTGCGTGCGGCGCTGGACTTCGATACGCCGTCCGATGTGCCGGCCCGGATGGCCGACTGGAGCCGGGTGCTAGCGCACAGCGGCCAGCCGGTGGCGGCGCCACGCCGTCGCGCGGCGGCTGGAACGGCGGCGGCGCTGGGCGCGGATACCGCAGCCGTTCTGTCGGAGTGGAGGCTGGCATGCTGATCCGCGAAGCGGAGCTGCCCGGTGGCGCTATCGCCGACCTGCGCATCGCCGCCGGCCGCATCGCCGAGATCGCGCCGCGTCTGCCGCGGCTCGGCGCCGACGAACCCCTGGTCGAGGCGCAGGGCGGCGCGCTGCTGCCGGGCCTGCACGACCACCATCTGCATCTCTATGCGCTGGCAGCGGCGCTGGACTCGCTGCCCTGCGGCCCGCCGCAGGTGCGCAACGCCGAGGAGCTGCGCGTGCAACTGCGGGCGCGGGCGCGCGAGCTGGCTCCGGGCGAATGGCTGCGCGGCATCGGCTATCACGAGTCGGTGGCCGGCGAGCTGGACCGCGACGCGCTCGATGCCCTTCTGCCCGGCGTGCCGCTGCGCATCCAGCAGCGCAGTGGCCGGCTCTGGCTGCTCAACTCCGCCGCGCTGGCCGAGATCGAATCGGCGAATGGTGACGACCCGCTGGAGCGCGTCGACGGCCGCGCCACTGGCCGCCTCTACGATGCCGACGACTGGCTGCGTGGCCGCCTGCCGCGCCGGCCACTGAGCTTGGCGCGGGCGAGCCGCCTGCTGGCCAGCTACGGCGTTACCGGCGTCACCGACACCACGCCGAACAACGATCTCGCCGCCGCCGAGGGCTTCGCCGCCGCGCAGGCGCGTGGCGAACTGCTGCAGAACCTGATGCTGATGGGCGATGCCAGCCTCGATGCCCTGCCGGAGCGGCCGGGCTTGCTGCGGGGCGCGCGAAAATTCCACCTGCACGATCACGAGCTGCCGGACTTCGAGGTGCTCTGCGCCGACATCCGCGCCAGCCATCGCGCCGGCCGCGCCACCGCCTTCCACTGCGTCAGCCGCACCGATCTGGTGTTCGCGCTGGGTGCCCTGCGCGAGGCCGGCGTGCGCGAGGGTGATCGCATCGAGCACGCCTCGGTGCTGCCGCCCGAGCTGCTGGAGGAAGTCGCCGCGCTGCGCCTCACGGTGGTGACCCAGCCGCATTTCATCGCCGAGCGCGGCGATGCCTATCTGCGCGAGGTCGC
>SCVA01000001.1 GCA_004297005.1 Nevskiaceae bacterium
CGAAATTGCTTCGAGTTTGGTGCGGATTTGCTTGTTTCGATTGATTTTCCCGGTTAGCATCCAAGCGATATCAGCCACGCCGCAGCGGCGGCGAGTAGGGAGTGCCATGCGCAAGCTCGGATTAGGGAACGCGGCGATTGCAGGTCTGTGCGCACTGCTTATTTCGGCCTGTGGCGGCGGCGGGGGCTTCACCGACGATGGCGGCGACGGCGGGGGTTCCAGCGGCGGTGGCACAACGGTGGTCTCGGCGCTAACTCTATTGTCCAGTGCGCCGCAGCTGTCTTCGGACGCTGCCGACATCAACAGTGGCGTCACCCTGACCGCGGTGACCAAGGATGCCAGCAACAATGTCCTTAGCGGCCAGGCGGTCAGCTTCGCAGCCGATTCCGGCGCCATCGTCGTCACGCAATCGACGACAGACAGCAGCGGTCGCGCGCTGGCGACACTGACTACCGATGGCGATCCGCGCAACCGCGCCATCACCATCACCGCAAGCAGCGGCACCAAGACCTCGACGATCAGCATTGCGGTGATTGGCACAACGCTGTCCGTGTCGGGTGCTGCTACGACCCAACGCAGTGTGGAGACGCCTTACACGCTGTTGCTGGCGGATGCGGGAGGCATCGGCATTCCGGGTGAGGTGGTGCAACTCTCCACCCAGTCGGGCAATACCCTGCGGTCGGGCGGCGCAGTTGTCAGTTCCGTGACCACCGATGCCAGTGGGCAGGCCAGCTTCACGCTTACTGCGACGGTGGCCAGCAGTTCGATCACCGCCACCGCCTTGGGTCTGAGCACAGTCACGCCAGTGACGGTATCCACGGACGACTTCAGCTTCACCACGCCTAGCAATGACGACACCGTAGTCAATCTCGGAGCCTCACCGCTGTCCCTCACGGCGACTTGGCTGCAGAACGGTAGCGCCGTTCCAGACGGGACGGTGATCAACTTCTCGACCACTCGAGGAACTCTGTCGGCCGGTTCGGTACCGACCTCCGCTGGCAAGGCCACCGTGACCCTGACCGCGACAGACGCGGGTGTCGCCAATGTGGTGGCGTCGAGTACCGCGCTCACCCAGCCGTCGGCCGCCCGATCTGTCCGGTTTAGGGCCACACAGGCGAGTGCCGTGGTCGTGCAGACCGATCCAGCCGTGATTGCCACCAACGAGACCGCGGATGTCAGTGCCGTGGTACGTGACAGCAACAACAATCTGGTTGCCGACAAAACCGTCGAGTTTTCGCTGAACGACATCTCGGGCGGTACCTTGTCCAGCCCTACCGCCGTCACCAATACCCAGGGACTCGCCCGGGTCACCTATCGATCAACCTCCACGACCACCGCCAAGGATGGTGTCACCGTGTCGGCGCGTGTTCGCAATTCCGATGGCAGCGAGGTCAGCGGCAGCGCCAAGCTAACGGTCGGTTCTCGGGCCTTGCGGATCACGCTGGGTACCGGCAATGAAATCTTCGAGCCGAACGAGACCACCTACCAACTGCCGTACACGGCCATCGTCACCGACGCCGCCGGCAATCCGGCGACCAACGCCGATTTCCAATTGAGCGTGCTGCCCTCGCGTTACCACAAAGGCTACTACGCCAAGAATGAAGATGGCGAGATCGTCGCGGTCACCACCTTCACCTGCGCCAACGAGGATGTGAACCGCAATGGCATTCTGGACGCCGGGGAGGACATGGATGGTGATGGCGTACTCGATCCGGGCAATATCGCATCGGTGCCGCGTAGTCCGACTCTCGATGACAGTGGCTCGGTACAGTTCAACATCCAGTATCCGCAGGACCGTGGTAACTGGGTCGAGGTCGAGTTGACCGCGCGTGCGGTGGTGAGCGGTTCGGAGACCACCGAGAAGGCCATCTTTACCGTGCCGATTTCCGAGGACGATGCCGACAACCCACCCGCCACGATCCGTAATGGCCGAGGCGAGTCGCCCTATGGCTCCAAGGCCTGCACATTGCCGGACTGATCGGCGATAGCAGTCGATGATGCCCGCCACTTCTTGGAGTGGCGGGCATTTTTATTTCCGACGGCGCAGCCAGTACATCTGAGCTACCGAGAGAATGAGCGCGCCGATTCCACCCGCGAAGGCTTGCATGACCTCCCGGCGTTCCCGTTTGATCTCGGCGCGCAGTTCCTGGTCGAGCTGGCCACGGAGCGCTGCAAGCTCGCCGCGATCTCCGCCCGGTGTGGTCGCGTGACCGCGCTGCAGGTCCATGGCGAGATTCAACTCCACCGAAGCCGCGATGTCCTCTTCCGTGTAGCTCGGCAGCCGCCACCACGCATTCCCGTAGTGCAGGCTCAAGCCCAGGCCGACCAGGAACAGGGTGGCGGGCAGGGCGGTGAGCTTGGGTTTGGACATGGGTGGCGGCAGGGCTGGAAGGGCCGGGCAGGTTAGCCAGCCAGGGAATAAACTGCCAGGCATCGGCCTCCTGGCCTCCTCCATCGAGTCACACTATGCGCATCGGAACCCCCAAAGAGATCAAGAATCACGAGTATCGCGTCGGCCTGACGCCGGCCGGCGTCCGCGAGCTGCGAGCTCACGGCCACGAAATCCTCATCCAGAAGGGCGCGGGCTTGGGCATCGGTCTGGTCGACGCCGCCTATGTCGCGGCGGGTGCCGAGATCGTCGAGACCGCCGCCGAGGTTTTCGCCCGCGCCGAGATGGTCATCAAGGTCAAGGAGCCGCAGCCGGTCGAGTGCCAGATGTTGCGCGAAGGCCAGGTGCTGTTCACCTACCTGCATCTCGCGCCGGACCCGAAGCAGACCCAGGGCCTGATCGACTCCGGCTGCATCGCCATCGCCTATGAGACCGTCACCGACGGACGCGGTGGATTGCCGCTGCTGGCGCCGATGAGCGAAGTGGCGGGTCGCATGTCGATCCAGGCTGGCGCCCATGCGATGGAAAAAGCGCAGGGAGGCAACGGCGTGCTGATGGGTGGCGTGCCCGGTGTGGAGCCGGCCGATGTGGTGGTGATCGGTGGCGGCGTGGTCGGCTACAACGCGGCGCGCGTGGCGGTGGGCATGGGCGCGAAGGTGACCATCCTCGACCGTTCGCTGCCGCGCCTGGGCTGGCTGGATACGGTGTTTGAAGGCCGCCTGAAGACCCTGTACTCCACCGCCGACGCGCTGGAAGCCTGCATCGCCGACGCCGATCTGGTGATCGGCGCGGTGCTGGTGCCGGGCGCGGCCGCGCCCAAGCTGGTGACCCGCGCGATGCTGCGGCACATGAAGCCGGGCACGGTGATCGTCGATGTCGCCATCGACCAGGGCGGCTGCTTCGAGACCTCGCGCGCCACCACCCACCAGAACCCCACCTATGTGGAAGAGGACATCGTCCACTACTGCGTCGCCAACATGCCGGGCGGTGTCGCGCGCACTTCCACCTTCGCGCTCACCAATGCCACGTTGCCCTATGCCATCGCGCTCGCCAACAAGGGCTACCGCAAGGCACTGATCGACGACGCCAACCTGCGCGAGGGTCTCAACGTCCACCAGGGTCGGGTGACCTACAAGGCGGTGGCGGAGGTGTTGGGCTATGAGTACCAGCCGGCGCTGGAAGCGCTGAAGGGCTGAAGTCGGGCTGCTAGTACGCGCCCCCACCCCGGCCCTCCCCCGCAAGCGGGGGAGGGAGGTTTTGATTTAAAACCCCAGGCGGGTGCGGCGCTCGGCGGCGCGGCGCAGTTGCAGGCGTTCCAGCCGCGCGACCGCGGCCGAAAGGCGCTCCGCGGATGCGGCCGAAAGCCGGGCGAAGCGTAGGCCCATGCGCGCGCGATCCAGGCGGTTGAGGCGCGAGCGCACCTCGACCTCGGCATAGATCTCCAGTTCAGCGATCTGCAGATTGCACTGCAGCAGGGTGCCTTCCTGTACCGGCGCCGAATTTGGCACCAGGGCACCCGCGCCCTGGCGCGAGAGATCCACCAGGGTGCCGGCGAAGCGCATCGCTTCGGTCTCGAAGCGCACGCTGGGCGCGGGAATGTCCCTGGGGATTTCCAGCCGGTAGGCGCCCCGCCTTTGTAGATAGCGGGCGCGGCTGGGCCAGCGCAGGCGCAAGGCCGGTTCACCGTCGAACTGGCTGCTGCCGACGAGGTCGGCGGCGAAATCCAGCGCGCCGCCGTCGATGCGGGTGGACAGCGCCAGTCGGCTTGGCAGCGGCTCCAGCAGCGGCGGCTGCGGGGGATCAATCAACAGCGTCTGGTCCATCAGATCGACGTGCAGCAGCAGGGAGTTGCGCGCCGCGCCGCCGGCAGCGCCCACCGCCAGCAGCGGACGCAATTCACCGGCGCGCAGTAGCAGGGGTGCGATTTCCACGGCGCCTTCCAGCCAGCGGGCCGCTGGCGCCGGGTTCAGGCCGGCGGTGGCGCTGCCAGCCGTGCTGTTGGGCGCGAGGTTCATGCCTGGGCCAGGTGCCGGCCCAGACCCGAGGGGCGCGCGCCACCACGCGGACCGGGTCCGTAGAGGGTGGGCGCTTCATCGAGACCGGCCTGATGGGCGATCCAGCGCAGCCGCGCCTGACGCTCGGTGAGCAGGGCGCCGTTGTGCAGATTGACCTTGCGCAGCACTTCGGCGGTGTCGCGCAGGGTCTGCCAGCGTGCGCTGGCGTTGTCGCCCAGACCGGAGATATGCCTCTCGGGTGCGCCGCCGGTGGCTTGCGCCAGTGCGCGACTCAGGTGCTCCAATTGTTCCGCGGCCTGCTGTTTGCGCTGCACCAACTCGGCCAGCGCGTTCAGATCGGCGGCCAGCAACGCCTGGGTCTCGGCGTTGAGGATGTCCTGCAGATCCCGGGCGCAGCGAATCTGCGCGTCGAGCAGCGAGGGCACGGTCGTCGTGGTGGTGGCATCGCTGTGGTCGCTCATGCTGTGGTTGATCGCTAGCTGTCCAACTGCCATTCAAAATGGCTGAGCCGGTCGGCGATGGCGGCGGGGTCGAGTGCGTAGCGACCCTCCGACAGTGCCTGCTTGATCGCGGCCACGCGCCCCTGGTCGACCACCGGGACCTTGGCCAGCGTCTGATCGAGCTGGTGCAGGCTGACGGCGTCGCCGGTCAGGCGGACGGTATCGGTGGCGGCGGCGGCGGCGACCGGAGCGGAGGACGACGAGCCGGCCGCATTCCGCGCGGTCGTCCGGTACAGATCGGCCACCGGATTGGTGGCGTTGCCGTCGATGCGTTGGCTCATGGCTTGACTCCCATCAGGGCCCGAACTGGGCCATTGAGCCGGCTATCGGCGGCAAAAATACAAACTTGAGGGCTTGCGACAAAAAAATGTCGCGGCGGAGACATAAGCGGTGCGCGAATTTTGACGCGGAGCCCGTCGAGGCCGGTTTTCATGGCGCGATCTCCACCTTGCCGCCACTGCGCGCCAGGCCTTCCACCACCCGGCGGGAATCGCGGTTGCGCACCTTCAGGCGAGCGCCCTCGGTGGCATCGGCCAGCGCCTCGCCGACGGCGCGGACCTCCAGACCGGCGGCGTAGCCGACCAGGGTTACGCTGTCGCCACGACGGATCGCCAGCGGCGGCATCAGCATGTCCTGGCTCAGCAGGCTGCCGGCGGGCAGGGCGCGGCGCGCCAATTGCCCCTCTGCCTGTTCCGGCTGGCTGAGCAGGCCACCGGGCAGGCGGGCGAGATCGCGGGGCTCGGTGTAGAGCAGATCGGCGCTCAGGCTTTCACCGCGCGCGAGCGCGCGACGCAGGACCAGCACCTGGCCGGGACGGCGGACCCCCAAGGCAACAAAGCGGGTCCACCCTGGGCTGCCATCGCAGCGCAGACGCACCTGCGCCTGACCCTCTCGCAGAGCCCCTGGGGCCTCGGCGCTGACCTGGCCAGTGCAGGCGGGCAGGGCCTCGGCCGGCGTGCTGATCAGCGCGTCCGGCCAGCGCTCCAGCAGGGCCGCCCGCGCCGCCACCAAGGCATCCGCCGCCCAAAGCGGCGAGGCGATCAGGGAGCAGCAGAGGGCAAGCAGCAGACGCATGGCAGTCCGTAATGGAAGTTCGGCAGCCCCCACCGTGCAGTCCGCGTGCCAGGCGCTGGCGCCGGGTTTGCGACGGCGCCTAGGCCGGAGCTGGTCCGGAACTTGGAGCGGGGGGGCACCCGGCGCCAAACGCCCGTTCCATTCGTTGATAGGAGCTCCGATGAATCCCGCCCTCTGGATCGCCAAGACCGGCCTTGATGCGCAGCAGACGCGTATGGCCGTGGTCTCCAACAACCTGGCCAACGTCAACACCACCGGCTTCAAGAAGGGCCGGGCGGCGTTCGAGGACCTGCTCTACCAGACCCGCACCGCGCCCGGCTCGGCGGTGACCCAGGACAGCGTCGCGCCCACCGGCCTCACTCTCGGCACCGGCGTGCGGGTGGTGGCCACCGAGAAGAATTTCACCCAGGGCAATCTCCAGCAGACCGGCAACAGCCTGGATATCGCCATCAATGGTCGCGGCTTCTTCCAGATTCAGCAGCCGGACGGCAGCGTTGCCTACACCCGCGACGGTTCGTTCCGGCTTAGCCCCGACGGCGAGCTGGTGACCAGCGGTGGCTACCGGCTGCAACCCTCGATCACCATCCCGCAGGGCGCGCAGAGCGTCAGCGTCGGTGCCGATGGCACCGTCAGCGCCACCCTGGCCGGCCAGGCCGCGCCGACCCAGGTGGGGCAGATCCAGATCGCCGACTTCATCAACCCAGCGGGTCTCTTGGCGCGCGGCGAGAACCTCTATGTGGAGACCGCCGCCAGCGGCGCGCCGCAGACCGGCACCGCCGGCAGCAGCGGCTTCGGCACCTTGAGCCAGGGCTCGCTGGAGGCCAGCAACGTCAACGTGGTGGAGGAGCTGGTGAGCATGATCGAAACCCAGCGCGCCTACGAGATGAACTCCAAGGCGATCTCCACCACCGACCAGATGCTGCAGTTCGTCACCAACCATCTCTAGGCCCCGGCAGGAGCGCGCCGTGAAAAGTCCCATCCTGTTCTTCGGCATCAATGCCGGCGGCAGCCTGCTGCTGTTGATGCTGGCGCTGCTGCTGCTCGCCGGCTGCGCCGCCGGGCCGATTCCGGAAGGGCGTATGCCGCCGCCGCAGATCGTGGTGGCTCCCGCGACGGCCGTCGCCGGCAGCGAAGGCTCGCTCTATACCCCCAACCGCGGCCTGGCCCTGTTTGAAGACACCAAGGCGCGCGGCGTCGGTGATCTCCTGACCGTGCTGCTGATTGAGAGCACCCAGGCCAGCAAGAGCGCCACCACCAGCACCAGCAAGTCCAGCGGCGTCGAGCTGGGCGACATCACCGCCTTCGGTCAGCCGCTCAATTTCGACACCGGCATCTCCGGCAAGAACAACTTCGACGGCTCCGGCGCCACCGCCCAGAGCAACAAGCTTTCCGGCAGCCTCACCGTCACCGTCGTCGAGCGCCTGCCCAATGGTGTGCTGCGGGTGCGTGGCGACAAGCGCCTGCGGCTGAACCAGGGCGAGGAGCTGATGCAGCTCGAAGGCCTGGTGCGCAGCGCCGACATCACCCCGGCCAACACCGTCACCTCCGACCGCATCGCCGAGGCGCGTATCAGCTACCAGGGCAAAGGCGCGCTGGCCGACGCCAATGCCCAGGGCTGGTTGCAGCGCTTCTTCAACTCTCCCTGGATGCCGTTCTAAGTGGAGCCCGAAATGGCCACGATTCCCGAGCACCTCCCCTACCGCCGCCAGCGTCCGCGTCTGCCGCGTCCGGTGCAGATCGCGCTGCTGGTGCTGTTGCTGATGTTGCTGGGAGTGCAGTCGGCTCGCGCCGAGCGCATCAAGGATCTCGCCAGTGTCGCCGGCGTGCGCGGCAACGCGCTGATCGGCTACGGCCTGGTGGTGGGCCTGGACGGCACCGGCGATCAGACCTCGCAGGCGCCGTTCACCGTGCAAAGCCTCAAGGCGCTGTTGCAGCAACTGGGCGTTACCGTGCCTCCGGGCGTCAATCCACAACTCAAGAACGTCGCGGCGGTGGCGGTGCATGCCGAGTTGCCGGCTTTCGCCAAACCCGGCCAGAGCATCGATGTCACCGTTTCCTCCATCGCCAACGCCGGTTCGCTGCGCGGCGGCGCGCTGCTGATGACGCCTTTGAAGGGACCGGACGGCGAGGTCTACGCGCTGGCGCAGGGCAATCTGGTGGTCGGCGGCCTGGGCGTGAACGGCAAGGACGGCTCGCGCATCTCCATCAACATCCCTAGCGCCGGCCGCATCCCCAACGGTGCCAATGTCGAGCGCGCCGCGCCCACCGCCTGGAGCGCGGCGCCGGAGATCCGGCTCAATCTGCGCGAAGCCGATTTCACCACCGCGACGCGCCTCGCAGAAGTCGTCAATGGCCTGCTCGGCGCAGATAGCGCGCAGGCGTTGGATTCGGTGACGGTGGCGGTGCGGGCGCCGGCCGATCCGGCCCAGCGCACCAGCTTTGTAGCCGCGCTGGAGAATCTCGATGTGCAGCCGGGCGTCGCCGCTGCCAAGGTGATCGTCAACTCGCGCACCGGCACGGTGGTGATCGGCTCCGAGGTGCGGGTGATGCCAGCGGCGGTTACCCACGGCTCGCTGTCGGTGACCATCACCGAGCGCACCGCGGTGAGCCAGCCCGGTGCGTTCTCCAATGGCCAGACGGTGGCGGCGCCGCAGTCCAGCATCGACGTCAGCCAGGGCAGCGGTCGCATGTTCAAGTTCGACGCCGGGGTATCGCTCGACGAGATCGTGCGCGCGGTCAATCAGGTGGGTGCTGCGCCCGGCGATCTGGTCGCCATCCTCGAAGCCCTGAAGGAAGCCGGCGCGCTGCGCGCCGAGCTGCTGATCATCTAGCGCCGATGGCCCTGCGCCCGGAAAACACCGTCACCGACTTCGCCGGCCTCAACGCCCTGAAGGCGAAGGCGGCCGGCGGCGGCCGCGATCCCGAAACCCTGCGCGCGGTGGCGCGGCAGTTCGAGGCGCTGTTGATGCAGCAGGTGCTGAAGTCGGCGCGCGCCGCCGGTCTCGGCGACGATCTCGCCGGCGGGCCGGGTGCCGACACCTACAAGGACTTGTTCGACCAGCAGATGGCCCAGCAACTCAGCGCCGGCCGTGGCCTGGGCATCGCCGACCAGCTGGTGCGACAGCTGAGCGGGCAGCAGGGTGAAGCCGTATCGCCGCCGCTGAATCCCGCCCTGCCAGGCAGAACTCCCTCCCCCGTTTACGGGGGAGGGCCGGGGTGGGGGCGTACGTCTGCCGCTGACAGCGCCGATGCCTCAGCCTGCGGTGTCAGCGCCGCCCCCCGCCCGCGGGGGGAGGAGACGCCAGCTGCCGTGGACCCCGACCAGTTCGTGCGCCAGGTCTGGCCGCAGGCCGAGGCGGCGGCGCGCGAACTGGGGCTGCCCACCGAAGTGGTGGTCGGTCATGCCGCGCTGGAAACCGGCTGGGGCCGGCACCAGCCGGCCGGCGACAGCAACAACCTGTTCGGCATCAAGGCCGATGCCGGCTGGCGCGGTGCCAAGGCCAGCAGCGAGACCCGCGAGGTGCGCGCCGGTGTCGAGCAGACCGAGCGCGCCGACTTCCGCCGCTACGACAGTGCGGCGGAGAGCGTGGCCGACTACGTGCGCTTCCTGCGCGGCAATCCGCGCTACGCGCAGGCCCTCGCGCACGGCGGTGACGCCGTGCATTTCGCGCAGGGTCTGCAAAAGGCCGGTTATGCGACCGACCCGCGCTACGCCAGCAAGCTGCTCGGCGTGATCGAGCGCGTGCGCGGTATGCGCGCGGCCTGATCGCGCCTGTTTCCGCCGCTCACCGGCTTCGCCATGCCATTCATCGGTCCCGCCGCCACCGCCCTCAAGAAAGTCCGGAACCGGGCGCTAAGGGCAGTGAAGCGGTGGAACGGGAAGCCGGCCACCGAAGCCTGAAGCCCTTTCACCTCGCAGCAACTCTCCGGCGCAACCGCTGCCGGCACGATCAACCAGGAGTCGTCCCATGCAAGCTATCAACACCAACGTCGCCTCGCTGAACGCGCAGCGCAACCTCAACGCCTCGCAGTCCAGCCTGAGCACCTCGCTGCAGCGCCTGTCCTCGGGCCTGCGCATCAACAGCGCCAAGGACGATGCCGCCGGCCTCGCCATTTCCGAGCGCATGACCTCGCAGATTCGCGGCCTCGACCAGGCCTCCCGCAACGCCAACGACGGCATCTCCCTGGCGCAGACCGCGGAAGGCGCGCTGGCCGAAGTGACCAACAACCTGCAGCGCATCCGCGAGCTGGCGGTGCAGAGCCGCAACGCCACCAACAGCCAGACCGATCGTGACGCGCTGAACACCGAAGCCCAGCAGTTGATGGCGGAAATCAACCGCGTCGCCGGCCAGACCAGCTTCAACGGCGTGAAGTTGCTCGACGGCTCCTTCACCAACCAGTCCTTCCAGGTCGGCGCCAATGCCGGCGAAACGGTGGACATCGCTTCCATCGTCAACGCCAACGCCAGCAATCTGGGCACTTACACCCGCGCTGAAGTTACCGGCGTGGCGGCCACGACCTTCACGGCGATTACCGCCGGTCATCTGACCATCGACGGCGGCAACGGTAACGGCGCGATCAGCGTCGGCGCGGTGGCCCTGGCGACCTCCGCCAGCGAGCGTGCCGGCGGCATCCGCGATGCGGTGAACTCGGTCTCCGACCAGACCGGCGTCTACGCGATCAACGAGACCGCTACCACGGTGACCCTGGTGTCCACTAGTGGTACCGGCATCACGGTCGCCCATGCGGGTGCGTCCTCCACGCTGGCCACCACCGGCCTCACCGCTGCCACCACCGCGACGACCAGCAGCACCGGCTTTGCCTCGCTGGATCTGTCCAGCGTTGCGGGTGCCGACACGGCGATGCAGTCGATGGACGCCGCGCTGTCGGCGGTCAACACCGCCCGCGCCAGCCTCGGTGCCTACCAGAACCGCTTCTCCTCGGTGGTCGCCAGCCTGGCGACGCAGAGCGAGAACCTGTCGGCGGCCCGCAGCCGCATTCAGGATGCCGACTTCGCCAAGGAAACCGCCGCTCTCACCCGCGGCCAGATCCTGCAGCAGGCCGGCACCGCGATGCTCTCGCAGGCCAACTCGGCGCCGCAGAACGTGATGTCCCTGCTGCGCGGTTAAGTAGCCAGAAAGCGGCGCCGGATCAGCCCCGGCGCCGCTTTCCGGTTGCGGTAGTTCCAGGACGGGAGGAGTCAGGCCATGTCCAGCAATGCGATTTCCAGTTTGCAAGTCATCACACCGGGTCCAGGCCCGGTTTTGCCCGTGGCGCGCGCCTTGGCGCCACGCCCCGAATCCGCCGACGAGGTGAAGGCGTACGCTGGTCCGCCAGCCGACGCCGCCGATACGGCGCCGACGCTGCAGTCGGCGGTTTCCGATTTGAATCGCTATGTCGGCCGCTCTCGCACCGACCTGCTTTTCAAGATCGACGATGAAGCCGGTCGGGTCGTGGTAAGCGTCGTCGATTCCGAAAGCGGTCAGGTCTTGCGGCAGATGCCCTCCGAAGAAGCACTGCGCATCGCCCGCTATCTCGAATCCAGCAACACCGGCCTGGTTTCACAGCAGGCCTAAATCGGTCTCCTAGAGGAATACCCATGGCAAGCATCACCTCCACCGGCCTGGGGTCGGGTCTCGACATCAACAGTCTGGTCAGCCAGTTGGTGGCCGCCGAGCGGCAGGCTCCGGCGGCGCGCCTGACCACGGCCCAGGAGAAGGCTCAGACCCAGTTGTCGGCGCTGGGGACGTTCCGCTCGGCGCTATCCAGCCTGCAGGACGCCGCGAAGGCGCTGCGCGACGGAGGTACCACGGCGCTGAAGGCCTCGGTGTCGGAAACCGGCTATGCGACGGTCACCGCCGGCAGTGGTGCGGCAGCGGGCAGCTATCGGCTGGAGGTGGTGCAACTGGCCAAGGCCCACAAACTAGCCAGCGGCACTTTTGCCTCCGCAGAAACCAATGTGGGCGAGGGTAGCTTGACCATTGGCGTCGGCTCCCAGAGCTTCAGCGTGACGCTGGACAGCGAACACTCGACACTCGCCGGCATTCGCGACGCGATCAACAGCGCCAGCGACAACAAGGGGGTGCGTGCTTCCTTGCTCAACACTAGCACCGGTGTGCGCCTGACGCTGACGTCCACCCAGACTGGCGCCGATGGCGCCTTGACCGTCAGCCACGGGCTTGGCGAGACCGCACTCGATGGTCTGGTCTATCCCGGCGTTGGCGGCCTTGCCGAGGTCGACCCGGCCCAGAACGCCAAGATTCGTCTCGACGGTTACGACTTCGAGAGCAGCAACAACGTGTTCTCGGACGCCATTGAAGGGCTGACCATCACCGCCACCAAGGCCGAGCCCGGCAAGGAAATGACGGTAGACGTCAGCGCCGACACCGGTGCCGCGAAGACGGCGGTGGAGACCTTCGTGAGTCGCTACAACGCGCTCAACGCCACCATCTCCACGCTGGCTCGCTACAACGCCACGACCTCCGAAGCCGGGCCCCTGCTGGGCGACGCGATGCTGCGTGGCTTCTCTCAGCAGGTGCGTGAGGCGCTCAGCTCTGAGGTGGCCGGCGCTGGCAGCTATGCCCGCCTGTCGCAGATCGGAGTCAGCTTCAGCACCGACGGCTCGCTGAAGATCGACTCCACCAAGCTCAGTGCGGCACTGGAGGGCGATATCTCCGCGGTGTCCACCCTGCTAGGGAAGGACGGCATCGGCGGGCAGATCTACACCTTGGCCGAACCCTATCTGGCCAGCGATGGCCGCATCAAGTCCCGCCAGGACAGTGCGCAGGAACGCATTGACGATATCGAGAAGCGGCGGGACGCCCTGGATCTGCGCATGGAGAAGATCCAGGCGCGCTATCAGGCGCAGTTCGTCGCCCTCGACAGCCTGATCAGCAAGCTCAACACCACCAGCAGCTATCTCACCCAGCAGCTCGCCAACTTGCCGAGCTCCAGTGCGTAGCGGCCGGACTATGTGATCGAAGCCGGCCTGGTGCCGGCTTTTTTGTGCCGGCTCCGTCGATTTTCACCCTCAAGTTCAGCGCGGCCGCGCCGATGCAGGGGACAGAGGCACAACGACGGAGTCCCCACGATGGCCAGCCCCTTCAATCCGCTGCTCCGGCAGTACCAGCAGACCAACGCCGCCGCGGTGTTCACCGCCAGTCCGCACAAGCTCATTGAGATGTGCCTGGCCGGGGCCTTGGAGCGCATCGCCATCGCGCGCGGCGCCATGAGTCGCGGAGAAATGGGCGAGAAGGCGCGCCGGATCAGCGCCGCCGTTGCCATCGTCGAGCACCTCCAGATCTCGCTGGACAAGTCTGCCGGTGGTGAGCTGGCGGCCAATCTTGATCGCCTCTACGACTACATCGTTCGCCGTCTGGCCCAGGCCAACGCCAGCAATGATCCCAGCCTGCTCGACGAGGTCGGGGAATTGCTCGGGCAGATCAAGGCCGGCTGGGATTCGCTGGCGAGCAACGAGGTTCGCGCGGTGACTACCCAGGCGCTGGGCGCCGCCGCCTGAGATCGCGCCATGGAACGCGGCGACGCCGGCAGCCTGGGGGCCACGCTCGAGACCGCGCCGGCTGCGGTGCGACCGCTGCCGCTGCGCTGGTGCCCGGAGTCACCGGATTTCGACCAGGCCGCGCTCGGCGAGGCCTTGCGGGTGCTCGCGACGGTCGCTGCGCTCGAGGAGCATGTCAGGCCACAGGGCGAGGAAGCCGGCGGGGTCGAGGCGGAAGTGGCGCGACTGAACCAGAAGGTGCAGTTGCTGATGGAGATGGTCGGCAGTCTGATCCGCGCGCAGTTATCGCTGCCCAAGGCGGCGTCGGTGCGACTTACCGCGGTCGGCCTGCGCTGGCAGACCGATATGCCGCCCGCCCTGGACAGCCGGGGAATGATCGAACTTTGGCTGCATCCGGCCTGCCCGGACCCGTTGCGTCTGCCGGCTCGGGTGCTGGCGGTGAGTAGCGATAGCCCCACGACGGTCGAAGCCGCCTTCGAAGAGTTGCCGGAAGTTCTTTCCGGAGCGCTGGAGAAGCTGGTGTTCCTGCGCCATCGCCGTGAACTGGCGGAGTCGCGGCAACTGCGGCGCGGCTGAGCCTTGCGCTGTGGCGATCACTCCGGAACAGCTAGCGTCTAGTTGCGCAGTTCCGGCAGCGGTTCGCCGGCGGGCACGAACAGCAGGGCCTCGCCGTTGTTGCAGTAGCGCAGGCCGGTAGGGCGCGGCCCATCCTCGAAGACGTGTCCCTGGTGGCCGCCGCAGCGCGCGCAGTGGTATTCGGTGCGCGGATAGCCGATGTGATGGTCGACCTTGGTTTCCAGACGACCGGGCAGGGGCTCGTAGAAGCTGGGCCAACCGGTGCCACTCTCGAACTTGCTGTCGGAGACGAACAGCGGCAGGAAACAGCCGGCGCAGACGAAGCTGCCCGCGCGCTTCTCGTGGTTGAAGGGATGTGTCCCGCAGACCTCGGTGCCTTCGCCGCGCAGCACCCGGAACTGTGCCGGAGTCAGCAAGGCGCGCCACTCGGCCTCGGTCTTGTGCAGTTTCTGGATCGGATCTGGGCTCATGGCGGGGCGCGGCGTCGGGTGGTTGCCCATGATGCCGCCAATCGGGCGGCCCCGGTATACCGAATTGCTGCGACTTGCACGGTGGTGCTCCGCTCTCCTTAGACTGTCGGGATGCGCCCTCATTTACGCTTGATTCTGGCTGACGAGCTCGGTCTGGTCCGCGCCGGTGTGCGCCGCCTGCTCGAAGACATCCACAGCCCCCGTGTCGATGTGCTGGCCGAGACCGGTGACGGCCAGGAACTGCTGGAGCTGGTATCGCGTCTGCGCCCGGACCTGGTGATCACCGACATCGCCTTGCACCGCATCGGCGGTCTGGAGGTCAACCAGCAGATCCGCCGTCACTACCCCGAGGTCGCGGTGTTGTTCCTGACCGCCCGCAGCGAGCCTAGTTATGTGCGTCAGGCCATGCAGCATGGCGCCGCCGGCTACGTCGTCAAGGACGGCGAGCCGTTGGAGCTGAGCCTCGCCTTGCGGGCTCTGGTGAAGAAGCAGCACTACCTCAGTCCCAAGGTTTCCGGAGCGGCCTTCGAACGCCGCCTGCGGGCCGATGGGCTCGGGCACAGCGAACTCACCGCGCGTCAGCGCCAGGTGCTGCGCCTGATGGCGCGGGGCAAGTCCACCAAGGAGATTGCTGCTCTCATGGGGGTATCGGCGAAGACCGTGGAGACCCACCGGGCGCGAATGGCGCAGACCCTGGGGCTGTATGGCGTCAATGCCCTGATGCGCTACGCGATCAAGGATGCCATCGACTCGGGTGAAGTCGGCTGACCGCGGCTAACCTGCCGTAAAAATTGATAAAAATTCTTGCTGCAGTGCGGCAGACGGAAGTTTGACGACTGTAAGGAAATCCCTTACTGGCAGTCAGGAACGTTCCTATGTCTGGGTTTCTCCGTCGGCTCAATGATGCTGGCACAGCAAACGGCGCGGTGACGCCGATAACCCTTCGGAGAACGCCAGATGAAAGCCAACCTCAAGCTCCACGTCAGCCAGCAGATGAGTCTGTCGCCGCAGCTGGTGCAGTCGATCCGCCTGCTGCAATTGTCGTCCCAGGAACTGGAGCAGGAGGTGGCCCAGGCGCTGGACAGCAATCCGCTGTTGGAGAACGACCCCGAGCCGGCGCCGGTGGAGCTGAGTGCTCAATTGGCCACCGAGGCCGATTTGGTGGGCGAGCATGTCGCCCAGGCGGCCGAGAGCCCGCTGGAAGCGGTGGTCGCGCCGGCGCCGCTGAACGAGGTCGATGTCGATGACAGTTTCGCGGTGGCCGAGGCCTGGAGTGCCGCCAGCGGCGACAGCGAGGACGACGACAGCCCGATGCGCCAGGCGGTCGCTCCAGGCGCTGGACTGCGTGCCCGGCTCGAGGCGGAGCTGACGGCAGAGGTCGAGGACCGCGACGAGGCTCGCGCCGTGGTGGCGATCCTGGAACGCATTGATGACGCCGGCTATCTGCGCGCCACCGGCGCCGAACTGCAGGCCGCCACCGGCTTGGATCTGAGCGTGCTGCGTCAGGCGCTGGTGCGCATCCGCCGGCTGGCGCCGACTGGTTTCGCGGCCCGCGACCTGCGTGAATGCCTGCTGCTGCAACTGGCCGAGTTGCGGGTTGGCACGCCGGGTCGCAACCTCGCCGAGCGGCTGGTCATGGAGCATCTGTCCGATTTGGCCGGTCGCGACCTCGAAGGCCTGCGCCAGCGCCTAGGCGCGAGCCCGGAGCAGTTCGCCGCCGCCCGTGAGCTGATTCGTCAGCTTGACCCCAGGCCGGGCCTGGATCTCGAGCAGGACGATAACCGCTATCTGACCCCGGACCTCCTGGTCAGCGGCAGCCCCGGTGCCTGGAAGGTCGAGCTGAATCCGGCCACGTTGCCGCGGGTGCGCCTGAACCGGCTCTATGAGCAGGTGCTGGGCAACGATGGCTCGCGCGGGATCAAGGACAAGCTCAACGAAGCGCGCTGGCTGGTGCGCGGTCTGGAGATGCGCCACGAGACCCTGCTGAAGACCGCCAAGGTGATCTTCGAGCGGCAGAGCGAGTTCCTGCGCCGCGGCGAGGTGGGGATGAAGCCGCTGACCTTGCGCGAAGTCGCGCAGAGCATCCAGATGCACGAATCCACCGTTTCACGGGTGACTACTGCCAAGTTTGTGCTGACTCCCTGGGGTCTGTTCGAGCTCAAGCACTTCTTCAGCGTTTCGCTGGCCGGCGGCGAGTCCGAGGCCTCGGGCGTGGCGGTACGGGCCATGATTCGTCAGTTGGTTGATACCGAAAATCCGGTCAAGCCCTTGTGTGATGGCGCCATCAGCGCGATCTTGGCCAGACAGGGCGTGCGGGTGGCTCGGCGGACAGTGGCGAAGTATCGGGACGTCATGAAGATCGCCGCAGCGCCGGAGCGCAAGAGTTCCCTGGCAGTGGGCGGGCGCGGTGCGAAGGCGGTTTGAACGCACCGAGGCCTCAAGCCTCTGAATACTTACTACTCTGGAGTGGCGATGCACCAACTCAAGACGCTGCTGGTGGACGACAACGAGGCTTTTCTCGTGTTGGCCGGCCATCTGCTGCAGGGCAATCCGCGGATTAAGGTGGTCGGTCGCGGATTCAATGGCTATGACGCGGTGCGTCTGGCGGAGAGCCTGAAGCCGGAACTGATCCTCATGGATCTGTCGATGCCAGGCATGGGTGGTCTGCAGGCCACCCGCCTGATCAAGGCGCAGGACGATCCGCCAGTGATCCTGATCACTTCGCATCACGACGACGCCGAGCACCGCGAGCACTCCGCGCGGGCCGGGGCCGACGGTTTTCTTTCCAAGCAGGACTTTGACAAGACTTTGGACAGCGTATTGGACGGCCTGAAGCAGTTCATCCGGCAGGAGGTCTAAATGGCCGAGTCACGGATACTGATACTCGACGCCAACGAGGAACGCGCAGAAACCCTGCGTGGCCTGTTGCAGTTCATCGATTACCAGCCGGTGCGG
Source organism: Nevskiaceae bacterium (assembly GCA_004297005.1). Taxonomy (GTDB): domain Bacteria; phylum Pseudomonadota; class Gammaproteobacteria; order Nevskiales; family Nevskiaceae; genus Stagnimonas. Next base: position 17,499 of record SCVA01000001.1, read on the forward strand.
ATGGAGAGCTGTGGCCAGATCGCCGCCTCCGGCGCCAAGCCGGCCGACTGGCTGGCGGTGATCGTCGGCAAGCTGCTGGATCCGGCGGCGCTGCCGGCCTTTGTCGACTGGCTCAAGCGTGATCATCTGCACCCGCCGCTGCTGCTGCTGCCCGAGCACCACGCCCAGGGCGCCGCGCGCTTCGAGCTGCACGAGTCGGCCTGCCTGCCGATCGACTACCCGGTGAAGTACGCGCAGCTCAACGAGGTGCTGAAGCGGGCCGGCCTCACCCGCATGGAACGCGAGACCGCCGAGCAGGTGGCTTCACGTGGACCCACCGGCAACTCGCCGGCGATCCGCCGGGTACGGCGGATGATCGAGCAGGTGGCGGGCTTCGACACCACGGTGCTCATTACCGGTGAGTCCGGTACCGGCAAGGAAGTGGTGGCGCGCGCCATCCACTGCCAGTCGCCGCGCAAGGACAAGCCCTTCGTGGCGGTGAACTGCGGCGCGATTCCAGCGGAGTTGTTGGAGAGCGAGCTGTTCGGTCACGAGAAGGGCGCCTTCACCGGCGCCATCACCGCCCGCAAGGGCCGCTTCGAACTGGCCGACGGCGGTACCTTGTTCCTCGACGAGATCGGCGACATGAGTCTGCCGATGCAGGTGAAGATCCTGCGCGCCCTTCAGGAGCGCAGTTTCGAGCGCGTCGGCGGCACCCGCAGCCAGCGTTGCGACGTGCGGGTGATAGCTGCCACCCACCGCAATCTGGAGGAGGGCATCGTCAAGGGCAGTTTCCGCGAGGATCTCTACTACCGCCTCAATGTGTTCCCGATCGAGACGCCGCCGCTGCGCGAGCGGCTGGAAGATCTACCGCTGCTGCTCGAGGACCTGATCGGTCAACTGGAGCGCTCCGGGCGCGGCAGCGTCCGCCTGGCGCCGGAAGCGATCAACCTGCTGCGTGGCTACCACTGGCCGGGCAATGTCCGCGAGCTGTCCAATCTGGTCGAGCGTCTGGCGGTGTTGCATCCCGGCGCGGTGGTCCGGCCGCAGGATTTGCCGGCGCGTTACCGGCCGGCGCAGTTGGACTCGGTGGCGGAGTTGCCGGAGCCGGGCGCTGACGAGTTGCCGGTACCAGCGAACGAGCCGATGCCGGTGTCGATGGCGGGCGAGTCTGCAGTGCTGCGTGATCTGCGCATGCCCTCGCTGTCGGCGACGACACGCAGTGAGCCCTTGCTCCCGCCTGCCGGTGTGGATCTCAAGGACCATATCGAACATATCGAGTCCAGCCTGATCAGGCAGGCGCTGGCGCAGTCGGGCGGGGTGGTGGCGCACGCCGCCAAGCTGCTCAACACCCGTCGCACCACGCTGGTCGAGAAGCTGCGCAAGTACGGTTTGCAGCGTGAGGATTCCGAAGTGAGCAGCGCTGGCGAGCTGGGTTGAGGCGACGCCGGCCGGATCGCCGGTCTTGGTGGCTCGGTCGCGCGGTTGGTTTGCTGTTCTTGCCGGTCTGACCGGCGACTCGGCGCGGCCCGCCGTACCCGCGCATGTCGCTTGAAATGCGCGACGGCTCCGCACAGGCTGTGAGTGTCGGCAGCCGCCGGCACACCAACCCCTGAGCCGGCGCCCATGGCCAAGTCTGTTTCTCCCGATCCCTATCGCGGCAAGACCGTACTCATCACCGGCGCCTCCAGCGGCATCGGCGAGGAGGCTGCGAAGCAGTTGGCCGCGCGTGGTGCCCGCCTGTTGCTGGTGGCGCGCCGCGAGGACGAGTTGCGCCGCGTGCAGCAGGCCATCGGAGCCGCTGGTGGTTCGGCGCGCATCTATCTCTGCAATCTCGCCGAGCCGGCCGAAGTCGATGCACTGGTGGCGCGGCTGCGCAAGGAGCTGACTGGCCTGGACGTGCTGGTCAACAATGCCGGTCGCTCGATCCGCCGGCCGTTGCTGGAGAGCCTGGATAGGCCGCACGATTTCGAGCGCACCATCCAGCTCAACTACCTGGCGGTGGTGCGCCTGACCCTGGGCCTACTGCCGCTGCTGTTGGCGCGAGGCGAGGGCCAGGTCATCAACATCTCCAGCGTCGCGGCGCTGATGACCACGCCGCGCTTCGCCGCCTACCAGGCCAGCAAGGCGGCGCTCGACGCCTTCTCGCGCTCGCTGCGCATCGAGTTGGCCGAGAAGGGCCTGCACGTCACCAGCATCAACTACCCGCTGGTGAAGACGGCGATGACCGCGCCTACCGCGGTCTACAAGTACCTGCCGCAGATGGAAGTTGCCGAAGCGGCGACCTGGATCGTCGAGGCCATCGCCGAGCGACCGGCGCGGCGCACCACCGCGCTGGCGCTCGGCTTTCATCTGGCGACGGTGGCGATGCCGGCACCGGCCTTGCGCCTGCTGGCCGGCTTCTACCGTCGCCGTCTGGAAAAGCTGCGAGACAAGCTGGCCGCCGCCGGGGAGTCGCAGTGACGAAGGCCAGCGGGAAAAAGCCCCGAGAAAAGAAATCGGCCGCAACCGCTCCACCGGCGCCACCTCCGCCACCGGCACCGCGCGAGGTGATCGGCTTGGCCCTGGGCAGCGGATCGGCGCGCGGCTGGGCCCACATCGGCGTTATTCAGGAGCTGGAGGCGATGGGCGTGCGACCGGAAGTGGTGGCCGGCACTTCGATCGGTGCCCTGGTCGGCGCGGTCTATGTCTCCGGCCAGCTCGCGGAATTCGCCGACTGGGTGCGCAAGCTCAACGTCCGTGACGTGGTGGGGCTGATGGACTTCACCCTTTCCGGCGGGGTGATGAAGGGCGAGAGGCTGTTCGGCTACTTCAACGATCACCACCCGAATCCCGACATCGAGACCCTCAGCCAGCGCTTCGTCAGCGTCGCCACCGAGATGCGCAGCGGCCGCGAGATCTGGATCGACCACGGTCCGGTGCTGAGCGCCGCAAGAGCGTCTTGCGCGCTGCCGGGAGTGATTTCGCCGGTGATGTACGAGGACCGCTGGATGCTCGACGGCGGCCTGGTCAATCCGGTACCGGTGTCGGCCTGTCGCGCCTTGGGCGCGGACGTGGTGATCGCCGTCAATCTCAACACCCAGTTGGTGGGCGCGCACCTTTCCAGCGCCGGCCGCGAGGAGGCCGAGCGCGAGGCGCATGATCGGAGCGAGACTCCCGAGCGCAGCTTCTGGAGCCGGGTGATGGCGCGCTTCCAGGGCGATGGCCAGCACCCCAGCTTCTTCGACGTGATCGCCGCCAGCGTCAACATCATGCAGGACCGCATCACCCGCAGCCGCATGGCCGGCGATCCGCCGGAAATCACCCTGATCCCGCACCTGGAGGACTTCGCGCTGATGGACTTCCATCGCGCCGGTGAAGCCATCGAGGAAGGGCGGCGGCTGGTGCAGCGCCACGAGGCCGAGATCCGGGCCTGGACCCGCGGCCGCACATGAGTCGCCTTGTGCTGGCTGGCGCGCGTCCGGGCAAGCCGGCACTATCGCGCCGCCGCGCCGCTTGAGCGCGGTGCCACAATCCCTCCAACGCCCAGGCGCTCCCTTGCCCAAACGCCGCTCCTCCTTCCGCCCCCTGCGCTGGCTGCTGCGCTTGCTGCTGGTGCTGCTGGCCGTCCTGCTGCTGCCGGTGCTGGTACTGAAATGGCTGCCGCCGCCGACCACCGCCTTCATGCTGCAGAGCGAGGTGCGGCCAGTGCAGTACCAGTGGGTGCCGATGGCGCGCATCGCCAAGGTGGCGGGCCAGGCGGTGATCGCCGCCGAGGATCAGAAATTCCCGACGCACTCCGGCTTCGATCTGGAGGCGATCAAGAAGGCGCAGGCGCACAACCGCAAGTCCAGGCGCGTCCGTGGCGCCTCTACCATCAGTCAGCAGACCGCCAAGAACCTGTTCCTGTGGCCCGGCGGCGGCTATTTCCGCAAGGGCATCGAGGCGGTCTACACGCTGCTGCTGGAGACGCTCTGGGGCAAGGATCGCATCCTCGAGGTCTACCTCAACATCGCCGAGTTCGGGCCGGGCATCTACGGGGTCGAGGCGGCGTCGCAGCGCTACTTCGGCAAGCCGGCGGCCAGGCTGAGTGCCGCCGAGGCGGCCCGCTTGGCGGCGGTACTGCCCAGCCCGCGCCGCTGGAGCGTCAACAAGCCCGGCCCCTATGTGCAGAAGCGGGCGGCCTGGGTGCTGCGGCAGATGGGCTATGGCCAGCGCGCTCGTCCGGTAGCCGAACCCGAGCCGGAGCCGCCTGCGGACCAGGATCCGGAATCGGATTCTGACCAGGCAGCGAGCGTGCCCGCCGCCATGGAGAGGCAGACGCCAGAACCCAGCAAGGTGGAGCCGATGGTGGACCCCTTGGCGGAAGAAAGTCCGCAGCCGGTTCCGGTGCCGCCGGAACCTTAAGAGGATCGGCGCTGGCGGTGAGTCGCCCCTAGTTGCCGACTGGCGGCACGCCGGGCCATTCCGGCGACGGTGGGGCTTCGGGCTCGATGGGCTGCGGCAGTTCGACCGGGCCGGGCAGCGGAGCCGCCGGGATCACCGCCTGGGTGCTGATCCTAGGCTCGCAGTTGCAGACCTCGGTGCCCTTGTCGAACGCGACCCGCCACTCGCCCGGCGCGACCAGTCGCCAGATGGTGTTGAAACGGGCGATGGTCTTGCCGCTGGCGTCACGCACCGGGCCGCTGCTCAGGGCCAGATCGCCGCTGGCGGCGACCTCGACCACGCTCGGCTCCCAGGAGAACGGCGCCTTGGGGCCCTCGAAATACGGCTTCCAGGCCTGGGCGATGCGCTGCTTGCCGCGCGTGGAGTTGTCGCCGTCGAAGAAGATCGCGTCTTCGGCCAGAAAACGGGTGAAGGCGGCGAAGTCGCGATTGGCCATCGTCCGGGCAAAGGCGAGTTCGGTTTCTCGTACCTGATCCGGTAGAAAGTAGGCGGTGGACTTGGGCGCGCTGGCGCAGGCACTGAGCAGCGAGGCGGCGAGCAGGGCGCCGGGAAGCAGACGGGTCATGGCGGGATTCTAAAGGGCGGACGGGAGTTTCAGCGCTTCCTGAGAATGCCGTCGTCGAGCATTTGCTGGAAGTGCTCGGCGAGCGTGGTTTCCACCGGCCGGAACTGCATGCCGAGGTCTTTGCGGGTGTAGCTGTTGTCGAACTTCAGTGGCCAGCCGACATTGCCGCTGACGAAGCGGCGGCTATAGCCCTGCAATGGAGCGATCAGCCAGACGATGGCCTTGGGCGCCACCATCAGCGGCCAGCGGTAGCCGCGCCCGAAACGGGTCTTGAGGATCTGCACGATCTGCCACATGGTCACCGAGGTGGAGACCGCGATGTGGCGGCCGCTGGCGGCGGCGGTGTAGCCGGCCTTGATGTGCGCCAGGGCGACGTCGCGCACGTCCACCAGGCCGAATTCCATGTCCGGCACGCCGGTCATCAGGGTACCGTCGGCAAGCTCGCGGATGGTGCTGAGGCTGGTGGAATCGCTGGCGCTGGTCAGCGAGGGGCCGAGCACCAGGCCGGGGTTGATGGTCAGGAGATCCCAGCGCGACTGCGCCTTGGCGATGTCCCAGGCGGCGCGCTCGGCGGCGACCTTGGAGTAGTTGTAGGGCTGGTGATCGACCGAACTGGTGGTGTTCCAATAGGCCTCGGTGTAGGTCTTCAGGCCCAGCTGGCTCATGTCCACCGCGTCGCCGTAGATCGACACCACGCTGGAGGTGAGCACCACGCGCTTGACGCTGGGCACCCGGTTGGCGGCCTCCAGCACATTGCGGGTGCCTTTCACGGCCGGGTCGACCAGATCCTTCTGCGGATCGCTCAGGCCCTTGATGACGAACGGCGAGGCGGTATGGAACACCAGTTCGCAGCCCTGCATGGCGGCGTCGTAGGCGCCCTCGCTGAGCAGGTCGGCCTTGAACAGCGTCAGCTTGCCCTTGGCGCCGGCGGCGGCCCTGAGCAGGTGGCCGACCTTGGCCTGGTTGCCGGGATCGCGGACGGTGGCGTGGACGTCGACGCCGTCCTCCAGAAGGTACTTCACCAGCCAGGAGGCGATGTAGCCGTTGCCGCCGGTGACCAGCACCGGCTTGGTTTTGTCGATTTGCATGGGAGCCCTGGTCAACCGCGGAAGGGCGCGGTCGTTGCTCCTATGTTGCCGGAAATTGGCCCGTTCCGTGCCTGTATGGGCTCTATAAGGGTTGGGAAAATCTCTCCGCCACCTCGCGGCCCTCGCGCCGCGCCTCTCACCGACATGTTGCTAGGAGCGCCGATGAAGTTGCAGGCTGCTGTGATGAAGCTGGTTGTGGTCCTGATGCTGACGGCAGGTTTTGCCTCCGCCCAGGCGGCGGTGAGCGCCAAGATCGAGCCGGCGCTGCTAAGTGCCGTGCAGTCGGCGGGTCAGGCCGACTTCCTCATCTGGTTCGAGGAGCAAGCCGACCTCTCCGCCGCCGATGCCCAGAAGACCCGCGCCGACAAGGGCCGGGTGGTGATGCAGGCCTTGCGCGCCACTGCCGAGCGCAGCCAGGCGCCGGTGCTGGCGCAGTTGCGCGCGCGGGGCCTGGAGTACCGCAGCTACTGGATCGCCAATGCGATCACCGCCCGTGGCAGCCTGGCCGACCTGCAGGCGCTGGCCGCGCTGGCGCCGGTGAAGCAGCTCTACAAGATCGACAACCAGCTCAGCCGGCAACTGCCGGCGGGCATCGCCCGCTTCGTCGATACGCCGCGTCCGGCGCCGCGCGCGAAGGCGGCGGTAGGCGACTTCGACCTCGCGAAAGCCCTGGGTGACAGCGTGGAGCCGGGGGTGGCGCTGATCCGCGCGCCGGAGGTCTGGGCCCTGGGCTTTAAGGGCCAGGGCGTGGTAGTCGGCGACCACGATGTCGGCGTGCAATGGGATCACCCTGCGCTGAAGAACCAGTACCGCGGCTGGGACGGCAGTGCCGCCCACCACGACTACAACTGGCGCAATGCCTTTGGTGCCCTGGATCTGTTCTGCACCGACCCCGCCGTCCCCTGTGACTCCAACGGCCACGGCACCCATACCACCGGCACCATGGTCGGCTGGGACGGGGGCAGCAATCAGGTCGGCGTGGCGCCGGAGGCGAAGTGGATCGCGTGCAGGTCTCTGCTCGACCCCGTCCTGGGTGTCGGTACTGTTCCAACCTACATGGACTGCATGGAATGGCAGATCGCCCCGTATCCGGAAGGGCAGGCGGATGCCGCCGATCCGGCGATGGCGCCCGATGTCGTTAACAACTCCTGGGGCTGCCTGGAAGGCTGCGTGCCGCCAATGCTGCAAGCCACCAATGACGCCATCAAGGCCGCTGGCATCGTCCAGGTGGTGTCGGCTGGCAACGACGGCAATGGCGGCGTCTGCGGTACGGTGGCCTTTCCGCTGGCGGTGTACGAGTCTTCGTTCTCGGTGGGTGCCAGCGACGTCGGCGACGAGATGGCGGATTTCTCCAGCTTAGGCCCGGTGCTCACCGACCTCTCCCTGCGCACCAAGCCGAATGTCACCGCGCCGGGCGTCGATACCCGCTCGGCCTGGAACGACGGCGACTACAACACCATCAGCGGTACCAGCATGGCCGGCCCGCATGTCGCCGGCCTGGTGGCGCTGATCATGTCCGCCGAACCGCGCCTGATCGGCCGCGTCGATGACATCCGCGCGCTGATCGAGCGCACCGCCAATCCCGATGTGAAGACCAGCAACACTGCTTCCACCTGCGGCGGCACCGATGCCGCGACCATTCCCAACAACATCTTCGGCTACGGCCGCATCGACGCCGCCGCCGCGGTGCTGGCGCGTCCGCAACTGTCGGTGCAGGCAACGGCGCCCAGCAGTGTTGCCAGCGGCGGCAGCTATACCGCCGTGTTCAAGCTCAGCCAGCCGGCCAGCGGCAAGATCGACGTCAGCAACGCGCTGCTGAAACTGACGCTGCCCAGCGGCCTGAGCCTGAAGTCCTCCTCCGAGGCGCCTAGCGCCAGCGAGGGCCAGGCGCTGAGCTTCAGCCACGCCACGCTGGCGCCGGGCGAGGAGTGGAGCCTGAGCCTGGAGCTGAGTTCGACACAGGCCGGCAGCTACAGCCTGACGGGCAGCACCGAGGCCGATCAGGTCAGCCCGGCCGCTGCGCCGACGCTGGTGACCGCGGTGGGCTCCGGCACGGGTGGCGGCGGCTCCGGTGGCAATGAGGAATCCGGCGGTGGTGCCCTGGGCTGGGCCAGCCTGTTGCTGCTTGCGGCGAGCCGCCTGCGGCGGCGTGGGCGCTAGGGCCTGTTAACGCTACGGGAATCGTTGCGGCTGAAGGCGGTTTTGGGGCAGTGCAAGAAAGCCAGTGTGCGCAATAGCGGGGCTATTGAAACACTGGCTGACGTAGCAATGCCCCAAAACCGTCTCGCCCCGAAGGGTTGCTGGCCAAAAGCGCGTCATGCGGCGTTGCCCGCCTAGCGAAGGCAACAAGCCTTCGCGTCGGCAGGCGCCTTGCCTGACGCGCTTTTGACCGGCAACGCAGCGATCCCCGTCGCGTTAACAGGCCCTAGGAGGATTCCTGCCGCGGGTTGTAGATGGCGCCGCCGCGCTGTGCGTAATCGCGCAGTACCTGCTGCGCCGCGTCGCGGTGCAGGTCGCAGACGGTAGTGATGCCGCGCGAAGCCAGCGCGGCGCGCCACTGGCGTGGCTTGGCCCCTTCGTCGAAGCCGATCGCTTCGGCGTCGGCGGCGCGGGCGCCGATCAGCAGCTGCCGCACGCCCGACCAGGGAAGCGCGCCGTAGCACATCGCGCAGGGCTCGCTGCTAGTCACCAGCTGATGCGCCGGCAGGCCGGCGGCGCCGAGATCGTGCGTGCCGCAGCGTCGTTGCGCGAACGCCAAGGCCAGCATTTCGGCGTGCAGTAGCGACAGGCCGCCACTCAGCACCAGGTTGACGCCGGCGGCGACCAGCCGGCCGCTGTCGCATTCGAAGACCGCCGCCGCAAACGGGCCGCCGCTGCCCTCTTCGACATTGCGCCGCGCCGCGTCGATGACCCAGGCCATCCGCGCCGCGGGCTCCGGCAACGCGGCCGATTGTCGGGCGACCTCGTCCTGCAACCAGCGCGGCAGGGTGATCGTCAGTGTGGCGGCGGCGGCGGTTCGGGAGTGGAGCGGTTGCACTGCGGCAGCATGCCGCAGCGGCCGTGGCCACGCCAGCGTAGCGTCGCGGCCGGGGAGGTGATGCGGGCTTGCGCCTTAACGATGAGACGACGTGGACAGGATCATCCCGCCGAGACCTCGGCTGCGGGTTTGTCCGCGGCCGGCGGTGTGGACGTGGCCTCGGCCGCCGGCACTGCCGGGTTGGGCACTGCCGGCTCGGTCGTCGCCGGTGCTGGCGGCGGTTCCGGTGGCCGCAGGCTGGCACGCAGGCTCTCGGCGCGCTGGCGCAGCAGCGAGGAGCAATCGGTGCAGGCGCTGCGCAGCGCCAGGGCATCGAGACTGGCGATGCGCGCCTCGGCGGGCGCAGTGCCCGCTTCCAGCGTCTGCTGGGCGATGCGCTCATAGGCCGGCAGCAGCATCTGCCTGAGCTGGTTGGACAGGCTCAGCAGGCTTTCCAGACTCTGGCGGTCGAGGCCGCGCAGCTCGTCCAGCGCCAGCAGATGGTTGAGGCGGCCGAGTTCGTCCTCGGCCTCGCGCAGCACCGGCGCATCGGCGCCGCGCACTTCCGTGAGCGCGCTGCGCCAGCCCGGGTAGGCCGCGGTGCGGGCGAACACTGCGCCGCTGTCGTCCCAGAGCCCGGCGAGGCTGGATTGGCCCTTGATCGCGGTGCTGCGGATGCAGGCGTCGAGCTGCTTGGCGCGGTCGCGGAAGTGCTCGGCCCAGTAGGCGTCGTCGGGTTTGCCGAGCAGGCTGGCTTGCTGGGAGAAATACAGCAGGCGGCCGACATAGGGTGTGGGCGTGCTGTCGGCCTGCGCGCGGCGGATCGCCAGCAGCAGTTCGCCGCGGCTGAGCAGATGGCGTTCGTACTGGGTCTGCCGGCGCGCCAGCTGGCCGGAGGCGATCAGTGCCCGGTACTCGCCCCAGACCCGCTCGTCGGCCTCGCAGGAGACGGCGATGCCGAGAAAATCCTTCACCGAACGGTAGTCGCTGACATCCAGCTCGAAGCGCACGTAGGCCTGCGCCGGCGCCCAGGGCTTGCCGTCGGCATTGCAGAGGCCGGTGGGGGACTGATCGACCGGGCAGCGGCGCAGATCCGGCGAGGGTGGCTCCAGCGTGGTGGTGCTGGGATTGAGCATCACCACGAACTGGCGGCCATCGAGGGCGGCCAGGCCCTGGTCGGAACGCAGGCCCAGCAGGGTCTTTTCCTCCCAGGGCTTGTTGCTGGACTTGATCTCCTCGCTGAGCAGGCTGCCGAGGCGGGTGCTGAGCAGGTTCACCGCACTGCCGCCGGGGATGAAGCCCAGGCCCAGCTTCATGATCGGCTCGTCGTTGGCGATCGCCAGCAGATTGCTCACCCAGTGCGCCTTGTCGGCCGGCACGCCGCGCACGTAGATCTGCAGATGCGGCGACTTCGACAGCGACTCCGGGTCCACCAGCAGGCCTTCGGTGAGCAGGGCGTTGTTGACCACCGAGCTGACGGTCTTGCCGGCCTGCACGTCGTAGAGCAGCACCGGGATTTCCGGGTCGGTATCACTGGCGAAGCTGGCCACCGTGCCCTTGCCGAAGCGCGCCGAGATCAGCAACATCGCCGGCCGCTGGCCCTCCTTGCCGAAGTCCAGCGCGCGGCCGTTGGTATCGAGGTTGGAGCTGACGAAGATGCGCAGATAGCCGTCGTCGTAGCGGGAGCCGGCCCCGACCACGGTGTCGCCGGCCACCGGCGTCGCCACCGGCTTCACGAAGCGGTCGGAATCATGGCTGCAGGCGGCGAGGCTGGTGCTCAGCACGACGGCGCTGCACAGGCGGATCAGGGAAAGGCGCATGGCTCTTGGGGCGCGGCGCTTAAGGCCGGCGGGGAACAGACTCGAAAGGCGGAAAGACGATACGCCCTGGCGTCGCCCCTCACAATGGCGCCGGATCGACATCCTCGTAGGCGTCCCAGCGGAAGCGCGGCGTGCAGAGCGCCAGAAAGACCAGATCGCGAGTGCCGGAGTTCCGTATCCGCTGCCGCTCGCCGGGCGCGATCAGCACCACGTCGCCTGGGCTGACCGCCTGCGCCGCGTGCTCGCCGACCTCCACCAGACCCTCGCCTTCGAGTATCAGATAGCGCTCGGTGATCCCAGCCAGCCGGTGCCAGCGGGTGCAGACACCGGGTTCGACACGGGCACGGGCGATCGACAGCGCCTCGTCGCCAGCGTGATTGGCGAGCTCCAGAATGTGGCAGCGCTCCTCGGTGAGCCGCTCGCTGGCGGGGTCGACGCGGTGGATGTGGCTCATGCTGGCTCCCGCAGCAGGCCCAGACGCAGCAGCAGATTGGGATCGGGACTCAGGCCCAGCCAGTGCGCCGCTTCCGAAGGTTTGCAGACGCCGGGATAGTCGCCGACCCGGCCGCCGAGATCGGCGATCACCTGGAAGTGCAGGTGCGGTGGCCAGCCCAGGTTCTCGTCCGGCTCGCCCAGCCAGCCGAGCAGTTCGCCGGCCTCCAGGCGCTGTCCAGGGCGCGTGCGCTCCAGCGTCGCCCGCGCCAAGTGGCCGTAGAGGGTATGGAAGCGCTGGCCCTCGCATTCGTGCTCCAGGATCACGGTCGGCCCGTAGTCGCCGAACACGGCGTTGTCGCGGGTGCTGTGCACGCTGCCGGCAAGCACGCAGTGCACGGCGGTGCCGGCGGCCAGCCAGAGGTCGATGCCCAGGTGCAGGGTTCGTGGCTCGCCCAGGTCGCCATTGAAGTGCGGACTCAGGCGGTAGAGGCCACGGTTCTCGCCGTAGCCGCCGATGGCGTAGTCGGCACCGTGAGCGCGCAGTTGCGCGACGAGCCAGGCCGAGAAGGCGGGCGTGTCGGCGGGATCAAAGCCCTGCAGCTCGGGGTTGCTCTCACTCAAGTTCAGGCGCAGGCCGGGCCTCGACTTCAGGTCGAAAGCTACTGGGCTGGCAACCGGCAGGCGGGGCAACAGGGAGCGCAGGTTGGACATGACGGGGATCATTCTTTCAGTCCCGCTACCTTACTGCGGACAGAGCTCCGGCCCGATCAAGCCGGCAGAGTGAAGTGGAACACCGAGCCCGGATTGCCGGGCTCCACCCAAATGCGGCCGCCGTGCAGATCAACGATCTTCTTGCAGATGGTGAGTCCGATGCCGTTGCCTTCGTAGACGTCACGCGTGTGCAGGCGCTGGAACAGCTGGAATACCCGCTCGGCGCTGTCCGGCGCGATGCCGATACCGTTGTCGCGTACCGAAAACCACCATTCCTTGCCACGTCGTTCCGCCTGGATGCGTACCTCGGGCGCGGCTTCGCTGCGGAATTTGATGGCGTTGCCGACCAGGTTCTGGAACAACTGCACGAGTTGCTGGCGGTCGGCGCGCAGGCTGGGCAGCGGGTCGGTTGCGATACGTGCACCGTTGGCGCTGATCGATGCCTGCAGATTGGCCAGCGCCGTCTGCAACGCGGCGTTGAGATCGACCATGCTCAACTCGGTGCGCTCGCGGCTGACCCGCGAGTAGCGCAGCAGGTCCTCGATCAGGCTTTTCATCCGCCGGGTGCCGGCGGTGATGAAGCCGATGTACTCGTCGGCCTCTTCGCCCAACTGGTTCTGGTAGCGCTTGGCCAGTAGTTCGGCGAAGCCGGAAACCGTGCGCAGCGGTTCCTGCAAGTCGTGCGAGGCGACATAGGCGAACTGCTCCAGTTCGCGATTGGAGCGCGCCAGCTCCTCGGCCCGGTTGCGCAGTTCGTACTCGGCGTTCTTGCGCTCGGTGATGTCCTCGGCGGCGCCTACCGCGCCGAAGATCTGACCGTCGCGCTCCATCGCCGCGGTGCTGAACATGATGATGACGTTGGCGCCATCGCGCCTGGCCAGTGGCACCTCGTAGTGCAGGATCGGACCTTCGCCCTGGATCATCGCCTCGAAACGCTTCGCCAGATCGGCCCGGTAGGGTTCGGGAATCAACAGGGCGTAGTGCTGGCCTTGCAGTTCCTCGCGGCTATAGCCGCTGATTTCGCAGGTGCGGCGGTTGACCAGGGTGAAGCGGCCCAGGCGGTCCAGCGCGTAGATCGCGTTGGTGGCGTTTTCCATCACCTTGTCGCTGAACTCGTGCGCCGTGGTCAGCGAGTGCTCGGACTTGCGTCGCGCCGCGATCATGGCGTTGAACTCGCGCGTGAGCTTGCCGAGCTCGTCGTTGGAGCGGGCCGGGATCTCGACGTTGAGGTCGCCGTAACGCACCTGCTGGGCGCCCAGGCGTAGGCCGAGGATGCTCGACCGCAACTCGCGGGAGATGCGCCAACTGATCCACAGCACGAAGCTGGTCAGCAGGGCCGCCAGACACAGCACCAGGGTCAACAGCAGGTCCTGCGTGGCGCGCGCGCCCTCGGCCAGGGTGTTGGAGAAGCGTTGCTCCAGCGGCGTCACCGAGGTGTTGATGTGGTCGATGCGGCGGCGGAAGTCCTCGGTCTGCGCCTGACTCAGGCCGCCCTTGCCGATCAGCCCGCGCAGTTCCTCGCCGCAGGCCTGTAGTTCCAATACGTAGACCTCGGCCTGACGCCAGATCGAGATGGCATCGGAGAAGTAGGGGAAGTCGCGGAAGTGGCGGAAAAGGAACAGCAGGGCCGGCACATCGCTGGCGACGATGCCGCCATCGACGAAGCCCTGTTCGACCAGGGCGGGGTCGTAGCTTGGCTTCTCCATCTCCAGCCGGGCGCGGCGATCACCGAGGGGAATGGCTATGGCCTGTTCGAAGGCGTGGTAGTCGGCGGGCTGCTGGCTGTCCAGGTAGCGGTGCAGGGCGTAGACCGCGTCCTTCTGCCCCTTGGACCACAAGCCTTCGCCACCGACATAGGCGCGCACGCCGGAAAGCACCCGGAATCCCAGTATCACCGCCAGAAGCAAGGCGGCAGTCGCGACCAGGAAGGCAATGAACGAAGTTGCCAGCTTGGCAGTGATCGAGGCATTGCCCAGCCAGCGGGGGAGTGAGAGGTCGAAACGCACAACGCTCCGAAAGTGGGCAGGCCGGCGGAGGCAGCTTAGTCGTCTGGTTGGGCAACGGCTACGGCGGGACCGCCTGCCGCCGCTGGAGGGTGCCGGTGCGCGGTCCGGCGGTGAAGGGGGTCGTCAGCGCAAGAGGTTTGATCTAACATGAGAGTTGAATCATGAGAAACATAATTCCCGGGACTGCCGACCGAGTGGTCACCGGGGACAGACCAGCGTGCAGGAGGCTTCATGGATTTCTCGTCGGTGCAGTCGCCGGAAGCGGCGGAGCGGCTTTGCCAGCAGGGCGCGCTGGAAAAACTCCTGTTGACGCCTCTGTCCTGCGGCAACCGACCGGTTGCCGTGTCGGCGGCCTATCTTCCGGCCGGGATGATCGAGAGCTGGCAGCATCTGGCCGGCGCGGTGGAGCGCTTCTTCCACCGTGATCTGGTGAACCGGATCGAAGTGCGTCCCGAATACCGCGACGGCAGTCTGGTGCCCAAGGCGATCCATGTGCGCGCCTGGCATTCCGAAAAGACTGGCCGCTTTGAGCCCACGCTGGAAGTCTGGTAGCTGGCCAGGGGTTCATTCGTCGTCCAAGGCGACGATGTGGGGTTGGTCAACGCTGACCGAGTCCATGTTCACGGTCAGCGAGCCCAGCTCGACGCCAAGCAGGTTCAGCAAGCCTTCTAGCACCGAGTCCGGCAACTGCAGCAGCGGCGAGAGCAGGAAGTCGAGGATGCCGAGGATGCCGGTCAGCAGGGGCGTGACCACGTAGTTGAGCAGCTCGGATAGACCCTTGAGCAGCAGGGTCAGCAAGTTCGCCGAATCCTTTTGCCAGGCCGGGCCGGTAACGTGGAGATTGGGCGGGCTGTCGAGGTTGCAGTTGCCATTGAGGCTGCCACAGGCCAGGCCGGTCAGCAGGCCACCGGTGAGACTGTCGAGCAGGCCGGACCTGCCAGCGCTCTGCGGATTGGCGTCGCTTTCCGGCAGGCCGGGCTGGCCGTAGGCGAGGTAGAGCAGCACCTCGTGCGGATTCTGTGGGGTGGCGAGCTGGAAATCGTCGATGGGTTCGAGGGTCTGGAACACCGGTGTGCTCAGGGGAACCTCCAGGGGAGCGTTGAGCGCCACCGAGGTGGTCAGGTCACAGCAGCCAGCCCAGCAGCCAGCTCAGGCCGCCAAGCAACCCCTGGTCGGGGAACAGTTGCAGCAGATACGGGTGGGTGGCGCTGGGGCCGCCGGGCAGGTTGTAATCAGCAGTCCGCTGCGTATGGTCGAGAGGCGCGGCGCGCGGCACTCTGCCGGGGATCAGAGCCCGGCTCGTTCCATGCTGCCGAGGAAGGCCTCGGGGTCCTGAAAGCCGATTACCCGGGCGTGCTCGCGCTCAGGCCCCGAGGGGTCGAAGAACAGCACGCCGGGCGGCCCGAACAAGCCGAAGCGCTTGAGCAGGGCGCGCGCGTCGGCGCCGTTGTCGGTGACGTCCACCCGCAGCAGCACCGCGCGTGCCGCGCGGCTCTGTACCCGCGGGTCGGCGAAGGTGCGGTGTTCTAGCTCCTTGCAGGCCACGCACCAGTCGGCATAGAAGTCCAGCATCACCGGCCGGCCCTGCGCCTCGCGCAGCGCCTGCTCCAGGGCGGAATTGCTGGTGAGCGAGCGGAACCGCAGATCGGCCGAGGCAGTGGCCGCGCCGGCGCTGCTGACCGCGCGGTTGGCGAAATGGCGCAGTGGCGTCCAGGGCGAGTCGCCACCGGAGAGCGCGCCGGCCAGCTGGGCCACCGCGACGCAGGCCAGCAGCCAGCCCATGGCCTTGGCGCTCAGCCGGCCCAGACCGGCCTGGGCGTCCAGATGCTGGAACGCGCCCAGCAGCGCCGCCACGAAGGCGAGCAGGGCGGCCAGCAGCAGCATTGCCGCCGGTGCCGGCAGCACCGGCGACAGCATCCACCAGGCCACAGCCAGCAGCATCACGCCCATCACCCGCTTCACCGCCTCCATCCAGCGACCGGCGCGCGGCAGCAGGGCTCCGGCCGAAAGCCCGACCAGCAGCAGCGGTACGCTCATGCCGGCCGCCAGCGCGAACAGCGCGACGCCGCCGATCACCACATCGCGGGTCTGGCTGATGTAGACCAGGGCGCCGGCCAGCGGCGCGGCGACGCAGGGGCCGACGATCAGCGCCGACAGGCCACCCATGACGAAAACGCCCAGATGATTGCCGCCGCGCATGCGGCCGGAGGCGAGGGTCAGGCGGGTCTGGATCGCACTCGGCATCTGCAGCTCGTAGACGCCGAACATCGACAGCGCCAGCACCGCCATCAGCAGGCCGAAGGCGCCCAGCACCCAGGGGTTTTGCAGCGAGGCGGCCAGACCCTCGCCCAGCAGGCCGGCAACGACGCCGAAGGCGGTATAGACCAGGGCCATGCCCAGCGAATACGCCAGCGCCAGCGAGAAGCCACGGGCGCGGCTGGGCGTCTCCGACTGGCCGACGATGATCAAGGACAGGATCGGCACCATCGGTAGCACGCAGGGGGTGAACGACAGCAGCAGGCCGGCAAGCAGGAAGGCGCCGGCGATGGTCAGTAATTGTCGCGAGGCCAGCACCGACTGGATGCGCGAGTTGTCGTTGCCGGTCGCCGCACTGGTGTCAGTTGCCGCCGTGGCGGAGTCGGCGACGGTGGTCGTTTCCGACGCAGCACTTGCCACCGTCTCCGGCTCGGCCTGCAGGCTGGCGCTGCTGACGCGGCCATCGGCGCCGAATTGCAGCTTCCAGCTGCGCGACTGCGGCGGATAGCAGAGGCCGGCATCGGCGCAGCCCTGGTAGCCGACCCGCAGCAGCGCGCTGCCTTTGGTTGGCGTCGCGCCGGAAAACTGCAAGGGCAGCCGCACCTGACCGGCGTAGATCTCCATGTCGCGATCGAAGTTGGCGTCGTGCACCACGCGGCCCTCGGGCAGGTTGACCGCCATCGGGTGCAGGGACGCCGGCTCGGCTTCGAACGACAGCCGCTCCCGGTACAGGTGATAGCCCGCCGGCATCTGGAAGCGCAGGGCCAGACCCTGCTCCTCGGGCTGCACGCTCAGGACGAAGGCCTGGTCGACGTCGAGAAACTCCTCCGCGCGGACGGGGCTCGCCAGCAGCACGAACGCGGTGAGCAATGGCGCGAGCAAGACCGTAGGCGAGAGCCGGAAGTATCTGTTCATGGCGGCTAGAGACCTTCGCGCAGCATTTGGCCGCGCTGATTGATGGCAAGAAACGGGACTTTCTGCTGGCGCAGGAAGGCCGGGCCTTCCTCCTCCAGCAGCATGGCGATGGTGGTTAGTGCGCCGGCGGCCAGGCATAGCGGCGCCAGCACGCTGATCGATTGCCAGCGGCGCACCGGCCAGCCGGTCAGTGGATTGAGGATGTGGCAGTAACGCTGGCCGCCGACTTCCAGATAGCGCTCGTAGTCGCCACTGGTGGCGAGCGCGCCCTGGGCCAGCGCCAGGCCAGTGACGGTGGCGTCGAGCTGGCGTGGGTGCTGGATGCCCAGCATCCAGGGGCGGCCGTCCGGGCGGGGTCCCAGCAGGCGGATGTCGCCGCCGAGGTTCACGTAGCCGGAGCGCAGGCCGGCGGCCTGCAGCAGGGCGCCGGCGCGGTCGGCGGCGTATTCCTTGCCGAAGCCGCCGAAGTCGATCTCCATGCCGACGCGCGGCAGCGCGATGTCGCGCGTCGCCGGACGCCAGGAAATGTCGGGCCAGCCGATCAGCGGCAACAGGCCCAGCAGTTCCTGCTTGCTGGGCAGGCGCGCGCTGCGGAAGTTCCAGGCCCGTCGGAGCACACCGCTACTGATGTCGAAGAGCCCACCGCTGAGCTGATGCAGGTTGGCCGCGAAGTCGAAGAGGCCCGCTGTCTCCTCGTCGACGGCGACCGCCACGCCGCTGCCCGCGGCGGCGTTGATGCGCGACACCACGCTATCGCTCCGGTAGCGGGAATACTTGGCCTCGATGCGGCGCACCTCGGCGATGGCCGCCTCGATCGAAGGTCGGGCGCCGTCGGCGTCAGCGCCGGCGACACGGATTTCCGCCTGGCAGGCCATCGCGCCGAAACGGGCAACCTGTTCCTCGCCATCGTTCGCCGCCGCGCTCATGCGCGGCGGGCCGGGGCGGCCGGCCTCAGAAACGGCGGGTGAGGCCGAATTCGAGAGAGACATAGCGGAACGGCTCCAGGCCTGGCGAGCCGTCGCCGGTGAGGCGCCACTCGGAGCGCTGCTGGTAGTACTCGGCCTTGAAGTCGGTGCTCCACTCGGGACTGATCCTCCATTCCAGCTTGCCGGCCACCGCCAGGGCGCCAAACGCCGAGAGCCGCTGGTCCAGCGAGGAATAGGCGCCTTCCGGAATATTTGGGAAGGGCCCCGAGGCCGGCGGGTCGATGTAGAAGTCTGCCGAACTTTGCGTGTAATAGCGCAGTGCCGGGGTGAGGCTGAAGTGGCGGCCGAGCGGCTGCACCCATTCCATCCCCAGCGTGTGGGCGGCAATGCCGTAGCTGTCGTTGTAGTAGCGATAGCTCAGCCGCAGCGTGGCGTCGGCGGCGACCACATGATGGTTCCAGCGCAGCAGGGCGGTGCTCTGCTTGCGCTCGCGCGGCCGGTTGTCGAACAACTTGTAGGGGTCGCTGAAGTAGCCCCGGCCGCTGCTGTAGGCGAGCTGCAACTGCACCAGGTCGAAGGCGGTGAGCGCGCGGGTGACGCCGACGATGCCTTGCACGCTGTTCTTGGTCTCGTCATCGACCAGATCATTGGTGGGGTTGATCGAGTCGCGGGCGGCACCGACGCCGAGGTTGACGGTGGTGTTGTTGTCGTCGCTGGAGAAGCGCGCATCCAGGGCGGCGGCATTGGAGATGTAGTCGTGCTCCTGCGAGCGGCTGAGCGAGACGCTGTAGGCGCTGCGCTCGCGGTAATAGGTCAGCTTGGCATCGCCAGCGGTGCGCAGATCGTCCATGTGCGAGGCGCCGGAGACGGTGCTGTAGTAGCGCGGCGAGGCGCCGGAAACCGAGTCCACCACCGCCGAGCCTTCCAGCGACCAGTGCTCGCCCATCGGCAGCAGGCCGTAGACCTAGGGTGCGTTCACGGTGATGCGGTCGAGGCCCGGCTGGGAGTCCTGGTAGTAGAGCTGCTTGTAGGCAAGCACCGCCTGCTCCGGCGCGTTTTCCGCCGCAGCTTCCGTGGGTAGCAGGCCGGGCAGGGCCAGCGCGGCGAGCAGCACGCTGCCCAGGCGCTCACCGCCCTGGCGTGCGTTCGCGCGGCGGCGTCGTGATTTAGTTGCAGCCACAGCCGCCTCCTCCCACGCCGGAGCCGCCGGAAGCGGCCTCCTTGCTGGCGCGGATGTGCTCGTCGAAGCGCTGCTCCAGGTTGTCGCCGCCCATGCTCATCTCCGGACGGGCGAGAGTGCCTTTCTCCCAGGGCATCGGCGGGTCCAGCGCACAGCCGCTCAGCGCCAGCACCGCGAGCAGGGCGGCCAGGCCGTGGCGGCGGCTCACGGCTGTTTGCCCTTGCCGTTGGCGGCCACGGCGGCGGCCAGCTGCGCTTGCAGGTCTTCGCGGTCGCTGTCCTTGAAGCTCTGGTGCACCAACAGCACCTTGCCGTCAGGGCCGATCAGGAACGAGGTCGGCATGCCCTTGATCTGGTAGGCGCTGGGAGTCGCGCCCTTGCTGTCGAGGGCGATGCTGAAGCCCAGGTTGGGGAACTGCGCGAGGAAGGCTTCGGCATCGCTGCTCTTGCCGTCGACGTTCACCGCCAGCACCCGCAGGCCCTGGGCGCCGTAACGCGCCTGCATGTCCTTCATCCAGGGAAAGCTCTGCCGGCAGGGGCCGCACCAGGAGGCCCAGAAGTCGAGATAGACAACCTGCCCCTGATAGTCGGCAAGGCTGACGGTGCCGCCTCCGACCTTGGGCAGGGTGAAGGTCGGAGCTGTTTCTCCCGGCTTAACCGCCAGGGCCGGCGCGGCGAGGCCAAGAGCAAGACTGGCGATGGCCAGACCGCGCAGCAAGGGTTTGCGAATCGAGTGGGACATGGTTGGCTTCCTGGGCATGCGGAACAGAGGGTCAGGACGGCTGGCGACGGCGGTACGCGAGCACCGCCAGGGCGATCAGCAACATCAGCAGCCAGATCGGATCTCCGGGCTGGTCGGGTGGGCCGATCGAGCAGCCGCCGGCGCCGGCGTTGCTTAGCGGCGCCCCCTTCACGCTGGCGCTGCTCTTCGCCGGATTGGCGTCGCTGTAGACATCGACGCTGCCACTCACCGGCTGGTCAGCCAGCGCCGCCACCATCACCGTGCAGGACTGCGCGGGATTCAGATCGAAAGGCGGCGGCGGGCAGGTGCCGCCAGAGGGCGAGCTGGAGTTCAGCGCCTGCAAGCCGGCCGTCGCGGTGACGGCGGCGATGTGCAGCACTGCGCCGCCGTCATTGCTGAGCACCAGGGCTTCAGGCTGCATCGGCTGGTTGGGCGCATTGCTGGTCAGGGTGATGTAGCTGGGGTTGAGGCTCAGCAGGGCATTGCCGCTGCCGACCCCATTGCCCGACAGCGACAGTGCCGGCGGTGTGCCCGCATCGGCAACGACATTGAGGCTGGCGCTACGGGCGCCGACGCTGCTGGGGACGAATGCGAAGCTCAGTGTGCAGTTCGCGCCCGGCGCGAGGCTCTGACCGGCGCTGCAACTGGTGCCGGCGGCATCCGGGCTGAAGTCGGCGCTGTTGGCGCCGGCGAGCTGGATCTGCTGAATCACCACGCTAGCGCTGCCGGTGTTGGACAGGGTCGCTGCCTGACTGGCCGATGCGCTGCCGACGGCGGTATCCGGATAACTCAGGCCCGCCGATGGCTGCCAGCCGAGCTGACCCGCCGCGGCTACGCCGGCGCCACTGAGCGCCAGATTGTCCGGAGAGGTGGCGGCGTTCGATTGCAGGGTCAGTGTTCCGCCGAGGCTGCCGCTGCGATCCGGGGTGAAGGCCACCGTCAGGCTGCAACTGGCGCCTGCCGCCAAGCTGGCCGGGCAGTTGTGGCTGAGCGCATAGGCGGTTGGACTGACTACCGGAGCATTCAGGGTGAGCGTGCTGGTGCCGCTATTGCTCAGGCTGAGACTGCGACTGGCGCTGCTGCCCAGTGGCACGTTGCCGAAGTCGAGACTGCCAGGGTTCCAAGTCACCGCCGGCTGGCCGGCCGGCGCGGCGGTGCCGCTGAGACTGACGGTGGCGCTGCTGTTGCTGGCGCTGATGCTCAGAGCGGCACTGCGACTGCCCGAGGACACCGTCGGCGCGAAGCTCAGGCCCACGGTGCAACTGGCGCCGACCGCCATGCTGGATGTGGTGTTGCAATCGCTGAGCGCGTTGTCGATGGCGAAGTCGCCGGCATTGGTGCCATTGATGGCGATGCTGCTCAACTGCATCGGCGCCGAACCGCTATTGCTGACGCTGACGGTCTGGCTGGCGCTACGGCTGCCATTGGCCTGTGCGGGATAGCTGAGGCTGAGCCTGTTGACTGAAACCTGGCCAGCGGGCGCCGCGGTGCCATTGCCATTGAGGCTGGCGCTAGAAGGGCTGTGGGCGCTGTCGTTGTGAGTGATGGCCAGGCTGGCGTTGCGGCTGCCGGTGCTGTTCGGAGTGAACACCACTCCGAGAGAGCAGGAGCTGCCGGCGGCGACGCTGGCGCCAGCGCTGCAACTGCTGCCGGTGGTGATGCGGTATTCCGAGGCGGCGGCGCCACTGATGGTGAGCGCACTGATCGTGAGTGCCGCACTGCCGCTATTGGACAGCGTCAAGGTTTGTGCGGCGGAGCTGCTGCCTACCGTCTGCGAATAGGAGAGGCTGGTCGGCGAGAGCTGGGCGACGGGCGCCGCTGGCGTGGTGCCGGAACCGGAGAGCGCCACCGTCAGGGGACTGGCGGAGGCGTTGTGCGCGATGTTGAGCGTGCCGCTGGCGGCCCCGGTGCTCCCGGGTGCGAAGCGCACCGACACCGTGCAGGAACCGCCGCCGGCCGCCAGGGTGGTGCCAGCGGCGCAGGTGCCGCCGCTGATGCCGAAGGCGCTGTTGGTGATGCTCAGGCTGCTGATCTGCATAGCCGCAGTGCCGGAATTGCTCACCGTGGCGGTCTGCGCCGCGCTCTGGCTGCCAACATCCACCGAGCCAAAGCTCATCGTGTTGGGGCTGACCGCCGGATTGGCCGCCGCCGGTGTCGTTGCGGTGCCGGAGAGGCTGACACTGCTCGGGCTGCCGGTGGCGTTGTGAGCGATGCTCAGGGAGCCGGTCTTGCTGCCCGCGGTTTGCGGTTTGAAGGCTACGCCGATGGTGCAACTGGAGCCCGCTGCGACGCTACCGCCCGCCGCACAACTGCCGCCCGAGCGAAGAAAGTCGCTGCCGTTGACGGTGATGCTGCTGATCGAAAGCGGGCCGGAGCCGCTGTTTGACAGGGTGACGGTCTGGGTCGCGCTGGTGGAGCCCGTCGCGGTGGAGGCAAAGTTCAGCGAGGTCGGCGATACCGCCGCAGTCGGGCTACCGGTGGCATTGGGGTTGGCGATGTAGGCGGCGATGTCGGCAATGTCGGTGGAGGTCAGGACATTGTTGCGGTAGATGCCCATGCCGCCGGTGTCGTTGTTGATCGCGCTCTGGATCAGGGACGGATTGTTGGCGCCCCGCTGCACCTTGTTGCGGTTGGCCGAAACATTGGTCCCGTGACAGGAGGAGTTGGCGCAGGAGGTTCCTCCGGGCGTGTTGTTGTATAGCTGCTTGCCACGTACCGCATCGGCGGCATGCGCAGAGCCGGCAATCAGAAAGATGGCGGCGAGCAGGCTCCACCGGCGGGTGGTGGTGATGGCTGTACTGGGCACTTCGGTCTCCTCGGCCCTGGAGGGAGGGCACGGTTGGAGTCTGCAAGACCGAATATGGACGGAGCCTGTCCGTTAGATTAAATCCTCCCCATCCTCGATTGACGGTACCGGCTGCAGGCGCGGACGGCCGTCGTTTCCGGCGTCTGTGCGAAGCGTCCGGTGGCTGCGGCTCAGTGCAAAGGCCCCAACGCTAGCCAGGGCGCCGCCAGCCACCAGACCAGGTTGAAGCCGGCGTGCAGGGCGATGCAGGGCCAGAGCTTTCTCCGGCGCTCGTAGAGCCAGCCCAGCAGCAGCGCCGGAGCCAGCGTACCGACCGCCAGCCACAGCGAACGGGTCCAGGCGTGCGCCGCCGCGAACAGCAGCGCGGTCAACAGATTGGCGGCAGACAGGCCCAGATAACGGGGTAGGCCCGTCGCAGTATCCATCCGGCGCAGCAGCATCTCCTGCACCCCAGCGCGGAAGATCACCTCCTCCAGCACCGCCGCCAGCAGAAAGACGGCCAGCGACTCCAGGTCCGCAATGGAATTCATGCGGTGTGACTGCCCTTGGCAAAGGCCGGATACTGCACCTTGTCCTCCTCTCGTGAGCGCAATAAAAAAGGGTCAACGAAAAAACGTTGACCCCTAAAATTGGTGGAGGTGGCGGGAATTGAACCCGCGTCCGACGATTCTCCGCCCTTCGCTCTACATGCGTAGCCTAATCATTGGTTTTCGATGCGGGCTGCCGGACAGGCACGGAACGCCAACACTTATCCCCTTAGGGTTTTAGCACTTACGCCAAGGGCGGACGTTTGCGCGAGTTGATGAGAGTCGACGGCTGCGTACGGGGCATCAACACCACCGAGGCAACCGCTCACCGGGATTAAGCGGCGAGGGCGTAGTTAGCGTCGTTCGCAACTAGCTTGTTTGCAGTAGAGATTAACGAGGACCACTGCACCTCGGCATGCACGTCAGGTTTCAACATCGCCGTCGAAGCCATGTCACCCCCGTGTAGCGAAGATGGTAGCACGCGGTCGTGGTTCAAGCCCCCTGGCTTCACTGTTGAGCCGAGGGTGGCTCCTTGGCGTCAGAGTGGTA
This sequence comes from Nevskiaceae bacterium, assembly GCA_004297005.1. Lineage (GTDB taxonomy): Bacteria > Pseudomonadota > Gammaproteobacteria > Nevskiales > Nevskiaceae > Stagnimonas. Next base: position 41,444 of record SCVA01000001.1, read on the forward strand.
AGGGAAGTGAGGGCCGGAGCCCTAGGCGTGGTGCCGCATGATCCGGCCTTGTTCGCGCTGCCAGTAGCGACGCGAGCCACTGACCAGGGGCCCCGCCGGCGGCGGGGATGGGAGGCAGGCGAGTCGGCGCCGGACTGGCGAGGGAAGCATGGGGTCGGAGCCCTAGGCGGGGTGCCGCATGATCCGGCCTTGTTCGCGCTGCCGGTAGCGACGCGAGCCACTGACCAGGGGCCCCGCCGGCGGCGGGGATGGGAGGCAGGCGAGTCGGCGCCGGACTGGCGAGGGAAGCTTGGGGTCGGAGCCCTAGGCGTGGTGCCGCATGATCCGGCCCTGCTCGCGCTGCCAGTCCCGCTCCTTGATGGTCTCTCGCTTGTCGTGCTGCTTCTTGCCCTTGGCGAGCCCGACGCTGAGCTTGGCGCGGCCGTGGCTCCAGTGCATGTCCAGCGGAGTCAGGGTGTAGCCGGCGCGTTCCACCTTGCCGACCAGGGCGCTGAGCTCCTTCTTGTTGAGCAGCAGCTTGCGGGTGCGGGTGGCGTCGGCCAGTACGTGGGTGCAGGTCTGCTTGAGTGGCGTGATGTGGGCGCCGATCAGCCAGGCCTCGCCGTTCTTGATGATCACGTAGGCCTCGGTGATCTGGGCGCGGCCTTCGCGCAGGCTTTTCACCTCCCAGCCTTCCAGCATCAGACCGGCTTCGTAGCTGTCTTCGATGAAGTATTCGTAGCGGGCACGCTTGTTGAGGGCGATGGTGCGCTCGGGCTCCTTGCCTTTCTCTTTGGGTTTGCTCATACGAGAATTATAGGTGCACCCCCACCACTCCCAAGATCACGAGCCCATGGCGCGCGTCGAACGCTCCGCTTTGCTGGCCTTCGAACCGGCGCAGTTGCTCACGCTGGTCGAAGATGTCGAGCGCTATCCCGAGTTCCTGCCCGGCTGTACTTCGGCGTCGGTCGAACGCCGCGAGGGCGCGCTGGTGCATGCCTGCCTGGGCTTTCGCGTCAGCGGCCTCAGTGACAGTTTCGCCACCGAGAATCACAGCCTGATCGAAGACAGTGGCGCCTGTGCGCTGCGCATGCGTTTGCTGCGCGGACCGTTTCGCCAGCTCAGTGGCGAGTGGCGCTTCCTGCCGCTGGGCGAAGGCGCCAGCAAGGCCAGCCTGCGGGTGGAACTGGACTTCGGTCCGCGCGCGCTGGAGAGTTTGTTCGGCAGTCAGATGGAGCGCGCGGTGGCCGGTGTGATCGCCGCCTTCAAGGCGCGCGCCGAGGCTATTTATGGCCGACGCTGATCCTGGGCAAATCGGGGTGGAAGTGGTCTACGCGCGGCCCGAGCGTCAGATTCTGGTGGCCCTTCAGGTCCCCGTTGGGTGCACGGCGGAGGAAGCCGTGGCGCGCTCCGGTCTGCGGCAGCAGTACCCCGAGCTGGCGGTGGAACTGCCTCCCCTGGCGATCTTCGGTCGGCTGACGGCCGCCGGCGCACTGCTGCGGGCAGGGGACCGGGTGGAGCTGCTGCGCCCCTTGCTGGCCGATCCCAAGGAGCGGCGGCGCGCGCAGGCACGGGCCGTGCGCGCGCGCCGCCGACGTTAGCCGCCGTGCCCTTGGTGGGCGGCGTGAGGGTCGACTGACTGCGTGGGAGCACCGGTGACCGCCGGCGTCGCGCGTCGCACCGGGGTGCCGAAATCGGGGTCGTTGGATACGCAGCGCGCCTGTTCCCGCGCCGGGCTGCGATACCAGCCGGGATCGCGATAGTCGCCGGAGGCGAGGTTGTCGCGCACCTTGACGAGCGTGAACATGCCGCCCATCTCCAGCGGTCCCTGCGGACCTTCGCCGGCCATCATCGGCAAGGTGTTGTCCGGGCCTGGCAGCATGCCCATCGCGACGTGGCCGCCGTGCTCGGACATGCCGTCCTTGCCCATCGCCATGTAGCCGGGCAGCAGCTTGCGGATCTCGTCCTCGACGCCGGACTGATCGACTCCGATGGCATTGGGGATCTCGTGACCCATCGGTCCCATGGTGTGGTGCGACATATGGCAGTGCAGCGCCCAGTCGCCTGGCACCGCGACGAACTCCAGATCGCGGATCTGGCCGACACCCACGATCTCGGTCACCTCGCGTCGCCACTGCGCGCGTGGCCAGCGCCCGCCGTCGCCGCCGGTCACCTCGAAGCGCACGCCGTGCATGTGGATCGGGTGGTTCCACATCGACAGATTGGCGACGCGGACACGCACCCGCTCGCCACTGCGCGCCACCAGTGGCTCGATGGCGGGGAAGGTCTTGGAATTGAAGGTCCAGAGATCGAAGTTCTGCATCACCGAAGGGTCGGGCCGCGAGGTGCCCGGATGCAGCGCCCAGTTGTGCATGATGAAGGCGTAGTCGCGGTCGACGGCTTCGCGCTGGCGCGGGTGGACGATGAACAGGCCCATCATGCCCATCGCGATCTGCGTCATCTCGTCGGCATGCGGGTGGTACATGTGGCTGCCGTGCTGGCGCAGGGTGAATTCGTAGGCATAGGTCTCGCCCGGCTGGATGTGGCGCTGGCTCAGGCCGCCGACGCCGTCCATGCCGCTGGGCAGCAGGATGCCGTGCCAGTGCACCGTGGTCGGCTCGCCTAGCCGGTTGGTGACGTAGATGCGCACGCGGTCGCCTTCCACCGCCTCGATGGTCGGGCCGGGCGTGCTGCCGTTGTAGCCCCAGCATTTGGCCACCGAGCCGGGCGCGAACTCGTGCTCGACCTCCTCGGCAACCAGATGGAACTCCTTGACGCCGTTGACCAGCTTGTACGGCAGCGTCCAGCCGTTGAGCGTGCGTACCGGGGTGTAGCTGCCGTCGGGCGCGCGCGGCGGCTGAGGTGCCGCCTCCGGCTCGCTGGCTTCGGGGGGCGAAGCGTGCTGATGCGCTTGGGTTTCGGCGGCGCGGGCTAGGCCGCTGGCGGCGAGGGCGGCGGAGCCCCAGCCGAGTCGGGACAGCAAGTGGCGGCGCGAAATCATGGCGCGTCTCCGTGGTGATGGGCGTGGGAGGTTTCGGCGGGGGCGTCGGTGCCGGGCAGCAGGCTGCCGGCGTCCACACGTCCCTCGGTCTTTGTTTCGGGCTCCGGCAGGCGGCGGCCGATGGCGCGGCTCAAGGCGCTGCGCGCCAGCCAGTAGTCGCGCACCGCGTCCAGGTAGTCGCCGTAGGCCGCGTACTCCTGCTGCTTGGCCAGCAGCAGATCGAAGGCGCCGACCAGCATGTAGTTCAGCTCGCGCTGGGTCTGCGCCACCGCCGCCTCGCGCTGCGGGATCAGCTCCTCGCGCAGGCGTAGCAGGCGGCGCTGTGCCGACTGCAATTCGGCGTAGGCGGCGCCGACCTCCTGCTGCACATCCAGCTCGTTGGCGCGCAGCTCGGCCTCGGCGCTGGCGAGCAGGGCCTGGGCCTGGGCCTTGCGGCCGCTGCCCCAGTTGAACAGGGGCAATTGCCAGGACAGGCTGGGCCCGAGCAGGCGGCTGCCGTCGGTCTCCCGCTCGTACTCGGCGCCCACTTCCAGCGGCCCCAGTAGCCGTTCGCGGCGCTCCAGGCCGGTGGCGACCTGCACGCTGTCCAGCCGCCGCCTTGCCGCCGCCAGGTCGAGGCGGGAGTCGGCGGCCAGTTGCAGCAACTCGGGCAGCGACAGGCTCTGCTCGGGAGGCTGCGGCAGGCCGGGCGCGAGCGCCCAGCCCTGATGGTCGGCGGCCAGTCCCATGCGTCGTTGCAGCAGGCCGCGCGCGGCGCTGGCTTCGGCGCCGGCGGTTTCGGCGTCCAGGGCGGCCTGGCTGGCGGCGGCCTGCTCGGCGGCCAGTGCGCGCCGGCTCAGGTTGCCGGCCTCGAAGTAGCGCTGCGCCAGATCGGCGGAGGCGCGGGCCGCGCGGGCCACCGCCTGGCGCATGGCGGCAGCCTGCTCGGCGCCGGCCAGCCGGTACCAGGCCGCTTCCACCTCGTAGGCGATGCCCAGAGTCTGGTCGGCGACCTCCAGCTTGGCGGTCTCGAAACGGTCGCTGGCAAGGCGGCTTCGGGCGGGCAGGAACAGCAGCTCGGTGAAGTTGAACGCCAGGCCCAGGCTCAGCTGTGGCCGGATCGCGGCCGGATCGTCGGAACTCAGGCGCGCGGCGCTGAGCACGGGGTTGGACAGCCGGGCGGCGTCATAGACCTCGGCGGCGGCAAAGCCGAGGCTGGCCAGGTAGTGGCTCAACTCGGGACTGTTGAGCAGGGCCAGGCTGACCGCGTCGTCCGGCTGCAGCGGCTGGCTCAGCAGCCGCGACTGGAGTTGGCGGAGGTCGCCGCTGGCCTGGGGCAGGCCGCGCTCGGCCGTGGTTTCAGCGACCGCCGAGCGGCCCCAATCGGCGGGCAGGCTGGCGCAGCCGGCCAGGCCCGCGGCCAGCAGGGCCGCGCACAGGCGGCCATGGTGAAGGAAATGAATAGTGGTCAAGGCAAGACTCCATCGCAGGGGATACCGCTGCCCGGGGGGGCAGCGGGATGGAGCGGCAGGCGGGTGCAAAAGCGAGTCAGCCCAACTCGGTTGTCGAGGGGGGCTGCGCGCAGACCGTCGCCAGCCGCGGCGCTCAGGCGGCCTTGAGGTCCGGCGGTCGCAGGCGCGCGCCCTGATGGGCGGGCAGGGGGTCGGAACTGCCCTGGACAGCGGCGAGCCGGGCGAGCGCTGCCTGCGATAACCAGGAACTCAGCGCCAGGGGCAGGGCCAGCCCACCGCCCGGCATGCAGTGATTGGCGGTACAGGCGCAGCCGCAGTGGCAGCCGCTCGGGTTCGTCGGTGCGTCGTCCGAGGGTTTCTCGGCGCTGATCGCCGTGTGGTGATCGCCATGGCCCATGGCGGCGTGATCCATGCTCTGCGCGGTGGCAGCGGCCGTCGTGGCGGCCGAGGTATGCCGGCATTCGTGCGCCGCTGCGCGCGCGATGCCCGGCATGGCCAGCAGATGGCTGGTCAGCAGGCAGAGCAGCAGGAGGCGGCGTAGGAGCATGAGGACGGGGCGACTAGTCTGTCCCCTAGACTCTACGCCTCTCCACGAGTTCCCGGCCAGCATGAAACTGATCAAGGCGTACCAGAACAATGCTTTTCTCAACGGCGAGGATGCCCGCACCGTGCGCATCCTCTGCGAGTATCTGGAGCCGCTGTCGCGGCTCAGGCGCGAGGGCGTGAGCCGCGCCATCGTCGCCTTCGGCTCGGCACGGCTGCGTCCGCAGAGCGCCGATGCCCAGGAGCGCGACTGGTTCCGTCAGGCCGCCGACCTCGGCGAGCGCCTGGCCGCCTGGACCTGCGAGAAGCACGCGGTCGACCAGCGCTACCACCTGGTGACCGGCGGCGGGCCGGGGATCATGGAGGCGTTTCAGGAAGGCGGCGCCCGGGTGGACCGCCGGCTCAACGTCGGCATGGGCATCTCGCTGCCCTTCGAGCAGCATGGCAATCCCTACCTCGACGCGCCGCTGGCCTTCGAGTTCCATTACTTCTTCATGCGCAAGTTCTGGTTCATGAACCTGGCCAAGGCGGTGGTGGCCTTCCCGGGCGGCTTCGGCACCCTGGACGAACTGTTCGAGGTGCTGACCCTGGTGCAGACGCGCAAGGCCGAGGCCATGCCCGTCGTGCTGTTCGGCCGCGAATACTGGGAGGAGGTGCTGAACCTGCCGCTGCTCGCCCGGCGTGGGCTGATCTCGGAGGGGGATCTCAACCTGTTCCGGGTGGTCGACAGCGTCGACGAGGCCTACGAGCACCTGACCAAGGCGCTGAACTGAAAAGGGCCGCCATCGGCGGCCCTGAGGGCGACTAGCGGCGGCCGGGACGCGGCCGTTCTTCGCGGAACAGATAGGACTCGAGATCTTGGTCGACGAGCTTCTTGAGCTCGCGCGCCTCACGGTACTTCTCGACATCGCGCCAGTCACGGCGGGCTTCGCCGGTGGCCGGGTCGATATCCGGCACGTCTTCGGAATACGACTCCTCGCCAACGAAGTCGTCGTAGGTCTTGGCCACAGCCTCGGCGGCGGCCTTGGCTTCTTTGGCTTTCTTGCTGGGACGTCCTGCCATGACGGTCGGGCTGGTCTGATGAACGAAACGGGCGCGTTTTTAGCAGTCTTTCCCCATAAAGGGAAGCCCGTTCGTCACCGTGGTTGTTCTGGCTGAAATTTGTTCACCAGCGGAGCAAGCTCGCCAGACCGCCGCGCGCGTCGCCAGTCGGCCGGGGTATCGAAGTCGGCACGCGCCGGTCCCAGCTCCCGAGTCTGGCCGGCCCGCCGCAGGCGTCGCAGGCTTTGGGCGCGCTCCCGGCCGCTGCTCCAGGCGACGCCGGCCAGAGAGGGCAGCGGCCGGCGCGCACCGATCAGGCTGTAGCCGCCATCCGGGGCCGGAATCAGCAGGTAGTCGCAGTCCGCCAGCGCCGTCGCTGCCCTTCGCAGATCCTCCGGATCGAGTGCGTAGGCGTCGGAGCCCAGCAGCAGCGCTGGCCCGCCGGCCAGTGCGCGCCGCATCTTCGCGCCCAGATCGCCGGGCCCCTGACGCGCCAGCCGCAGTCCCCAGTGGCGCTGGCAGCTACGAAAATGCGGGTGACGGCTATCCGGCGCGCAGTAAAGCGTCAGCGCCTCGGCCCCGAAGGCCGCGACCGCGGTCGCCAGGGCCCGTTCCAGCAGCCGTCGCTGTACCCAGGCGGCGCCGCGCGCGCCCAGGCGTGGGATCAGTCGGGTCTTGCAGCGGCCAGGCACCGGCGCGCGGGCGAACACCAGCACCCGCATCAGTGCCGCCGCCGCGGCCACAGGGCCGGCAGCAGGCCGAAGGCGAGGAAGGCCCCACCGCCGCTACCCTGCGCGGGCTCGGGGTTGCCGAGCGCCTGCAGGCTGTAGGCGGTGTTTTCCACCTGAGCGTAGTTCACCACGGTGACGAAGTAGGTGCCGGCGGCCGGGTTGTCCAGCGTCACCGACTCGTTGCCGCTACTGGCGCCGCCGATCTGGTCGGCGTCGGTCTCGAAGACCTGTTCGCCGCTGTCCGGATCGACATCCAGGCTGATCAGGTAGCGCGCCGGCTGGCCGCGTTTGATCAAGAGGTCGATGTCCTGGCCGGCCTGGCTCTCGAAACGCAGGGCACGCAGGCCGGCTGGCGCGTCGAAGTGCCAAGTGTGGAATTCGTCGTAGAGATCGGTCTGGAGAATGCCCCGGGCGGTCTGGCCGTCCTGCAGACGGCCGGTTTCCAGCAGCAGGCTGCGACGGGCGCTATAGCCGCCGGCGGCGCTGAGTGTCAGGCGCAGGCGAAGTTGCCGGTGGCCGCTGCTGCCGGCCGGCAGACTGATCGGGAAGCGCACGCTGGCGACGCCTTCGCGGGCCAGGTTGCCGAAGCTCTGCGCGCCACCGCCGACCGTGGCAGCGCCATCGTCCACGCTGAGCTGGCCGCTGACGGCGGTCGCTTCCAGCCACTGGTTGCGCAGGCGAATTTCCAGTTGCGCGGTCTCACCGGGGTCGAGCGCGCCGTTGCCGTCGTCGACCAGTTGCACGGCGTCGATCACCAGATTGGGGCGCGGCGCCAGGTCGAGGGCTGCCGCCACGTCGAGCCGGCCGCTGGCGACCCGCAGGTCGATGTCGTCACCGCCGGCCGCGCCTTCCATCAGCCGCGCCTTGGTTTCCAGATAGTCGGCGGCGGGGTAGCTCATCCGCACCAAGGCGGCCGCGCCAGCCGTGTAGGGTGAGGCGAAGGAGGTGCCGGTGACGCCAGGGCTGGTTGACCAGCCGCCGCCCAGCGCGGTGGTGACGATCTGTAGTCCGGGTGCGGTGATGTCCACCGTGGTCGGGCCGAACTGGCTGAAGCTGGCGATGCCATCCTGGCGATTGCTGGCCGCCACCGAGAGGATGTTGGGCAGCGCGTAGTTGGCCGGATAGGAGAGCTGCGAGTCGTCGATGTTGGAGTCGTTGTTGCCGGCGGCGGCGACGAACAGCACATCGGCCTGCTCCAGGCGCGCGATGGCCTCCAGTTCCAATTGCGAAAAGCCGGGGCCGCCGTAGCTGGCATTGATGATCTTGGCGCCCTGGCCGCGCGCGTAGTCGTAGGCGGCGATGGCGCTGGCGGTATCAAAGCCGAAGCGGATCGGCAGCAGTTTCACGTCCCAGGCCACGCCCGCCACGCCGATGCCGTTGTTGCCCCGCGCACCGATGCAGCCGGCGACCAGGGTGCCATGGCTTTCGTCGCTGGCTGCCGAAGGGTCGCTGTCGCCGTTGGCGGTGTCGGTGCCCGGTAGGAAGTTGGCGGCGAGGTCCGGGTGGTCGAGCTGGAAGCCGTCGTCGATCACCGCGACGATCATCGAGCCGTCGCCGCTGCGGTCGGGCACGCCGTCGCCATTGGCGTCCCAGGCCGCCGGCAGTTTCATGTCGGCGCCGACGACCCCGGCTGGGCCGCCCGCGAAGAAGTTCGCCTGACCGCTGTTGCGCAGGCCCCATTGCTGGTCGAACAGGGGATCGTTGGGGATGAACTCGGCGGGAAAGCGCAGGTAATTGGGCTCGGCGAGCTCGACCGCCGGGTCGGCGCGCAGCAGTGCCAGGGCGGACTCCACGCTGGTGATCGCCGGCAGCGACAACAGTTCGGCGCGCGCGCCCGGCAAGGACTGCCGCAGGCTCAGCCCTAAGCGGCTTTTGGCGGTTATTGCGGAAACGGCCTCGGCGCCATCGCGATAGCGCACCAGCACTTCGGCATCGCGGTGCGGCGCCAGGCCAGCTCCGACCACAGCGGCCTGCGCTGCTTCGACCACGGGCAGCAGCAGGCCGGTCAGACTGGCAAGTACGAGGAGCAAAGGGTGGCGCATGGGCACTCCGCTAGCGGTCCCCCCGGATTCTACGGACTGAGGGCCTGGCCGGATGCCAACTCTCCCCCCAGAGAGTTTCGGGTGGCCAAAAACGCACTTTCCGGCGCGCCGTGGAAAGGCAGGTGAAACTGGAAAACCCTGTGGTATTATCGCGCCCCTTCTGGCAGCCGGCCCTGGTATTTCCGGGCTCAAGTCGGCAGGGCCGCCGCAAGGCGGTTTGCGTAAGTGGGGGGCGGTAGCTCAGCTGGGAGAGCGTCGCGTTCGCAATGCGAAGGTCGGGAGTTCGATCCTCCTCCGCTCCACCAAACGCAGATTTCAGATGCATTTAAAAGGCCCCGCTTTTTGCGGGGCCTTTTCGTTTCGGACATCAGTTGGCGGTGGGAGCCTCCGCGGACGCGGGGTTGACCAGGGGTTGGAGAGCGCGCACCGCCAAAGTGTAGGCATCGAGCAAGTTGCGACGCAGGTATAACCGATAGGCGCCGAAGAACACGGCGATGTCGTCCTCGAAGTCGCAGCCGCGAAGCGCGTCGTCTATCTGCACCGCCTCGGGCACGAGGCCAACGACCAGCGCGAAGGAAAACTTGTTGCGCTCGAAGAATTCCTGCCCGGCGGATACGTGGCAGGCCGCATCCCGGCATCTGGCGACCAGCTCGGTGACATCTCGGACCGACGTCCAGCCCGGTAGATGTTCGGTCAGGGTGACGCGCAGGCCCATCGCGTCGGCCTTCTCCAACATGTCGTTGATGTAGATGAGCAGTTCGATGATGGCGGACTTGAACAGCGGGCTCCTGGTGCCGTCACTGCTGAGGATGCCACTGGACCTCACTTCCTCGATGCGCAGGAAGCTGGTGCTGAGTTCTTTCTTGGTGAACCAGGACATCGGCTCGTTGGACTGCGTCATGTCGCCTCGGTGCGGGAATGTGAGCGCCGCAGTCTGCGGACTTTTCCAAGCCGGCTCAAGCCGTGGCTGCCAGCGGTAGCCACTGAGCATGAGGTGTCCAGATCACTCCGGCCATCACCGGGCGATCCGGCCACAGACGCCGCACCGCGGCGACGTAGCGCAGCAGCTGCTCGCGGGCGCCTTCCAGCACGCTGGCGGCGTCGCCGGCGCGATGGGTCTTGTAGTCCAGTACCCAGAGCCGTTCGCCATCGTCGACCAGGCGGTCAAGCACGTTCATCTGGATGCCTTCGTCGACTAGCACCGGCAGGCTCACCTCGTTCCAGGCGCGCAGGCCGGGCGCGAAGTGCGCCTGCAAGGCGGGTGCCGCGAGTACCGCCTCGGCCTCGGCCAGCGCGGCAGCGAACAAGGTGGTGGCGATGGGCGCGCCCAACTGCTGAGCCAGCCGGGAGGCCAGGCCTGCGCGGGCGGCGCCGCCCGGCGCGCTCAGGGTTTGCAGCAGGGCGTGCACCAACTGCCCGCGCAGCACCGCCTCGGGGGCGATGGCCAGGCCGTTGTCGGCGGCGGGTTTCGGCGCCTGCAAGGGACGCAACATGGCGGGGTCCAGGGCCTCGGCCGCTACGGCCGCGGGCGGTTCCTGTACCGCCGGCGCCAGCCCGCTGCTGTAGTGCAATAGCTGCGGTGGCGTGTCGGCGGAATCGTTGGCGGCGGCGGTGAGCGCCTGCGCGGCGGCTCGACAGCGCGCATGCCAGCTGTCCTCGGCGTCGCCGCGCGCCGGCGCGAAACCGGAGACGAACAGGTATTGCCGGGCGCGGGTTAGCGCTACGTAGAGCAGATTCAGATCCTCGCGCTGCTCGCGCGCCTGCTCGGCTTCGACCAGGGCTTGCGAGAGCGGGTCGCGGTCGTTCTTGCTGCCGGTGAGTACCACCAGGCTGGGGCGTTCGGCGCCGATGGGCCATTCGATGCGCCAGCCGGCGCGTACCGCGCGGGCGCCGGGCGCGGTGTTGACCAGGAACACCGCCGGCGCCTCCAGGCCCTTGGCGGCATGCACGGTCATTACCCGCACGCGCGCCTCGCCGCCGGCCGGCGGTGCCTCGTCGGGCGCAGCGTCGCCGCGCAGGCCGGCACAGTGGCGCAGGAAGCCGGCGAGGGTGGGATAGCGGCCGTGGTCGCTGTCCAGCGCCAGTTGCAGCAGCGCGGCGAGGTTGGCGGCGACGGCGCTGTCCTGCGGTCGCGCGGCGCGGCAGCGGCGGATCAGGTCGCCCTCGTCGGCGATGCGGTCGAGCAGGTCGTGCGGCGGCAGCCGTCGCGCCAGCCCGCGCCAGCGGCCGAGCAGGCGCTGCGCGCGCGCCAGTGCCGGCCGCTCCAGGCAATCGTCCAGAGTGAGGAACCAGGTCTGCTTGGCGTCCTGGGCGCGGCGGGCCAGTGCCAGGAGGTCCTGGTCATCGACCGAGAACAGCGGCGAACGCAGCGCCTGCGCCAGTTCCAGGTCGCGGTGCGGCGTGTCGAGCGCGGTGAGCAGGGCGAGCAGATCCTGCGCCAACGCGGTTTCCAGCAGGGTGCCGCGAGTGGCGCTCAGATAGGGGATGCCGGCCGCGCCCAGGGCGCTCTCCAGGGCGCCGAGATGGCGGCGCTGGCGCGCCAGCACCATCACGTCGCCGTAGTGCAGGGGGCGGCTGAGGCCGTCGCGGCCGGTGACCGGGGTGCGCGCGCTGACCAGGGCCTGGATGCGCGCCGCCACCCACGCGCCCTCCTGCGCGGCGCGGCGGTCTTCGCCGGTTTCGCGCGGAGTGGTGAGCGGATTGCGCAGGCCGCCACTGTCGGCGGCGCCGTCGCGCTCCTCGGCAGCAAACAGCGGCATCACCTCGACCGCGCCGTACAGGCTCTCGCGCCGGGTCTCGTGCGCGTCGAAGCCGATACGCGCGCCGGCCTCGCCGAGAAACAGGGTGTTGGCGAAGTCGATGATCGCCGGTGCGCTGCGCTGCGAGGCATTGAGCGGCAAGCGCACCGCCGCCAGTTGCAGCTCCAGCGTCTGCGCCGCCAGTTCCAGCAGCTGCGGCTCGGCGCGGCGGAAGCCGTAGATGCTCTGCTTGGCGTCGCCGACCACGAAGGCGCTGCGGCCGCGCGTGGGGTCGGTCGCGAACTCGTCGAGGATGGGTTTCAGCAGCCGCCATTGCAGCGGGCTGGTGTCCTGGAACTCGTCGAGCAGCAGGTGCTCGATGCGGGCATCGAGCTTGTAGCGCACCCACTCGGCCTGCTCGGCGCTGCTGAGCAGGCGGCAGGTCTGCCACTCCAGTTCCGGGAACAGCAGCGCGTTGGCGCGGCGCAGGATCTCGTCCAGCGCCGTCATCGCCGCCAGGCCCAGGGTGAGCGCGGCGCGCGTGCGGCGATAGGTGCTGTGCCGGCGCAGCGCCTCGACGCTCAGGGCCAGGGCTTCGAGCAGGGTGGTGTGATGGTCGAGCGCGGTCGCCGCCTGCTGCTCGGTGTAGCGCTTCTTCGGCGGCTTGAAGCTGTAGGGGCCGCTGCCGTCCTTCTTGTAGAGCGCGCTCAGCAGGGCGGCCAGCCGTTCAGGGCCTTGCAGTTCATGGGCGCCGGCCAGCGCCGCCGCCTTCAGGTACTGGGTATCGCCGAGTTCCTGCAAGAGGCCGTGCAGCATGCTGATGCGAAAGCCGCAGCTGTCGGCGTCGATGGCGCCGTAAGGGTCTTCGTCGTCGCTGTAGGGCAGGCGCGCGGCGAGGCTGGCGCAGAGGCTTTCCAGCGGCGCCTCGCTGCCCTCGGTCGCCGCCCAGATTTCGGCGCGCCGTTGCAGCAGGCCGCGCAGCAGCTCGCGCAACTCCCATTCGCCGACGCCTTCCTCGGCCAAGGCATCCAGGGCTTGTGCCTCGGCGCTGTCCGGCGCGCGGTGCAGGCGGGCCAAGACCTGCTCGATGGCCTGGCCCAGGTATTCGTCCTCGCGCTCGGCGAGCGTGAAGCCGGCCGGCACGCCGGCCTCCAGCGGAAAGCGGCCGAGCAACTCCTGGCAGAAGGCGTGCAGGGTGCTGGCGCGCAGCGGCAGCTCGGCGTGTACGTAGTCCTCGAACAGGGCGCGCGCGCGCTGCCGGTGCGCGGCGTCATCGGGCGCCTGCAATTCCGCGAGCGCGGCGCTCAGGCCGGCCTCGTCGGCATAGGCCAGTTCTTCCAGGCGGGCGACCACGCGCTCGCGCATTTCCGCCGCCGCCTTGCGGGTGAAGGTGAGCGCGAGGATGCCGCCGGGCGCGGCGCCGGCCAGCAGCAGGCGGACGATGCGGCCGGTGAGCGTCCAGGTCTTGCCGGTGCCGGCGCTGGCCAGCACCGCGCTGCTGCGGCTGGGATCGAGGGCGGGATTCATGGGCTGGTTTTCCCGGTGGCCCCGACAGCGGCGGGAACGGGCATGGACAGCCATTCAAGGCGGTTCATGAAATCCCCCCGTTCGCCCAATCGCCGTGCCGGCAGACGCCGAAAAACTCGCAGCGCTCGCAGACGCTGTCGGCGCCATTGGCCGGCAGCGGCGCGCCGGCGCGCAGGCTGGAAGACAGCACCTGCAGGCGCTCGCTGATCGAAAACGCGAGATCCTGCAAGGGCTCGCCGTCGAGGCCGGCGCTCTTCTGCTCCTTGAGGTTCCAGTACTCGATATTGGTGACCGGTTCAGCGAGCAGGCTGTAGTGGCTCAGCTGCACCGCCTCGCCGGCAAGCATGGCCTTGCGACTGGGGCTGAGGCCGGTCTTGTGGTCGATGACCCGCTTGCGCAGGCCCTCGTCTTCCAGGCGGTCGGCGCGGCCACGCAGGCGCCAGCCGTCGCGCAGGCTGTCGAGATTCTTCTCGACGCTGACCACTGCGCTTGGCCATTCGCAGAGTTTTTCCGCGAGCCAGGGGATGGCGGCGCCGAACTCGCTGCGCCAGAGACGCGCCAGCGGCCGCGCCGCCAGATCGGCTGCGAACACTGCGTCGGCGAGCGCGTGCAGGTGCTGCTCGATGGCGGGCAGGGCGGCCTCGTCGCGCGCGCCGTCCCAGGGCGGTGGCAGGCCGGGAACTTGTTCCTCGAAGGCGCACAGGAGGCGGTGCACGCGCTCGCCGTAGTCACGGCGGTCCACCGGCGTATCGGGGGCTTCCAGTCGCTCCAGGCCCAGGGCGTAGCGGGCATGGAAGGCGTAGGGGCAGTCGATCAGGGTCTGGTGGCCGCGCGCCGACAGCGCCCGCTCCCACAGCGGCGCAGTGGCGGCGGGTGCGGGGGGCTCCACATTCGCGTCCGGCACGGAAGACTCGGCGGCGATTTCGGCCAGCGGTGCGCGTGCGGCCAGGGCGCGGTCTTGTGCCAGTGGCACTCCGGCCGCCGCCGCGAAGGCCGCCAGCGCCGCCAGCGCCGGATGCAACTGGGCAGTCTCGCCGGCCTCGCCGGGCGCGTAGATCAGCCGTACCCGCGGTGCCGCCTCCAGCAGCCGGCGCAGGCGCGCCAGCCCCAGAGCCTGGCGCTCGGCGGCGGTGGCCAGGCCCAGCTCGCGGCGCACGCTGCGGTTGAAGAACGGCGCCTTGCCGCCTTCGGCGAGCAGGGCCGGGGTGGCGCCAAGCAGGATCAGCGCGTCGGCGCTTAAGCCCTGGGTCTGCGCCAGGGTCAGCAACTGCACCCGCGACTGCGGATCGCCGGTGTTGAAGCTGGCGTCTTCCAGCGCCGCATCGACCAGGGCGCGGAAGGCCGGCCAACTGGGCGTGAGGCCGGTGCCGGCCAGCGCCTCGCGCAATTCGCGCAGGCGCTCCAGCACGCGGGCGCCGGCCGGGTCGGCGGCCAGGCCCTGCTCCAGGCCGCTGGCCTCCAGGCTGGCGAGCAGGCCATCGGCATGCGCGCTGGCCGGATGCGGGCCGCGCAGGCTCTCCAGCCGCTGGCCCGCGGCGACCAGGTGGTCCCAGCGCGCCCTTTCGGCGGGGCTGTCCATCAGCGCCCGCCAGCGCGCCGCGCCGCCGGCGACCTTCTGGGCGTAGGCGCGTGGCTCCAGGCTCTCGGCCCAGGCTTCGCCGCCTTCGAGTAGGCCGGACTTGAGCACCGCCATCAGCGACTGGAAGGGGAAGTCGGCATCCAGGCAGCTCAGCCAGGCATCGAGGCTGGCGGCGGCGCGGCTGGTGGCCAGCGCCCAGCCGCCACGGTCGGCGAGGCTCAAGCCCGCCCGCTCCAGCCGCGCGCGCAGGCGCCGCGCCTGGCGGCGGTCCTCGCAGACCACCGCCACCCGGCGGGCGCCGGCGAGCAGGGCCTCGCGCACCGCCAGGTCGGCGATCTGCGCCTCGTGCTCGGCTTCGGCGGCTTCCACCAGGGCGAGGTCGCCGGGAGCGGCTGCGTCCAGCGCCAGCGCGCGTTCGCGGGCCAGGCCTTCGCTGGCATAGGCGGCGTCGAGCAGTAGGCTGCGCGGGCTGTTGGTTTCGGCATCCAGCAACTGCGGACTTTGCCCGAGTTGCTCGGCCAGGCGGCGCAGGGCCAGGCCGTCGCGGCCAGTCAGCCGGCCCTGGCTCAGGAAGCGCGCGCCACCCCGCGCCAGCAGCGGGGCGATGGCGGCGGCTTCAGCCGGCTTCAGGGCGTCGAAGCCCAGAAACCACAGGGGGGTTTCAGCGGGCCACAGCGCCAGGGTCGCCGCCAGCGCCTGGCGCTGGGCGACAGCCGGCGCGCGCGCGCCCAGTTCCTCGCGAAAGGCGCGGTGCAGGCGGTGCACGATCTGCGCCTCGCGCGACAGCGCCGCCAAGGGCCGCTCGGCGCCGTAGCCGCGTTGCAGTAGGGCTTCCAGCGCGGCTTCGTCGTCTGGCAGCTCGGCCTGTTGCTGCTCCAGTTCCTCGAACAGGGCGTAGAGCGCATCCGCCACCCGCAGCGGCGTCTGGCCGGGGAACAGGAAGCGGAATCGCGCCACGGCTTCCGCGAGCCGCAGCCGGCAGGCCAGCGGGCTGGCAGCCTCGGGGCTGGTGGCCAATTGGTTGAGCCCGAGGATGCGCGGCGCCAGCAGGGCGCCACCGCTGGCGCGCGCCAGACTGCGCAACAGGGCCGGCGCCAGTGCCGGGCTGGCCACCACCAGCGTCAGGGCGCTGAGGTCGGGGAGGCGGGTGGTCGGTTGAGCGAGGATCAGCCCGGCGGCGGCTTCGGGGAAGTCCGCGCCGGGTGGCAGCAGCAGGAAGGGCGCGTCGGTCATGACGACGCGCGGGGCACTACCGCTCCAGCAGCGCCAGCTTGTTGGGCTTGCCGTCCCATTCCTTGGCGTCGGCAGGGATGCCGCGGCGCTCGGTGATCACCGGCCAGCTCTTGGCCAGCTCGGCGTTGAGCGGCTTGAACTGCAACTCGAATTCCTTGAGGTCGTCCTCGGCCTTGATGGCATTGGCCGGGCACTCGGGCTCGCAGAGCGTGCAGTCGATGCATTCCTCGGGGTCGATCACCAGGAAGTTCGGGCCTTCGTGGAAGCAGTCCACGGGGCAGACTTCCACGCAGTCCGTGTATTTGCACTTGATGCAGTTTTCGACGACGACGAAGGTCATTGCAGCGGCTCGGTGTAGCTTCGAAAGGTCGCGCATTTTACGGCAGTGGCGGCCCGGTACCCAAACCCGCATCTGGACGAGGTGCCGGGATTGGTCGAACCTGCGGAAATCACGACCTCAGCCGAGGTCGCCATACAGGCTCAGCAGGGCGGCCAGCAGGGCCACCGGCGCGGTCTCGGTGCGCAGGATGCGCGGCCCCAGGGCCAGGCGCTGCCAGCCGTGGCGGTCGGCCAGCGCCAGTTCGGCCTCGTCGAAGCCGCCCTCGGGGCCGATCAGGGCGGTGACGGTCTCCGGCTTCGGCAGCGCCGACAGCCGGGTTTCGCCGCCCGGCGCCAGGATCAGCTTGAGGCCGGGTCGTTCGCTGGCGACGAAGCTCTCAAAACGCTCTGGCGCGGCCACCGTCGGCAGCCGGGTGCGACCGGACTGCTCGGCAGCACCGGTCACCACGCCGCGCCAGTGCTCGACCTTCTTCTCCCAGCGCTCGCCGTCGAGCTTGACCACGCCGCGTGCGGACAGCAGCGGCAGGAAACCCGCCGCGCCCATCTCGGTGGCCTTCTGCAGGGCGTAGTCCATGCGATCCCCCTTGGAGACGCACTGGGCGATGTGGATGCTGATCGGCGCCTCGCGGCTGATCGGGTCCTGGCTCTCCACCCGCAGGCTGGCCGAGCGGCGGGCTACCGCCTCCAGCACCGCGCCGTACTCGCCGCCCTCGCCGTTGAACACGGTGAGCCGCTCGCCGCTGCCCATGCGCAGCACCTGCACCAGATGGCGCACCGCCTCCTCCGGTAGGTCCAGCACGGCGCCGACGGCGAGCGGCTGTGGCAGGTAGAGCCGGGTCATGCCGGATCGCGGGTGGCGACGTCCACCGCCTCGCAGAGCACCTCGCACATCTTCTGGGCTTCCTTGGCGCCGATCGCGTAGGGCGGCATCAGGTAGAGCACATTGCCCAGCGGCCGCAGCACCACACCTTTCTCCAGCGCATGCCGGTAGGCGCGCAGACCGCGCCGCTCGCTGGCGGGGAAGTCTTCGCGCTTGGCGACATTGCGCACCATCTCCACCGCCAGGATCAGGCCGGTCTGGCGCACCTCGGCGACGTGGCGGTGGGTGCGCAGCTCGGCGGTGTGTGCCCACAAGAGCTGCGCCAGAACGGCATTGGCGGAGAGCGCATTGGTCTCCTCGAACAGGCTCAGCGAGGCCAGGCCCGCGCGGCAGGCCAGCGGATTGCCGGTGTAGCTGTGGCTATGCAGAAAGGCCTTGTAGGCGGCGTAGTCGGCGTAGAAGGCCTGGTAGATCTCCTCGCGGGTCATCACCGCCGCCAGCGGCAGGGTGCCGCCGGTGAGGCCCTTGGACAGGCACATGAAATCCGGGGTGATGCCGCGTTTGGCGCCACGGCCGTAGACCGCCGGCGGCGCCTGCTCGCAGGCGAAGAAGCTGCCGGTGCGGCCGAAGCCCACCGCGATCTCGTCGGCGATCAGATGCACGCCGAATTCGTCGCAGGCCTGGCGCGCCAGCGTCAGGTACAGCGGGTGGTACATGCGCATGCCGCCGGCGCACTGCACCAGCGGTTCCAGGATCAGCGCGCAGACCTCGTGCGCGTGCTGCTCCAGCACCAGGCGCAGATGGTCGAACTGGCGGCGGCTGTGGTCCTCCCAGCTCTGGCCGGGGGTGCGGGTGTAGCAGTCCGGCGAGGGCACGAAGATCGGCTGCAGCAGCAGCGGCGCGTAGGTGTCGCGGTAGATGCTGGGGCCGCCGACCGCCAGCGCGCCCAGGGTCTCGCCGTGATAGCTGTTCTGCAGGGCGATGAAGCGCTGCTTTTGCGGCTTGCCGCTGTTGAGCCAGAAATGAAAGCTCATCTTCAACGCCGCTTCCACCGCGCTGGAGCCGTTGTCGGTGTAGAAGCAGCGCGGCAGGCCGCTCTTCGCCGCCAGTTGCTCGGCGAGCGCGATGGCTGGCTCGTGGGTGAAGCCGGCGAAGATGACGTGATCCAGGGTGTCGAGCTGATGTTTAAGCGCCGCGACGATGGCGGGATGGCGATGGCCCCAGAGGTTGGTCCACCAGCTGCTCACGGCATCGAGATAACGCTTGCCCTCGAAGTCCTCCAGCCAGACGCCGTCGGCGCGGGCGATCGGAATCAGCGGCAGCTCGCCGCTGGCGTGGTCCTGCATCTGGGTGCAGGGCTGCCAGACGTGGGCGAGCGAGCGCACACGCCAGTCGGCGTTCGACGTCATCTAGAGCGTCTTCACCAGCACGATGGAATTGCGCCGGTAGTTGTAGATGCGCTGCTTCTGCACCGGCAGGTCCTCGATCCGTCCCTCGACGAAGCCGTGTTCGAGGAACCAGTGCTCGGTGGTGGTGGTGAGCGCGAAGATCTGCTTCAGGCCCTGCTGGCGGGCGGTGTCCTCGGCGCGCTTGAGCAGGGCTTCGGCGCGGCCTTCGCCGCGATAGTCGGCGTGCACGGCGACGCAGGAGAACTCGCCCATGCTCTTGGCCGGGAAAGGGAACAGGGCGCAGCAGGCGATCACCAGGCCGTCGCGCACCATCACGTCGAACTGGCCGATCTCCAGCTCCAGCTGTTCGCGCGAGCGCGGCACCAGCACGCCGGCGTCTTCCAGCGGCTTGATGAGAGCGAGGATGCCGCCGACGTCCTCGATGCTGGCCTCGCGCACCGCCTCGTAGTGGGCGTCGGTGTAGACCATCAGCCCGACGCCGTCGCGGGTGTAGAGCTCGCGCAGCAGCGCGCCTTCCTCGGCGGCACCGACCAGATGGGTGCGCTTGACGCCGCCGCGGCCGGCGGCGAGCGCGGCGGCGAGGTGGGCGCGGTCGCTCTCGGCCAGGTGGGCGGCGTTCTCGAACAGCCGGGTCGCCTCGCCCAGCGAGAGCTGGCCGGCGTCGCCGGTGTCGGCGGCCAGTTTCCAGTCGTCCGGGTTGGAATTGACCAGGAACACCAGTTTGTCGGCGGCGAGTTCCATCGCCACCGCGGTGGCGATGTCCTCATAGCGCAGATTGAAGATCTCGCCGGTAGGCGAATAGCCGGTGTTGCTGATCAGGGCGATCCGGCCCTGGTCAAGCACCTGCCGGATGCTCTCGGCATCCACCCGCCGCACCTCGCCAGTGTGCTGGTGGTCGACGCCGTTGCGCACGCCCACTGGCTTGGCGACGATCCAGTTGCCGCCGACCACCTTGATTCGCGCGCCGCCCATGGGTGTGGAGGCCAGCGAGGTCGATAGCTTGGCCTCGATGGCCATGCGTAGGCTGCCGGCGGCGTCGAGTACGCATTGCAGGGTGTCGGCGTCGGTGATGCGCAGACTGCCCTGGTGCCGGGAAGCGATGCCCTGGCGCAGCAGACGCTGCTCGATCTGCGGCCGCGCACCGTGCACCAACACCAGCTTCACGCCCAGGCTGTGCAGAAGGGCGATGTCGTAGAGGAAATGCTCGAAGTCCTCGCGCGCGCAGATCTCGCCGCCAAAGGCGAGCACGAACACCCTGTCCACGTGCGCATGCACGTAGGGGGCGGCGGCGCGCAGGGCGCGGACGAATTCGGCAGGATTCATGGCCTGCGGATTATAGGGGTGCCAGGGTTCTTGCCGACCTGTGGTCCGCCAGAGCGTCCTGGGGTGGCCGTTATAATCCCGGCATGTCTGATATTTCTCCCCACCAGGCGCTAGGCGCCCTGCTGCAGCGCGCCGGTTTCGACCAGGACGCCAGCGAATACCACGGCGCGCTGTGTGGCGCGCTCTGCGTCCGGATGCCGGCCGACATCGACCCCCTGCAACTGCTGGAGCGGGTCGGCGGCGAGCCTTCCGTGCCGGAAACCCGCTCGCCCTTGCTGAGCCTGCGCGACGCCACGCTGCGCGAGCTGGCCGATCCCGATTCCGGTATCCGCCTGCTGCTGCCCGAGGACGATCTGCCGCTGGCGCTGCGTGCCCGGGCGCTGGGTCAGTGGTGCGAAGGTTTTCTGCTCGGTCTGGCCAGCCGCGGCGGCCTCAATCTGCGTCAGGCCTCGCCAGAGGTGCGCGAGGTGGTTGAAGACCTCACCCAGTTCACCCGCGCCGAGTTCGACGAGGGCGACAATGCCGAGGTCGAGGAAGAGGCCTATGCCGAACTCGTCGAGTACGTGCGGGTCGGATTGCAACTGGTATTCATGGAGCTGGCTCCGCGCCAGCCCGCCGCCAACGACCAGACCATCCATTGATTGCGAGTCCGGGAATCCCCCATGCGCCCCAACGATCACCAGCTCAGTGAATACGCCAGCCGTCGCGCAGAGCTGATGCGCCGCATCGGCACCGACGCGGTCGTCATCGTCCCCAGCGCCTCGGAGGTCACCCGCGCGCGCGACACGCAGTACCGCTTCCGCCAGGACGCCGACTTCGCCTACCTCACCGGTTTCACCGAGCCGGACGCGGCGGCGGTGCTGGCGCCGGGTCGCAAGGACGCCGAGGGCAACCCGGCCGAGTTCATTCTGTTCGTGCGCCCGCGCAATGCCGAGCGCGAGATCTGGGACGGCCGCCGCTACGGGCCCGAAGGTGCGGTGAGCGTGTTCGGCGCCCACGAGGCGCGGTCCATCGAAGACCTGGAGGCAGAACTGCCCCGGCTGCTGGCCGGCCGCGAGACGGTGCACTACACCCTCGGCGAGTACCCGGCGCTGGACCCGAAGATCATCGCGGCGGTCAAGCACATCCGCGATGTCTCCCGTCGCGGCGCGGCGGCGCCGCACACCATCGTCGCGCTGGAGCAGACGCTGCACGAGATGCGCCTGCTCAAGCGCCCGGCCGAGATCGAGTTGCAGCGCACCGCCTGCGAGGTGAGCGCCGCCGCCCATGTACGCGCGATGCGCGCCACCAAGCCCGGCCGCAACGAGTGGGAGATCGCCGCCGAGATCCACGCCGAGTTCGCGCTCAACGACTGCGAGCCCGGCTACGGCACCATCTGCGGCGGCGGCGACAACGCCTGCATCCTGCACTACACCGAGAACAACGCGCCGCTCAAGGATGGTGAGCTGCTGCTGATCGACGCCGGCGCCGAGTACCGCGGCTACACCGGCGACATCACCCGCAGCTTCCCCATCAACGGCAAGTTCAGCGCCGCCCAGCGCGCGGTCTACGAGGTGGTGCTGGCGGCGCAGAAGGCGGCCATCGCCGAGCTCACCGTCGGCAACCTCGCCAGCCGTCCGCACGAGGTGGCGACCCGCGTGCTCACCGACGGCATGGTGCGCCTGGGCCTGCTCAAGGGTGAGGTCGACGAGCTGATCCGCAGCGAGCGCCACAAGCAGTTCTACATGCACGGCACCGGCCACTGGCTGGGCATGGATGTGCACGACGTCGGTCGCTACAAGCTGGCCGGTGCCTACCGGCATTTCCAGGCCGGCATGATCATGACCGTCGAGCCCGGCCTCTACATCGCCCCCGGCACGCCGGAGGTCCCCAGCGAGTACTGGGGCATCGGTATCCGCATCGAGGACGACGTGCTGGTGACCGACCACGGTCCGGAAGTGCTGACCGCCGGCGTGCCCAAGGAAATCGACGAGATCGAGGAGCTGATGGCCTCGGCCTAGCCGGCGACGGCGGCCTGGGACGCGGCGGAGCCATGCAGTTGGATCACTACGACATCGCCATCGTCGGCGGCGGCCTGGTCGGCGCCAGCCTGGCGCTGGCCCTGGCCGACACGCCCTTGCGCCTGGTGCTGATCGAGGCCGCCGCGCCGCCGGCCAGCGCGCCGAGCTGGGATGAACGCTGCATCGCCCTCAATGACGCCAGCCGCCAGATCTTCGGCCGCTACGGTGTCTGGGAGGCGCTGGCGCCGCAGACGGCGGCGATTACCGCCACGCACATTTCCGAGCGTGGCCGCTTCGGCGTCACCCGCTTCAATGCGGCCGAGGCCGGCCTCGCTGCGCTGGGCCACAACACGCCGATGCGCGCCTTAGGCGCCGAATTGATGACGCGCGTAAGGGCCCAGGCCAATCTGCGCTTCCTCTGCCCGGCGCGGCTGCAGACGCTGCAACTGGGTGCAGAGTCGGTGGAACTGCGCCTGGAGTCCGGCGAGACCCTGCGCGCCCGCCTGGTGGTCGCCGCCGACGGTGCCGGCTCGGCGGTGCGCCAGCTCCTGGGCTACGCCGCCGAACGCCGCGACTACCAGCAGACCGCGCTGGTCACCGCGATCCGGACGCAGCGCGATCCGGCCGGTGTCGCCTACGAGCGTTTCACGCCGGAGGGTCCGTTCGCGCTGCTGCCCAAACCGCGCCTGGCCGACGACCGCGAGCCGGGCTTTCCCTGCTCGCTGATCTGGACCCTGCCGAGCGAGCGCGCCGAGGCCATGCAGGCGCTGCCGGAGGCGGAGTTCCTGCGCGCCGCGGAGGACTGCTTCGGCGAGCGGCTGGGGCGCTTCCTGAGCCTGGGTCGGCGCCTGCCGCACCCGCTGCAACGCAGCCTGGCCGAGCAGCTCACCGCGCCCCGGGTGGTGTTCTGCGGCAATGCCGCGCAAAGCCTGCATCCGGTGGCGGCGCAGGGCTTCAACCTGGGCCTGCGCGACGTCGCCGCGCTGGCCGAACGCTTGCAGGCCTGCGCTCTGGCCGGCGGCGATCCGGGCGAGGCTGCGGGGCTGGCCGAGTACGCCGCCGCGCGCGCCGCCGACCGCCAGCGCACCGCCGATTTCACCGACCGTCTGGTGCGGCTGTTCTCCAACCGCATTCCGCTGCTGTCCGGCCTGCGCCACCTGGGCCTGCTGGCACTGGACCTGACGCCGCCGCTTAAGGAGAGCGTACTGCGCCAGAACCTCGGCCACCGGGGCTTGGCGGCATGAGCGGCTTTGACGCCGACATCCTGATCGCCGGCGGTGGTCCGATTGGCCTCGCCTCGGCCAACGCCCTGCAGCGTGCCGGCTTCAGCGTGCGGCTGATCGAGCGCAGCCCGCAACCGCCGAGTTTCGACGCCAGCCAGACCGATGCCCGCGTCTATGCGCTGGCGCCGGCTTCGCTGGATTTCCTCGACCGGCTCGGCGCCGGTGAGCGCCTGCGCGCGCTGCGCTACTGCCCTTACCGGGCGATGCGGGTCTGGGATCAGAGTCCGGAGCGCGCGCTGCGTTTCGACGCCGCCGAGGCCGGCGCCGAACAGTTGGGCGCCATCGTCGAGCATTCCGCGCTGGCCGCCGCGCTCTGGCAGGTGCTGCCGTCGGGCGTCGCCGAGCTGGGGGCGGAGATCGTCGCGGCGAAGACCGAGGAAGGCCTGGCCGAGCTGAGCCTGGCCGATGGCCGCGTGCTGCGTGGCCGTCTCCTGCTGGCCGCCGATGGCCCGGACTCGCCGCTGCGGGCGCGGCTGGAGATTGCCACCGTCGGCTGGTCCTACCGACAGCAGGCCCTGGTCTGCCATCTGCGCAGCGCGCTGCCGCACGCCGGCACCGCCTGGCAGCGCTTCCTGCCCAGCGGCCCGTTGGCCTTGCTGCCGCTGGCCGATGGCCGGGTGTCGCTGGTCTGGTCCTGCGACGAGGCGCTAGCCGCCGAGTTGATGGCGCTGTCCGACGCCGACTTCGCGCTGCGCCTGAGTGTCGCCAGCCAGGGCGTGCTGGGTGCGCTGTCGGAGCCGACTCCGCGTCGCGTCTTTCCGCTACGCCTGCTGCACGCGCAGGACTATCACCGCCCCGGTCTGGTGCTGGTCGGCGACGCCGCGCACGTCGTGCACCCGCTGGCCGGTCAGGGCCTGAACCTGGGCCTGGCCGATGTCGCCACGCTTACCGAGACGCTGGCGGCGGCGCGTGAGGCCGGTCGCGGCTGGTGGCGACCGCGCACCCTGGCTGCCTATGCGCGGCAGCGCAAGGCCGAAAATCTGGAGATGCTGGCGCTCACCGATGGCCTCAAGCGCCTGTTCGGCAACGAAGAGGCCAGCCTGCGTGGCCTGCGCAATCTCGGCCTGGGCCTGGTGAACCGTCTGCCGCTGGCGAAGCCGGCCCTGCTGGCGCGGGCGCTGGGCCGCTAGTTAGGGAATCCCGCACTAGAACTGCCGCAGCCAGCCTTCCGTCCAGTCTTCGAGGATGCGGCTGCGGTCCTGCGCCGCATGCCGCCGCGCGAAGGCTTCGGCGGCGCCGCGCAAGGTGCTGTCTTCCAGCAGGCGTTGCAGTGCCGCGACGTGGTCCTGTCCAGTGCTTTGCGGCAGCACCAGGGCGGCACCCAGCGCCTGCGCCCTTTGAGCGACCAATTGCCGTTCGACATTGTTGGGGATCAGCAGTCCGGGCTTGCCGGCCAGCAGCATCTCCGCGGTGCTGCCGTGCGGCGCGTAGCCGACATAGGCGTCGCAGTCGGCCGCCACTTGGCGCAGGTGCGCTGGGCTGCTCGACACCACCAGACCGGGCCGCAGATAGGCCTTGAGCCGTGCTGGGTCGAGATCGCCGACATGCACCAGCACCTGCGCTTTGAGGTTTTGGAGCGCCAGCAGCAATTCGTGCAGGCCGGGAAAGGGACGCAGATAGGCGAACACCCGCTTCTCCGGCCGTGGCCCCCAGCGCACCGGCAGGCCCTGCGAGAAATCCGGCTGGCCCAGATAGGGGATGCTGCGCGGCAGCATGTAGTGGTCCAGTTCCGGATAGCTGAGCAGGGCGGGGTGGGCGCGGCGGAACAGCGTGGCCAGGTTGGGCAGGGGCTCGCCCGCCAGTTCCGCCATCGCGCCGTTGAGCACGCCCAGGACGACGGCCTCGTTGCGTTGCAGGGAGTCCTCGCGGACCCCCTTCTCCGGAAAGTACGGCGGAAAGGGAACCTGCGCCGGCGGCAGCACGAAGCCAGTGCCCAGGGTCGCGGCGGGCAGTCGCAGGCTGCTGGCGGCGGCCAGGGCCGTGGGCGCGTGGACGGCGACCAGGGCGTCGATGGACAGCGACTGGACCAGCGTCCGCCAGGCTTGCAGGCGTGCCGTCAGGCCGGCGGTGTCGTCAAAGCCGCAGTTGTGCAGCAGGCTGGCGTAGCTGAGCTGCACCTTGACCGGCCTCAGCGGAGCTCCGAGCAGCACGGGGGCTTGCAGCAGATCCAGGCTCTCGGCGCCCAGGGCGCGGCGGGCCGATTGCAGGTCGCGCAGGGCCAGGAATACCCGGTGCCCGCGACGGCGCAGGGCGGTGGCCAGCAGCCGCATCGGCATCAGATGTCCGAGGCCGGCGCCCAACTCCCAGGCCAGCAGGATGCGGCGCGCGACCACAGGTCTCAGCCCGCCGCCGTGGCGGCGGCGTCTTGCTCCAGGGCGTAGTCCATCAGCCGCCCGAAGTTTTCCAGCGACAGCAGGTGGGCGTAGATCGCGCGCAGCTCGTTCTTGCGCATCAGGGTGCGCAGGTCGCGGCCGGGCACCGCTTGCAGGCGCTCTTCGTCCACGCGGAACAGGCCCTGGAGGCGCATGCGCTGGCCCTGACGGGGCAGGGCCAGCGCATCAAAGGGGGTCAGCAGGCCCAGCGCCTCGATGCGCCGGCACAAGACCCGCGTCTGCAGACGGGCACCTTCGATGGCTTCCAGCAGTCGCTGGGTCTGCTGCCAGGCCTCGGATGGGCTGCCGTCGGCGGCGAACAGCGGCGTGCCGCCACGCGCCAGTTTTTCCTCCTCGACGCAGACCAGGCGTTGCGGTGGACCATCCTTCTGCGCGATCTCTGCGATGCAGAAGGGGTGGCGGCGCACCGTTGCCGGTACATAGCAGTGAGGTCGCCACTGACCGTGGGCATCGACGAACAGGTTCTGGCGGCTGCGCAGACCGAGCACCGCCACCGGCGCGTACTCACCGCTGTCTTCGTCGCGCACGAAGGCGATGGGATAGTCGGCCGCCGCCTTGGCGAATTCCTGCGCGTTGAGGTGCACGGCATTGAGCTGCGCGCACCAGTGAAAATTGCTCGCGACGGGCAGACCAAAAGTGGCGTGCCGCTGGCGATCCAGCGGCACGAGCTTTCCGTATCCCGGCGGCGCCAGGAAGCTGAGGGCGGCCATGAGGCTTATTCGGTGCCGCAGGATTCCGGGTTGAGATCCTGGTCGTTACGCTCGGTGCTGGGCGGCTCGTCGATCTCGATGATGCTGCCGTCTTCGCCGATCAGCCGGGTCGTGCCGGGAAGCTGCACGCCCTCACTGTTCACGGTGCGCAGGGAGATCTCGCCTTCCTCCACCGTGGTAACCAGGATGGTCTCCCCGGGCCTGGCACCGCGGCCAGCGGCGCGCAGCTTGGCCAGAATCTCGTCGCGATCACTGCAATCGCCCTGGCAGAGCCGCGCGCCATACCGGGTGCCACGGATACCGATGGTGGCTACCGGGGTGCTGACCCGATAGTCGTCGTGGTTGGCCTTGCCGATCAGGCCGCTAACCGAGCGGAAGCCGCCCTTGAGCAGACGGAAGAAGGCTCGCGAGGTCTCATCTGCCTCGGGAGCGACGGTCGTCACCTGCACCGGTGCGGCTGCCGTCGGAGTTTCGGCCGGTGCCGTCGCCGGCGTGGCGACCTGCGTTGCCGCCGCTTTTTGGGCGGATAGATACGCCTTCTTCACCGCCTTGCAGTTCTGCACGCGGATGAAGCAGAGATTGCAGGCCTTGGAATGGTTGTTCTTGCTGGCGCGACAGTCCTTGCATATCTGGCTGGCCGCGCAGGCCAGCCCGACCTCTTCCTTTGTGGGGCCGTTGAATGCTGTCTTCGCTGGTGCCGGCGAGGCTGCCGGGGGCGCCACCGGCGTGGCGGCCTTTGCAGCCGCCACCTGCGCCGGATCGACATAGCGGTAGTTCTCGATCTCGAAGCGGGTGCCGGGGCGCAGCAGGAAAAACGCACCGTCGGCAAAGCGAAGATTGACGTAGCTGCCCGGACCGGAGGTGATTAGCTCGCCGGAGTACACCGAATCTTCTTTGGCCAGGCTGCGGACTTCGCCACCGACGCCAAGGGCGGTTGCCTTGCCGGTGAGCATCACCACTTTCGCCGCTGCGTCGGCCGCCAGCACCTGCGAGGCGGAGACCAGCGCCAGTGCCGCGGCGAGTATCCAGTTGCGCATAGAGGTCATGGTCTGTTCTCGGTGATCAGATGGCGTCGCACTGCTTCTGGGTGTCACTGCTGTTGTCGCTGCTGACGGTGCCGTGGCCAGGCAGGTGGCGGCCCGGAGCCAGGGGATTGTCGAGGCCGTCGTTGTCTTCATCGGTCTCCGAAGGAGACGGTGAAAAATCGGAACTGACCAAGACCAAATCTTCGACCGGTGCTTCCTGAATCGGCTGAGGCACACCACTGTTTTCGATCACCACCACTCGACCATTGGTGGTGATCGAGTCCACGCCAAGCACTCTGCCCTGGGTGAGGAAGATGTAATTGGTGTCGGTGCCCGCGCTCAGCGCCTTGTTGGCCGGCAGCTGACTGTGATCAATCAGCAAAATATCGCCGACATAATCGGCGCCACCGATGGCCAGAGTGCGGGCGAAGCGGGCGAAACCCAGATCAGTGATCTCCAAGGGGGCCTGATCGTCGGAGGGAATGACCTGCAAGAACAGGTCGGTTGCGCCGCGTACCTCGCCTTCGAAGATGAAGTCGCTGGCATCGAACAGCAGGTATTGGGCGGACCCGCCGATGGCGCCGACGGAGAGCAGTTCCGAGGTCACGAAACTGGCGTTGGGTCGCGCCGCCGAAGGCAGCAGGTCGGCGTCTTCGGTGGGCAATGCGACGAACAGGCCGTTGTCGTCGCCAAACGGCGCCGCCCCGGTGCCAAAGTTAAAGCTCGCCAGCCCGAAGTCGAGAATGGCGCCGCGCGCGCCGAAGCCGTTGGCACTGATCTGGACCAAGCTCGGCGTGGTCACCGAATCGGCCTCGATGCGCACGATGTTGCCTTCGATGCTGCCTCCATCGAGCGTGATCAGGCCCGCTCCGCCGAGCAGGCTGATATCGCCGCCGGCGAGCTGGGCATTGCGTAGCGTCAGGCCGGCGCCCTGGAGGCTGATGCTGCCGACGGGGTAGGTCGCCAGTGCCTTGCTGGTGCTTTCGACCATCGTGCCCAGGATTTCCAGACGGGAGTTTTCGACACTCACTGCGCCCTTGCCGCTGAGCTGGATGCTGCGGCCCCGCAGCAGGCTGCCGTTGCTGAGCGCGACGCTGCCGCCGGAGGAGGAGAGGTTCAGTGCACCGCCGCTGAAAATCTGGGCGCCGTCCAGTTTCAGCAGACCAGTGCTGCCGACGGTGACGCTGCCGGCGTCTAGGGAACTGGCCGCGCTGAGAGTCACGGTCTTGCCGGTCAGACTGAGACTGTTGGCTCGCAGATCCGAGCCGGAGGTGACAGTGAGCGCATTGTTGCTGGTCACGCTCAGGCTGCCGACCGCCTCGACGAAGGCATCACTGAGCTGCACCGAGCCGCCACTCAAGGTCGCGGTGCCGCCGCTGG
>SCVA01000026.1 GCA_004297005.1 Nevskiaceae bacterium
GCCGATGTGTTTGACTACATCGAGAGATTCCACAACCCTCGCATGCGACGGAGAGTCGCTAAGCGGGATCAGCAGTTTTCATCCCTTTCCAAACCGTCCGTGAAAACGGGGTAGAACCCATGGACTTCGTCTTCGACCGCATCTCGTCGGGCCGCGTGCTCAAGTGTCTGACTATCGTGGATGACGCCACACACGAAGCTGTGGCGGTCATTCCCGAGCACGCGATTGGCGGCGAGCATCTGACCCGCTTGCTGGACGAGGTGTGCGCACGGCGTGGCAAGCCCGCCATCATCCGGACCGACAACGGCAAGGAGTTCACCGGCAAGGCGATGCTGATCTGGGCTCACCGCAACGGCGTGGCATTGCGGCTGATCGATCCGGGCAAGCCCAATCAAAACGCCTACGTCGAATCCTTCAATGGCCGATTCCGCGACGAGTGCTTGAACGATCAGTGGTTCACCAGCCTGCTACACGCCAAGGCGGTGATCAGAACCTGGACGCGGGAATACAACGAGGAACGACCGAAGAAAGGACTCGGCGGGCTGACGCCAGCCGCCTATGCGAAGCAGTTGGCAAACAAGGTGATTAACATCAACCCTGGGCTCTAAACCCTGCCGCTACTCAACGCGGGGGAACGTCGCATCCGATCCGTGACTTTGACCGAAAAAATGCAAATCGCGTCATCGCTGACGGTCACGCTGAGGTGGTATTGGCCGACCTCAAGAGCCTCTCGGCAGGCTCGACCGGGTAAGTCGCGTCAGAACGGTCCAGCTGCGCCGGCGCTGAAAAATTCTAGGACCCCAATTAAAAACCGGCTCCCAGCCAAACCCTGCTGGAATCAGGCTCCAAATTCTAGGACCCAATTAAAGCGCGACATAAAAAAAGCCGCCCCAGGGCGGCTTTTTCAATTGCGCGTCGCGCGCCTAGAAGCGCGTCGCGCCGAACTTCATCACCCCCGCCACCGCCCGCATCAGACCGCGCACCGGCGCCGGCGGCAGCGCGCCTCCCGCGGCCAAGGCCTCGGCGCCGTGACGTTCCTCGTCGGCCTTCATCGCCTGCACCACGGCGCGCGAGGCTCGATCGGACTCCGGCAGACGCCGCAGGTGATCCTGTAGATGGGCACTGACCTGGCGCTCGGTCTCGGCGACGAAACCCAAACTCTTGCGATCACCACTCAAACCCGCCAGCGCGCCGATGGCCACCGAGCCGGCATACCAGAACGG
The DNA here is from genome assembly GCA_004297005.1 of Nevskiaceae bacterium. Classification (GTDB taxonomy): domain Bacteria; phylum Pseudomonadota; class Gammaproteobacteria; order Nevskiales; family Nevskiaceae; genus Stagnimonas. Next base: position 1,224 of record SCVA01000026.1, read on the forward strand.
CGACAGCCGACTCGGATGATCCTGCAACTGCCGCAGGCGCTCGGCACACCACTGCAGGTGGTCGCGCTCTTCGCGGGCGGCCTCGAGCAGGTGCCGGCGCAGCTCCGGTTCGCGCGCCACCAGGGCCTGGCCGTGATACAGGCCCTGCGCGGCAACTTCGCCTGCGTGGTTGATCCGCATCAGGTCGGCGGCGGCTTTCCGCTCTTCCTCCGACAGCGGTCCGGGAGCCGCGGCGACCGGCAGCGGCCTTGCCTCCTCGGCCGGACTTAGGGCGCGCAGACCATCGGCGAAGCGCTGGATCAGGCGGTCAGCGGAGGAATAATGGCGAACAGAGTCGGTCATTCGGCGGCAGCCCTGTGTTGATCGGCGACAATACGAGCGACCGCAGTTTACGTCTCCGGCCCCGTCCACAGAGCCCAGCGCCTCTAGAAATGTTCTGGCTGATCGTCTTCCTAGGCCTTGCCGGCGTGCTCGCCTACCGGGCGGCGCCGTTGCCGACCGCCACCGGACTGATCGGGGTAACGGTGCTGCTCTACGGCTGGCTGGGCGAGTCCTCGGGCCGCTTCGTGCTGCTGGCGCTTCTGTATCTGCTGCTGTTCGTGCCACTCAATGTCCCGGCCTTGCGCCAGGAGTGGATCAGCCGGCCATTGCTGGATCGCCTGCTGGCCCGGCCGTTGCCGATGCTCTCGCCGCACGATGCCGGGCCGGCGGCGGGTCTTCTGGACGGACGCTGGGATCTGCGCCTACCCGCCGCGCCAGCTCCCACGCCAGCCGATACCGAGCTGCGTCTCGAGGCCCTGGGCGCCGCCCTGGCGCAGCGCCTGAGCCAGCCCAGTCGGCCACTGATCCCGCAGCCGGAACAGGCCGAGGTCGCGGCGCTGCTCTACGGCGCCGCCGCCCTGGACCACCACGACCCGCGCCTCCTGGGCGACGGCCTGGATTGCAGCGGCGAGCACCTGCGTGCGGTCCAGGCCTGGCCGCTGGCGCAGGCCGCTTGCGCCCTGCGGGGCCGTGCGCCGGAGGCCAGTCTGGACTGGACAGCGGCCGCCGGCGCCGATATCGCCGGTCTTGGCGAGCGCTGCGCCCAGGCACACGGCCCCAGCGTCGCGCTCTGGTCGGCGGTGCGTGAAGAATCCCCGGCGCAAAGGCTGATCCGCTTCGACGAGGCGTTCTGGCGGTTTGTCGGCCACGGCCTCAGCCAACTGACCCGCTCCGTGATCGGCGGTCTCAGCCAAGGGCTGTTGATTCCCGCGCCGGGCGAGGACCAACAGCGGCGGGATCGGCAGCGCGCAAGCCTGGCCTGCAGCCGGATAGCCGCGCTCGCGGACCTGCGTCTGGCCCTAGTGCTCGCCGACCGGCTGCCGCCGGGTTTTGACTCCGCATACGCGCGTGCCTACCTGCGCCTGGCAGGCCTCCACGCCGCCCTGGCCTGGCACGAGGCCGCGCGCTCGCCCTACCACGAACGCCCGCTGCTGCGGGTGCTGAGCCGGGAGCAGCACCGGCTGCTGGAAGAGCAGTTGAGCTGCGCACTGCGCAGCCTGCCGCAGGTCCTGCTGCGCGGCGTGTTGCGATGGCTGATCCTGCCTCCTGGCAGCGGGACCATCCAACCGGGGGGCGCCGAAAACCAGGCTGCCGCCCTGGCCCTGCTGCGCGAGCCCACCGTGCGCGCGCGCCTGATCAGCCGCCTGCCCGCGCATCCGGGCCTGCAGGCGCTGGAACAGCGTATGCAGGTGCTCCAGCCCTTGGAATCCAGCTTGCGGCGGCTGCAACTCGCGCAAATCGAGCCGACGCCGTCGGACGAGACCGTGCGAGTGACCAGCGCCGAGCGCCTGGGGCTGCTTTCCGAAGCCGAGGCGGGCATCCTCAGGGAAGCGCTGGACTTTGCAAACACCCAATTGAATCCGGATCGCTCATGAACGAATCCTGCATCGTGGTCGGCGCCGGGCGCGGCATCGGTCAGGCTTGCGCGCTGGCCTTCGCCCGGGAGGGCTACAACATCGCCCTGGTGGCACGCCGGCCAGAGCGGCTGGTGGCGCAAACCACCGAGATCGCCTGGACCACCGGCCGCGACGCGCGCGCCTACGGCGCCGACGCCAGCGACGCCGAAGCCCTGCGCAGCACCCTGCGCACTGCCCAGCTCGAACTCGGGCCGGCGCGGGTGCTGATCTACAACGTCGCCGATGTGCAGCGCGCCCGCCCCAGCGCGCTTGATGTCGAACAACTGGTGCGCGAGTTTCGCGCCAATGTCGCTGGCGCCTTGGTCTGCGTGCAGGCGCTGGCGCCGGACATGCGGGTGCGCGGCGGCGGCAGCCTGCTGTTCACCGGCGGCGGCATCGCCGACCAGCCCTCGACCGATTTCGCCTCGCTGTCTCTGGGCAAGGCGGCGCTGCGCAACCTCACCCAGACGCTGGCGCAGGATCTTGGCGTCAGCGGCATTCACGTCGCCACCGTGACTGTGCATGGCTTCGTGCAGCCGGGCACGCATTTCGATCCGCACCTGATCGCCCAGAGCTTCATCAAGCTGCACCGGCAGCCGCGCGGCCGCTTCGACATCGAACTGGTCTACCGCTAAGGCCCCGACGCCCCTTTCCGCACTACCGACGCCATGCCCGCAGCCTTTCCGCTGGTCCGCAACCTCGCCGGCCTGAAGTCCGCCCCCTTCGATCTGCTGGTGGTCGGTGGCGGTATCTACGGAGCCTGGACCGCCTACGACGCCGCGCTGCGCGGGCTCAAAGTAGCGCTGGTGGAAAAGAACGACTGGGGCTGCGGCACCTCGCAGTCGTCCTCGAAGCTGATCCATGGTGGCCTTCGCTACCTGGAACACTACGAATTCAAACTGGTGCGCCACGCGCTGGCCGAGCGCCGGGTGCTGTCGGAGATCGCCCCCCATCTGGTGCGACCACTCAACTTCAGGGTCCCGGTCTGGGCTCACTCCCGGGTCGGCCGTCTGCAACTGCTGGCCGGACTGACGCTCTACGACTTTCTGGCCACCGGCAAGCAGCCGGTGCCGCGCTACAAATCCTTCGGCCGCGCGCAGATGCTCGCCGACCACCCCTACCTCGCCGCCGACGGGCTGAAAGGGGGCCTGCGCTACGGCGACTGCCAGGAAGACGACGCGCGCATGACGATGATCGTGGTGGCCGCCGCGCAGGCGGCCGGCGCGATCTGCGCCAACGGCGTCGCCGCCGAGTCGCTGCTGGAGCAGGGGGGGCGCATCCGCGGCGCCCGCCTACTCGACAACGACAGTGGCGAGCGTTTCGATCTGGAAGCCGGGGTCACCGTGAATGCCGCCGGCCCCTGGGCCGCCGCCCTCAGTGCCGCCGCGTTGGGTCCTGATTCGCCCAAGGTGAAGCTGGTCAAGGGCATCCATCTGGTGCTACCGGCCATCGCCGGCCTGGAGGACGCCTTCCTGCTCACCGCTCCGCAGGACGGCCGGGTGTTCTTCGTGATTCCCTGGCAGGGCCGCACCCTGGTCGGCACCACCGAATCGGCGATCGCCGACCCGACGCAGGCGCAGGTGACCGAGGCCGAAACCCTCTATCTGCTAGACGCGGTGAACGCACTGCTGCCCGGCCTGGGCTGGACCGAGGGCGATGTCCTCGGGGCCTTCGCCGGCGCCCGCACCCTGCAGGCGGAGGACGCCGAAAGCCTGTCGGCACAAACCCGCGAGTTCCTGGTCAGCGAGCCCCGGCCAGGACTGATCTGGCCGATCGGCGGCAAGTACACCACCGGCCGCTGCGACGCGGCGGAGATCGTCGATCACGTGCTGCAGGCGCTGGGGCGTCCGCACCGCGAAAGCCTGACGCACCGCTACCCGCTGCCCGGCGGCCCCGGCGGCCTGCACGAAGGCTCGTCCCGGCACTCGGCCCTGCTGGGCGACTTCACCGGCTGGCAGGCGGAAGCCATGTCAGCGCTGCGCGCGCGCGGCCTGGACGAAGACATCGCCCGCTCGTTGAGCCTGCGCCACGGCACCCGCGTGGCGCGCATCCACGCACTGCTGGAAGAGCGGCCTGCCTGGTCGGCCAGACTGTTGCCGGATGCACCGTTCATCGCCGCGGAAGTGATTCTGGCGGTGCGCGAGGAAGGCGCTCGGCAGTTTGAAGACGTGGTCCGTCGACGCCTGCCCTTGCGCCTGATTGCCCGCCCGGGAGACTGGATCGACCGCGTGCGGGCCTTGATCGCCGAAGCCGGTCACTAGCTTTCACGCTACCGCCCATCCGGCGGAAGCTGCCGTTCGCCCTGAACATGACACTTAGGTCACACACCAACTGACCAGCGGTACATTTTGGTGCGTGTCAGCGGTTAAAGGCACGCTGGTTGTGCATCCGCACAATCCCGAGACTCCTAAAAGTGCAGGGTTGATCGCCGTCTTCGCGACTGGCCCGCCATAACAAGGCCGGCTGGACCGGTGCGAAAAGGAGATTTCCATGCGAGTGACAAGGTTTGCGCGATGCGCAGGGTACGCGCTGGCCGTGGCGCTTTTGAGCGCCTGCGGAGGCGGCAACGGGAACCAGGACCAACTTTCCGGTGGTTCCGGCGAGACGCCGCAGACCTTTGACTCGATGGTGTTGTTCGATCCGATTCCGATCAAGTCCACTGACAGCGCCACCGTGCCGTTCCCCTTCGACGGCTTCTTCTCGGGCTTCAAAGACCCGACGCTGAACATCCCGAACAGCTCCAACGCGCCGTTCGTGACCGCCGCCAACCTGCAGGACGGCTTCTCGACGACCGCCTCGCTGTTTCTCGACATCCTCGGCTTCGTCGATTTTGCCTCGGTGAGCCAGAACCTGCTGATCGTCAACAGCTCCACCGGTCAGGTACTGCAGGCCGGCGTGGACTTCACCATCCAGCCCTCGCCCGCGAAGGACGGTACCGGCCTGCCGATCAGCTCCCAGCGCTCGCGCGTACTGATCGAACCGCTGAAGCCGCTGACGCCCTCAACCCGCTACCTAGTGGCGCTGAAGAACGGCGTCAAAACCACCGAGGGGAAGGGCGTGTTCGCCAGCCCGCAGTTCCGCGTCGCTCGCTCGGGCACGCCGGTCTCGCAGCAAACAGAACCCATCCTCGCCAGCTATAGCGACGCGCAGAAAGCCGGCCTGGAGCAACTGCGCAGCCAGTTGATCCGTCCGGTGGTCGCTGCTTTCGGCCAGCTTGCCAGCATCCCCGAGGACCAGATCGTGCTGGCCTGGAGCTTTACCACCCAGTCCACCGAAAAAACCCTGAAGGCGCTGGCTGCTGTGGCGACCGCCGGCACCATTACCGTGCAGAACACCGGGCAGAACACCTCGGTGATCGGCGCCCCGGCGATCGCCGACATCTACGCCGGTGTGGTCGCGGTGCCCTACTACCTGGCCAACAGCGGTGGCAGCCCGCAGTCGACCGCGCCGTTGACCGGCTTCTGGACCGCCGACCCGACCAAGCCCGATCTCGCGGCGAGCTTCCTCGGCCAGGTGCCCTGTGGCGCCTTCGCCAGCGGTGCCACCCTGCCCGACGGTCAGACCGCCACCCCCAGCGTCTCGACCACCGTCTGCTATCCGCTGCCGGTCAAGAAGAGCGATGAGACCCTGCCCCTGCTGGTGGCGGTACCCAATGCCAACAGCGGCCAGAGCAAGCCGGAAAGCGGCTGGCCGGTGGTGATCTTCCAGCACGGCATCACTGGCAACCGTACCCAGATGCTGGCCATCGCGCCGGCGCTCGCCGCCGCCGGCTTCGTCACCGTTGCCATCGACCTGCCGCTGCACGGCCTGGCATCGAGCAGCCCCTTCTATCGCAACCAGTTGTTCACCGGCACCCCTGCGGCCGGGCTGATGACCGGGGAGCGCACCTTCGACCTCGACTTGGTCAGCAACACCACCGGCGCCGCCGGTCCGGACGGCGTCACCGACAGCAGCGGCACCCATTTCATCAACCTCAGCAGCCTGATCACCAGCCGCGACAATCTCCGGCAGGCGAGCTCGGACCTGCTGACGCTGACGAAGTCGCTGGCCAATCTCGACCTCGACAACGACGGCGCGCCCGACATCGACGGCAGCCAGCTTCGCTTCGTCGGCCACTCGCTTGGCGGCATCGTCGGCGGCAGCTTCCTGGGGGCGGATACCTCGGTGGGGGCCGCGACGCTGGCAATGCCGGGCGGCGGCATCGCCAAGCTGCTCGACGCCTCCAAGAGCTTCGGTCCGATCGTCTCTGCCGGTCTGGCGGCGAGCGGCGTCGCCGAGGGCACCGATACCTACGAAACCTTCCTGCGCTTCGCGCAAACCCTGGTGGACTCGGCGGATCCGCTCAACTTCGCCGCCAGCGCCAAGGCCAATCATCCACTGCACTTGATTGAGGTACAGGGCGACACCGTGGTGCCCAATGCCGCCAATGCCGGGGCCGCCAGCGCCAGCAACGACCTGGTGACCATCACCGGCTACCTGTCCGGCACCGATCCGCTGATCGCCACCCTGGGCCTGGACGTGGTCGGGCCACTGACCCCGCCGTTGACCAGCGTTGTGCTCAAGACCGGCGCCAAGCTGGCGGTCGCGACAGTGTTCACCACCGGCAACCACGGTTCGATCCTTGATCCCAGCGGGTCCGACATCAACGCCGCTACCACCCAGGAGATGCAGCGGCAGACCGCCAACTTCCTGAAGAGCAACGGCACCTGCCTGCCCACCGGCGGCAACTGCAGCGCCGAATAAAGAATCGAGGAGATCAGATATGCACAAGCACAAGCAGCTCACGGCGCGCCGGCGGCAGGCCCTGCGTCACGCCTTCACGCTCACCGCCGTGGCCCTCGCCCTGATGGCCAGCCGCAACAGCCAGGCGCTCGATTACGACTGGCAGGGCATCCACGCCCAGCTCGACAGCAAGGTCACCGTCTACAGCCAATGGCGCGCCGAGAAGCGCGATCCCAAGCTGATCGGCATTGCCAACGGCGGAGAGGCCTTTTCCACCAACGGCGATGACGGCAACCTCGCTTTCGACGATGGCGACGTGGTGTCCAGCGGCATCAAGCTCACCTCCGACCTCTCGCTCACCTACGGCGACTACGGCCTGTTCACCCGCGGCAACTTCGGCTGGAATCCGACCCTGGCCTACGGCGACCGTTTCGACCCGGCCGACTACGACGATACCGGCACGACCCGGGGCTACACGCAGGCCGACCGCGAGCAGAAGGAAAGTGCTGTCGCTGCCCATGTCGGCCGCTATGCCGAGTTGCTGGATCTCTATGTCTACACCACGCAGCAGATCGCCAATCGCTCGATGTCGCTGCGCGTCGGCCGGCAGGTGGTGAACTGGGGCGAAAGCACTCTGGTACTGCACGGCCTCAACAGCCTGCTGGCGTTCGACGCCAACCGCCTGCGGGTGCCGGGTTTCGAACTGGACGAGGTGATCATCCCGACCAACCAGGTCTGGACCTCGGTGAGTGTCGCCGACAACGTCAACCTGGAGGCCTTCTACCAGTTGCGCTGGGAGCGGACCATCATCGACGCCTCCGGCACCTATCTGTCGAGCAACGACTTCGCCGGCATCGGCGGCACCGCCGCCAATCTCGGCTTCGGTCGCGCCGACGAGAACGCCGTGGCGGGTACACCCTGCAGCGCGCCGCCGTTCCCCGGCAACCAGTGCGTGCCGTTTGGCAGCTACGTGCCACGCGGGGCCGACGTCACACCGGAAAACCAGGGCCAGTACGGCGCCGCCCTGCGCTTCAACATCCCCACGCTCAACGACATGGAACTGGCGTTCTACGGCGCCAACTACCATTCTCGCCTGCCGTTGTACTCCGGCACCTCGCGCGCCGGCGCCGGCTTCACGCCCGCAGCCACGGCGAGCTATTTCAGCGAGTACCCGAAGGACATCAAGCTCTACGGCTTGTCGTTCAACACCACCATCCCCTGGGATTTGTCGATCCAGGGCGAGTACAGCTACAAACAGGGGCAGCCACTGCAGATCGACGATGTCGAACTGCTGCTGGCCGGTCTGGGTTCGCCCAGCCAGCTCAATCCGGTAGCGGGCGCCACCCTGGGCGGCCAGTACCTGCGCGGCTGGCGCCGCAAGGACGTGAGCCAGATCGACATCGGCCTGACCCGCCTGTTTGGCCCCTCCGACCTACTCAGGAGCGACCAGACCATCGCCGTGCTGGAAATGGCCGTTAGCCATGTGCATGACATGGAGGATCAGAGCGTGCTGCGCTACGAGGGGCCGGGCACCTATACGCCAGGTGATGCTGCCACCGCCGCGAGCCAAGGCCTGCCACAGCAGGTGGATGGCTATGCCACCGCGACCAGCTACGGCTACAAGCTGCTGATGCGTTTCGACTACAACAATGCCATCGGCCCAATCGCCCTGAAGCCCACCCTGCGTTGGGACCACGATCTGCACGGCATCAGCCCGACCCCGGTCAGCAACTTCGTCGCTGGTCGGCGCCAACTGACCGCCAGTCTGGGCTTTACGTATTTGTCTGGGCTTTCCGGTGAAATCGGCTACACGCTCTACGTAGGTGCGGGACAGCAGAATCTGCTCCGGGATCGCGACAGCATCGAGGCCGCGATCAAGTACGCCTTCTGAGGGCAACAGCTCCAAGCGCTCACTCTTCTTCCCTCCCCTTGAGTGTGAGCGAATTCGGCCAGGCCCAAACCGCCTGGCCTTTTTTTGTTTATCGCTCGGGTACTGATCCTGCCGGGTCGGACGCCAGAGGTAGTGGCTGTGGCTCACCAAGGAACTTCGGCCGGGTTTCAAGCAGGAACAGATCCAGGATCGCCTGCATGCGCGCCAGCACCTCGCGCAGATAGGGTTGAAAGGCCGGGCCGGACTCCTCTCCGGGCGCGGCGTAGGCCACCGGGTGCATCTTCAGCTTCTTGCCAATGAACACGGCCCGATACGCGTGGTACTCCTGTGTGATGAGAGTGACGCGGTCGAGTCCGAACACATGCTGCGCGCGCGCCACGGAATCGAAGGTGCGGAAGCCCGCGAAGTCCATCGTGATGGCCGAAGCCGGAACACCGGCGGCGGTCAGCGCCTGCCACATCTTCCGCGGCTCGTTGTAGCTGGCATCGGGGTTGGCGCCGGAAACGATCAGGTGCTTGATCTTGCCGAGCTGATAGAGCTCGGCGGCGGCGGCGATACGGCCCTTGAAATGCGGGTTGCCACGACCCTCGCGCGTATAGGGGCTGGTGCCAAACACCAGCCCCACCTCGTTCTCCGGCAGCGCCGCCCAGTTGCTGAACACATAGGCCTTGCTGTTGTTGACCACCCAGAGATTCCCGAGCACCAGCAGCAGCGCGGCCAACACCAGAAGCGCCTGGGTCGCCAGTAGCAAACCCCGCAGGCCGCGCCGCCACCGCTGGGAAATCACGCGAACAGCTTCACCAGCATCAGGAAGAACAGACCCAACTGCACCGACCAGAACGTGGCGCGGATCAGTACCTGCAACTGGTTGGTGCCGGAGAGATGCACCAGACTCTGACCGACTCGGGCGTAAAGGACGTACGGGGCCAGGGCATTGATGGCGTCCAGCTTGCCCATGGCAGCCGCGCTCAGCACCAGTACGGCGAAGATCGGCAGGTTCTCCAGCGCGTTGGCGTGGGCATCCTCGACCCGCTTCATGAGCACCGGGTCGTCCACCGACTTCGCACCACGGCTCCAGCTATTGATCGGCGTACCGGTCAACAGACGGAAGCCGCGGTAGCCGAACACCAGCGCCACCAGAAAAAGGGTCCAGCCGGTAAAGCCCAGCAGGGCGTGATAAGCGGCCATCGTGCGTCTCCTCCTTAGAATTGGAGCGCCGAGTTTACTTGCTGGATAGCCTCTTCATCGCCGCTTCCAGGCCCTTGAGGGTCATCGGGAACATGCGGTTTTCGCCCAGAAGCTGGTTGACCATGTTGATCGAGGAGGTGTGGCCCCAGTATTCCGCCGGGGTGGGATTGATCCACACGGTGTGCGGGAACTGCTTGGTGAGGCGTTCGAACCAGGTGGCGCCGGATTCCTCGTTCCAGTGCTCGACGCTGCCGCCGGACTGACCGATCTCGTAGGGGCTCATGGTGGCGTCACCGACGAACACCAGCTTGGTGTCGGGCGTGTGCTTGCGGATCACGTCGTAGAGCGGAATGCGCTCGCTGTGCCGGCGCAGGTTGTCCTTCCACACGCTCTCGTAGACGAAGTTGTGGAAGTAGAAATGCTCGAAGTGCTTGAACTCGCCCTTGGCCGCCGAGAACAGCTCCTCGCAGACTTTCACATGCGGGTCCATGGAGCCGCCGATGTCGAGGAACAGCAGCACCTTCACGGTATTGCGGCGCTCGGGCTGCATGTGCAGCTCCAGCCAGCCGGCGTTCTTGGCGGTGCCCTCGATGGTGCCGTCGAGGTCGAGGATGTCAGGCGCGCCCTCGCGGGCGAACTTGCGCAGCCGACGCAGCGCCACCTTGATGTTGCGGGTGCCCAGTTCCAGCGAGTCGTCGAGATTCTTGAACTCCCGCTTCTCCCAGACCTTCACCGCGCTGCCACCGCCGCCCTTGCCGCCCATGCGGATGCCTTCGGGATTGACGCCGGAATTGCCGAACGGTGAGGTGCCGCCAGTGCCCACCCACTTGCTGCCACCGTGATGGGCTTCCTTCTGCTCGGCCAGCCGATCCTTGAGCGTCTTCATCAGCTCGTCGAGTCCGCCGAGCTTCTGGATCGCGGCGCGCTCTTCCTCGGTCAGCGTGCGCTCGAACTGCTTCTTCAGCCAGTCCTCGGGCACGCTACCAAACAGCTCTCCGGTAACCGCCTCGACACCCTTGAAATAGGCGGAGAAGGCGCGATCAAAGCGATCGTAATGCGCCTCGTCCTTCACCAACGCGGTGCGCGACAGCACGTAGAACTCGTCCAGCGAAAACATCGCCAGATGCCGGGACATGGCATCCAGCAGGGTCAGGAACTCCGACAGGGAGGCCTTGACCCCTGCGGCGCGGACGGCGGCGAAGAATGTGAATAGCATGGGCTGAATTCTACGCCCGCCCTCCGCCGATGATCGCCGCTAAAACCCTGCGAACCGCCGAAGCGCACCTGTCCGCTGCCGATCCGGTAATGGCGCGCCTGATCGAACAGCACGGTCCGAGCACGCTCGGTCGCCAGCGGCGCGATCCCTTTCATGTGCTGTGCACCTCGATCATCAGCCAGCAGCTATCGACCAAGGCGGCGGACACCATCCAAGGCCGGGTCGCCAGCCTCTTGGGCGCCCCGGCCTCGGGCTTCGCCCACCATCACTTCAGCCGGGTCGAGCAGGAAGCGCTGCGGGCCTGCGGGCTCTCCAATGCCAAGGCCAGATGGCTGCTGGAACTGGCGGCGCGCGCTGGCGACGGCCGCTTTGACGCCCGCGCGCTGGCGCGGCTGGAAGACGCCGCGCTGGTGGCCGAACTGGACGCCCTGCCCGGCATCGGGCCCTGGACGGCGGAAATGATGCTGATCTTCGCCTTCGACCGTCTGGACGTGTTCTCGCTGGGCGACGTTGGCCTGCGCAACAGCATCAACGCGCTGTATTCACGCCGCGGCCACGATGGCAAGTTCAAGCCGCTGGACGACAAAAAGACTCTGAAGATCACCGCGCCCTGGGCGCCATACCGCTCCGTGGCCAGTTGGTATCTTTGGCGGCAGATCGACGCAACCGTTCAGGCCTGGGCCTGAGGCGCAGCGCCCGCTGCGCAGGCTGGCCGCGAGGTCGGGGCGCGTCGCGCGCCTGTGAGGGCGTGTCCGCTGCGCGGACTACTGGGAGGTCGTTCGCGCTGCGCGCTCACGGTGAGGGAAAACCATCAGACGAAGCACGCCGTGCGCTGTTCCCTCACAGCGTGGGCGCGAGCCCCGCGCCCTTACAGCCGCGAGCGTAGCGACGCGGCGCCCTCACAGGCGGCGCAGCCGCCGCCCTCACCGCTTCAGCTGGAGCGCCGCGCCATGAACGCCACGCGCTCGAACAGGTGCACATCCGCCTCGTTCTTTAGCAAGGCCCCGTAAAGCGGCGGCAGGGTCTTCTTGCTGGCGGTCTCGCGCAGCGCATCGGCGGGGATGTCTTCGGCAACCAATAGCTTCAGCCAGTCGAGCAGCTCCGAAGTCGAGGGCTTCTTCTTAAGGCCAGGAATCTCGCGCAGGCCGAAGAACACCGCCAAGGCGTCGTTGATCAGGTTCTTCTTCAGGTTCGGGAAGTGCACGTCGACGATCTTCCCCATGGTTTCGGCATCGGGGAAGCGGATGTAGTGGAAGAAGCAACGGCGCAAGAAGGCATCCGGCAGCTCCTTCTCGTTGTTGGAGGTGATCAGGATGATCGGCCGCTGCGCGGCCTTGATGGTCTGCCGCGTCTCATGGACGTAGAACTCCATCTGGTCGAGTTCGCGCAGCAGGTCGTTGGGGAACTCGATGTCGGCCTTGTCGATCTCGTCGATCAGCAACACCGGCCGCACCTCGCTCTCGAAGCACTCCCAGAGCTTGCCCTTGACGATGTAGTTGGAAATGCTCTGGGCCTTGGCCTCGCCCAACTGGGCGTCGCGCAGCCGCGCCACCGCGTCGTACTCGTAGAGCCCGTGCTGCGCCTTGGTAGTGGACTTGATGCCCCACTCCAAGAACGGCGCACCCAGGGCATTGGCAATCTCGCGCGCCAACTGGGTCTTGCCGGTGCCGGGTTCACCCTTGACCAACAGCGGCCGCTCCAGGGTCACGGCGGCGTTGACCGCCAGCATCAGATCGGCGGTAGCGACATAATTCTCGGAGCCGGAAAAGCGCACGGGGCAAGTCTCGGTAAAGGGCTTCCCGCTCAGTCTAGCGCAGGCGTCGGTAGTAGCCATCGCCGGAGCCCGGAGGCGGTGGTATCGTTGTCAGGTCATCCTCAAAGGAAACCTTTCATGAAAAAGCTGTTCGCCCTGGGCCTGTTGCTGTCTTCCGCCACGGCCTCCGCCCAGACTCCGGCCACCGTGTCGGCACCGGCGCCAGCCGGCGTCGCGCCGATGAGCTGCCCTAGACCGGTTCTGCTGCCGCCGACCAAGGCCATGAGCAAGAAGGAATCCGAAAAGCTCAATACCGACAACAAGAGCTTCCAGGACTGCGTCAAGGTCTACGTAGGCGCCCGCAAGGCGGTGGTGGACGAGCACAATGCGATCTCCAAGGCGCATGCCGACGCCGCCGTGGCCGCGCAAAGCGAATTCAACGCCTACGTCACCGAGCTCAACGCCAACCTCGCGGCACGCGAGAAAGCCGGCGAGTAAACCGCAAAAAAGGCCGGTCGGGCACTGCCCGACCGGCCTTTTCACTTGGCGACGGTTCAGCCTCGGGCGCGCGCCTCCAGCATCGCCACTGCCGGCAGCTTCTTGCCTTCCAGGAACTCCAGGAAGGCGCCACCGCCGGTCGACACGTAGCTGAGCTGGTCGTAGACCCCGAACTTGTCCATCGCCGCCAGCGTGTCGCCGCCACCGGCGAGCGAGAACGCCGAGGATTCGGCAATCGCCTTGGCCAGGGTGCGGGTACCTGCCGCAAAGCTGTCGAACTCGAACACACCCACTGGGCCGTTCCAGACGATGGTGCCGCAGCTCTTGAGCTTCTCCGCCAATATGGCCGCCGTCTTCGGGCCGATGTCCAGAATCAGCTCGTCCGCCTCGACCTCGTCGACCAGCCGGGTATGGGCGTGCGCCTCCGCCGAAAACTCGGTGGCGGTCACCACATCGACCGGCAAAGGAATATCGCCGCCACGGGCACGGATCTTGGCGAGGATGGACTTCGCCACATCGACCATGTCCTTCTCGTAAAGCGACTTGCCAACCGGCTTGCCAGTCGCGGCGAGGAAGGTGTTGGCGATACCGCCACCGACGATCAACTGGTCGGCGACATCAGCCAGGCTGTTTAGCAAGTCCAATTTGGTGGACACCTTGCTGCCGCCGACGATCACCGCCAACGGACGCTTGGGCGTGGCCAGAGCCTTGCCCAGGGCATCCAGCTCGGCGGCCAACAGCGGGCCGGCGCAGGCCACCGGCGCGAACTTGCCGACGCCGTGGGTCGAGCACTCGGCGCGGTGGGCGGTGCCGAAGGCATCCATCACATAGATGTCGCAGAGCGCGGCCATCTTCTTCGACAAGGCCTCGTCGTCTTCCTTCTCACCCTTGAGGAAGCGAGTGTTCTCGCCAAGCACGATCTGGCCGGGCTCCAGCGTCACGCCATCGATCCAGTTGGTGACGATGGGCACGCTGCGTCCAAGATGCTCGGACAGCCAGCCGGCGACCGGGGTCAGCGAGCTATCCGGATCGAACTTGCCTGCCTTGGGCCGGCCCAGATGGCTGACCACGATCACCGAAGCACCACGCTCGAGCGCCAGCTTGAGGGTGGGCAGGGAGGCCCGCAGGCGGGCATCGGAGCTGATCTTGCCGTTGGCGATGGGGACGTTGAGATCCTGGCGGATCAGCAGGCGCTTGCCGGCGAGGTCCAGGTCGGTCATGCGAAGGACAGTCATGGTTTTATTCCCTTGCGAGTTCCAGAAAGTGAAAAGCCCCGCTAGCGACGGGGCTTTCCGATTTGGTGTCGAGCGCTTACTTACCGGCTACGACGCGGACCATCTCCAGGCACTTGTTGGAGTAGCCCCATTCGTTGTCGTACCAGCTCACCAGCTTGACGAAGGTCTTGTCGAGCGCGATGCCGGCATCGGCGTCGAAGATCGAGGTGCGGGCATCGCCGCGGAAATCGGTGGCGACCACCTTGTCCTCGGTGTAGCCGAGAATGCCCTTGAGGGCGCCTTCGCTCTGGGCCTTCATCTCGGCCTTGATTTCCTCGTAGCTGGCTTCCTTCTCCAGCTCGGCGGTGAGGTCGACCACCGACACGTCGGAGGTCGGCACGCGGAAGGACATGCCGGTCAGCTTCTTGTTCAGTTCCGGGATCACCACGCCGACCGCCTTGGCCGCGCCGGTCGAGGACGGAATGATGTTCTCCAGGATGCCGCGGCCGCCGCGCCAGTCCTTGCTCGAAGGACCGTCGACTGTCTTCTGGGTGGCGGTGGTGGCATGCACCGTGGTCATCAGGCCGCGCTTGATGCCCCACTTGTCATGCAGCACCTTGGCCAGCGGCGCCAGGCAGTTGGTGGTGCAAGAGGCATTGCTGATGATGGCCTGGCCAGCGTAGGTCTTGTGGTTGACGCCGTAGACGAACATCGGGGTGTCGTCCTTGGACGGCGCCGACAAAATCACCTTCTTGGCGCCAGCATCGAGATGCTTCTGCGCGGTCACCTTGTCGAGGAACAGGCCGGTGGACTCGATAACGACATCGGCGCCGACTTCGCTCCACTTCAGGTTAGCCGGGTCACGCTCCTGGGTCAGGCGGATTTTCTTGCCGTTGACCAGCAGCGCGCCACCTTCAATGGCGATCTCGCCCTTGAAATGCCCATGCACGGAGTCGTACTTGAGCATGTAGGCCAGGTAGTCCGGGTCCAGCAGGTCGTTGATCGCGACGATTTCGATGTCGCCACCGAAATTCTGCACCGCAGCGCGCAGCACGTTACGGCCGATACGGCCGAAGCCATTGATACCTACTTTGACGGTCATGGAAGCTTCCCTAGTGCGTGAAAACAAGCGCGACGTGCGCCGGTAGCCCAATATTTTAGCGCCCCCGCCCATACAGACGCACGCCCAACAAAAAGGGCCCTTGCGGGCCCTTTTTGTCAGCGTTGCCGCGCCGGCTTGACTACCACTCTTCGTCGAGCTTGAAGCTCACCGGCAACACCACCGAGAAATACTGGGTGCCAGGCGCTTCAGTCGCGGAAACGGGCGGGAACCGACGTGTCCGCGTGACTGCGTCCAAGCAGGCGCGGTCAAGAATGGTCGCCCCTGTCTTCCGCACCAACACCGAGTTGCTGATCTCACCAGAACGATCAAAGGTGATCTGCACTTGGCATTCACCCTCCGTACCGTCCTGTGCCGCCTTCGGCGGATACTGAACATTCTTGCCAAGCAAAGCACCGATCTTGGCGTAATAGTCAGCACTGACCGAGGTCGCAACGCGCGGCGCCTCCGGAGCCGGCGGCGCAGGCGGAGCCGGCGGCGCAGGCGTGGCGGATACCGTCGGTTCGCTAGGCGTGACCGGCGCCTCGACCGCGATTTCAGGCGCGGGCGGCGGCGGCGTGTTCGGCTGCGGCGGCGGCGGTTCCTTCGGCGGTGGCGGCGGTGGCGGCTTCGGCGGCGGCGGCGGTGGTGGTGGTGGTGGTGGTGGTGGTGGCAACTGGATGGCGACCGGAATCTTGCGCGGCTTCTTATCCTCGAACACGCCCTGGCTCACCATACCCTTGATCAGGACAATGGCGATGAGGATGTGCACGACCACCGTGGCGCCGATGCCGAAGCTCAGCGCCTGCTTGCTCATCAATGGACGTTTTCTGCTCATGGTTTCTCCGATTTCGGCAGGCACATCACTGCGGCGCCTCCGACATCAGCGACACCCGGTAGAACCCGGTCTCGGCGAGCTTCTTGATGATCGAGTAGACCTTGCCGTATTCCGCCGCGTTATCGGCGCGGACGTAGACCACCGGAAAGCGATCCTTGCCGGAGAACTGCTTGTAACGCGAGAACGCGTCCTGCAGTCGGGCCGGCAACTCGGCTTCGGTGAAGGTGGAAGTACGGTGGTTTTCTTCGAAGTAATACTGGCCCTGCAGGTCCAGCGACAGAACCAAGGGATCCACCGGCTTGCCCATCTCGTCAAGGTCAGCCTTGGGAAGCTTGACCGGAACGGTGGACAACGCCAGCGGCGCGGTGACGATGAAGATGATCAGCAGTACCAACATGACGTCCACGAGGGGCGTCACATTGATTTCGGACATCACGCTGCCGTCGTCATCATCCTCGGAGGATTTGACGTTCATGCCCATGACGGGTCTCCCGGAAACTCAGAAGGAAGCGGCTTGACGCCGCTTCAGGCCGGCTTGCGCTTGGACAGCTTGCCCGAGAACACGCCGATGGCGGTGGCGAGGCGGCCGTTGTAGCGGGAGAGGTCGGTGGTGAACTTGTTGTAGGCCAGAATGGCCGGAATGGCGGCAGCCAGACCGATGCCGGTGGCGAACAAGGCTTCAGCGATACCGGGAGCGACGGTGGACAGCGAGGTGTCCTTCATCGCGCCGATCTGGGTGAAGGTGTTCATGATGCCCCAGACGGTGCCGAACAGACCGATGAAGGGCGAGGACGAACCCACCGAGGCCAGGAACGGCAGCATGAACTGCATGCGCCGGGCTTCATTGCTGGCTTCCTGACGCATGGCGGTGGCGATGCGGTCGCGCACTTCGTGCAGACCTTCGTGCTCGTGCTCGCCGGAACCGTCCTTCCACTCGGCAACGCCGGCCTTGAAGACATCGGCGATCGGGTGATCCTTGGCGTCGCTGTAGTTGATCATGCTGTCGAGGTTGTTGTCCTCCAGCGTGGTCTCCAGCCGATCCAGGGCGGCCTTCGACTTCTTGAAGTCGAACCACTTGATGAAGGCCACGGCCCAGCTCCACACCGAGAACAGCACCAGCAGCAGCATCACGCCCTTGACCAGCGGCGTTGACTGCATGAACAGGTGGGTGAAGGACATATTGGTAACAGCAGCAGCGGCGGTGGTCGGATCCACGAGAGACACTCCCGATAAAGAGGTTTCAAGAAAAGCGCCGAAAGGCGCGTGGGCGCGGTGCGCCAAATTGGTGCGTAGTACGCGATGGTATGGGCTTCGCGAGCAGGCAGCAACCGACGGGCGCCGGGTCCAGCCCTATAAGCAACGCCTATGCCAGTAGTGAGAGGACACGCGCCTCGACATTCTCCACGGTAAATCCGAAGTGCTTGAGCACCGCCGCCATCGGCGCCGACTCACCAAAGCTGTCGATGCCGAGGACCGCGTCGGCGAGGCCACGCCAGTAATGACTGACCCCGGCTTCCACCGCCAGCCGCTTGAGGCCGTCCGGCAGCACCGCCTCGCGGTAGTCGGCCTCCTGGGCCAGGAAGCGCTCGACGCAGGGCAGCGACACTACCCGCACCGGCTTGCCCTTGGCCGCCAAGGCCTTGGCGGCATCGACCGCCAGCGCCACTTCCGAACCGGTAGCCAGAATCACCGCCTGCGGCGCCTCTAACGGCTCCCACAGCACATAGCCGCCGCGAGCGGCCAGGCCAGCGTGATCGGCGGCGTGCGCCTGCGGCGGCAGGTTCTGGCGGGTGAGGATCAAGAGCGAGGGGCCGGTCTTGCGCTCCAAAGCGGCGGTCCAGGCTACGGCGGTCTCGAAGGCGTCGGCTGGGCGCCAGAGCTGGACGTTGGGGATCAGTCGCAGCGTCGCCAGATGTTCCACCGGCTGGTGGGTGGGGCCGTCCTCGCCCAGCGCCACCGAGTCGTGGGTGTAGACGTATATAACACCCAACTTCATCAGCGCCGACAGCCGCAGGGCGTTGCGGGCGTAGTCGGAGAACACCAGGAAGGTGCCACCGAAGGGGCGCAGGCCACCGTGCAGATACTGGCCGTTCATGGCCGCTGACATGGCGAATTCACGCACGCCGTAGTTCACGTAGTTGCCGCCCAGGCTGCCGTGGCGGAGCGAGACGTGGCCCTTGAAGTCGGTACCGTTGGACTCCGACAAGTCGGCGGAGCCGCCGAACAGCTCCGGCAACTTGGCGGCGAGCGCCTCGATCACCGCCTTGCTGGACTTGCGGGTGGCATTGGGCTTGTCGGCCTTGGCCTGTTCGGCGATCAGGGCGTCAGCGAAACCGCGCCAGTCCGCCGGCAAGCTTCCCTGGACACGCCGCTGGAACTCCGCGGCCTCGGCCGGGAATTGCTTCGCATAGGCGTCGAACACACCGTTCCAGGCCTGCTGCTTGACCGCTCCCTTGGCGCGCGCGTCGTAGGCCGCGTAGACCTCGGCCGGAATCTCGAATGGGCCGTGCTTCCAGCCCAACTGCTCGCGGGTCTTGGCGATCTCTTCCGCACCCAGCGGCGCACCGTGGCTGGACTCCTTCCCCTGCTTGGCGGGCGAGCCGAAGCCGATGATGGTCTTGCAGCAGATCAGGGTCGGCCGGTCGATGGACTTGCGCGCGGTTTCCAGCGCCAGCTTGATCTCGTGGGCATCGTGGCCGTTGACGTTGCGCACCACCTGCCAGCCATAGGCCTCGAAGCGGGCGGGGGTGTCGTCGCGGAACCAACCGTGCACCTCACCGTCAATGGAGATGTTGTTGTCGTCGTAGAACACCACCAACTTGCCCAAGCCCAGCGCGCCAGCCAGCGAGCAAGCCTCGTGGCTGATGCCCTCCATCAGGCAGCCGTCGCCGGCGAAGACGTAGGTGCGGTGATCGACCAAGGTCAGGCCGTCACGGTTGTACTTGGCCGCCAGATTGGCCTCGGCGATGGCCATGCCCACCGCCATGGCGATGCCCTGGCCAAGCGGACCGGTGGTGGTCTCCACGCCCGGCGTCATGCCGTACTCCGGGTGCCCCGGCGTCTTGGAATGCAGTTGCCGGAAGTTCTTGAGCTCGTCCAGCGGCAGGTCATAGCCGGACAGATGCAGCAGCGCGTACAGCAGCATCGAACCATGGCCATTGCTGACCACGAAGCGGTCACGGTTGAACCAGTGCGGATCGGCCGGGTTGTGGTTCAGGACGTCGTTCCACAGCACCTCGGCGATATCCGCCATGCCCATCGGCATTCCGGGGTGGCCGGAATTGGCCTTCTGGACAGCATCCATGGCCAGCGCGCGGATGGCGTTGGCGAGTTCGAAACGGGAGGTCATGCGAGGGCTCGGCGGACGGCGGGAGGTACGACTTTGGCGCCTATTGTCCCCAGAGGCGGACGATAGAGGCAAGGCGCACATTACAATTGCCCGCACAAACGGCAATTCAGCCCAGGGGAATCGCAACAGTGCGTACACAACGCGAATTCGGTCCGCAGCGGATCATGGTCACCGGCGGCGCCGGCTTCATCGGCTCCCATCTCTGCGAGCGGCTGCTGGAGCGCGGCGACGAGGTGCTGTGCGTGGACAACTTCTACACCGGCAGCCGCGCCAACATCGAAACCTTGCTAAGCAATCCGCGCTTCGAGCTGATGCGGCATGACATCACCATGCCGCTGTACGTGGAAGTGGACCAGATCTACAACCTGGCCTGCCCGGCCAGCCCCATCCACTACCAGTTCGACCCGGTGCAGACCACCAAGACCTCGGTACACGGCGCGATCAACATGCTGGGCCTGGCCAAGCGCATGAGGTGCCGGATCTTCCAGGCCTCCACCAGCGAGGTCTACGGCGACCCCGAGGTACACCCGCAGCCGGAGGGCTATTGGGGCCACGTCAATCCGATCGGCTACCGCTCCTGCTACGACGAGGGCAAGCGCTGCGCCGAAACCCTGTTCTTCGACTACCACCGCCAGCACAAGCTGGACATCAAAGTCGCCCGCATCTTCAACACCTACGGGCCGAAGATGCACCCCAACGACGGCCGGGTGGTCAGCAACTTCATCATGCAGGCCCTGCTCGGCCGGCCGATCACGATCTACGGCGAAGGCCTGCAAACCCGCTCGTTCTGCTACGTCGATGATCTGGTCGAAGGCTTCATCCGCCTCATGGATTCGCCAGCCGGAGTCACCGGGCCGGTCAATCTCGGCAATCCCGGCGAATTCACCATGATCGAGCTGGCGCAACTGGTCATCGAACTCACCAACTCCAAGAGCCAGCTGGCCCATCAGCCCTTGCCGCCCGACGACCCCAAGCAGCGCCGCCCGGACATCAGCCTGGCGAAGGAAAAACTGGGCTGGGAGCCGAAAGTGTCGCTGCGCGAGGGTCTGACCAAGGCCATCCCCTACTTCGAGAAGGTGCTCAAGTCCGGCCACCGCGCCCTGGCCTGAACCCAAGTTCCCCGACCGAGCCCGGCCTTGCGCCGGGCTTTTTCTTTAGTCTCTCCTCATGTCACGACGCCTTGCCACCATCCTCTCGCTGGCCCTGCCAGGCCTGCTGGCACTGGTGCTGGCCGGCGCCTGGGGCTGGAGCGCGAAGCAGGGTCTGGAACCCCCCGAGGCACGCGACGAGTTCGCCTACGCCGGGTCCACTAGCTGCAAATCCTGTCACGCAGACCACCATGCGAGCTGGAGCCGCACCTACCATCGGACCATGACCCAGGAAGCCAGCGCCAAGTCCGTGCAGGGCGCCTTCGACGGTCAGGTGGTGCGCTATTGGGGCCAGCCGGTGCGGCCGACACAGAAGGACGGGCGCTTCCTGTTCGAGTACCTGGACCCGCGCGATCTCTCGGTCCTCGGCAGCGTGCCAGTGGCGCGCACCGTCGGCTCTCACCGCTATCAGCAGTACCTGGCCGAGGCGCCGGGCGGCCGCTACCAGCGGCTGCCGCTGATCTGGCACAACGGCGAGCAGCGCTGGATCCACTACAACGGCGCCTTCCTCTACGACGACAACCAGCGCTACGACCAGCACGCAGCGACCTGGAACCCCAACTGCATCTACTGCCACAACACCGGCCCGGAACCGCGCATCACCAACGCCGAAGAGCTGTTCCAACGCCTCAAGCGGGGAGAACGCTTCAATTACCTGAGCGAGGCGCATTGGGACAGCCAGGTCGCGGAACTGGGCATCGCCTGCGAGGCCTGCCACGGCCCCGGCGCCCAGCACGCCGCCGCCAACCGCAACCCGGTACGCCGCTACTGGCTGCACCTGTCCGGCCGCGCCGACCCCAGCATCGTCAATCCCCGGCGACTGACGCCGGAACGCGCCGCCCAGGTCTGCGGGCAATGCCACGGCCAGCGCCTGCCGGCCAGGCCGGACTTGGTGGATCGCTGGCTGAGCCGCGGCCCGACCTACCGGGCCGGAGACGACCTCCAGGCCCATGTGCGACTGGTGACCCGCGATACTCCGGTGCCGGCCGGCGACCCCGATACCTTCAGGCTACGCTTCTGGTCCGACGGCACGCCGCGACTGTCGGCCTACGAACTGCAAGGCTTGATGCAATCAAGCTGCTACACCCGAGGCGGCGCGAGTTGTATCGGCTGCCACTCCGCTCACGACGGCGATCCCGCCGGCATGATCAGCGCCGAGAACCGCGAGGGCGCCGCCTGCGAGGGCTGCCACCAGGGCATCGCGCAGACTCTGCCCGCGCACCGGCAACACGCCGCGACTGGCGCCAACACAGATTGCGTGGACTGCCACATGCCCAAGCTCGCCTACGGGGTGATGGAGATCCATCGCAGCCATCACATCGAGAAGCCCGCGCCCGCCGTCAACGCCTCGGGCCAGCGCCCGGATGCCTGTACCGGCTGCCATGGCGACCGCAGCGCCGGCTGGGCCGAAACCGCTCTGCGGCAGTGGCGTGGCGAGCCCACCGAGCCATCGTCGCCAACCGCGCTGCCAGAGAACCTGCGGCAGTTGTTCGCGGGCGATCCGGTGCAGCGCGCGGTGGCCGCGCGCCTGGCCGGCGCCGAGGACAGCGCGCTAGGACCGGTGGCACGCCGCGCCCAGTTGCCCCTGCTGTTCGCCGCCATGGAGGACCGCTATCCCGCCGTGCGCCGCTTCGCCTGGCTATCGGCCCGGCAGACGGCGACCGTGCTTGGCGACACCCGCCTGCTGCAGACCCTGGCCGGCTTCGACTTCATCGCCGATGCGCCGCTGCGCGCCGAGGCCCTGATCCGCATCCGCCAGCAGTTCCGTCCGGTCGCGATCGCCGACCTGCAGGGCGGCCTGTTGCGCGACGACGGCGGCGTCGAGGCCGAGCTGATCGCCAGCCTGCGCGCCCAGGCCGATGGCCGCGCCATCAATATCGGAGAGTAATCGCATGGCCCAGAAACCCTACCCCTCGGCGCCCGCCGCCGAAGCCGCGCTGGAACCCGCGATCCGGGCTCATCTGCGTTACGGGACCAGCGCCCTGCTGCTGTTCCTGGTCGGCGGCCTGTCGCTGGAATTCCTGCATTTGATCAAGGCCCCCTGGTACCTGGACCACCATCTAAGGCGGGAACTCTGGGTGCTGGGCCATGCCCACGGCGCGCTGCTGGCCCTGCTCAACCTGGCCTGGGCCGCCGTGCTGCCGCGGCTGCCGGCGGCGGCCAGCGCCGGCTGGGCACTGCGCTGGGGTGCCGCCCTGGTCCCCGCCGGCTTCCTGCTAGGCGGCATCGGCAACAGCGAAAGTGATCCTTCGCTGGCCATCCTCGCCACGCCGCTCGGCGCCGCCTTGCTGCTGCTCGCCCTGTTCACGGCGACACGCGCGGCCTGGCGGCGCTGAGCCGGCCAGCGAGGCCTGCGCATGGCTTAAGCTCGGGGCAATCACTTGGAGAACATCCCGATGTACAGCACCAACCTGCTCCGCCGTGGCCTGCTGCTGGCCGCCGCGAGCGCCTTGTCCGCCTGTGCGCTGACGCCAACCGCCGACACGCCGACGCCGCCGCTGAACGATGCGCTCGCCGCGCGCATCCAGTCGGTCGGGCAAACCCAGACCGCCCTGGTGCAGTCACTGTTCCGCGCCAAGCGGGCGACCACCGATCACTTCATCGACAGCGTCTGGACGCCGGTATTCCTCGACAACCTTGCGACCAGACCCGAGGTCAAGCAGGTGCTCAAGAACAACCGCAAGCGCGGCAAGGCCGGCGCCAGACCGGCGGACCCGGCACTGGCAATGGACCTGATTCCGGCAGCGCGCGCCGAGATCGAGCAACGCCGCGCGCGTCTGCACGCCCCCATCGACGCGCTGGAACAGCGGGTGCTGGAACGCCTTTCCGCGCAAACCCGCGCGATGGACGCCATCAACGCCGCGCTGAGCACCAATGCCAAGGCTGGCAGCGCACAGCTTCCCGCCGCGGTGATGCAGCCTGGCGCGCCCACCGCCGCCGCGATTCGCGAACTGTTTGTCAGTGTCGACAGCGCACTCGACCGGCTGCAATCCGAGGCGCCCCGCTCGGCCAAGCTGCTGGCGGCGTTCCCCAAGCTGGCCGATGACTTCGAGCGCCGCCTCGGCGAGGCGGGCATGCTGCTGAACTAGGTCGGAACAATCCGGGACAACAGACTCGCAGGCGCCCCTCGGGTCAGGTCCGCCGGAGCGCCGCTAAGCCCGGAACGGCGCCTGCGGACCCTGGCCAGCGGACAGGATGCGATCCCGGAACCAGGCCAGCGCCCTCCCATCCTCGGCGGCGCGCCAGGCCACCCGCAGTGCGCTGGCCGAGCGATTGTCCTCGACTCCGCGGCTGACCAGCCACCCCGCCCGCAGGTGCTCCGCGGCCACGTGGGAAGGCACGAAGCCCACACCCAGGCCCGCCAGCAGGGCGCCGATCTTGGTCTCCAGATTGGGCACATGCAGGGTTTCCTGCGCCGGCTGCAGATTCACCGTCCGCGCCTCGATGCGGCGAGAGGAATCGGACACCACGATGGCCCGATGGCGGGCGATGTCGCTGGAACGCAGCGGCTCCGGCAAGGCCGCCAGCGGATGCCCGGGAGCCATCACGAAGATGAAGGCCTCGATCTGGATCCATTCGCGGCTGACCAGCCCGAAGCCGCTGGGCGGGTCGCTCGGCACCCCGATGGCCAAATCGGCGCGACGGTCGATCAGCGCATCCCAGCCGCCGCCGAGGATTTCCTGGGTCAGCTTCAGGCGCGTGGTGCAGCCCAGCGCGTCGAACTCGCGGATGATCGGAAACAGCCACTGCATCGGCACGACGTTGTCGACGGCGATGCTCAACTGCGGTTCCCAGCCCTCGCCCAGCCGCTTGATGCGCCGCTCCACGCCCTCGGCCTGGCGCAGCAGGTCGCGGCCCTGCTCCAGCAGCATGCGGCCGATCGGCGTCAGCACCGCCCGCTTGCCGCTGCGGTCGAACAGCTGCACGTCGAGGTCGGACTCCAGCTTCTGCATGGTGTAGGTGAGCGCCGAGGGCACCTTGTGCAGGGCCTCGGCGGCCTTGGCGAAGCTGCCCTCGGTGGCGATGGCGTCGAGGGCGAGCAGGGCGTCCAGGGTCAGGCGCATGGCGAATCTCCGCAGATTCAACGGTCTTGAATGATTGGCTCAAAACCTTCCGCTTTAGAGCGGCCTAGGTCAAGCCTATATTGCCTTGGCAGATTCAAAACTTTTGGAGAACTACCATGATCCAGCTCCGCCGCTCCGCCGACCGAGGCCATGCCGAACACGGCTGGCTGGAGGCCCGCCACAGCTTCTCGTTTTCCGAATACTACGACCGCCGCTGGATGGGCTACTCCAATCTGCGCGTCATCAACGAAGACCGTGTCGCCCCCGGCACCGGCTTCGCGACCCATGGCCATCGCGACATGGAGATCATCACCTACCCGCTGTCCGGCACCGTGCGCCATCAGGACTCCACCGGCGGTTCCGGCCTGATCCACCACGGCGAGCTGCAGGTCATGCACGCCGGCAACGGCATCCGCCATAGCGAGATGAACGGCAGCTACAGCGAGCCCCTGCACCTCTTGCAGATCTGGATCGAACCCAACCAGTTGGGCGTCAAGCCGGGCTACGAGCAGTCGGCGCTGAACGCCGAGACCCTGCACCAGGGCTTTGCCCGGGTGGTGGCACCGGTCGCGGAGCCGGGCGCCGAGTCGGCGCCGTTCCACATCAACGCCGACGCCGGCCTGTCACTGGCCTGGCCGAAGGCCGGCGGCTCGGTTCACCAGCCGCTGCGGGCCGGCCGCCGTCACTACCTGCACCTGGCACGCGGCGAAGTGCGGCTGGGCGAGCAGACGCTGTCTTCCGGCGACGCGGCCTTGATCGAGGGCGAGGCGGCGCTGGACCTGGTCGCCGAGACGGATGCCGAACTGCTGCTGTTCGACCTGCCCTGAGCACGTCGCCGCGCGGTTACGCGACCCGGCTGGCGCACGCCAGCCGGGTTTTCAGTGGCCGCCGCCAAACCCCAGCGCAAAATGCAGGCTGAAGTCGGGCGCGGTGTTGACCGCGAGATCTTCCTGGATCGCCAGCTCCAGTCGGCCCAGCGGAGTGGGCAGCCGCAGGCCGAATGCGACTTGCAGACTGTCGCCGCCTAGGGGCTCCAGCTCGGAGTCCTGGTACAGGGCGCTGTGCGCGTCGAGTTGCAGCACGCCCTCGGTGGCGCCCAGCAGTGCCGGCCACAAGGGCCCACTGAAGCTGGCGCCCGCCACCGCCACCAGCGGCTGTTGCAGCTCGCCCAGGGGACCGTCGGTCGCGCTGGCGGACAGGCCGCCGGAAAGACTGAGCCGGTAGCGCTCGGTTTCGCCCAGGCCGAAGCTGTAGTCGGCCCAGAGCGCGCCGCCGGCATGCCCGCCGCTCAGGCGGTCGGCGTCACCGGTGGGCAGTTGCAGCAAGGCGCGCACGACCCAGCGCTCGCCCAGCGCCGCCGCCAGACTCAGGCGGGCGTCGCCCAGGCCGCTCTCGCCCTCGCTCAAATCCAGCAGGGTCTGGCCGTCGCGCTGGTAGCGGATCAGGTAGCGGTCGCGCGGTGCATTCTCGCGGCCACCATTGGGCAGGCCGAAGGTGTCGTGCCAGTTCTCGATCAGCGAGTCCAGGCTGCCGCCGCCGCTGCTGAGCAGGGGCAGCTCCACACCCCACTCCCAGCCGTTCACCGACACCACGCTGCCGCCGAAGCCGCGCCGGTAGCGCAGCGCGTAGCGCTGGGTTTCGGCGTCCAGACTCAGGCTCTCGGTGCCGGACTGCGCCTCGTAGTACTCGCTGGACCAGTCCAGCGCGACCTGCGCTTCTGACTCGCCGACCGCCAGCACCGGCGCGGCATTCAGCGCCGGCAGCGCCGCCGCGCGCGCAAAGCTGGACTGGTTGAACAGCGCATAGCCCTCGGCCTGGGCGGCACCGGCGGCAAGCAGCGAAGCGGCGAACAAGGCAGCACGCATGGATCGAAATTCCAAATCGGGAGCGGAACTAGGGTGTGTTGACACTAAATACCTCGCTGCGTTGCCGGTCAAAAGCGCGTCAGGCAAGGCGCCTGCCGACGCGAAGGCTTGTTGCCTTCGCTAGGCGGGCAACACGGCATGACGCGCTTATGGCCAGCAACCCTTCGGGGCGGGACGGTTTTGGGGCATTGCCGCGTCAGCAAGAGTTTCAATAGGCCCGCTATTGCGCACTCTTGCTTCCTTGCACTGCCCCAAAACCGCCTTCCGCCGCAGCGAGGTATTTAGTGTCAACACACCCTAGAGCCTATCAGCCGGACGAGGCCCAGCGTCGGCGGCATCCGCTATCATCGCGCGCCATTTGTCCACAACGGCGCCACGAACTCTCGCTGCAATGAAGCTGGTCACTGAAAATCTGCGGATCGCCTCCGTCAGCCCCGTCTCCACCCCTGCCCAGGTGCAGGCCGAGCTGCCGCTGCTGGAAGCCGCCGCCAACACCGTCGCCCGCACCCGCGCCGCCATCCAGGGCGTGCTGTCCGGCGAGGACGACCGCCTGCTGGTGATCGTCGGCCCCTGCTCGATCCACGACACCCAGGCCGCACTCGACTACGCCGGCAAGCTGGCGGCGGCGCGCGACCGCTACGCCGGCGAGCTCTTGATCGTGATGCGCGTGTACTTCGAAAAGCCGCGCACCACGGTGGGCTGGAAGGGCCTGATCAACGACCCCGGCCTCGACGACAGCTTCCAGATCGACCGTGGCCTGCGCACCGCGCGCGAGCTGCTGCTGACACTCAATACCCGTGGCATGCCGGCCGGCGTGGAATTCCTCGACATCCTCACGCCGCAGTACCTGGCCGATCTGGTCAGCTGGGGCGCCATCGGCGCGCGCACCACCGAAAGCCAGCTGCACCGCGAGATGGCCAGCGGCCTGTCCTGCCCGGTGGGCTTCAAGAACGGCACCGATGGCAGCGTCAAGATCGCCGTCGATGCCTGCCTGTCGGCCAGCCATCCGCACCGCTTCCTGTCGCTGACCCAGACCGGCCAGGTGGCGATCTTCCAGACCCGCGGCAACCCGGACTGCCACCTGATCCTGCGCGGCGGCAATCGCGGCCCCAATTTCGACGCCGCCAGCGTCGATGCTGCCTGCGCCGAGCTGAAGAAGGCCGGCCTGCGCGAGCAGGTGATGATCGACTTCAGCCACGCCAACAGCCAGAAGCAGCACCAGAAGCAGATCGAGGTCGGCCACGACATCGCCACGCGCATGGCGGCCGGCGAGCGCCGCGTCACCGGCGTGATGATCGAGAGCCATCTGGTCGCCGGTCGGCAGGACATCAAGCCGGGCGTCAGCCTCAACTACGGCCAGAGCATCACCGACGCCTGCATCGCCTGGGACGACACCGAAGCCCTGCTGGCGACGCTCGCCGAAGGCGTCGCCAAGCGGCGCGGCGGCTAAGACGCCGCCGGTTCGCGGCCGCCGTCCTTGCGCGGCGGCCGCGGACATTGCCCTGAGGCCATTTCTGCGCAACAGCGCATTGAGGCTAGCCGCGGCCGCAGCCGGCCACTACCGATAGATCTCCACCGGGTAGCTCAGCTCCAGCCTGGGCTGCACCATGGACTCGGGGATACGGGGAAACGGCGCGGCGGCGCGGATGATCTCGGTGGCGCGGCGGGCCGCCTCTACGGGCACCGTCTCGGCGGCGTAGACGTCGAGCACGGCGCCACGGCGATCGACCACGAACTTCATCCGCACCGTCATCTTGGGCGTCGCCTTCACCGCCTCGGCGAGGGCGCGCTGGTTGGTGACCTTGAGCTGCGCCGTGAGGCGGGCGAAATACTCGGCGCGATTGCGGGTGTAGTCGCCACCGGCATCGACGACAGCCCCGCCGTCATCGGGAGCCAAGGGGGCATCCAGCGGATAGGTGGTAATGCCGGAGGCCGGCATGGGCGGGACCGGTCGTGGCTCGATCAGCGGCTTACCACCACGCCTGGACGGCTCCGGCGCGGAAGCCAGCGGCCCCTGTGGCAACAACGCGCGCAGGTCGCTATTGGCGCGGGGACTCAGTTCCACACCGGCGCTGCGCTTTGCCGACTCGGCCGCGCGACGGATCGCCAGTTCCAGGTCGGCCTCGTCCTGTACCGGAGGCAGGCGCAAGGGGGCCTGGGGCTCCAGCGGCGGCAACTCCGGCTCGAGCGGCGCGGCGGCGCTCAGTGGCGGACTGGCCGCGGGTCGAGCGGTCCGGGACGGACGCCCCGCACGTGGCTGCACGCCACGCGCCTCGATGTCCGGTAGACGCACCACGTCGGGCACCAGTGCGGCGGTCAGCGCCGCAGTCAGCGAACGGCCGGACAGGCTGGTGCTCAGGCTCAGGAAGCCACGCCCCGGCGGCGGCGGCTTGGGGAAAAAGTTGTCCGGCAATGGCGGCGGCAGATCCTCCGGCGAACCGCTGCTGAGCTTGGTCGCCAAGGTCCAGCGGTTGCGCGATGGTGGCGGGGGCGGTGGTTCGCTGGCGATCTCCACCACCGTTTCACTGGGGGTCTCCGCCCGTAGTGCCGCCGCCACGCGCGCGCGCAGATCGCCCGCGTACTGCCACGCCAGCAGGGCGTGCAGCGCCAGCGCGATCAGCAGCGCCCATCGCAGGCGGCGGGAGTTCTTTGACGGCATGGCGAGATTGTAGAAGGGCGGTCCGGGCTTGGCAGGGCAAAGCAGCTCCGCGCGCTCACCTCAGCGGGAAGTGGGGTTTTGTGGCTCTCGCGCCGCGCGAGTTCGTCCCGTCGCCACGGCGGCTGCGCCGCCTGGAAGTGGCTCCGGCACCCATTTCAACAAGAAGGGGGCCGTTGGCCCTCACTCCGCGCAAGTTCACCCCGTCGCCACGGCGGCTGCGCCGCCTGGAAGTGGCTCCGGCACCCATTTCAACAAGAAGGGGGCCGTTGGCACTCGCTCCGTGCGGGCTCACCCCGTCGCCACGGCGGCTGCGCCGCCTGGAAGTGGCTCCCGCACCCATTTCAACAAGAAGGGGGCCGTTGGCCCCCTTCTTGTTGAAAGCACCGTGTCGCCACTTCACCAGTGCTCACCCTTGAAGATGTTGGCGAAGACGGTTTGTTCCAGGGTCAGCTTCTCGCCGCCATCCTTTTTGCCCTTGGCCGCGCTCGACGAGGGGAACAACTGAAAGCCCTTGGACAGCACCCAGTCATTGGCCTTGGGCCAGATCGCGTAGCTCACCGCGGCGGCGGTGCCGACCGTGGTGGCGATGCTCTTGGGCCGATCGAGAATGGCCTTCACCACCGTGTCGGCGGCGTCCTCCGGGCTCCAGGTCGGGATGTAGTCGTACATCTTGGTCGGCGCGATCATCGGCGTGCGCACCAGTGGCATGTAGATCGCCGTGGTGTGGATGTTGCGCGCCTTCACCTCCGCCGACAGGCAGCGGGTATAGGCGTCGAGCGCGGCCTTGCTGGCGACATAGGCGGAGAAGCGCGCGGCGTTGGCGAGCACGCCGATGGAGCTGATGTTGATGATGTGGCCGCTCTTCTGCTTCGCCATCGCCGGCAGCAGATTCATGATCAGCCGCACCGCGCCGAAGTAGTTGAGCTGCATGGTGCGTTCGAAGTCGTGGAAGCGGTCGAAGCTTTCGAACACCGCGCGGCGGATCGAGCGGCCGGCATTGTTGATCAGCACATCGACGTGGCCGAAGTCGCGCAGCACCTCGGCGGACATGCGGTCGATGTCGGTGAGACTGTTGAGGTCGCAGGGGTAGACATGCGCCTCGCCGCCGGCCTTCTCCAGGATCAGCTTGGTCTCCTCCAGCTTCTCGCGGGTGCGCGCCACCAGGATCACCTTGGCGCCGGCGGCAGCGATCTTCTTGGCCGCTGCGAAGCCGATGCCGGAGGAGGCGCCGGTGATCAGCACCACCTTGCCCGACAACTTCTGGCGCAAGCGCGGCGGGATCTTCACCTTGAGATCGAGCTGCAGCTCCCAGTACTGCCAGAGCTTGTCGGCGTAGTGCTTGATGTCCGGGCAGACAATTCCAGTCCCCTTGAGCGCGCGACGCGCCTCGCGGTCGTCGAACACCGCCTGGTTGAAGGCGTAGCCGAGCACCGACAAGGGCACGCCCAGGGTCTCCGCGATCTTCTGCTCGTTGCGGCTGGAGATCGACTTGCCGATCCGGCCCATGAACTTCTTCACCGAAGGCGGCAGCGCCGGGATGTCGAGGCGGCCACCGAACTCCGGCCCGTGCGCGGCTTCGAGGAAGCATTGCAGCAGATCGCCGACGGTCGGCGACTGCGACTGCATCAGGTGGAAGCACTGACCGTCGAGCTTAGGCAGGTGGGCGATGGCATCCATCGCCGCCGCCACGTAGTCCACCGGCGCGATGGCGACCTTGCCGCCCTCGATGCCCAAGAGCGGCAGCCACTTCGGTACCTTGTAGCTGATCTTCTGGATCGCCTTGGCGAAGTAGTAGGGGCCGTCGATCTTGTCCATCTCGCCGGTCTCGCTATGGCCGACGACCACGCCCGGACGGTAGATGCGCCAGGGTGCGGCGCACTCGTTGCGGACGATGGCCTCGCTCTGGAACTTAGTGCGGTAATAGGGGTGGTTGGTGGTCTGCCCCTCGTCGAACATGGTCTCCTTGAAGATGCCGACGTAGTCGCTGCCGGCGACCGCGACGCTGGAGACGTGGTGCAGGCGCACCGGGCCGCCGAGATCGTTGACGAAGGCGACCAGGTTGCGAGTGCCCTCGTTGTTGATGCGGTCGCCCTGCTCGTCGCTCATGGTCATGTCGTAGACCGCGGCGAGGTGGAAGACGTGGTCGATCTTGCCGGCCAGCTTCTTGAAGTCCGCTGGCGAGATCAGTCCCGGCTCGGTGATGTCACCCGGCACCATCACCAGCTTCTTGCCGGCCTCGCCGTAGCGCTCCTTCAGTTCCTCGAACTTGGCGACCGAGGACGGGCGCACCAGCACGTGCACCTTGGCGCCCTCGCGGGCGAGCAGCTTTTCCAGCAGGAACTTGCCGATGAAGCCGGTGGCGCCGGTGACGAAGTAATTCATGGACTCTTCCTCTCTCCAATAAACCGCCGTTCTAGGGGCGTGATGGAGGAAGTCTATAGGAGCCAGCGTGCCTTGCCCGAGGCGCTGTTGGCCTGCAAGGCCGCGATGCCCGCGATGCCCGCGGGGCAGACGGTTCCTAGCCGGGTCCGTCCCAGCGGTACACCGCCTCCAGCTCCACCAAGAGATCCTGTCTACAGATGTCGCCCTGCAGCAGCGTCCAGGGCAGGCCGCGCGCCAGTCGTCGCTCGAAGGCCGCACGCACCGCTTCCGCGTGCTCAGGGTGACGCAGGTAGACCTTGAAGCTCTCCGGCGCCCACATCGGCTCGCCGACATCGGGGAAGTGGCTCACCGCCGCGTGGCGCAGCAGCGCCTCGACATTCACCGCCGCCTCCTCGAGCTGGGCCAGCACATCGCCGGCATGGCGGGTGGCGTGGCCGACGATGCTGGCGGTGCCGGACACCAGCAGGCGCGCGGCGGCGCCCGTCCCGCCCTCGTCGCGCAGCAACATGGCGCGTGTGAAGCTGGGGCTGCGCGGACCATACTGGCGCGGATAGCGGAAGGCGGCGACCTGGCGCGGGTTCTCCAGGGCGATACCCGGCTTGCGGCCGGCCAGCACCGCCACCACCAGACCGGGCTCGGCGCTGCCGATGGCGGTGGCCGCCGGCAGGTGACGCTCAAAATCGCTGCGCGCCGCCAGCGCCTGACCGCGACCCAGGCAGAACTGCCGGTAGCGCTCGCCGTCACCTTCACCGGCGTTGATGCCGGAGAGGAAATTCCAGGTGCGCAGCCAATAGGGAAAACCGTGGTGCACCACCAGCCGCTCCAGCCGCCAGTAGGCGTCCTCGCTGGCGGCGATCACGTCTTCGGCCGGCAGGCTCAGGTGGGCGAACAGATACTGGCCGTCATGGGCCCAGTGCAGGCCCTGCTCGCTGCTAGCCTCCAGCACCGGCCGGCCGGCGCTCCACAGCTCGGCGGCGTGGCCGTGCAGCAAGGGCAGCGGCAGGCGCAGGCGGCGCGGGTCGGCGTCCGGCAGCGGGCCACCGTGGTGCAGGCAGGCCAGCGCATCCGGCGGCAGTCGGCCAGGACCGGCTACCGAGGTCAAAAAAGGCGCGCCAACAGCGGCGGTCGCGGCGGCGAGGGAAACGGGACTGGCGAGGGTCATGCGGCGGCTGACGCCCCGCGCGTCGGACCAGCCGGGCGCGAGGACGAAGATCGGAAGAACCCCCCTAGGCTAGCACCCGCGACCGCGCCAGCCGACTTCAGTGGCCGGATTCCAGGGCGCTGCTTGGCAGCCAGCCCACCGCATCCCCGGCTCGCACGCTGCTCCAGTGGCCGCCAGCATTGTCGATCTCGCCGAGGATGCTGACCGCCGTGCCGGCCGGTAGCTCGGTCAGCGTCGCCGCGCTAGCCAGCGGCTGGGCACGCAGCGGCAGGCTCTCGCGCAGGCGCGCCGGCAGGCCGGCGGCCAGCGGCGCGCTGGCCAGCGGCGCCGGGGCGGGCGCGGCTTCCAGGGACTCCATCCCGACCTTCTCTTCCGGCGTACGCAACACCGGCGCGCGCGCCGAGGGTGGTGGCAGTGGCGCCTGCCGCATGCAGGCACCCAACACCAGCGCCAGCGCGCAGCCCAGCGCCAGCGGCCTCACGGGATCAGCAGATCGCTCTGCGCCACCCAGCCATCATCGGCACCGACGGTGACATACCACCAGTAGCCCTCGGCGTTATAGACGCGCGAGTCGAGCACCACCGGCGTATCCAGCAGCAAGGACTGGATCGCCTCGCTGGCGGAGTTGGGGCGCAGACGCAGGGCGGCGCCGGGGCGGGGACTGATCTTGGCGCCTTTGCTGAACGCACTCACCTGAGCGTGCGCGGCCGCCGGCTCGCCGGAAGCGCTGCTGGCCGGCGGCGTGTAAGCCGGGGCGGGCGGCGGCGGCGGGCTGTAGGCGGGCGCTGCCGGCGGCATGGCAGCCGGCAGCGGCGGCGGTGGTGGCGGAGTCGGCGGGGCCGATTGATACGCCGGGAAGGAGGGCGGCGGCGGATTACCGCCCAGGCGCGCTTGGGCCTCGCGGGCGGCGATGGCGTCGGGCGTGTTCATCTCTGACAGCGGCTTGGAGCCGAAGCTGGGCGGCTCGGCCGGCGGCGCCTTGCCGATGGCAGCGGTGTGGATGCTGCCGCTCTCGTTGCCGGGCTCCTTGCGGAGCGGCCCCGAGGAGCAACTGGACAGCAGAGCGCCGGCGCAGAAGCCCAGCAGCAGGCGTGCGGCGATAGTGGCTTGGTTCATCGACTTCCCTCTCTGAAATTTCTTTGGACTTCTATTCCGGACTCACCGGGTCAGGGCGTCGCCCGGACGTTGCGGAACACGACACATTTAGCGTGCCAGCGGCCGGTCAGCCTAGCGGGGCTCCGCGACCGTTCGGTGACCGAGCAACTCGGGCGGCGGGTCAATAATCCCCCTCGCCATGACGTGCAGCCTGCCGCTGCTCGGCCTTGGCCGCAAGCCGGGGCGCGCGGTCCTTGTCCGAGGCCCAGATCACTTCTGGAAACAGCAGCACCCGCAGCAGGCCGATCAGCATCCACAGATAGCTGACCGAGAAGACAATGCCGCAGAACATCGACACCCACTCGAAGTTGGGCGACAAGAACTTGATGCCCCACCAGGACATGACATCGGTCAGCGAGGCGGCCAGCCCCGCCGGGAACACCCACTGGTAGAGCTGGAGCTGGTTGAACTGCATCGAGAACGGGATGCCGATGATGAAGAAGCTGGTGGTAAAGCCGAACAGGTGGGCGTGGGTGAAGGCGATGAGCTTGCCCAGCGACATCTGCGCGAAATAGGCCTCGGCCGAGCCATGCAGGCGCAACTGGTACCAGATCTCGGAGGCGCCGAAGCAGAAGGCGATGCCGAACATCGCCACCGCCAGCGCGATGCCGCGCTTCGCCGCCGGCGGGAAGTTGCGCAGGTTGATGTCGACGCTGTGACTGGAGAACGGCACCAGCCACCAGATGATTGCCAGCACCAGGAAGAAGAAGGCGAACAGCGCCAGCGGGCCGCCAAGGCTGAGCCAGCGCGACTTCTCCGGCGGCAGCTCGACGATCTCGGCGCTCTGCACCGGCGCGTCGCTGAAGAAGTCGAAGTTGTCGGCGGGAACCTCGGCCGCGCTGGCGGGGACCGGCACCGCGCCGCCATCGGCCTCGGCGGCGGCCTGAGCGATGGAGCGCGCGCCGAACAGACCCAGGCCGCAGACCAGCATCAGCAGCAGCGTCGGCAGCCAGTTACGCATTCTTGAGCCTCACATAGAGCAGCGTCCCCGCCTTCTTCACCGCCGCGGTGATCGCCGCATCGACACCCTGCCCGCCCCCGGCCGGCAACTGATCGACCGCCAGGCCCTTGAAGCTGGCGTACACCGCGCTCTTGGCCGCCGCCGGCACATGCGTGGTGTTGAGCGGCTGCACGACGGTGACCTTGAGCTGGCGGTCGGTGGCGAGCAGCAGGAAGAACAGCTTGCCCTGGTACTCGGCCGGGAAGATCAGCGCGGTGCCGGCCGGCTTCTTGTCAGTCAGCGGGATGTAGATGGTGTTCTCGTCGGCCTTCGCCAGCACCGCACCCAGCGCCTTGGCGCGCGCCAGATCGGCGTCGGTGAGCACGGCGTCGCGCGGCAGGTATTCGCGCACGCCGGGGAACAGCGCCTGCACCTCGCGCGGGATCAGGCTGGCGGTATCCAGCCATTCGCCCTTGCTGGCCGGCGTGGACTTGGCATCGCCCGGATTGGCCTTGGCGGCGGCCTCGTCGGCATTCCTGGCGCC
>SCVA01000003.1 GCA_004297005.1 Nevskiaceae bacterium
TCCCCTTCGTAAGCGCCGAGAAGCGCAGTGGTCGGGGGGTATGGAAGCGCCCGCATGTTCGAGGCGCCTATAGGGCGCCGAGTTCGGGCGCGTCCCCCCGACCACGAGCATCGCAGGGCACCCCGTAGGGGCGCGACGCAGGGGTGTGCTTTCTTTTGCTTACTTTTCTTTGCACAAGCAAAGAAAAGTGAGTCGCCAAGAGGCGAAAAAAAGCTCGCACCAACAGCAAGCTCGGCAGAGCGCGAATGCGCGAACCACACGCCAGCAAGCCAATGCGAAAGCACTGCACTCCGCCACAGCTTTCCCCCTCCCCACAAGGGGGAGGAAGACTTGAGATGGCGTATGGGCAAGGGCACTACACCCACTCAGGCCAGCGCGGCCACCAGCGCCTCCCGCAGGGCCGGCACCACCTCCTCCTCGAACCAGGGCCGGCGCCGGAGCCAGAGGGTGTTGCGCGGGCTGGGATGTGGCAGCGGGAAATAGCCGCGCGGCAGATGCTCGCGCCAGCGTCGCACGGTCTGCTCCAGCGTCTCGCCGCGCGCGTCGAGATAGTGCAGATGCGCGTAGCGCCCGATCAGCAGGGTCAGCCGCAGCTTCGGCAGCAGCGGCCGTACTCGGGGATGCCAGAGCGGCGCGCATTCCGGGCGCGGCGGCAGGTCGCCGCCACGGCCCTTGCCGGGGTAGCAGAGGCCCATCGCCATCACCCCGTAGTGGCTCTGGTCGTAGAACGCCTCGCGGTCGAGCGCCATCCACTGCCGCAGGCGGTCGCCGCTGGCATCGTCCCAGGGCAGGCCGCTGGCATGCACGCGGGTGCCGGGCGCCTGGCCGGTGATCAGCACCCGCAGCCGCGCGTCCACCCGCAGGATCGGCCGCGGCCCCAGCGGCAGATGATCGGCGCACAGCCGGCAGGCGCGGACTTCGGCAATGGTCTGTTCCAGGTTGGGCATGGCGGAATTGTGCCTGCACCCCAGGGCCAGTGGCGGATTGCCTTCGCCGGCCCGATTTGCCACTGTGCGGCTGGCTCCAATTCCTCCACGGCAGCGCATGAGTCCCCACGATCAGTTGATCCACCGCCTCTACCTCACCGCCGCCGACGCCGACTGGCAACTGGCGCGTCAGCGGTTGCTGGCCTTGCTGGTGGAGTCCCTGGGCGCCAGCGGCGCGGCCTGGCTCACCGCTGGCGAGTCGGGCCTGGGCGGCTGCTACACCGAGAGCCTGCACAGCGGCTTCAGCCGTGGCGGCCTGCAGGCCCTGCGGTTCGCCGAGGGCGAAAACCTGCTGACCCCCACCGGAGGGCCGCCGGCGCGCGTCCTGCGGCACGCACACCAGGGGCGGCCGCTGGTCAGCCTGCTGGCCCTGCACTGGCAGGAAGGAGCCTCGCCGCCGCCGGCGGAGCGCCTGCAGCAGGTGGCGTCGCACGCGGCCGAGGCGGTGGCGCTATCCATGCGCCTGTTCGTGCGGCGTGACGAATGGCTGCGCGAGATGGGCCGACAAAATCGTGGCGCCGCCGCCCTGGTCGACGCCCTGGGCGTGATCCACGCCGCCAGTGAGCGCTTTCTGGCCTTGCTGGGCGCCGATACCGCCACCCGCTTTCCGTTGCCCGAGGCACTGCTGGACGAGGGGGGCGCCTACCAGCGCGATGGCTTGCATGTGCGGGTGGAGGCCATGGACAGCCTGTACCTGGTCCACATCCGCCAGCCGCTGGCGCTGGATATCTTGTCGCCGCGCGAGCAGCAGATCGCCCGCGCGCTGGGCGAGGGCAAGACCTTCAAGAGCATCGCCCGCAACTGCGGCATCGCAGTTTCCACGGTGGCCAATCACGCCACCCGCATCTACCGCAAGCTGGGCGTGTACCGGCGCGAGGAGCTGGTGGGCCTGATCCGCTCCAGCGGCGTCGAGCGCAGTCCGGCTGCCTGAGGCGCCGGGATGGCGGGCCCTTGAGCTAACGGTCCTGCCGCCGCGCCCCGCCGCCGGGCTGCTGAGTGGGCCAACCGGGCGCCCGTTTCCGAACTGAGGCCCGCCCGCGCATGTCATCATGCGCACCTTCCTTCGCTGTCGTCCCATGTCCGCCCTTCTCGAAGCCCGAGCACTGGTCAAGGAGTACCCCAAGGTCCGCGCCGTGGACGGGGTTTCCTTTGAGGTGCCGGCGGGCATCTGCTTTGGCCTGCTTGGCCCCAACGGCGCCGGCAAGTCCACCACCATCGAGCTGCTCGAAGGCGTGGCCAAGCCCAGCGGTGGCGAGGTGCTGTTCCGGGGCGAGAGCATCGCCGGCGGCACCTCGCGCTACCGCGAGAAGATCGGCATCCAGTTCCAGTCCACCGCCTTGCAGGACTTTCTCACCGTCCGCGAGAACCTGCGGCTGTTCCAGGCCCTGTACCCGAAGAAGCGGCCGCTGGACGAGCTGATCGCGGTCTGCCGGCTGGAGGAATTCCTCGACCGCGACAGCCACAAACTCTCCGGCGGCCAGCGCCAGCGGGTGCTGCTGGCCATCGCCCTGGTCAATGATCCCGAGCTGGTGTTCCTCGACGAGCCCACCACCGGTCTCGACCCGCAGGCGCGGCGCAACTTCTGGGAGCTGGTGCGCAGCATCAAGGCCGAGGGCAAGACCCTGGTGCTGACCACCCACTACATGGAAGAGGCCTACGCGCTCTGCGACGACATCGGCATCATGGATCACGGCCGGCTGATCGCCCGCGGCAGCCCGCAGCGCCTGCTCGCCGAGCACTTCGACGACTCGGTGCTGGAGCTGCCGGCCGCCGACGCCCTGCGCGCCGGTAGCGAGCTGCCCTTCGTGCTGCGCGGCGACTGGGCCGAGCTGTCGACCCGCGACATCGCCGGCGCGCTGGCGATACTGCAAAAGGCCGGCACCCCGCTGGATCATCTGCGCATCCGCCCGCGCACGCTCGAGGATCTGTTCCTGGAGCTGACCGGCAAGGAGCTGCGGGCATGAGGCGCGGCGCATGAACCCCATCCACATCCTCGCGCTGACCTGGGCGCGCAGCCTGGAATTCCTGCGCGACCGCGGCACCATGGCCTGGAACTTCGCGCTACCGCTGTTGATGGTGGCCGGCTTCGCGGTGATTTTTTCCGGGCCAGGCAAGCCCTTGTTCACGGTGGCGGTGCTGGCGCCGGAGACGGTGCCGCTGAGCGCCGACACCCATCCCTTTCTGGGCACGCCCTCGGTGAGCTTCTACCGTGAGAGCAGCCTGGAAACAGCGCAGGCCAAGGTGCAGCGCCACCGCATCGACCTGGCGGTGGACCTGGTGCACATGCAGTACTGGGTCAACCCGGAATCGCACAACGGCGCGGTGCTGGAGCAGCTGCTGCACGGCGTCGCCGGCGAGCCCTTGCGGCGCCAGGAAGTGCAGGGCGCGCGCATCCGCTATGTGGACTGGGCCGCACCCGGCGTGCTGGGCATGAACCTGATGTTCTCCTGCCTGTTCGGCACCGGCTATGTGATCGTCCGCTACCGCAAGTCCGGCTATTTGAAGCGCCTCAACGCCACGCCGCTGACCGCCGCCGAGTTCATCGTCGCGCAGCTCCTCTCGCGCCTGGTGCTGGTGCTGCTGGTGACGGTGGCGGTCTACCTGGGCTGCAATGCCTTTCTGCACTTCAGGCTCGACGGCAGCCCCTGGGCGCTGCTGCTGGTCGCCGTGGTCGGCAGCTACGCGATGATCGCGCTGGGCCTGATGGTGGCGGCGCGGGTCACCTCCGAGGAATTCGCCGGCGGCCTGCTCAACCTCTTGTCCTGGCCGATGATGGTGCTCTCCGGCGTGTTCTTCTCCATCGATGGTGCGCCGGCCTTCGTGCAATGGCTGGCGCAATGGCTGCCGCTGACGCCGATGCTGGAAGCCGCCCGCGCGATCATGCTCGACGGCGCCCACCTGCTCGACCCCAGCGTGCTTCAGCCCCTGCTGAAGCTGTCGGCGATGGCGCTGCTGTTCACTCTGCTGGGCGCACTGGGGTTCAAATGGACGCAGGATTGAAGCGCGCCCTCCCCGGACTCCTGCTGCTGGCGCTCGCCGCGCCGGCCAGCGCCGACCTGTACCTGTGCAGCGACGACGGCGGCCATCGGCGCATCCAGGATCGCCCCTGCGCCGCTGGCCAGCGCGCCGACGCCCATGTGCGCGACAAGTCGATCTCCGGCCAGCCGGCCGCGCCCTCGCAGCCGCGCGCCAAGGCCAGTGCCAGCCCGGCGGCGACCGAGGTCGGCATCCGCCGCAACAAGGGCGTGATCTGCCAGTTGCTCGATGCCGAGAAGCGCGACGCCGAGGCGCAGATCCGCGGCGAGGCGCCGCCGCCGGTGGGCGAGAGCCCCAAGGACAATCTGGTGAAGATCGAACGCCAGCGCAGCCGGGTCGGCTGCGAAGCCTCCTGATGACGCGGCGCTGGCGCCTGCCGGCGCTGCTGCTGGCCGTCGCCGCCGGGCTGGCCAGCTGCTCCACGCTCAACTACTACGCCCATCTTGGTCGCGGCCAGTGGCAGCTGCTCAAGGCCCGCGAGCCGATAGACCGCATCCTCGCCGACCCGCAGCGCGACCCCGAGCTGCGCCGCCGCCTGGGCCTGGCGATGGAGGCGCGCGACTACGCCAGCCAGCGTCTCGCGCTGCCCGCCAATGGCAGCTACCGGCGCTATGCCGATCTCGGCCGGCCCTATGTGGTGTGGAATCTGTTCGCGGCGCCGGAGCTGTCCTTGCGGCCCTTGGAGCACTGCTTCCCCATCGCCGGCTGCGTCGCCTACCGCGGCTACTACAGCGAGGCCGAGGCGCGCGCCGAGGGCGAGCGCCTGCAAGCCCAGGGCTACGAGACCCACATCGGCGGCGTGCCGGCCTATTCCACCCTCGGCTGGTTCGACGACCCGCTGCTCAACACCATGCTCCGCTGGGACGACGACCGCCTGCTGGAAACCCTGTTCCACGAGCTGGCGCACCAGAAGGTCTATCTGCCCGGCGACACCGCCTTCAACGAGTCCTATGCCAGCTTCGTTGGCGAACAGGGCCTGCG
Organism: Nevskiaceae bacterium; assembly: GCA_004297005.1. Lineage (GTDB taxonomy): Bacteria > Pseudomonadota > Gammaproteobacteria > Nevskiales > Nevskiaceae > Stagnimonas. The sequence continues at coordinate 5,004 of SCVA01000003.1, forward strand.
CGAGTGGCGCGCCGCGCGCGGGCAGGTGGCCGAGGGCTCGCTGGCCTTGCAGCGCGAGGCCGGTTTCGTCGCCCTGCTCAGCGCCACCCGCGAGCGCCTGGAAGCCGCCTATGCCAGCGCCGGTGACGACGCCGCCCGCCGCGCCGCCAAGAGTGCGGCCTTTGCGCAACTGGCGCAGGACTACGCCACCCTCAAGGCGAGCTGGAACGGCTGGGGCGGCTACGACCGCTTCTTCGCCACGCCGATGAACAACGCCAAGCTGCTGCCCTTCGCGCTCTACAACCAGCATCTCGCCGCCTTCGCCACGCTGTTTGCCCGCGAGGGCGGCGACTGGCCGCGCTTCCACGCCGCCGTCGCGGCGCTGGCGGGTGAGCCGGCCGAGGCGCGTGGCCGCGCGCTGGCGGCGCTGTCCGCCGCGCCAGGAGTTGCCGATGCCAGCTAAGTCGCGCCTGGCCCTGCTGCTGGCCTTGCCGCTGCTGCTGGCCTGGGGCGGTGAGCGCAGCACCGAAGCGCGCCGCGACGTGCGCAATTTCATCCTGGAAACCCTGCGCAAGCAGGAGGGCGCGACCTGGGAGCGGGTCGGGCAATACCTGGCCTGGAGCTACGAATTCGACCGCAGCGGCTGCGAGCTGCAGGTGAGCCGCCGCGCCGACTTGAGCGACCAGTTCCAGCAGAGCATCCCGCTTGCCGAGGCGCAGCCAGTTGGCGGCGAGGGCAGCGAGCTGTACTTCCAGTGCCGGGGCCAGCGGCCCTGCATCGAATACCGCGTTGCCAACCGCGCGCGCAGCGACACCAGCGGCCAGGTGCGCGCCCGCCTGCTGGTGATGGACCCGGACGACCTCGTGCCCTTGCAGAACGCCTTCGCCGAACTGCACCAGCTCTGCCGCGACCCCTATGCGCCGCAGTGGCGGGCACCGGCGGAGCCCGCCGAGCGCTTTGCAAAGCCGGACTAAATCCCGCCGGCCCTGCTGTCGCGCCTGTGCTCGCCCGCAGGAGCAGCCACGATGAGCGCCAGCCCCCCGCGCCTGGGCGAACCCTTCTACCGGCCCTAGGTCGCCCGTACCCGCGACAGCGGCGGCACCGGCCTGGGCCTGGCCATCGTCCGCCGCTGCGTGGAGGCGGGTGAGGGCGGCGTGCAGTTCCGCAGCCGCGAGGGCGGTGGCTTTGAGGTGGAATTGCGCCTGCGCGCGGCCTGAGCGGTGGCCGTCGCCGGCCGGCGAAGCTGGCCCGGGCGGGGCGGGAGGACGATAATCGCGCGCCGGCCCGGGCGCTTTTCGCCCGCACCCCACGCCAGGAGCGTCCCCGTGCTGATTACCAATGCCCGCATGATCAACGAAGGCCGCGAGTTCCACGGCGACCTGCTGGTGGAGAACGGCCGCATCGCCAAGATCGCCGCCCAGATCAGCGCGCCCGCCGGCTGCGCGGTGGTGGACGCCGGCGGCAAGCTGCTGATGCCCGGCATGATCGACGACCAGGTGCACTTCCGCGAACCCGGCCTCACCCACAAGGGCAACATGGCCAGCGAGAGCGCGGCGGCGGTGGCGGGCGGCATCACCAGCTTCTTCGACATGCCCAACACCAACCCGACCACCACCACCCGCGAACGGCTCGACGCCAAGTACGCGCTGGCGGCCGGGCGCTGCCACGGCAACTACGCCTTCTACTTCGGCGGCGCCAACGACAATCTGGAAGAGATCAAGCGCCTGCCGCCAGGCGTCAGCCCCGGCGTGAAGGTGTTCATGGGTGCCAGCACCGGCAACATGCTGGTGGACGATCCGGTGGTGCTCGACGGCATCTTCGCCCACGCCCAGGTGCCGATCATCACCCACTGCGAAGACACCCCCACCATCAAGCACAACGAGGAGCTGGCGCGTGCCCGCTGGGGCGAGGACGTGCCGTTTTCCGAGCACGGCCGCATCCGCTCGCGCGAGGCCTGCTACAAGTCCACCGAGCTGGCCGTGGGCCTGGCGAAGCGGCACGGCACCCGCCTGCACGTGCTGCACCTGACCACCGCCGAGGAGATGGGCTTTTTCACGCCGGGGCCAATGGAGGGCAAGCAGATCACCGCCGAAGTCTGCGTGCACCACCTGTTCTTCACCGATGCCGACTACGACCAGCGCGGCGCCGCCATCAAGTGCAACCCGGCGGTGAAGACCGCCGCCGACCGCCTGGCCCTGCTGGCGGCGGTGCGCGAAGGCCGCATCGACATCATCGCCACCGACCACGCGCCGCACACCCTGGCCGAGAAGGCTGCGGGCTACTGGAAGGCGCCTTCCGGCCTGCCGCTGGTGCAGCACGCGCTGCCCACGCTGTTCAGCCTCGTGCGGCGCGGCGAGCTGGACCTGCACACGGTCATCAACAAGGCCTGCCACGCGCCGGCGATCCGCTTCGGCGTGCAGGAGCGCGGCTTTCTGCGCGAGGGCTACTGGGCCGACCTCACCCTGGTCGATACCGAGGCCGAGCTGCCGGTGCGGCGCGAAGACGTGCTCTCGCTCTGCGGCTGGTCACCCTTCGAGGGGCTGACCCTGGGCGCGAAGATCCTCAAGACCTGGGTCAACGGCGAGCTGGCCTGGGACGGCCAGCAGGTGCTGGCGCCGCGCGGTCAGCGCATCGACTTTGCCGGCGGCCGTTAGTGAGCGGTTCTTTCGTTGCCGTGTTGAGCCATTAGGGCCGCCATGAACTGGGCTGAAATCGCACCCGTTGCCATGACGCTGTTCCTGATCATGGACCCGCTCGGCAATGTGCCGGTGTTCAACTCCGTGCTCTCCAAGCTGGCGCCGGAGCGGCGCGCCAAGGTCATCGTGCGCGAGCTGGTGGTGGCGCTGGTCATCCTCATGGGCTGCCTCTTGGCCGGCAACGGCATCCTCGCCTTCTTAGGCCTTTCGCAGCCCTCGCTGAACATCGCCGGCGGCATTTTGCTGTTCATCATCTCGCTGCGGATGATCTTCCCCGGCGCCGAGCACGCCAGCGAGTTCGAGGTCACCGACCCCTTCATCGTGCCCCTGGCCGTACCGCTCACCGCCGGCCCTTCGACCATCGCCGTATTGCTGCTGCTCAGCTCCACCCGCCCGGAGCTGATCTTCGAGTGGAGTGTCGCCCTGGTCATCGCCTGGCTGGGCACCACCCTGCTGCTGGTCTGCTCCCCCTGGCTGATCAAACTCATCGGCTCCCGTGGCTCCCGCGCCATGGAGCGCCTGATGGGCATGGTGCTGGTCATCCTCGCCACCCAGATGCTGCTCAACGGGATTCGGGATTTTGTGCGGAGTTTGTGAGGGGTGGCTTGGGGGGCTGCTTTCAGCCCCAAGCGGTCAGTTGTCGGAGTACAAAATCAGCTGCTGGACTTGACTTGGCACATCCGCAGATGGGCAACGTATCGTGGCAACATTAGCGCCAATCAGACCATGACCAACTCACTCATCGCGCATCTGCAGTCAATGACAATTGCAGTCACATTCCAAAAAACTGATAGTGCGCTAAGTGGCTGATTAAAATAACATCCGGTGTCCTTTCTGGTGCTGCTCATCGTCCCTAGTTATCGGTTTAAGTCCGGTGGGGCCCAACAGTTTCATTCTCGACTATGCCCGCCCCAACAGCAGCACTAACGATCGAAGGACTTGTTGCCGAGGCGGCTCGCTTCTCGGCAGCGGAAAGCGCGCACGACGAGCCATCCCTGTTCGGTGTGACCGACGGCAAGGCGGTGGGCACGTACCTGGAGCACAAGTTCGTCGCGTACCTCATGGACAGATACTCGTTTGCCGGTGGCAACTCGGCCTCCGGGATCGATATCCCAGTGTTGAACGTCGACATCAAGGTCACGAGCGTCAAGCAGCCGCAGTCGTCCTGCCCGTTCAAATCGGCCCGGCAGAAGATCTTCGGCCTTGGCTACCACTTGATCGTGTTCGTGTACGAGAAGTCCGACGACTCCGCTGCCAAGACAGCACGCCTCACGATCCAGCACAACGTCTTCATCGACAAGAGGCGTACCGCCGACTACCAGATGACCCGTGGGCTACGCGAGATCATCCAGCGGGACGGGAATGCCGAGGACCTAGTTGCCTTCATGCACGACCGCAACTTACCCGTGGACGACATCGAGGCGAGCGCCATCGCGGAACTGCTGCTCAGAGAGATGCCGGAGGAGGGCTACCTGACCATCTCGAACGCCCTACAGTGGCGACTGCAGTACGGCAGGGTCATCCAGCATGCCGGCATTGTCGACGGCATCACCCGGATTGTCTGAGCGGCGTGAAGCAGAAGAAGACCAAGGCCGTAGCCGAGTTCGGGGACTTCCAGACCCCTCCTGAGCTGGCAATCCGTGCACTCCGTGTTCTGGCCCGCCTCGGGGCCGCTCCTGCCGTGGTTGTGGAGCCTACCTGCGGCATAGGTTCCTTCCTTCGCGCAGCCTCGGCTACATTCCCAAGTGCCTCAGCACTAGTTGGCGTCGACATCAACGTGCAGTATCTGGAGGAGGCCCAACAAGTGATGGCTGGCCTTCAGGTTCCAGTCCGACTGCACCAAGGGGATTTCTTCAAGTTTCAATGGGAGGATCTCCTCCTGGAATATGAGGGGCCGCTCTTAGTTACAGGCAACCCCCCTTGGGTGACCAGCTCCGAGTTGGGCAGCCTTGCAAGCGACAACCTGCCGGCCAAGTCGAACTTCCAAGGCCGGGCCGGGATCGACGCGATCACGGGCAAGAGTAACTTCGACATCTCGGAATGGATGCTCCTCCGCTACTTGGACTGGACCGCTCAGCGGGGCGGGTGGATCGCCGTGCTCTGCAAGACCGCAGTCGCCCGGAAGATCCTGCTGCACTCCTGGAAAAAGTCTGTAGGCCTTCGCTCTGCTCGCATCTACAAGATCGACGCGCTGCGCCACTTTGCCGCCGCTGTGGACGCGTGCTTGTTCGTGGTAGAAGTCGTTCCCGGCGCAACCTCGACGACCTGCGAACTCTTTGACACGTTAGAGAGCGTGGACCCGGTGCGTGTGATGGGGTACGTGGACGGGCACCTTGTCTCCGACGTCGAGGCCTTCCACCGCTGCCGTGGCCTGCAGGGGCTAGAGGATGCCTACACGTGGAGGTCTGGGATCAAGCACGACTGTTCCAAAGTCATGGAGCTGACACCAACCTCGAAGGGCTTCTCCAACAAGCTCGGAGAAGAAGTCGCCCTGGAGCCTGAGTCCGTCTACCCCCTACTCAAGAGCTCTGACGTAGGCAACGGTCGCCTGCAGTCCAGGAACGTCGTCATCGTCACCCAGCAGTTCGTCGGACAGAGCACGGACTACCTCCGCGAGCAGTCGCCCCAAGCGTGGGCCTACCTTCACAGGCACAAGGCCCTCCTTGATGCTCGGTCGAGCGTCATCTACAGGAATAAGCCGAGCTTCTCGATCTTCGGCATAGGGCCATACAGCTTTGCGCCGTGGAAGGTGGCCGTCTCCGGGTTCTACAAGAAGCTCAACTTCGTGGTAGTCGGGCCAGTCGATGCACGCCCGGTGTTCGTCGACGACACGATCTACTTCCTGCCATGCCAGAGCGAGGAGGAGGCCGTGTTCATCCAAACCCTCTTGATGTCAAAGCCGGCGCAGGATTTCTTCGAGTCGATGGTCCACTGGGATGAGAAACGGCCGATCACCGTCGAACTTCTTCGTCGCCTCAGTCTTCGGAAACTCTCCGCTCTCCTTGGTCGCCATGATGACTACCAGCGGCTCACAAGGACGACTGACGTGCCGCCCCCGCTTCTGAGCGCGGACACGCCGGCACAACCTGCTGCTCCGGCTCCAGCAGCTAAGTCGCGGCAAGCCAGTTCTCCGCGACACTGCTAGCTCAACAGCAGCATCAGTAGCTGTAGTTGTGCTTGACCTGATCGTCTGCCCTTGGCTCTTTTGAGACGGTCAGGTCCAGCCGACCTCCCAACAACTACCCCTCGTCGTCCTCGCCACCCGTCGCAAAGCTGCTGACATCCAACGGCACCGCCTCGGCCAGCAGCAGGCGCTGTGCCAGCACGGCGGCCTGGGTGCGGCGGTAGAGGCCGAGTTTGCGGAGGATGGCAGTGACGTGGGCCTTGATGGTGGCCTCGGTGACTTCGAGGTCGTAGGCGATCTGCTTGTTGAGGCGGCCGTCGGCCAGGTGCATCAGCACCTTCAACTGCTGCGGCGAGAGGCTGGCGACGCGGCGGGCGAGCTGGGCGTCGTTGCTGTCGGTGGGCGGCGGGGCGACTTCCGGCGGCGTCCACAACTGGCCGTCGAGCACGGCGGTGATGGCGGTGGTGAGCACGTCCAGGCCGGCGGACTTGGGGATGAAGCCGGCGGCGCCGAAGTCGAGCGCGCGGTGGATGGTGGCGCTGTCTTCCTCGGCGGAGATCATCACCACCGGCACGCTGGGGTGCTCGGCGCGCAGCCAGACCAGCGAGGAATAGCCCTGCACGCCGGGCATGCGCAGGTCGAGCAGCACCAGGTCGGCGTCCGGCACCTTGCTGATGGCGGTGCGCAGCCCCTCGTAGCTGTCGGCCTCGGTGACCTCCACGCTGGGCAATACCCGCTCCACCGCCAGTCGCAGGGCGGCGCGGAACAGGGGATGGTCGTCGGCGATCACTACGACGGGATGCGATTGGGCGCTGGGCATTTCTAGTGAGCTCATGCGGCGAGTGTTGGTCCTCGATCTGCATCCTGCCAGATCGCTAAGACTTTGGTCGTAAGCGCCCGCCGTTACGACCTTCGGGGAATGTGACAGCGGCGGGGTGGGGGGCAAGCTCGGCTCCGTTGTCACTAGAACAACTCCGAGGAGAAACCCATGCTGCCCAGCCGCTACCCCGCAAACCCGTTTCCCCTGGCCGCCCGCGCGTTCTGCGCCGGTGCGCTGGCCCTGTCGCTATCCGCCCCGGCGCTCGCCGCGCCGGATGCCGAGACCGCCGCCGTCATCAAGGAGCTGCGCCAGCGGCTCGACGCGCTGGAGGCGCAGCTCGCCGCCGAGCGCGCCGCCCGCGCCACACCGCCTCCGGCGCCGGTGGCCGCCGCTGCTCCGGCTGCCGCCAAGCCGGCTGAGACCAAGATCGGCGACACCAAGCTCACCTGGGGCGGCTACGTGAAGGCCGACGCCATGTACTCGCGCTTCAGCGAGGGCGAGGTGGCGCAGAGCACCAGCCGCGACTTCTACGTGCCGGGCACCATCCCGGTCAGCACCGGCAGCGGCGAGAGCCGCGACTTCTTCGACGCCCACGCCAAGGAAACCCGGCTGTTCCTCAAGACCGAAACGCCGCTGGATGGCCACAAGCTCGGCACCCATATCGAGTTCGACTTCATCGTCAGCCAGGGCACCGGCAACGAGCTGGTCACCAATGCCTACAACCCCGGCCTGCGCCGCGCCTTCATCACCTACGACAACTGGCTGATCGGCCAGGAGTGGAGCACCTTCCAGAACCTCGGCGCGCTGCCGGAGACGCTGGACTTCGTCGCCTTCCCCAGCGACGGCACGGTGTTCATGCGCCAGCCGCAGGTCCGCTACACCCTGGGCAACTTCCAGCTCGCGCTGGAAAACACCGAGACCTCGGTGCTGCCGGGCGGTGGTGGCGCGGTGACCGGCTCCGGCGACGGCCGCATCCCCGATGCGGTGGCGCGCTACAACTTCAAGCTCGGCGCCGCCGAGCTGAGCCTCGCTGGCCTGCTGCGCCAGTTGCATGTCGACAACCCGGCCGCCGGTGCCGTCGCCGCCGTGAGTGACAGCAGCACCGGTGGCGGCGTGAGCTTCTCCGGCCGCATCCCGCTGGGCAAGGACGACGTCAAGTTCATGCTCACCAGCGGCGAGGGCCTGGGCCGCTACCTGGCGCTGGGCACCTCGGCCGACGCGGTGCTGGCCAATGGCGAGCTGAGCGGCATCGGCATCACCGCCGGCTATCTGGCCTACAAGCACCAGTGGACGCCGACCCTGCGCTCCACGCTCACCGCCTCCACCTTCCAGGCCGACAACGACCTCGTCCTCACCGGCGGCGCGGTGACCAAGAGCGTCACCAGCTTCAGCGGCAACCTGCTGTACTCGCCGGTCGCCAAGCTCACCTTCGGCGTTGAGTACCGCCACGCCAGCCGCGAGGTCGAGAGCGGCGCCGACGGCGCGCTGGACCGCCTGCAGTTCTCCACCAAATACCTGTTCTGACCGTCTTCAAGAGGTGTCCCTCCTGGCCCCGCTCACGCGGGGCATTTTTTTGGCCAGTTTCTCGTCGTCTTCCGATTAGATCGATAGCCTGGCTTTCAGGGAGGCGAGTAACCAGCCTCGCGTTGGCTGCGCACCGCCAACACCAGCACAAGGTCGGCCTGGGGGAGGTAGCGGTACAAGGCGACGTAGCCGCGCGAGCCCCGGCCGATCACCAGTTCTCGGTTTTCTCCTGGCCGTGGTCGGCCGATCAGCGGATTGCGTTCGAGCACGCCGATGGCGGCGATGATGTCGTCGATCCGCGAGGCCGGATCCTCAACTTCATGCTCGGCCAGATGCGCCAGTATCCGATCAAAGTCCCCAAGGACTTCAGGGGCCAGTTCGACGAGCGACATGCTCAGTCCGCGAGTTTTCTAGCCGCGGGCGGAGCGAGCTTCTCCCCTTTGCCGCGCGCTTCGAGGTAGCGGCGCATCTCGCTCCAGGGGATGGTCTGTCCGGTAGCGATGATCTTGGCGTAGCGCTGGTTGGCGGTGTCGTCGAAGTCGCGTTGGCGCGCGTGCTGCTCGGCCTTTTCGGCAATGGCTTCGAGGATGAAGGCGTGCGCAGTGGTGCCAGCGCTCTCCGCCGCCTCCTGCACACGACGCTTGAGGTCTGGCGGCAATCGGATGGTGGTGGTGGACATGGCGGCTCCCATCGGTGATTGGTGGAAAAGTAGCACGACTGTGCTACGGCCGGCAGTGTCTCCCTCGGAATCAACGCGCCGCCTGTCAGGCGGGTCGCTTCGCCGATAATGGCGCCATGCACTACCGCCACGACTTCCACGCCGGCAACTTCGCCGACGTACACAAACACATCCTGCTCTGCGGCCTGGCCCAGGCCATGGCCCGCAAGGACAAGCCCTACGCCTATCTCGATACCCATGCCGGCAGCGGCAGCTACGACCTCACCAGCGCCGCCGCCACCCGCACCGGCGAGGCGGCCGAGGGCGCGCTGCTGTTGCAGGGGCTGAAGGATGCGCCCGAGCCGCTGGTGAGCTGGCAGCGCATCGTCAATGCCGCCAACAGCGGTGGCGCCTGGCGCCGCTATCCCGGCTCGCCGGCCTTCGTGAAGGCGCTGGCCCGCGAGGGCGATCGCCTGTTGCTCTGCGAATCGGTGCCGGAAGTGGCCGAGGCGCTGCGCACGCAGTTGTTCGACGCCACCGTCCACGTCCGCGACGGCTACGAGGCGGCCAGCCTGCTGCCGCCGGTCGAGAAGCGCGGCCTGGTGCTGGTGGACCCGCCGTTCGAGCGCCGCGACGAGTTCGCGGCGATGACTGACTTTCTGCAACGCGCGCAGGCCCGCTTCGCCGGCGGCGTCTATGCCTTCTGGTATCCGCTCAAGAACAGCCACGAGGTGGAGCGCTTCTGCCGTCGCGTGGCGACGCTCAGCAGCAAGCCGGTGGTGGACTTCCGCTTTGACACCGGCGCCAAGGCCGAGGGTCAGATGCGCGGCAGCGGCCTGGTGGTGGTGAATCCGCCCTACCGTTTCGCCGAGGACATGGCGCCGGCGCTGGACATCCTGGCCCGCGAACTGGCCCACGGCAGCCGCGCCGCCTCCCACATCACCTGGCTGAAGACCGAAGCATGATCCGCACCCTGCACCGTGGTGAATTCCTGGAGCTGAAGAGAGATCGCCACTGGGAGTACGTCAGCCGCGTCAACGCCCGTGGCGCGGTGGTCATCATCGCGGTGACGCCCGAACGCGAGCTGGTGCTGGTGGAGCAGACCCGCATTCCCCAGCAGTGCAAGACCATCGAGCTGCCGGCCGGCATCGTCGGCGATGCCGACAGCCCGGAGGACGAGAGCTTCGAGGACGCCGCGCTGCGCGAGATGCTGGAGGAGACCGGCTTTCGCGGTAGCGAGGCCTTTCTGCTCACCCAGGGGCCGACCGCCGCCGGACTCACCTCCGAGCAGCTGACCCTGGTCGGCATCCGTGGCCTGGTGCGCGAGCACGACGGCGGCGGCGTCGGCGACGAGGACATCAGCGTGCATCTGGTGCCGCTCGAAGGCGCGCACGACTGGCTGGAGTGCAAGCGCGCCGAGGGCCTGCGGGTGGAGCCGCGTGTCTACGCTGGCCTCTACTTCGCCACCGGCCCGCAGTTCGCCTGAAGGCGGTGGAGACGCTGGAGATCCGCGCCGCCGACGGCATCCCGCTGGCGGCGAGCTACTTCCCGCCCCAGGGCCAGCCCAGGGCGGCGGTGCTGATCAACTCGGCAACGGCGGTGGACCGCCGCTACTACCGGGCGTTTGCCGAATGGCTGGCGGCGCGCGGCCATGCGGTGCTCAGCTACGACTATCGCGGCATCGCCGGCTCGCGGCCCCGGCGGCTGCGCCGCGACTTTCCGGCCAGCATCACGCTCTGGGGCGAGCGCGATTGCAGCGCCGCCGCCGAGGCCCTGGCGCAACGGGCACCGAAAACGGCCGAGGGTGGCGCGCTGCCGCTGCTGCTGATCGGCCACAGCATCGGTGGCGTGGTGGTAGCCAGCATGCCCGACAACCAGCGCTTCGCCGCCATCCTCACCGTCGGCGCGCAGAGCGCCTACTACCGCGACTGGCCGGCGGCGGTGCGCGGCAAGATGTTTCGCCAATGGCATCTGGCCCTGCCGCTGCTGACGCCGCTGTTCGGCTACTTCCCGGCCAAGCGCCTGGGCATGATGGAAGACCTGCCGGCCGGCGTCGCGCGCCAGTTCCATGCCCGTAGACGGCACCCCGACTGGCTGCGTCTCTTGGAGCGCGAGGGCCTCGCCAGCTACCACCGGCAAGTCCGCGCGCCGGTGCTGGCCATCGGCATCGCCGACGACCCCTACGGCACCCGTGCCGCGACGCTGCGCCATCACCGCCTGTTCGAGAACGCGCCGGTGGAATACCGCTGGATCGCGCCGGCCGAGATCGGCGAGTCGGAGATCGGTCACTTCGGCTTCTTCCGCCGCCGCTACCAGCAGACGCTGTGGCCGTTGGCGGCGGAGTGGCTGGAGGCTCAGTCGGCCGGCCAGTCCAGCCAGATGCGGCCGTCGGAATAGACCCGCTCCTCGGCGCGCAGGCCGGTGTCGGCCTCGTCGATATGCCGGTGCAGCTTTTCCGGCGGGCGCAGGAAGGGCTCGCGGCCGTGGATGAAATCCTGCTCGCGCACCAAGGCCCAGTAGGCCTTGTTGAGCGCCAGCGCTCGCTCGCGGCTGGGCACGATCAGCCAGCGCAGGTCGCGGTCGCCACCCGGCGCGGCGCGTAGAACGGCCTTGCGGTCGAGCACGCCGCCGGGGAAGAAGCGCGCCAGCACCTCGTCGTTGCTGCGGAAGGCGTCGCCGCCGCCGGCGCGGCTGAACCAGGTGAGCACCTCCGGCTCGGCGTGGCCGGCCATCGGTACGTCGGCCATGCCTTCCAGCGTCTGCCAGCCCCAGCCCTGCGCGCCCGGCGCCTTGCGTGGAAAGCCGAAGGAGGAATCGGCGGTGATGCCTAAGCCACCGTGGCAGCCCATGCAGTGGTAGTGCTCCTCCAGGGTCTGTAGCCGCAGCGCGCCGCCGGCGTCCTCGATCCAGCCCTGGTAGCTCCAGCCGAAGGCGTTCATCAGCCCCAGCTCCGGGCTGCCGCGATAGCGCGGGGTCAGGCCGGCGGCCTTTTCGTCGCGCTCCTCGCGGTAGGCGCCCTTGATTGCGCTGTCGTCCAGATTGAGGCGCTTGACGCTGTAGCGGAGTTCCTTCAGCCGCGCCGAGAGCAGGTTGGGCTGGTCGGGGTCGACATAGCGCAGGCTGTGCAGAAACTCGGTGCCCTGCGGATAGCTCCAGCGCCGCACCGGCTCGCTCACGGCGGCGCCGGCGTAATGCTTGGGCAGGCCTTGGATGTGGCGGGCGCTGGCGAGCTTGCCGTCGCCGTCGAGGTCGAAGCCGGCCAGGGCTTCCGACACCGGCTCGATGGCGCGCCGCAGCGTGGCCTCGGGCACGGTGTCGGCGACGGTCATCGCCGCTTCCAGAATGGCGAGGTTGGCGCTGTAGACGGCGCGCGACTCGCGGCCCTGGGCATCCTGGCGAAAGCGCGCCGGCAGGCGGATCAGCACATCGTCGCTGGCGCCATTGGTGGGCCAGAAGCCGCCGGGCAGGGGCTTGTAGCGGAAGGCGCGCCAGCCGGAGCCGTCGCGCGCCCAGCCCTGGGCGTCAAAGCCCTGGCGGTAGTCGAGATCGGGCCGATAGCCGGGCGCGTCGCCGCCGCGCTGGGCGGCAAAGAGCGGCTGGTAGTTGTCCTGGCGGATGTAGGCCAGCACCTCGGCGTCGCTGGTGGCGGCGATGGCCGGGCGGCGGTCGACGAAGACATTGCGCCAGTGGTTGTCCATTGCCGCCGGCGAGAAGGCGTATTGCTCCTGCAACTCCCAGTCGCCCTTGTCGTTGCGGCCGTTGCGGGTGGTGTGGCAGGTCCAGCAGGGGTTGGCGCTGCCCTCGGTCTGGGTGTAGCACTGCGGCGGCACGCCGGGCTCGGGATTGCTGAAGGCGACCAGGGCCTCGCGGGTCTGGGTGGCCGTGGCGGCAGCGACCGGCTTGGCCGGTTCGGCGGGCTTGCCGCAGGCGGCGAGCAGGCACGCGAGCAGCAGGCCGGGGGCGCCAAGTAGCGGGCGGGGCACTGGCTAGCTCCGCTTCGGCGGCTGGTAGTCCGGCCCGTCGTGGCGGCGCGGGCGCAGGCTCTCGACGATCTGCCGCAGCTCCCGGCGGCGCAGCTCGAAGTGCGCCGGGTCGGCGCTGAGCAGGGCGCTGGCCCAGCGGCCCTCGCCGGCGACGGTGAGCAGGTAGGCGCTCAGCTCGCGCTCGCCCAGGCGGTAGCGCAGCACGTATTCGTAAGCGGGCAGGCCGTCGAGCTGCAGGCGGTGCTCCTCCAGTTGCTCGAAGGCCGTGGCCTTGTCGGCCAGGGCGCGCAGGCGGCGCTGGGTCTGGCCGTCGAGGCAGCTCGCGGGGTCGTCCAGGCGCTGGCTGTTCACCGCCAGGGCCACGCCCTCCCAGCCGGGCGCGGTGCCGCGAGCGTAGAGCGGCACCTCGGTGGCGTTGCGGCGCAGATCCCAGCCGGCCGGCAGTTGAAGCTGATAGCCGGGGCCGGCCACCGGCGTCATCGCGGCGTCCGCTCCGGCGGCCTGGGCGGCGGCGCCCAGTAGCAGCAGGGCCAGCAGCGTGCGCACCACGCGCCTCAGGTGCCCGGCAGGTTGTTGTAGATGTCGGTGCCGAAGGGCACCAGGCCGGCCTGGCCGGCGTGGCCCAGGTAGGGCAGGCCGAACAGGTCCTCGATGCTCTTGAGCATGGAGTAGTGGTTGTAGGGCACGTCGGACACCGTGCCCGGCTTGATGAAGGGCGAGATCAGCACCGCGCCGATGCGGCCGCCGCCGGGGCCGAACAGGCCGGGCAGCACGCTGTTGGGGCCGCTGGGCTCGTTGCAGCAGGCGGCGGCGTCCTCGGCGTTGGCGCCGAGATTGGCCTCGTCGAAGGTGACCAGGATCAGGCCATCTTTCTGGTAGGCCGGCGAGGCCATGATCCTCGGCACCCATTCCTTGAGGAAGTCGTCGATGCCGACCAGACCGCCCGGATCGCCGTTGGCGCAGCCGCTGTCGTGGCCATCGGCGCAGAGGTTGGGGGTGATGAAGACGTAGTTGGGCGTGTTCGCTTCCTTCAGCAGATCGGTTTTCAGCGCCGCCAGCTCGACCACGTGGGCGTCGCAGTTGGCTTGGTCGTCGATGATGCTGTGGAAGTACACGAAGGGGTTGTGGCGGGTCGCGTACTGGTCGGTTGCGGTCGCCGACTGGGTGCCGTCCTGGGAGTTGAGCTTGGGGTGCGAGCAGGTGGCGGAGCCGTCGCGCGCCAGGTCAAAGCCCATGTCCTGCATGTAGCCCTTCCAGCTCAGCCCCTTGTCCTGCAACTGGTTGGCGATGGTCTTGATCGCCGGCGGGTAGACGCAGCCAAAGCCGGTGACCTGGCCGTTGGCGTCCGGCGTGTTGGTGCCGACCCAGTCGAGGTAGGCGAGGCAGTCGGTGGCGGTCGCGGTGTTCGGCGACTGGCCGCCGACCATGCTGATGTAGTTGTCCAGGCTGACGTGGCCGGTGCCGTGGTACTGGGTCAGCAGGGCGCCCAGCTTGGGCAGCTCGCTGGCCAGGTAGGGCGCGGCGCTGTCGGCGCCGGCGCCGAAGGTGTCGGCGTAGCTCTTGTTCTCCAGCACGATGATGAACACATGGCCGGGCTTGCTGGCCTTGGTGCCGGAGCCGGCGGGTTCGCTGCCGCCGCAGGCGGCGAGAGCGAGGGTCAACAGCAAGGGGAGCAGGGCTTTCATCGGTGGATCTCGGTGGTGCGGGCCTGGCGGCAGGGCGCTCAGCGCGCGGCCGGCCGCAGGCTGTCGGCGATGCGCCGGAACAGCGCGCGCTGGAATTCAAACCGCGCCGGCTCGCTGGCGAGGCTCAGCACGATCATCTCCTTCTCGGTGGCGAGCACCGTGAGATAGGCATGCAGATGGCGCGGGCCTTCGCGGTAGTCCAGCTCCAGGCGGCTGGCGACCGCGCCGCCCAGCTCCAGCGGCTGCTCGGAAACCACCTGGAAGTCCTGCGCCAGATGGCCCATGTCGCGCAGCTTGCGCAGCACGAAACCATCGAGGCAGGTGCGGCGGGCGTCGTAGGGTTCGCGGGTGAGTATCAACTGATCCTGCGCCCAGCCGACGGTATCGCTCTTGGGTGGGCGCGCCACCAGCTCGGCGCCCATCAGGCCGCGCTGCTGGCTCCATTGCGCCGGCAGCTCCAGGCTCCAGCCGGGGCCGCGCAGGGTCTGCAACTCGGCGGCGGAAGCCGGCAGCAGCCAGGCCAGCAGGGCCGCCGCCAGCGCGAGTGCCGGCCGCAGACGCATTACTTGCTCAAGCTGCGCACGAAGGCGGGCTTGGGCTTGCCGGCGGTATCGAGCGGCAGGGCCAGATTCTCCAGCGTGTAGACCTCGCCCTTGAGCTCGCTCTCACTGATCTCGAACCAGAAGAAGCCAGGGGTGAGGTCCTGCTGCCAGTAGCTCTCGTTACGCGTCGCGTTACCGAACTCGCGGGTGTCGGAGCCGGCGCCGGAGAGCACGAACTCGGTCTTGCTGTTGCAGGTGGAGACCGGCTTCAGCCATTCCAGGTCGTGGTCGTGGCCAAAGATGAACAGGTCCAGGCCGCCGTTGTACTGGGTATCGCAGATGCTGGCGTCGAGGAAGTTCTTCCATTGCGTGCCGCTGACCGTGCCTGGCACCAGCGCATTGGTGCCGTCGAAGCTGCCGGCGTTGCCGTGCTGGCCGTTGGAGACGTAGGGGTGGTGGGCAAAAGCGAAGGTCCATTTGGCCTTGCTCGCCGCCAGCCCGGCCTGGAACCACTGCAACTGGGTGTTGGCGTAGGTGATGAAGTTGTACTGGGTGTTGAGCAGATCGGGGATGGTCGCCGCCATCGGGTTGGAGTCCAGGCAGAAGAACTCGGCGATCGGCGTCTCGCCGGCCGCCAGCGTGCTCGGCGCGGTGAAGGAGTGGTAGCGGGCGGGCAGGGTCCACTTGCCGGAGCTGCCTTCCGAGGTGGTGTACTGCACCTGGTAGTCACCCTTGTTGTTGGCGGCGCCTTCGCCGGCCGAGGTGGCCGAATTGTCGTGGTTGCCGAGGGTGGCGTAGACCGGGATATTGAGATCCTTGTAGGGCAGCTCGAACTTGGTCTGGAACTGCTCGTCGGTCACCGAGGTAACACCGCTGTCGTAGAAGTTGTCGCCCAGCTCCAGCGCAAAGTCGCAGCCCTTCAGCGCGCAGAGCTGCGCCATCGCGGCGCCGACCGCGTTCTGGTTGTCGTTGGCGCGGCCGGCGTCACCGAAGGCGATGAACTTCACCGTCTTCTTGGCGGCCGCGGGCGGCGTGCCGCCGTTGTCGGGCTCCTGGCTGATGCCGCAGGCGGCGAGCGAGAGGGCAAGGGCGATAGGCAGCAGACGCATGGCACAAGGTTTCCGGTAGGCAAGCGGCCTATTCTGCCTAAGGCTTGTGATGCCGGGATGACATGGGGCGGATTTCCCGTTTCCCGTATTCGTCGGCCGGCGCCTTGTGCCGGCCGGGGACAGGGCCTAACCTGCGCGCCATAGCCGGGGGTGCCCCAAGCAGCGCGGGGCTGAGATCACACCCTTGGAACCTGACCGACCCCCAAGGCCGGTGAGGGAAGGCTGAGGGGCTGGCGCCTGGGCGCCGCGCCCCGGCGTTCCCGAGCTGGCTGGAGCCTTGCAAGCCATGAGCGCCCTCCCGAACGATTTCCTGCACGACGCCACCCGCCTCACCGAGGACGCGACGCGGCCGTTTCCCGCCAGCCGCAAGATCTACGTCGAGGGCTCGCGTCCGGACCTCCGCGTGCCGATGCGCGAGATCAGCCTGACCCCGACCAAGACCCGCGAGGGCATAGAGCCGAACGCGCCGGTCACCGTCTACGACACCAGCGGCCCTTACACCGACCCGAACGCGCACATCAATCTGCTCCAGGGCCTGCCGCCCCTGCGGGCGGGCTGGATCGCCGAGCGCGGCGACAGCGAGCCGCTCAAGGGGCTCTCCAGCATCTACGGCCGCATCCGCGCTGCCGACGAGAAGACCGCGCACCTGCGCTTCGAGCACATCCGCCAGCCGCGCCGCGCCAAGGCCGGCGCCAATGTCAGCCAGATGCACTACGCCCGGCGCGGCCTGATCACGCCGGAGATGGAGTACATCGCCATCCGCGAGAACGCCCGTCTTCAGGAGTTGCGCGAGAGCTACGAGAAAGCCGGCTATCTGCGCCGCCACCACGCGGGCCAGAGTTTCGGCGCGATGCTGCCGAAGGAAGTGACGCCGGAATTCGTGCGCAGCGAGGTCGCGCGCGGCCGCGCCATCATCCCCGCCAACATCAACCACCCGGAGCTGGAGCCGATGATCATCGGCCGCAACTTCCGGGTGAAGATCAACGCCAACATCGGCAACTCGGCGGTGTCGTCCTCGATTGCCGAGGAAGTCGAGAAGATGGTCTGGAGCACCCGCTGGGGCGGCGACACGGTGATGGATCTCTCCACCGGCAAGAACATCCACGAGACCCGCGAGTGGATCATCCGCAACTCGCCGGTGCCGATCGGCACGGTGCCGATCTACCAGGCGCTGGAGAAGGTCAACGGCAAGGCCGAGGAACTGACCTGGGAGATCTACCGCGACACGCTGATCGAGCAGGCCGAGCAGGGCGTGGACTACTTCACCATCCACGCCGGCGTGCTGCTGCGCTATATCCCCTGGACCGCCAACCGCATGACCGGCATCGTCAGCCGTGGCGGCTCCATTCTCGCCAAGTGGTGCCTTGCCCATCACAAAGAGAATTTCCTCTACACGCACTTCGAGGAAATCTGCGAAATCATGAAGGCCTACGACGTCAGCTTCTCGCTGGGCGATGGCCTGCGTCCGGGCAGCATTGCCGACGCCAATGACGAGGCGCAGTTCGGCGAGCTGCACACGCTCGGCGAGCTGACCGAGAAGGCCTGGAAGCACGACGTGCAGGTGATGATCGAAGGCCCCGGCCACGTGCCCATGCAGCTCATCAAGGAGAACATGGACGAGCAGCTCAAGCACTGCTTCGAGGCACCGTTCTACACGCTCGGCCCGCTCACCACCGACATCGCACCCGGCTACGACCACATCACCAGCGGCATCGGCGCCGCCAACATCGGCTGGTATGGCACGGCGATGCTCTGCTACGTCACGCCCAAGGAGCACCTGGGCCTGCCGGACAAGGACGACGTGCGCGAGGGCATCATCACCTACAAGCTCGCCGCTCACGCGGCTGATCTGGCCAAGGGCTGGCCGGGCGCGCAGGTGCGCGACAACGCGCTGTCGAAGGCGCGCTTCGAGTTCCGCTGGGAGGATCAGTTCAACCTCGGCCTCGATCCCGACAAGGCCAAGGAATTCCACGACGAGACCCTGCCGCAGGAGGGCGCCAAGCTCGCGCACTTCTGCTCGATGTGCGGCCCGCACTTCTGCTCGATGAAGATCACCCAAGACGTGCGCGACTACGCCGCCCAGGTCGGCGCCGACGAGCAGGCGGCCCTGGCCCAGGGCATGGCCGAGAAGTCCGCGGAGTTCAAGCAGCAGGGCGCGGAGGTTTATCGCAAGGCCTGAGCGGGACTCCCCAAAGCGGCCTCGGTTCGGTCATCCGGACCGAAATCCGTCGGAACCATGTGGATGAGGGTTTGTCGGTATAGCCCTGACAGAATTTTTCTGGAGACTCAATACGATGCAGTTTTCCGACCTGCTTGAGCTGGTGATCGCCGGTAACAGCCTGTTGAAGTGGCTCAGCGCCATCGGCGCTGCCTTGTTGGTGAATCTGTTGATCGCCGTGCTGAAGTGGGTGGCGATCAACCGGCTTTCCGCGATCGCCCGGCGGACGACGACCGAGATCGACGACTCCCTCATCAGCGTCATTCGCGCCACGCATCAGGGGCTGCTGCTGTTCGTGACCTTGCTGATCGGCAGTCGCATGCTGGAGCTGCCGGTACGTCTCGACCAGGTGCTCAAGGGTGCGGCCACCATCGCCTTCTTCGCGCAGGTCGGTCTCTGGGGCAGCGCGGGTTTGAACTTCTGGCTGGCAGGCTACCGCGCCCGCACACTGCAGACCGACGCCGCTGCGGCAACCTCGCTGGCGGCGCTGAGCTTCATCGGCCGGGTGGTGCTCTGGGCCCTGGTGTTGCTGCTGATGCTCGACAACCTGGGCGTCGATGTGACCGCCATGGTCGCTGGCCTGGGCGTGGGCGGCATCGCCGTGGCGCTGGCCGTACAGAACATCCTGGGAGACCTCTTCGCGAGTTTGTCCATCGTGATCGACAAACCCTTCGTGATCGGCGATTTCATCATCGTCGATGACTACATGGGCACCGTCGAGCATGTTGGCCTTAAGACCACGCGCGTGCGCAGTCTGGGCGGCGAGCAACTGGTGTTCTCCAATAGCGATCTGCTCAAGGCGCGACTGCGCAACTACAAGCGCATGCGGGAGCGGCGTGTGGTGTTCAAGTTCGGGGTTCTGTACGAAACCGATGACCGCCGGCTGGAGGCGATTCCCTTGGCGGTGCGCCAGATCATCGAGCGGCAGCCCAATACCCGCTTCGACCGCGCCCACTTCGCCGGATTCGGCGAGTCCAGCCTGGACTACGAGGTGGTCTACTGGATGCTGGATCCCGACTACAACCTGTTCATGGACACCCAGCAGGCGATCAATCTCGATTTGCTGCGCCAGTTCCGGGCCGAGGGCATCGGCTTCGCCTACCCGACCCGCACGCTCTACATGGCGGCGCCGGAGCCTTCCGCTACCGCCTGAGCGTCCGGACGGCGTCGGTGCGGAGCCTGGTGATGGGGCTGAGGACCGCCATTCATCGCCTGTAACAAAAAACTGCCGTACGCCGGCCGAACTGGCTGGTAATTTGCGCGTCCTTTGTCATCAGTCTGCAACCAAAAGGACACACAACGGCAATGAAACTGTGCTGGACCGCCGGCAGCGCCTGCGTCAATGGCCTGCAAATCGCCTGGGAACAGGCTGGTCCGGAGCAGGGCGAGCCGCTGCTGCTGCTGATGGGCCTGGGCGGCCAGCTGATCCACTGGCCGGACGCGCTCTGCGAGCGGCTGGTGCGGCAGGGCTTCCGGCTGACCCGTTTCGACAATCGTGATGCCGGCTTGTCCTCCGACGGCGACCGTGGCCTGCCGACGCGCATCCCGCAGGACTGGCTGCGCAGCCGCTTTGGCCTTCCGGCCGAGTCCAATTACAACCTGTACGACCTCGCCGAGGATGCGGTGGGCCTGCTCGACGCGCTGGGCATTGCCCGCGCGCATCTGGTCGGCGCCTCGATGGGCGGGATGGTGGCGCAGATCCTCGCGGCCCGGTATCCGCGGCGGGTGCTGAGCCTGAACTCGATCATGTCCAGCACCAACGATCCCAGCCTGCCGTCGGCGCGCTTCGATGTGCTCTGGCGCATGGCCGGCATCGGGCCGAAGCCGCGCACCCGCGAGCAGGTGATCCGGCGGTCCACGGCGATGCTGCGGCGGGTCGGTAGCCCGGGATTTCCCACCTCTTACGAGTACCGCGCGCGGCTCGCCGGCCAGGCCTACGACCGCGCGTTCCGGCCGGCCGGCGTCGCCCGCCAGACTCATGCGGTGCTGACCACCGGCAGCATCGAGTCGCTGCTGCCGCAGATCAGCGCGCCCACCCAGGTGGTGCACGGCCTCGCCGATCCCCTGCTGCGGCCGGCCTGCGGTGAGCGCAGCGCCCGCCTGATCCGTGGTGCCCGGCTGGAGCTGATCGCGGGCATGGGCCATGACTTGGCGCCGGCGCTGGCGCCGCGCTGGGCGGAGCTGATCGCCGGCAACGCCGCGCGCGCTTAGAGCAGACTGCTCGGCCCGGGGTCGTCGGCGGGCTGCCATGTGACGCGTTAATCATGTCGATAAGGCCGGTGTTCCGAGGATGAGGCGGCGTAGACCGCTTCCGGACCGGCTCCCTGGTGCTGGAGTGAGGAGTAGCAAATGCGTGGTATGCAAAGCGCCTGCGGCGGTGGCCGTGCGTGGCGGATGGTCGCCTTGGTCCTGTCGGTCACTGGCCTGGTGGCCTGCGACCTTGGTGGCGACGGTAGCGTGTCCGGCGGTGGCGGCGTCGGAGGCAAGCTGGCCCTGGAGATTCCCTGCGATCAGCAGGCCGATACGCGTCTGCGGGAAATGAGCGACGCCGGCGTCGGCCTTGCCAGCCTCCTGGGCCTGCCTTCCGGTCGTTACGTGCTGCCGGCCGAAGCCGCTCCCACGCAGCTCGTGGTGATGTTTCACGGCCACGGCAACGACTCCTGCTCCTGGCGCCGGCATCTGCAAAGCGTCGCCGCCAAGGGTGCGGTGGCGGTGGCCATGGACTACAGCGGGCAATTGCAGGAGCCGATTCCACACTACGGCTGGCGCGCGCGTGCCGGCGCGGCCGACTCCATCGCCGCGGCGCGTTACTTTCTCGACCGCTATCCCTCGATCAAGACCGTCCACGCCTTCGCGGTGAGCATGGGCGGCAATGTCGCCGGCGTGGCGCTGGCGGCGCCGGAGGCCGTGCGTGCCGACGGCAGCCCCTTGTTCGATGACTGGGTGGCGTTGGAGGGCGTACACAATCTGGCGGAGGAATACCTGATCGTCCGCACCGTGGCGCCCGTCGTGCCGGACGGCGCCATCGCCCAGGCCGAAATCGAGGCCGAGAACGGCGGCCCCATCGAGCAGGTACCCAACAACTACCTGGAGATCACCAACGTCGCCCGCGCCGCCGACTACGCCTATCTCAAGTCGGTGGTGCTGGTTCACGCGGTCGACGATGGCCTGGTGCCCACGACCCAGAGCCGCGAGATGTTTCTGGCGCTGAGTGGCCAGGGCGTCACCAGCCATCTCTACACGGTACTGCTGCGCGGCGACGCCGAGGACGGCACCACCGCCAGCGGCCTGGTTCTTGGGCCGGTGTACGGCGCCGGTGGCCAGGTCTACACCAGCGCGCTGGCTGGTCATGGCTGGGAAGGCAGCGACACCCATTTGGTGATCCGCACCGGCCTCGAACAGCTTTATGCGCTGATGGATGGTGCCGAGGTGACGGTCGGCGAGACAGTGATTCCCGGGCTCTGACCGGGGTTACCATCGGGCGTCCCCACGCGGAGGTCCCGCCATGAACGATTTCTCCCGGCCGCAGTCGGCGCCCAGGCTGGTCCGCGCCGCGCGCGGCACTGCGCTCAGCGCCAAGTCCTGGCTTACCGAGGCGCCGCTGCGGATGCTGATGAACAACCTCGATCCCGAGGTCGCCGAGCGGCCGGAGGATCTGGTGGTCTATGGCGGCATCGGCCGCGCTGCCCGCAACTGGGCCTGCTACGACGCCATCGTCGAAACGCTGAAGCGCCTTGAAGACGACGAGACCCTGCTGATCCAGTCCGGCAAGCCGGTCGGCGTGTTCAAGACCCATGCCGACGCGCCGCGCGTGCTGCTCGCCAATTCCAATCTGGTGCCGCACTGGGCGAGCTGGGAGCACTTCCACGAGCTCGATGCCAAGGGCCTGATGATGTACGGCCAGATGACCGCCGGCTCCTGGATCTACATCGGCAGCCAGGGCATCGTGCAGGGCACCTATGAAACCTTCGTCGAGGCCGGCCGCCAGCACTTCGGTGGCGATCTGAAGGGGCGTTGGATACTCACCGGCGGGCTCGGCGGCATGGGCGGCGCGCAGCCGCTGGCCGCCACCATGGCCGGGGCCTCGATGCTGGCGGTGGAGTGCGATCCCAGCCGCATCGCCATGCGCCTGCGCACCCGCTATCTCGATGAGAGCGCCGAGTCCATCGACGAGGCGCTGGCCAAGATCGAGGCCGCGCACCGGTCGGGCAGGGCGATTTCAGTCGGTTTGCTGGGTAACGCCGCCGAGGTGTTTCCGGAGCTGCTGCGCCGCACGCAGGCGGGCGATGCGCGGGCGCGGCCGGATCTGGTCACCGACCAGACCAGCGCCCACGACCCGCTCAACGGCTATCTGCCGGCCGGCTGGTCGCTAGAGCAGGCGCGTGCGCAGCGCACGGCGAATCCGGCGGGAGTGATCGCCGCCGCCAAGCAGTCGATGGCGGTGCAGGTGCGCGCCATGCTCGGCTTCCACGGCCTGGGCATCCCCACCGTCGACTACGGCAACAACATCCGGCAGATGGCCAAGGAAGTCGGCGTCGCCAACGCCTTCGACTTTCCCGGCTTCGTGCCGGCCTATATCCGGCCGCTGTTCTGCCGTGGTGTCGGGCCGTTCCGCTGGGCGGCGCTGTCCGGCGAGCCCGAGGACATCTGGCGCACCGACGCCAAGGTCAAGGAGCTGCTGCCCGAACACGCGCACCTGCACCACTGGCTGGACATGGCGCGCGAGCGCATCGCCTTTCAGGGCCTGCCGGCGCGCATCTGCTGGATCGGCCTGGGCGAGCGCGCCAAGGTGGGCTTGGCCTTCAACGCGATGGTGCGCAGCGGCGAGCTGAAAGCACCCATCGTCATCGGCCGCGATCATCTCGACAGTGGCTCGGTGGCCAGCCCCAACCGTGAGACCGAGGCGATGGCCGACGGCAGCGATGCGGTCAGCGACTGGCCGCTGCTCAATGCCCTGCTCAACTGCGCCTCCGGCGCCACCTGGGTGTCGCTGCATCACGGCGGCGGCGTCGGCATGGGTTATTCGCAGCATGCCGGCATGGTGATCGTTTGCGACGGCAGCGAGGCCGCCGACCGGCGTCTGGCGAGGGTGCTTACCAACGATCCGGCGACCGGGGTGATGCGGCATGCCGATGCGGGCTACGTCATCGCGCAGGATTGTGCGCGCGAGCAGGGTTTGAACCTGCCGATGTTGGGGCGCTAGCGGCGACGTGTTGGGGCGAGTTCCGCTGCCTTTCCCCTAGCGGGGCGTGCCTTGGTCTAGCGAACGCGCGAAGCGCACATCATGAAAGGGCGCTGCAAAAGCGCCCCTACCGAGCCAACAAAAAGCCCCAGGTCCGAGACTCCAGACCTGGGGCTCGTCATGCCCTGGTGCTCAGAACAGATAGCGCGCGTACAACTGCAGATTGTCGCGGTCGTGGATCAGGTTGCTGGCGCCGCCACCCCAATACCAGTTGTAGCCGGCGGTGAACGAGAAGTCCGACTTGTAGCGCACCTCGAAATTGGCAGTCACGCTCTTGCGGCCCTGGATGAAGTTCTCGCCCGGCCCCGGCGCGGTGCCGTTGACGTCATGGGCGAACACGATGAAGGGCTGCAGCGAGATGCCAGGCAGGATGCTCTCGTACTTGATGATGTTGACGAAGCGATAACCCCAGGAGAACGGATCGGCGAATGCTTCGAGATCGGCCTGGTGCGGATTGAAACGACCGCCATCGGCGCCAACCACACAGTTGGGATTGGTGACGCAGGCCTGGCGCGA
This sequence comes from Nevskiaceae bacterium, assembly GCA_004297005.1. Lineage (GTDB taxonomy): Bacteria > Pseudomonadota > Gammaproteobacteria > Nevskiales > Nevskiaceae > Stagnimonas. The sequence goes on from SCVA01000003.1 coordinate 29,100, forward strand.
GCCGTCGGCGCCAGAGCCATCGGCACCGGCGCTGGCGTGGTAGTACACGCCCGGCGCGTCAATCTGCAGCACGTCCAGCGAAGGCATATTCGGCACATGGGTCGCGCCGATCTCGACCAGAGAGATGATCTGGTCAGCGCCGAAGGGGTTCTCGGTGGCGCCGAAGATGCGGGTGATGCCCAGGTTGTACTGCAGCACGTCAAAGCGCTCGTAGCCCTGGATGTACTCACCCGGTTTGGCTTCGCCCAAGGTGTTGCCGCGGTAGGCCCAGAGGAAGCTGGGGAAGGAGCGCGCCGAATTGGGCGCGCTGCCCAGTAGCAGGTTGACGGTGTCGCAGTTGCCGTTGGCCACGCAATTCGGGTCGAAGTCGCTGCGGTCGTAGTCGACACGGGTGCCGTCCTCGGCCCAGCCGCGTCCGGCGCTGGAGCCGGCGCAGTTGATGGTCGAGCCGTCTTCGGCCTTGCCACCGCAGCGGGTCAGGAAGGGCTGGGCGGCGGCGAAGGCGACGTCGATCACCGACACCTGCAAGGGCAGGTTGGGCCGGTAGGCGACTTCACCCTGGAAGGAGTAGTCGCCGGCGGTAGTGTTGAACGAGAGGCCGAAGAGCTGGATGTTTTCCGGGTACTCCAGGAAGAACGGGCCGGAGTCGAGCTTGACCAGATCGTCCGGATCGCTGGGGTCACCGCCCAACAGCAGGCTGCCGAGCACGTTGAGTACGCTGGGATCCAGGCCGAGCCCAAGGTCGTTGTTCAGCAGAATCTCGGGATTGCGCAGGATGGTGTCCACTGCGTCCAGGCGGAACTGGTTGAGGGCGCTCGGCTCGATGAGCACCGGCAGGTTGGGGCAAGTCAGGAAGATTTCCGCCGAGTTGGTGGCGTCGATGCCAAGGTCGTTGCCTTCGCGGCGCGCGCAGCTGGCCTGGCCAGCGTTGAAGCTGACGTAGGGCAGGCGCGAGTGGTAGTTCATGAAATACAGACCGATCTCTGTGCCGCCGTTGAGATCCTCGAAATAGGTCTTGAGCGCGATGCCAAACTGCCCCGAGGAATCGGGTTCGCGATCTGGCAGGCGGCTGATGTTGGCGGTAGTGCCGGTGACCAGTGACAGCGGGTTGTCGAGGTAGTAGCCGACCTTGTCCTTGTCGTCCACCGAGCCGCCGAAGGACAGGTTGACGTAGTTCATCAGGTTGTCGGTGCCGATGTCGTTGCTCGACAGATAGCTACCCGGCGTCGGGATTTCCACCGGCTTCCATTCCAACTGATAGAAGGCTTCGATGGTGCCGTTCTCATAGGGCTCGAAGCTCAAGAAGGCCATGTTCACCGGCGTGAACACCTCTTCCACCATGAAACCGAAGCGGTTGAGGTTGTTGGCGTTGACCGGCTGGGCCTGGTTCAGCGAGTTGATGACCAGCAGGGTGGACTCGCCCCAGTTCACGTTCTGCCGGCCGATCTTGAAGCCGAATTCCCTGTCCTCGGTGAAGGGAATCGGCAGCTTGCCGAAGAAATTGAAGTCCAGCAGTTGCACATCGGCCACCAGTTGGCGGCGCAGGGTGGAGTCGGTGCGCTCGAGCTCGGTGGCTTCGCCCGGGCCGTACACGCGAGTGAAGTAACGGTTGGCGACGGTATCGTCGGTGATGCCCACGCGGCCGGCGTTGTCGGTGGTGATCAGGCTGGGGTAGTAGTCCTTCTTCTGGTCGTTGAGCACGTCGTAGAAGGAAATGGCGCGCGCGAAGAACCCGAAGTCGCCCTTGTTGAGGGTGATGTCCTGGGTCAGGCGGATGCCGCCCTGGGTCATGTCGTAACGGTCGTAGTTGAGATTGCCGTTATCGGTGCGCATGGTTGCGGCGCCCGGCGACCGGACGAGCTGTTCGCTCGGGTAGATCTGATCCCTGAACAGACCCTGGCAGGACTGATACACGCCACGGCAGACACCCTGGTTGAGGTTGGCCTTGCCGACCAGATCCTCCGAGCGGGTCTCCATGCGCCACTGGGCGCCGACGGTGACGGTATTGTTAAGTGTGCCCTCGATGCCGAGCGAATCGAAATTGAGGCTGAGGGCCTGGGCTGAGGTGGCGCTCAGTCCAAGGGCGAGAACGGCCAGTAGGGAACTGGGGCGGCAGTGGGTACGCATGAGTCCTCCGGATGTAATTCTTGACCGCCGGACACATGCCGCCCGACGAATTTGTAGTGTTTATAGCGGCCTGTCAGAAGGCTGTCATCCTGTTTTCGCATTCAGGTCCGGCGAACAGGTGATCAGCAGTTTTCAAAGGTAGGCGCTGACCAGTTTGCCGATGCGCGGCAGCAGGCTGCGGACCTCGTCGGCTGCTCCGCTACGCAGCCTCTGGTAGACCGCCTTGGCCGCTGCGTTGTGCGCCGCAGCCACCTTGGCGTCGGCGACGCCCAGCAGCAGCTCCACGGCAGTATCGGCGCGGCGGTCCAGGAAGACGGAAAAGTCGCCGCTGCCGGAGCCGCGGAACTCCTGATACAGCGGTTCCAGCGCCCGCACCATGTCCGGCAGCATGCGGTCGCTGGCGCGGTTCAGGATGTCGGGCTTGGCCGCCTTCACCAGGGAAAGACCGGTTCTCAGGCCCATGCCCTTGAGACCGCCACGCTGCTGGATGTACTGCTCGACCAGGCGGGCGGCATCGGTGATCAGTTCGTCGCGGTGATGGGCGGCCAATAGAATGTCGGCAAGAGAACTCATGAGATCAGGGATGTCGGAAGACGAATTCGATGCCGCGAAGCCTACCATCGCGCGCCTGAAAACCCGACCCTTGGAGCGCAATCTGGCGCTTGCCAGGCTGGGCATGGGGGCGGGCGCGAAGATCGCCCTGCACTCGCTTTCCAACATCTTCCGGGGCGAGATTTCCCGCACTGAGGCCGACCGCCGCTTCTACGCCCAGCAGGCCCAGGTGCTGGCGGATGAGCTGGGCCAGCTCAAGGGTAGCGTGATGAAGGCGGGGCAGATGCTCTCGCTTTACGCGCAGTACTTTCTGCCAGAGGAGGCGGTGCAGGTACTGTCCACCCTGCAGGACTCTTCGATGCCAGTGGCCTGGAATGTGGTGGCGCCGCAACTGGAACAGGCTCTGGGCGCGAAAGTCCTTCGCGAGCTGGAGATCGACCACACGCCGATCGCCGCCGCCTCGCTGGGCCAGGCGCACCGGGCTCGCCGGCGCAGCGACGGCCTGGAGCTGGTGGTGAAGATCCAGTACCCGGGCGTGGCCTCGGCCATCGACAGCGACATCAAAACGCTCTCACGGCTGATCATCGCCAGCCGGCTGACGCCGAAGAACTTCGACTTGGCACCGATCTTCGCCGAGGTGCGGGAGATGTTGCTGCGCGAATGCGATTACGTGCAGGAGCGCGCCTGGACCGAGGAGTTCGCCCGTCGTCTCGCGGGCGATCCCCGTTATGCGATGCCGCGGGTGCTGCCGGAGTACAGCGCCGCCACCGTGCTCACCACCACCTACGAATCTGGTTGCTCGGTGCAGGACGCGCAGGTAAGGGAGTTGCCGCAGGCCCGTCGCAATGCGTTGGGACTGGCCTTCGCCGAGCTGTTCCTGCGGGAGTTCTTCGAATGGCGGCTGGTGCAGACCGACCCGCACTTCGGCAACTATCGCGTTCGCCTTGATGCCGACGGTCGCGATCGGCTGGTTCTGCTGGATTTCGGCGCCACCCGGGTTTACGAGCCCGATTTTGTCCGCGACTACGCGCTGATCCTGCGCGGCGCGCTGCTCCGTGATGCGCCGACGGTCGGTGCGGGCGCGACGGCCATCGGCCTGACTGACAGGAATTTTCCCCCGGCGGCACTGCAGGCGTTCACAGAAATGTGTGCCCGCATCGTCGAGCCCTTCGATCCAGAGCACGCCCCCAAGGAGCTGCTCAATGCGCGCGGCGCCTACCGCTTCGGCGCATCCGACCTGCCGATGCGGGTCAGTCAAATTGCGGCCAGGAACGCGGTGTCGCTGAGCTTCCGGGTTCCGCCCCGGGAGATCGTGTTCCTGCATCGACGTCTGGCCGGCGTCTTCATCGCCCTGGCGACCCTGGGCGCCGAGCTCGATCTGCGCAAGCCCTTGTCCCGGGTGCTTTCCGCTATCGCAATGCAGCAATAATTGCCCTTGCCACCGAAGATACAGTCAGCTTGGCGCGCATGCGGAATATTCGTTAGCATCCACCGCCTCGCAGGGTTCGTAATGCCTGCGAACACTGCCACCTCCTGAGGAGAAAATCGGACATGAAAAATCTGTCCTTAGCGCTGGGCGCGATTGCGCTGAGCCTTGCGGCCCAACAGGCCGTTGCAAAAGTCGGTGCTGACGAAGCAGCCAAGCTCGGCACCACACTCACGCCCGTCGGCGCCGAAAAGGCCGGCAACAAGGATGGCAGCATTCCGGAATGGGCTCCGGCGGCGCAGAAGGGCTCGTTGAAGGGCGAGTTCCCGATCGACGAAAAGATCATGGCCGAGAAGCCGAAGTTCACCATCACCAAGGCCAGCCTGGACCAGTACAAGGACAAGCTGACCGAGGGGCACAAGTACCTGCTGAAGACCTACGACACCTACAAGATGAACGTCTACCCGACGCATCGTCAGACGTCGTGGCCGCAGCCGATCTATGACGCCACCAAGGCCAATGCCACCACCTGCGAACTGATCGGCACCGATCTGCTCGACAACTGCAAGCTGGGTTTCCCCTTCCCGATTCCGAAGAATGGCGCCGAGCCGGTCTGGAACCACAAGCTGAAGTGGCGTGGCGAGGCGGTGACCCGCTTCAACAACCAGATGATCGTGCAGCCCAATGGCGAGTTCCAGCTCACCAAGATCATCGAGGACGTGCAGTTCTCCTATGCCTCGATCAAAGCTCCGGTGCCGCTCACCAAGAGCTCCGGCGAATTCCTCAAGTACCTGTCGCGCACCGTGGCGCCGCCGCGTCTCGCTGGCACCTTCATCCTGGTGCATGAGAAGGCCGGTCTGGGCAACGACGGCCGTGCGGCCTGGCTCTACTCGCCCGGCATCAAGCGCATCCGCCGCGCGCCGACCGTATGCTGCGATAACCCCTACGAGGGCACCGATGGCCACGAGTTCTATGACCAGGTGGACGTCTTCAACGGTGCGCTGGAGCGCTACAACTGGAAGCTGGTCGGCAAGAAGGAGATTTACATCCCCTACGACAGCTACAAGATCGCGGCGCCGACCGTGAAGTACAAGGATCTGGCCAAGCCGAAGCACCTGAACACCGACCTGCCGCGCTACGAGCTGCACCGCGTCTGGGTGGTGGAAGCCACCGTCAAGCCGGGTACCAGCCACACCTTCGCCAAGCGCGTCATGTACGTGGACGAGGATAGCTGGAACATCATTGCCGCCGACAACTACGACTCGCGCGGCAACCTGTACCAGTTCCAGGAAGGCCATTACGTCTGGGGCTCGAACATCCAGTCGGGTTCCACCGTGCCGGAAATCATCTACCACTTCACTTCCGGCCGTTACTTCATTACTGCGGCGTTCAACGAAGACAAGCCCTTCGACCTGACCGCCAACTTCAGCAAGGACTACTTCTCCGCTGCCTCGGTGCAGAAGATGTCCACGAAGTAAGACGTGTTGTTCCCAAGGCCGCCGCGCATCCGCTCGGCGGCCTTTTTCTTAGGCAGTGATAAGACTCGAACAGGGGAGAAACCATGAGCACCAAGATTGATCTCGAACACAAGTTCGGCAAGGGCGTGGCCAGCGTCTGGAAGATGTATTCCGACCGCGCCTTCTTCGAGCGCAAGTACAAGGACGCCGGCTACAGCAACATCCAGGTGCTGGACTATCAGCACTCGGCTAAGGGCTTTTCCATCACTGTGCACTACGAGGCTGGCTCTGACGCTCCTTTGCCGGACTTCGCCAAGAAGTTCATTGGCGAGCGCATCAGCGTGACCCAGACCGACAGTTGGGACGCCGCCAGCAAGACTGGCAAGATCACCACCGAGATCAAGGGCGCGCCAGTGAAGGTCACCGCCGAGATGAAGCTGGAAGGCGACGCCAAGAGCGCGGTCAATCGCATGAAGTGGACGCTGTCCTGCGGCATCCCCCTGGTTGGTGGCAAACTGGAGGCCTTGCTAGGCGAGGACGTCAAGGTCAAATCGGCGCGCGACCAGATCGTGTCGTCCAAGATCCTCGCCGACTACTGAGTCGTTTCCACCTGCGGCAATCTTCTAAAGAGCCATGAATCAGCCCGAGTCCGAACACACCCCGCCCCCTGACAGCGCCGAAAAGAAGGACAGCGGCCTGGCTTCCGCGGCCGCCAGTGCGGCGGCGGCGATGTTCGGCGTGCAGAGCTCCAAGGCGCATCAGCGCGATTTCCAGAAGGCGAGCCCCGGCAAGCTGATCTTCATGGGCGCGGTGATGGTCTGCGTGTTCGTCACCTGCGTGCTGTTTGCGGTGCGCTGCTCGCTGGAGCAGGCTGGCATGACGGGCAACTAGCGAGCTTGCCGCTGCCAGGGCGCCAGTCGCCCGGCTCTTGCGCAAAACCACCAAGCCCGCCGCAAGCGGGCTTTTTTGTGCTCACCGGTCTGCTAGCCTTCCCGACACAAGAATCCTAATCGAGGGGAGAAAGACTGCATGTTGCAGAGCCTGCACGCCGCCTTGCTGACCGCACAGGCCAACTTTCTGGCGCAGTGGTGGCTGTATCTGTCGATGCCGCTGATCGCGGCGGTGATCGGCTATGTCACCAAGATCGTGGCGGTGCGGATGATGTTCCAGCCGCTGGAATTCGTCGGCATCAAGCCCTACCTCGGCTGGCAGGGCGTGATTCCGCGCAAGGCGGAGAAGATGGCCAGCATCGCGGTGGACGTCATCAGCAGCCGGCTGATCACCGTCGAGGAAATCTTCTCGCGCCTGGACCCCAAGCAGATTGCCGCCGAAATCGAAAAACCCATGCTCGGCGCGGTGGAGCAGATCACCCGCGAGGTGCTCTCGCAATACCAGCCGGGACTCTGGGAGCTGCTGCCCAACTTCGCCCGCGAGCGCCTGATCAAGCGGGTGCAGTCCGAAGCGCCGCAGGTGGTCGGCCAGGTGATGGCCGAGCTGCGCAGCAACATCGGCCAGATGTTTGACCTAAAGCACATGGTCATCACCGCGCTGCTGCGCGACAAGCAGTTGCTCAACCGGGTGTTCTCCGAGGTGGGGCGCAAGGAATTCCGCTTCTTCGGTCACTCCGGCCTGGTGTTCGGTTTCATCATCGGTCTGATCCAGATGGTGGTCTGGCTGTTCTACCAGTCGCCCTGGATCCTGCCGGCATTCGGCCTGTTCATCGGGTTCGCCTCCGACTGGCTGGCCTTGCAGATGCTGTTTCACCCCAAGCAGCCGAAGAAGATTCTCGGGCTGACCTACCAGGGTCTGTTCCTGCGCCGCCAGAAAGAGGTCTCGCGCGACTACGCGCGCCTGGTTTCCGACCAGATCATCACCCCGGCCAACATCTGGGAGGCCGTGCTGGAAGGGCCGGCGTCCGACCGTCTGTTTGCGCTGGTGCAGAAGCACGTCGAAAGGACCGTGGATGAGCAGGCCGGTTTCGCCCGGCCGCTGGTGGCCTTCGCCATCGGCTCGCGCCAGTACCAGCAGATGAAGCAGACCGTCACCGAAAAGCTGGTGAAGACCCTGCCCAAGACTCTGCGCCACGTCGATGGCTACGCCGAGGGCGCGATGGACATCCGCAACACCTTGCAGGAGCGTATGCAGAAGCTCAGCCCCGAGGAGTTCGAGGGCATGCTGCGGCCGGCATTCAAGGAAGACGAGTGGTCGCTGATCGTGGTCGGCGCCGTGCTGGGCTTCATCGTTGGCGAGCTGCAGACGTTCATGATGCTGCACTGAGCCGGTGAGGGCGGCGGCCGCTGGCCGCCTATGAGGGCGCTGCCCGCTGCGCGGGCTCGCTGTGAGGTCGGGCCGCTGCGCGGCCCTGTGAGGGATAAGCGTCAGCAAGTGCTGCAGGACCAGCGATGCCCACACTCCGTTTCGGCTTTTCCCTCACAGCGATGCGCAGCATCGCGCCCTTACAGCGGGGAGCGCAGCGAACCCGCGCCCTCACAGGCGGCCAGCGGCCGCCGCCCTCACCGCAACTTCTTCAGCTTGTAGAGCGCTTCCAGAGCCTGCTTGGGCGAAAGCTCGTCCGGGTCCAGGGCGTCGAGTGCCGCCAGCGCCTTTGACGGCGGTTCGGCGAACAGCGAGAGCTGCGGTGCCTTGCGGTCGGGTTTCGGCGCCTTCTCCGGCTGCTGCTCTAGCTCTGCGAGGATGCGCCGCGCCTGCTCGATCACTGGCTTGGGTACACCGGCCAGCGCCGCCACATGCAGGCCATAGCTGCGGTTGGCGGGGCCTTCCCGCACGCTGTGCAGGAAGGCGAGCGTCTCGCCGCCGGCGTCGGCGCCGGCACCATTGCCGGACGTCGAGTATTCGGCCACTTCCAGATGCACGTTCGCCACCCCGGGCTTCTCGCTGGCCAGCGCGGTGATCTCGAAGTAGTGGGTGGCGAACAGGGTGTAGGCGCGCACCGACACCGCCAGGTGTTCGGCGCTGGCGCGCGCCAGCGACAGGCCGTCGTAGGTGGAGGTGCCACGGCCGACCTCGTCCATCAGCACCAGCGATTGCTCGGTGGCGTTGTGCAGGATGTTGGCGGTCTCGCTCATCTCGACCATGAAGGTCGACTGCCCGGCGGCGAGGTCGTCGCCGGCGCCGATGCGGGTGTAGATGCGGTCGATGGGACCGATGCGCGCCGAGGCGGCCGGCACGAAGCTGCCGGTGTGCGCGAGCAGCACGATCAGCGCCGCCTGGCGCATGTAGGTGCTCTTGCCGCCCATGTTGGGGCCGGTGATGACCAGCAGGCGACGCCCTTCGTCCAGGCGCAGATCGTTGGGGGTGAAGGGCTCGCTCAGGGTCGATTCCACCACCGGATGCCGGCCCTGGACGATCTCGATGCCACCGCTCTCGACCAGCTCCGGCCGCACCAGGCGCAACTGCATGGCGCGCTCGGCGAAGGCCGCCAGCACGTCGAGCTCGGCGAGCGCGGCGGCGGTCGCCTGCAGTGCCGGCAGATGGCCGGCCAGCTCTTCCAGCAGGGCTTCGTAGAGCGCCTTCTCGCGGGTCAGCGCGCGGTCGCGGGCCGAGAGCACGGTGTCTTCGAAGCGCTTCAGCTCCTCGGTGATGTAGCGCTCGTAGTTGGTGAGCGTCTGCCGACGCGTGTAGTCGGCGGGAATTTTCGCGGCGTGACTCTTGCCGACCTCGATGTAGTAGCCATGCACCCGGTTGTAGGCGACCTTGAGGCTGTCGATGCCGCTGCGCTCGCGCTCGCGGCGTTCGAGGTCGAGCAGATAGCCGTCGGCGTTTTCCGAGAGGCCGCGCAGCTCGTCGAGCGTGGCGTCGTGGCCGGCTCGGAACACGCCGCCGTCGCGTGCCAGGAGCGGCAGCGACTCGGCCAGTGCGCCGGCCAGCCGCTCGATGAGCGCCTCGTGCTGGCCCAGCCGCTCCAGCAGCTCGGCGAGGCGCGCGGTGGCGGCGCCGGCGAGCGCGCCGCGCACCGCCGGCAGGCTGGCGAGGGTGTCGCGCAGGCCGGCGAGGTCGCGTGGCCGCGCGCTGCGCAGGGCGATGCGGCCGCTGATGCGCTCCAGATCGGCGATGTCGCGCAGCGCCAGACGCAGCGGCTCGTGCAGCGGCTGGGCGCGTGGCGGGATGGCGGTGGAGGCGGCGAGCAGTTCCTGCACCGCGTCCTGGCGCGCGGACAACAGCTTGCGGTCGCGCAGCGGCCGTAGCAGCCAGGCGCGCAGCAGGCGGCTGCCCATGTGGCTGACCGCGCTGTCCATCACGCTGGCGAGGGTGGGCGAAGGCTCGCCGGCCAGGGTGCGGTCGATCTCCAGATTGCGGCGACTGGCGGCATCGAGGATCAGCGCCTCGTCGGGAATCTCCACGGTCAGGCCGGCGACGTGGGCGAGCTGGGCGCGGGCGGTTTCCGCGACATAGGCGAGCAGCGCGCCGGCGGCGCCCAGCGCCGGCTGCAAGTCCTCGGCGCCGAAGCCGCGCAGGTCGCGGGTGCCGAACTGCTCGATCAGCTTGCGGCGGGCGGCGACGGCGTCGAAGTGCCAGGGCGGGCGTCGGCGGGCCGGGCTGCCGGAGAGGACCTCGGCGAGCGTGGAGGCGAGATCGTCCGGGATCAGCAGCTCACTGGGTCTGAGCCGCGCCAGCTCGCCGCTGAAGTCGCTGATCTTGGTGGTCTCCAGCACCCGGAAGCTGCCGGAGCTGAGTTCCAGCCAGGCCAGGCCGTAGCGGCCGTCCTGCACGCAGACGGCGGCCAGACGGTTGCTGCTGCGCGGATCGAGCAGGGCCTCGTCGGTGGCGGTGCCGGGGGTGACGATGCGTGCCACCTCGCGGCGCACCGGCCCCTTGTCCACGCCCACCTCGCCGACCTGTTCGACGATGGCCGCCGACTCGCCGGCCTTGATCAGCCGGGCCAGATAGTTGTCGAGCTGGTGATAGGGCACGCCGGCCATCACCACCGGCTGGCCGGCCGACTCGCCGCGCTGGGTGAGGGTGATGTTGAGCAGCCGCGCCGCCTTGCGGGCGTCGTCGTAGAACAGCTCGTAGAAGTCGCCCATCCGGAACAGCACCAGGGTCGCCGGGAAGTCGGCCTTGATGCGCAGGTACTGTTGCATCAAGGGGGTGTGCGCGGCGGCCGGAGTCACGGTCATCAGTCGGGTAGGCGGGCGGGTGGGGTCTATACTTCGCCCCCATTATCGCAGCCCCCACCGCCTTGATCGTGCGTCACCGATGACCTGGACCCCCGAAAGCTGGCAGACCAAGACGGTCGCCCAACACCCGACCTACCCAGACCCCGCCGCGCTGCAAGCGGTGCTGGCGCAGCTCAAGCGGCTGCCGCCACTGGTGACTTCCTGGGAGGTCAACAAGCTCAAGGCCGAGTTCGCCGCCGCCCAGCGTGGCGAGCGCTTCGTGCTGCAGGGCGGCGACTGCGCCGAGAGCTTCGCGGACTGCCGCGCCGAGCTGATCACCAACCGGCTCAAGGTGCTGCTGCAGATGAGCCTGGTGCTCACCCACGGCCTGAAGACCCGCGTTACCCGCGTCGGCCGCTTTGCCGGCCAGTACGCCAAGCCACGCTCGGCCGACGTCGAGACCAAGGACGGAGTGACGCTACCGAGCTATCGCGGCGATCTGGTCAATGCCCCGGAGTTCACGCTGGCGGCGCGCACGCCCGATCCGCAGCGTCTGCTCGAAGGCCATGCCCGCTCGGCGATGACCATCAACTTCGTGCGCGGCCTGATCGACGGCGGCTTCGCCGACCTGCACCACCCCGAGTACTGGGATCTGGACTGGGTGCAGCACGCCCCCCACGCCGCTGAATATCAAGCGCGGGTCGATGCCATCGGCGACTCCCTGCGCTTCATGGAAACCCTGGCCGGCGCGCCAATCAGCGACTTCCAGCGCGTGGATTTCTTCACCAGCCACGAGGCCCTGCTGCTCTGGGCCGAGCAGGCGCAGACTCGGCAGGTACCGCGACAGCCGGGCTGGTACAACCTGTCCACCCACTTCCCCTGGATCGGCCTGCGCACGGCGGCGCTGGACGGCGCCCACGTCGAATACTGCCGTGGCATCGCCAATCCCATCGGCGTGAAGGTCGGCCCGAGCATGGGCGCCGACTGGGTGCTCGCCCTGTGCGAAGCGCTCAATCCGCAGCGCGAGGCCGGCAAGCTGGTGCTGATCCACCGCATGGGTGTCGGCAAGATCGAGCAGTACCTGCCCGGTCTGGTGGAGGCGGTGAAGCGCTCCGGGCATCCGGTGCTCTGGCTCTGCGACCCCATGCACGGCAACACCCAGAGCACCAGCAATGGCCTCAAGACCCGCGCCTTCGACGACATCGCCGGCGAGCTGACCAGCGCCTTCGCGATTCATCGCGCCACGGGCTCTCGCCTGGGGGGCGTGCATCTGGAACTGACCGGCGAGGATGTCACCGAATGCGTCGGCGGCGCCCGCAATCTCACCGAAACCGATCTGGAGCGCGCCTATCGCTCGCAGGTTGATCCCCGACTCAACTACGAACAGGCGCTGGAGCTGGCGATGAAGATCGTCGGCGTCCAGAGCCATTGAGGCGTTCGCGATGACACTACGTATCGGTATTCACGGCGCCACCGGCCGCATGGGCCACGCGCTGATCCAGGCGGTCGCCGCCGCCGAAGG
>SCVA01000027.1 GCA_004297005.1 Nevskiaceae bacterium
GCAGCCCTGGGGGCCGGGCGATTTCGCCGGCTGGTTCGAGGTCTATCTGGGCGGCCAGTGGCACACCTTCGACCCGCGCAACAACGCCCGCCGCATCGGCCGCGTGCTGATCGCGCGTGGTCGCGACGCCGCCGACGTCGCCATCACCACCAGCTTCGGGCCCTCGGTACTGGAAGGCTTCAAGGTATGGATGGACGAGGTGCCCAACAGCGCCGCCTGAGTTCAGAATGGGCGGCCCTCGCACGGATGCCGCCATGACTCTCCGCCGCCTGCTGTCCCTCGCGCTACCTCTGCTCGCGCTCGCCGCCGCGCAGGCTTCGGCCGCGCCGCTGAGCAGCGCCGAGATCCTCGCCCAATCCAGCGCCAGCGACTGGCGCACGCCGGACCCCGACAACCTATTGCTGATGCGGCTGCCCGGCGGCCCGGTGCTGATCGAGCTGGCGCCGGCCTTCGCGCCCCAGCACGTCGCCAACATCAAGAAACTGGCGCGCGAGCGCTATTACGACGGGCTGGCGGTGGTGCGCGTGCAGGACAACTACGTCGCCCAATGGGGCGACCCCAATGCCGAGGCCGAAGACCCCGCCAAGCGCCGGCCGATGATCGAAGGCAAGCCGCAACTGCCGGGCGAATTCAGCCGCCCCATCGCCGGCCTCGACCTGAGCCCGCTGCCGGATGGCGATGTCTACGCGCCCGGCGTGGGCTACTACCAGGGCTTTCCGGTGGCCAGCAGCCGCAAGCTCGGCCGCGCCTGGCTCGCCCACTGCTACGGCATGGTCGGCGCCGGACGCGGCGACACCGCCGACAGCGGCAGCGGCGCCGAGCTGTACGCCGTCATCGGCCACTCGCCGCGCCACCTGGACCGCAATGTCACCCTGGTCGGCCGGGTGTTGCAGGGCATGGAGCACCTCGCCAGCCTGCCGCGCGGCCACGGCCCGCTGGGTTTCTATCTACCCGACGAAGCGCCGACGCCGATCCGCAGCCTGCAGAAAGTCAGCGAACTGCCGGCGGAGGAGCGCCCGGCGCTGGAGGTGCTGCGCACCGACACCGCCACCTGGAAGGCCTACGTCGAGGCCCGACGCACCCGCCGTGAGGACTGGTTCCTGGAACCGACCGGCCGTATCGAGCTATGCAATGTGCCGGCGCCGGTGCGCGCCGCCGCGCGCTGAGCCAGCGCGCCATTACCGGAAATTAAAGATGAGTACGAAGCACTCTGGCTCCTGCCTCTGCGGCCAGGTCCGTTTTGAAGTGGAAGGCGACTTCGAGCAGTTCTTCCTGTGTCATTGCGAGCACTGCCGCAAGGACAGCGGCTCGGCGCACGCGGCCAATCTGTTCAGCGCCACCGCGAAGCTGAATTGGCTGACCGGCCAGGACAAGGTCAGCACCTACAACCTGCCTGGCACCCGGCATACCCGGTCCTTCTGCTCGATCTGCGGCTCGGCGCTGCCTTACGCGGACACCGCCGGTGCCTTCCTGGCGGTACCCGCCGGCAGTCTGGACAGCGAGCTGCGCCTGCGTCCGAACGCGCATCTCTTCGCCGCGAGCCGGGCGAGCTGGGACCAGGGCCTGGAGTCGATTCCCTCGTTTCCCGGCTTTCCCTCCTGAATCGCCGGCATCCGCCCCCGCTGTGGGAGGATGAGACGCAACCATCACCGGAGACTGCCGTGGCGAAAAGGGCCTATCCCCTGTCCAAGGTCTACGGCCTGCTGGAAACCGGGCCGGTGATCCTGCTGACCACCGGCGATGGGCAGCGTGCCAATGTGATGACGCTGTCCTGGCACAGCATGCTGGAGTTCGAGCCACCCCTGGTCGCCTGCGTGGTGAGTGATCGCTGCCATTCCTTCGGGCTGCTGCAGGCCAGCGGCGAATGCGTCATCAACATCCCCACGGTGGAGATCGCCAAGCAGGTGGTGGGCTGCGGCAATTGCAGCGGTGCCAAGACCGACAAGTTCAAGAAGTTTGGCCTGAGCACCAAGCCGGCGCGCACCGTCGCGCCGCCGCTGATCGAGGCCTGCTACGCCAGCCTGGAGGCGCGGGTGATCGATACCCGCATGGTGGAGAGCTACGCGCTGTTCGTCGTCGAGGTGCAGAAGGCCTGGGTGGACAGCAGCCTCAAAGACCCACGCACCCTGCACCACCGGGGCTATGGCCGCTTCATGGTGGCGGGCGAGACCATCAAGCTGCCGTCCAAGATGCGCTAGGGCCTGCCAGCACCGCGGGAGTCGCTGCGGCCCGCAGGCGGAGCGCTTCTTGCTACCGTTGCTGGCAACGCACCCCGCCGTAGGAGCCTTACGCCCATGACCGCTCTCAGCCGCCGCCACTTTCTGCAACTCGCCGCCGCCAGCGGTGCCGCGCTGGTTCTGCCGGCGCTGACCGAGGCCGACCTCGCCCAGGCGGCGGCACCCGCCGCCGGCAAGGGCGCGGTGCTGCTCAACTACAACGAAAACCCGCTGGGGCCGGGCATCGCCGCGCGCAAGGCGATCATCGAGGCGATCCCGCGCAGCGGCCGCTACCTGTTCGAGCTGACCGGCGAGCTGGTGGCGGAATTCGCCCAGCAGAACGGGCTGAAGCCCGACTACGTGCTGCCCTATGCCGGCTCCAGCGAGCCCTTGCAGTACCTGAGCCTGGCCTACACCGGGCCGGGACGCAGCCTGATTACCGCCGACCCCACCTTCGAGAGCGCCGCCGAGGTCGCGCGCGCCAACGGCGCCGCCGTACACGCGGTGCCGGTGCTGGCCGACGGCGCCCACGATGTCGAGGCCATGCTCGCCGCCGACCCCAGGGCCGGGCTGATCGTGATCTGCAACCCCAACAACCCCACCGGCTCGGTCACCCCGCGCGCCGCCATCGAGTACGCGCTGGCGCACAAGCCGGCCGGCGCGCTGCTGCTGGTGGACGAGGCCTACATCCATTACTCCGAGCAGAAGTCGGTGCTCGATCTGGTCGCCGCCGACGGCGAGCTGGTGGTGCTGCGCACCTTCTCCAAGCTCTACGGCATGGCCGGCCTGCGGGTGGGTCTGGCGGTGGGCCGGCCGGACCTGCTGGCCAAGCTCAAGCCCTACGGCAACAACCCGATGCCGGTGCTCAGCGTCGCGGCGGCGCTGGCCAGCCTGCGCGACGCCAGCCTGGTGCCCAGCCGCAAACAGCAGACCGCAAGGCTGCGGGCCGACGTCGCCGGCTGGTTGGAGGCGCGCGGCCATCGGGTGACGCCTTCGGAGGCCAATTGCTTCCTGTTCGAGGCCGGCCGGCCCGGCAAGGAACTGGCGGCGGCGATGGCGGCCCAAGGTGTGGTGATCGGCCGCAGTTGGCCGAGCTGGCCACAATGGTCCCGGCTGACCATCGGCACGGCGGCGGAAATGGCGCGCTTCAAGAGCGTGTTCGCGGCGGTGGCCGGCAGCGCTACAGCCACCCAGCTCGGCCAGATCGAACCAAGCCAGCCGGCTTTTGTCCCACACTGGGCCTGAAGCCGGGTTGATGCCCGGGTCCTTAAGCCCTATACAGTCGCCCCCGATTTTTCCTGGCCGTCTCTGACTGGCCTCAGATTGGTTCTCGATGCCGTCCCCTCGCCTGTTGCCGCGCCCCCTTTCGCTGATTCTTCTGGCCCTCGCGCCGGGACTCGCCCTAGCCGACTTCCCCGCCCTGAGCAAGCTGCAATCCCAGGGCGGCAAGGTCAGCGCGCTAGTGGTGGATCTCGACCGCAACGAGCCGGTCGCCGACCTCAACGCCGACAGCCGGCTGTCGCCCGCCTCGGTCACCAAGCTGGTGACCGCCGGCGCCGCGCTGGACTCCTGGCCCGCCGACCGCAGCTTCACCACCCGCCTGCTGGCTGAGCGCGGCCCGCGCGAAGGCGCCATCGAGGGCGCGCTGACCATGCACGGCGAGGGCGACTCCACCCTCGATCACCAGGCCCTGTTCTCGCTGGCGGTGCAGTTGCGCTCCGCGGGAGTCACCGCCATCAACGGCGGCATCACCGTCAGCACCGCGCCGTTCGGCCCCCTGGGTTGCGAAACCAAGGACCGCTGCGATGCACTGGTGAAGAGTGCGACCGCCTACAACGCGCCGCTGGCCGCGCTGGGCGTGGACTACGGCAACTGGTGCATCGAGGTCCGTCCGCAGCGCGTCGGCACGCCGGCGCAGATCACCGCCTGCGGCGGCGTGCAGCTGCCGATCGCGGTCGAAGGCAGCGTGATGGTGGTGCCCTCCGGCCGCCGCCAGACCTTCTACCTGGACCGTTTCACCAACGGCGGCGGCGACTTTCTTCGCGTCGGCGGCGAGCTGCCCATGGGCGGCATGCAGACGCTGTACCGCGCCATGTCCGAGCCCAGCCTCGGCACCGGCCTGCTGCTGCGCGAAACCCTGCGCTCGGTGGGTGTGCGAGTGGACGGCAGCGTCGGCGTCTCCGCCGACTGGCCCGCCAATGGCGCCACCGAACTGGCGCGTGTGGAAGGCGCGGCGCTCAAGGAACAACTGGCGCGCATGCTGCGCCACTCCAACAACTACGTCGCCGATCTCATCACCCTCAATGTCGCGGTCGCCATCGGCCGCAAGCCGGGGCCGCTGGCCGACGCCAGCCAGGCGCTGAGCGACTACGTCGCCCGCGCCCAGCCCGGCAAGAAGAACGACGCCCGGCCGGTGCTGTTCTCTGGCTCCGGCCTGACTCCCGAAAACCGCCTGTCGGCACAGGATCTGGTGTCGGTGCTGGAGCACCAGTACCGGGATACCCGCCGCTTCCCCGCCTTCTACGGCGGCCTGGTGGTGCCGCGCGAAGGGCCCTACTCCTTCCTGCGCCGTGGTGGCAGCGCCGCCTGGCTGGACCGGGTGGCGCTGAAGACCGGCACGCTCAGCGAGCCGATCTCGGTCAACGCCATGGCCGGCTATCTGCGCAAGAAGAACGGCGGCTGGATGGCCTTCGCGATCATCGTCAACGGCGCGCCGCCACGGCGGGTGATCCCCTTCGGCACCGCCGTTGATGCCATCCGCGACGACATCGAGGCGATTCTGGCGCGCTATTGAGCGCTGAGCTGCCCCCTCCTCCGCAAAGGGAAAGCGGAATAGCCCGCGAACACCGCCGAAGGCTGGCAGGCCGCTAAACGTCGCCGGCCGGCGTACCCGGTTCGGGCCGGTTGCGCATCCAGTCGGCGGTGCCAGCGAGATGCTGCATCAGCACCGCCGCCAGCTCGGGTTCCACCCGCCGTTGCAGCAGCGCGCCGGCCATGCAGTGCAACCACTGATCGCGCTCGGCGATGCCGATGGAAAACGGAAAATGCCGCGCCTTCAGGCGCGGATGCCCGTAGCGCTCCTGAAAATACTGCGGCCCACCGGTCCAGCCGCAGAGAAACCAGTAGAGCTTGTCGCGCGAGCCGCCGAGATCGGCCGGGTGCAGGCCGCGGATCAGGGCGTAGTCGGGCCGTTGCTCCATGCGGTCGTAGAAGGCGTCGACCAGGGCGCGCACGCCGTCGTCACCGCCCAGGGCCTGATAAAGGCTGGTCCCAGTCATGCCGCCAGCCGCGGCTGCAAGGCGTGCAGCATCACCGTCTCCTCGTAACCCTTGATGGCTTCCGGCGGCCGCGCCGCGAAGCGCGCCGCCAGTTCGGTGTCCAGCGACTGCCGGCTGGCCTGGTCGATCAGCAGCTCGCCGTCGCCGGCGCGCTGACAGAGCCTGGCGGCGAGATTGATCGCCGGCCCCACCGCCACGTATTCCAGACGGCCGGCGCCGTGGATGGCGCCCACCGTCACCGCGCCGCTGGCGATGCCCACGCCCAGGCCGATCTCCGGCGCCAGCTGGCGCAGCAGCGGCCGCAGCTGCTCGATCAGGGCGATGCCCAGGCGCACCGCGCGGGCGGCGTGATCCCTCTGCGCCACCGGCGCGCCGAGCAGGATCAGCACACCGTCGCCGGCATGGTCCTTCACCGTGCCGCCCTCGGCGGCGGCGGCGGCGCCCACGGCGGCGTAGTAGCGCTCCAGCAGGTTCATCACCTCCTCGCTGCTGCGCTCCTGGGTGTAGGCGGTGAAGCCGCGCAGGTCACAGAACACCGCGCTGAGCAGCCGCCGTTCGCGCTTGAGCGCGCGTTCGATGCCCTTGAGGCGGACCATGCCCGCCACCTCCGGCGCCAGGAACTGGCTCATGAACTGCCCGCGCCGGCTCAGCACATTGAGGTAGCGCAGCGAGCCGGCCAGCACGATCAGCAGCGCCAGGGCGATCAGCACCGGCACCAGGCTGGGACGCACCATCAGGCTGGCGAAGAACAGCGGCCCTGCCAGCAGCAGGGCACGCAGGCGGATCGACTCCGCCGGATCGGTGCGGGTGATCAGCAGCATGAAGATGGCGATAGCCGCCACCAGCGCGGCGGCGCCCAGCACCGGCGCGAAGATCGCCCATTCCAGCGGCCGCACCCGGATCAGGCCGCTCAGGCCGCTGGTGGCATCGGCCGGATCCAGCCAGAGATAACCCAGCGCCAGCCCGCCGTAGACCAGCATCAGGATCTGGGCGGCGCGGAATAGCCAGTGAATCGTTCCGCGCAGCTTTCGGGTAGCGGTTTCGGCCACCCGCCGCGCCCACTCAATGCCAGTCAGCAGGCAGAACACCTCCATGCCCCGGGTGAGGCCGGCCAGCAGCACCGGGTGGCCGCGTGCGGCGTCCAGCTCCAGCGGCGCCAGTTGCAGGCGGATGCCAAGCACGATCAGGCATAGCGCCAGCGCCCGGCTGCTGCGGCTGTGGCGGTCGGCGAGACCGAAGATCAGCCCACAGCCGGAGGCAAACAGGCCAACGACCAGAAAGGCGTCGGCGGAGGCGGCGGCTGGATCCATGCGGGCGGAAGCGCCGCGACAGCGCGGCGGGGCTTGGTTGAAAATGGACCGGTACTTTAGTGCAGACACTCCATGTCCGACGCCCCGACGCCGGCAGCGGCCCGGCCGGCCGCGCTGGTCTTCATCCTCGTCACCGTGCTGATCGACGTACTGGCCTTCGGCATCATCATCCCGGTGCTGCCCAAGCTGGTGGAGGAGTTCCTCGGCGGCGATACCCCGCGCGCCGCCGAGATCTACGGCCTGTTCGGCATCGCCTGGGCGCTGATGCAGTTCCTGTTCGCGCCCGTCCTCGGCGCGCTTTCCGACCGCTACGGGCGGCGGCCGGTGATCCTGCTGTCCTGTCTGGGGCTGGGCCTGGACTACGTGCTGATGGCGCTGGCGCCCTCGCTGCTCTGGCTGTTCGTCGGCCGGGTGATCTCCGGCATCACCGCCGCCAGTTTCACCACCGCCGGCGCCTATATCGCCGATGTCACCCCGCCGGAGAGGCGCGCTGGCGCCTTCGGCATGATCGGCGCCGCCTGGGGCGTCGGCTTCGTGCTCGGCCCGGCGCTGGGCGGACTGCTCGGCCATTTCGACCCGCGCTGGCCGTTCTGGGGCGCGGCCGGCTTGGCGCTGCTGAACTTCCTCTACGGTTGGCTGGTGCTGCCGGAATCACTGCCCACCAGCCGCCGCGACCGCCTGCAATGGGGCAAGGCCAATCCCTTCGGCGCACTCAAGCTGCTGCGCTCGCACCGGGAGCTGTTCGGACTGGCCGGCGTCAACGTCCTGTTCTATCTCGCCCACCATTCGCTGCCCAGCGTGTTCGTGCTCTACACCAGCTACCGCTACGGCTGGAGCATCGCCACCACCGGCTCGGCACTGGCCCTGGTGGGCGTCTGCAGCGTGATCGTACAGGCCGGCCTGGTGAAGCCGGCGGTGAACTGGCTGGGCGAGCGCGGAGCCCTGCTGCTGGGCTCGGTGGCAGGTGCGGTCGGCTTCGCCGGCTTCGCGCTGTCGCCGACCGCGCTGGGGATGTGGCTGAGCATCCCGGTATTCGAGCTGATGGGCCTGACCCAACCGGCGATGCAGGCGCTGATGACCCGCCATGTCGGCGAGTCCGAACAGGGCCAGTTGCAGGGTGCCAACGGCGCGATCATGGGACTCACCGGCATTGTCGGGCCCGGACTGTTCGCCTACACCTTCGCCTGGTTCATCCGACCCGAGGCGAGCCCGCCGGTGCCGGGGGCACCCTTCCTGCTGGCGGCGGCGCTGATGCTGGCGGCCGCCCTGTTGGCGGCGCGGGTGACGCGGCAGCCGGCATGAACCGGATCACGGCGGTGCTGGAACAACTGGAGCCCTGGTTCGACGAGGGCGAGCGCACCGCCCTGGACACCGCTTGCGCGCTAGCGGCCGGGGGCGCCATCGACCTGCCGGCGCTACTGCAGGCGGTGGAAACCGCCCGGGCACCGGCCGAAGCGCGCCGGATCGCCGCCAGCGCCCTGCGCCACCGCCTGGGCCTGCCGGTGGTACCCGGTGCGCCTTGCCGGAAAGGCCCATGACGCCGCGCCGGGTGGACAGCCTGCGGCTGGACAAATGGCTGTGGGCGGCGCGCTTCTACAAGACCCGCAATCTCGCCAAGCAGGCCATCGACAGCGGCCATGTGAAGCTCGACGGTGAGCGCGCCAAGACCAGCAAGGAGCTGCGTCCGGGCCAGCGGCTGCAACTGCGGCGCGGCCAGGAGGAAATCGAGCTGGTCGTATTGGCCTTGTCCGACCAGCGTGGCGGCGCGCCCGAGGCCCAGACGCTGTACGAGGAAACCGCCACCAGCCGAGAACGGCGGGCGCGGGCGGCGCTGGAGAAGCGCGCCAACGCGGTGCAGCATCCGGACGGACGGCCGACACGCCAGCAGCGACGCGCTATCCTTGACCACAAGCGCGGCGCCACCGGCGATTCCGACGCCTGACCTTTTCGCCGCCACGACCATGCCGTATTCCGCCAGCCACCACCGCCAGCTCGACCGCTGGCTGTTCATCGGTGGGCCACTGCTGGCGCTGATCGCCGGCTACGTCAACGTCATTCTGCTGATGAGCTTTTCGGTGCCGGTCAGCCACGTCACCGGCTCGATCGCGCACCTGGGCCTGGACGGCGCCCACCACGACGCCGAACACCTGCGCCTGGCCGCCAGCATGGTGCTGGCCTTTCTGATCGGCGCCGCGATCACCGGTTACTGGACCGAGGGCCAGATGTTCCAGCACCGGCGCCGCTATGGCCTGGTGTTCGTGGTGCAGGGCCTGATGTTTGGTCTCGCCGCCCACTGGCTGGCCGAGGAGAGCACCTGGGCGGTGCCCGCCGCCGCACTGGGCTGCGGCATGCAGAACGCGCTGGCCAGCAGCTACCGCGGCCTCAACCTGCGCACCACCCACATGACCGGGATCATCACCGACATCGGCGTGCTGCTGGGCCTGCGCGCCCGTGGTCACCAGATCCAGTGGTGGCGGCTGGCGCTGCTGGCGCTGATCTTTACCGGCTATCTGCTGGGCACGGTGATGGGCGTGCTGGTCGCCGACCGCTGGCGGGCGCTGGCGCTGTATCTTTCCGCCTGGACCTGTCTGATCGGCGGCACCAGCTACCTCTTGCTGTTCCCGCGCCTGAATGGCGCCGGCGCGGCCAAGTCCGGCGGCTAGTTTCCCAGCACGATTCAGGCAGGGTTTAGCTTCAGCCGCCACTAATGAAGCGGTCCTTTTGATTGCCACGGAGTCAGCCATGAATTTTTCCCGCACCGCCCGCCTGCTGTTGGTCCTGGCTGCCTTCGGCAGCGGCCTCGCGGCGGCGACCGAACCGGTGGTGGTGCTGCACGGCAGCGGCGCGCCCGGCGACAGCCGCTTCAGCCTGCGCGACGAACCCTCGGCCAGTTGCAGCGCGCCCGGCGTCGGCGATTGCAGCAGCTGCTCGGTGAGCTGCCCGCAGGGCCAGGCGGCAGTGTGCAAGCCGGGCAAGGTGCAGGCGGCGCTGGGTGACGGCAGCTGCCAGCGCGAGCCGGTGTGCCGCTGCGACAACGCCAGCCCGGAGCCGGCGACCCGCCGCTAAACGGCGAGGCCGGCGCCCCAGCGTCAGGGCCGGAGCTAGAGACTGACCTCGGCCGCCAGCGGCAGATGGTCGGAAAGCTTGGACCAGGGCGCCGGGCTCAAGCTCAGCGGCGAGGCCTGCTGAAAATTGCGCAGGTAGATGCGGTCCAGCCGCATCAGCGGCCAGGCGGCGGGAAAGCTGCGCGCCGCCTGCCCCTGGCTGCCCACCCAGAGCTCCTCCAGGCCCACCCGCCGCAGCGGCCGGTGCAGGCTGCCGCGCCAGTCGTTGAAGTCGCCGGCCACTAGCAGCGGCGCCTCCGGCGGCACCTTCACCTGGATCAGCGCCATCAGCCGCTCGACCTGCTCGCGGCGGTGCGATTCCAGCAGGCTCAGATGGGCGCAGAACAAGTGCATGTCCGGCCGCCCGCCCGGCAGCCGCAGCACGCAGTGCAACAGCCCGCGCCGCTCCGGACCGGCGATGGAGATGTCGTGGTTGTCGTAGTGGACGATGGGAAACTTCGACAGCACCGCGTTGCCGTGATGGCCTTCGGTGTAAACGGC
The DNA here is from genome assembly GCA_004297005.1 of Nevskiaceae bacterium. GTDB lineage: Bacteria > Pseudomonadota > Gammaproteobacteria > Nevskiales > Nevskiaceae > Stagnimonas. The sequence continues at coordinate 10,410 of SCVA01000027.1, forward strand.
ATTGCGGCCGTAGGCGTACTGATTCCAGATCGAGTCGGCGAGAAATTCGTACTGCGGCTGCGTCGGCCAGTTGGCGTGGCGCTCGCGGTGCCCCTCGTGCTCGCCCTGCACTTCCTGCAGAAACACCACGTCGGCGGCCATGCCGCGGATCGCCTCGCGCAGCTCGTGCAGCACGAAGCGGCGGTTGAAGGCGTTGAAGCCCTTGTGGGTATTGAGCGTCAGCAGGCGCAGATTCAATGGCCCGCTACCGGCCAATGCGTCCTCGACTGGTAACTGCGTCTCGTCCTTGAGCATGCGCTGCCTTCCCTTAGCGAGCGGTAATGCGCCCTATGCTGGCGCATTTACCGCCGTTGGCAAGGCAGGCACGCCGGGCGGCGGGCGTGGCGCGGCAAGCGGTTTGCCGGACTTCAGCGCCCGCCGCGCGGCCCCGAACGGTGCTGGCCGGGGCGGCCGGAGCCACCCGGACGACCGCCACCACTCGGCTTGGCCTGGTGCGCCGGCAGATTGCCGCGACCGGTGCCCGGCGCGAAGCCGCCACCGGAGGATTCCGCGCGCGCCGGCTGGCCGCCATTGCGACGCTCGGCCGGACGCGCGGCGGCACTCGCCGGCTGCGGACTCGCCGGCCGGTTCCAGGAATCACCACGCCCGGCGGCCGCCGGGGCGGACGAACGACCACCACCGCCGCCACCGCGAGACTCGGAACGACCCTGACCACCGCCCTGACGGCCACGACCACCCTGGGGCGGACGCGGCGGGCGCGGCGGCTCCGGCTTGTCGGCGGCGGCGCTGGGCACGAAGCCCTGCACGGTCAACACCGGAATCTCGCGCTTGATCAGGCGCTGGATGTCGCGCAGGAAGGCGCGCTCGTCCGGGGCGCAGAAGCTCAGCGCCTCGCCGTCGTTGCCGGCGCGACCGGTGCGGCCGATGCGGTGCACGTAGTCCTCGGGCACGTTCGGCAGCTCGAAGTTGATGACGTGCGGCAGCTGGTCGATGTCGATGCCGCGGGCGGCGATGTCGGTGGCCACCAGGGCGCGGATCTTCTTCGCCTTGAAGTCGGCCAGCGCCTTGGTGCGCGCACTCTGGCTCTTGTTGCCGTGCAGCGCGGCGGCGGGCAGACCCACTTCGTTGAGGTAGTCGCAGATGCGGTTGGCGCCATGCTTCATGCGCGCGAACACCAGCACCTGCTGCCAGTCACCCTGACGCATCAGATAGCTGAGCAGTTCGCGCTTGTGGCGCTGCTCGACGTAGGTGACCTTCTGGCTGACGGTTTCGATGGTCGAGTTGCGCGGCGCAATGTCGATCTCGCGCGGCGCATGCAGGAAGGTCTTGGCGAGCGTGCGGATCTCGTCTGAGAAGGTCGCCGAGAACAACAGGTTCTGGCGCTTGGCCGGCAGCACCTTGAGCACCCGCTTGATGTCGTGGATGAAGCCCATGTCGAGCATGCGGTCGGCTTCGTCGAGCACGAAGAATTCGAGCTTGGAGAGATCGCAGATGCGGTCGTTGATGTGCTCCAGCAGGCGGCCCGGTGTAGCGATGATGATGTCGACGCCGCGACGCAGCGCGTCGATCTGCGGCTGGTGGCCGACGCCACCGAAGATCACCGTGCTCTTGAGCGGCAGATCCTTGCCGTAGGTGGCGATGCTCTCGGCGACCTGGGCCGCGAGTTCGCGGGTGGGCGTGAGCACCAGGGCGCGCGGATAGCGCTTGGCCGGCAGCGGCACGCTGGCCAGCTTGTGCAGCATCGGCAGGGTGAAGCCGGCGGTCTTGCCGGTGCCGGTCTGGGCGGCGGCCAGCAGGTCATGACCTTCCAGCACCACCGGAATGGCGCGCTGCTGGATAGGAGTGGGGGTGGTGTAGCCCTCGCGGGAAACAGCATTCAGCAGGGCTTGATTCAAGCCCAGTTCGGCAAACGACATCTAGGGGAACTCCGGGAGCGCCGTCGAAAGGGCGTGCAGTCCTCGAAACCGAAGTCTGACGGCAGGGCGCGCGACGGTGAACCGCACCCAGTGAAGGGGGCGGATTATACGGGCTGTGGAAAAAGCTGCCTGAACGAAACCAGCTCAGGCGTCGTCGTGGATCGCTTTGAGCACGTCACGGCGCGAGATCTGGCCGACCAGGCGGCCGTCTTCCACCACCGGGAAGCGCTTGTAGGGCGAGTCGAGGAAACGGTTGGCGACTTCCAGCAAGGTGTCGTCCGGCGACAGGCAGCGCACGCTGGTGGTCATGAAGTCGCGCACCGAACCAGGCGAGACGCCTTCGTAGCTGGCGACCACCGCGACTTTCAGGCAGTCCTTCTCGGACAGCATGCCGACCAGGCGGCCGCCCTCCTCGCAGACCGGTGCACCGGAGTGGCCACTCTTCACCAGGGCGCCGATGGCGCTCATCACGTCGGTGTCCGGCGTGAAGGTGAGCAGGTTGCGGGTCATGTGGTCGCGCACGCTGTGCGCGCTCAGGTCAGCCATGATCTTGATCCTCCCGCGCCAGGTCAGCGCTGGACCAAGACTAGCCGAAGCCGGGGTCGGTCGGCAGCCCTCCGAACGGACGAGTAGCCGCCTTCAGGGCGCGCGCTCGGTAGGCTCCGGCCGCGCGGTCGGCAGGCCGCCGCCGAGCAGCTCCAGCTGCTGCTTGCCGGTGGTCAGGTGGATGCCCTCGGCGGCGAAGGCGGCCAGGATCGCGTAGCGCAGCTCGCTGGCGATGCCGCCACGGTCGTGAACATTGCTGACATAGCCGCCGATCTCGAAGCTGAGCGTGCCGTTGCCAAAGTCCTTGAGCACCACATAAGGCCCGCCCAGGCCCGGCACCTGACCGGCCTGGATCAAGCGCGGGCTGGCGCGGGTCACCGCCTGCAGCACGGCGCTGACCTTGGGCGCCTGCCCCTCGTCGGACACCGGCACCGCCATCACCACCCGGCCGTAGGTGTTGCCGTAGGTGAGGTTCTCGACCCGGGTGGAGATCAGCTCCGAGTTGGGGACGATGATCATGGTCTTGTCCCAGGTCTCGATCTCGGTGGCGCGGATGCGGATGTGGCGGATGAAGCCCTCGGTGGCGCCCACCTTCACGTAGTCGCCCACCCGCACCGGCCGCTCGAACAGCAGGATCAACCCGGAGACGAAGTTGTTGATGATGTTCTGCAGGCCAAAACCAATACCCACCGACAGCGCGCCGGCGACGATGGCGAGCTTGCTCAAGTCCAGGCCCGCTACCGACAGACCCACCATCGCGGCGATGATGAAGGTGATGTAGCCGAACAGCGTCGCCACCGACACCCGCACCCCGGGGTCCAGATGCGAGAGCGGCAGCCAGTCTTCCTCCAGCTTCTTCTTGATGTAGCGGGTGAAGGTAATGAGCAGGAAGAACCAGATCAGGCCCAGCAGCAGGCTGGACGGCACGATGTGCGACTTGCCGATCTTCACACCCTTGCCGGTCAGCACCTCGCTGACCCTGTCGCCCAGGTCGTGCTGCCCCCAGACGTGCAGCAACAGGAAACCGATGAAGGGCCAGAGCACGAACTGGTAGCTGAGCGTCAGCCACTTCAGCTCGGAGATGTGCTTGCCCTCGGCCACGCCGATGCGCTTACGCAGGCGCCGCTGCCAAGCGTAGCGGCCGGAATCCAGGGTACGGGTGAGAAACTCCACCGCCAGCGAACAGACGATGCCGAAGGCGATCAGCAGCAAGGTGCTGGTGGTGGGGCTGGCGGTGAACCAGGTGGGCAGCATGCGGGAGTCATCTGGATGCGGGGGGCTGGCATTTTCCATCATTGGGACGCTCATGCCAGCATGTCGGCATGAACGCCACCGCCCACAGCAATATCCGCGACGCCGTCACCGCCGTCCTCCTCCACGAGGGCCGCCTGCTGATGGTGCGCCGCCAGCCCAGCCTGAATTCCTTCGCCGGCTTCCACGCCTTTCCCGGCGGCAAGGTCGATGCCGCCGACGCCGAAGGGCCGGAGCCGGTCTTGCGCTGCGCCGACCATGCCCCACGGCTGATCACCGCACTGCTGCGCGAGGTGCAGGAAGAGCTGGGCATCGATCTCGACGCCCTGGCGCGCGCCGGCGCCGTGCAGGGCCTGCACTGCCTGGGCGAGGCCACCACCCCGCCGATTTCGCCGGTGCGCTTCCGCACCCACTTCTATCGGGTAGATCTCGGCCATGCGCCGGAGCCGGTGCCTGACCTGGGGGAAATCGCCGAGGCCAGCTGGGCGACGCCGGCGGAATGGATGGCGCGCTACCGTGACGGCCGCCTGCTGCTGGCGCCGCCGACCCTGGACGTGCTGCTGGCGCTGGAGGCCGAGGCCGCCATCACCAGCATCCCGGCGCTGGACGAGGACAACGACCGCACCGGCGCGGTCAACGCCCTGCGCAGCATCGAGCCGCTGCACGGCCTCAAGCAGGTGTTCGTGCGCTCGCACACCCTGCCACCGGCCCAGCACACCAATGCCTTCCTGATCGGAGACAAGTACAAGGTCCTGGTCGACCCCAGCCCGCGCGACCGCGAGGAGCTGGAGCGGCTGATCGCCCTGCTCGATGTCACCGGTGTCGACGAGGTGCTGCTTACCCACCACCACCCCGACCACCGGCAGTACGCCAACGAGATCGCCGAGCGCTACGACATTCCGCTGGCGATGAGCGACACCACCCGCAAGCTGCTGGGCATGGCCGCGCCCGGCTTCTTCGGCGAGCTGCTGCTGCGCACCTACGACCAGGGCGATGTGGTGACCCGCTGGCTCGGGCGGCCGGTGCGGGTGGTGGCGGTGCCCGGCCACGACGAGGGCCAGATCGCGCTGATGCCAGACGGCCGCGAGTGGTGCATCGTCGGCGACCTGATCCAGGGCGTCGGCACGGTGGTGATCCACAAGCCGGAAGGCCACATGGGCCGCTACTTCCAGACGCTACAGAAAGTGATCGACCTCAACCCGGCGGTGATCATCCCCTCGCACGGTCAGGCGCTGGGCACCGTACACCGCCTGGAGGAAACCCTGAAGCACCGGCGCCTGCGCGAGCAGGCGGTGCTGGAACTGCATCAGGCCGGCAAGGCCATCGACGAGATGCTGCCGCTGATCTACCAGGGCCTGGATCCGCGCCTGCTGCCGCTGGCGCGCGCCAACATCGAGAGCCATCTCGACAAGCTGATGGAGGAAGGCCGGCTCGCGGCCTGAGCGCCGCCCTAGGTTACTGCGGCGCTTCCGCCGCCTTGAGCTGCGCGTCGAGATCGGCCTTGCGCTGGTCGTTGGCATCCAGCGCGCCATCGACCTTGTTGGCGATGGCGTCGCCGGCATAGCCGATCGCCTCGGTGTTGCGGATGCCCTGGGTCTCGGCCCGGCCCTGGGGCTGGTCGACCTTCTTGGGCTCCGGCGTCGGCTGGCAGGCGGCGAGCGGCAGCAACAGCAGGGTGGCAATCAGGACGGGTTTCATGGTCTTGCTCCGGGGTTGTAAGCGAAATCTCACCAGTAGCCGCTGGGCTTGTCCGGATCTTCGGGCTCCTGGCCCGGAGCGGCGGCGGGCGGCGGTGTAGTGGCCGGCGGCGCGCCGTTCTGGCGGCGGCTGCGCAGGTGCGAAACCGCGCGCAGGGTGGCGAACGGCCCGACGATCAGGGCCACCACCAGGACCAGCACCCAGACCAGGGTCGCGTTCATCGCCCAGGCTAATCGGTGACCGCCAAGGGCTGTTCCTGCAGGCCGTCGGCCAGGCGTCGCCAGCCGCGCATCTCCAGCACGCCCTTGGTGTTGAGCGAGATCACCAGATGCAGGCCGTCGCCGCTCAGCTCTCCCGGCAGCGGTTCGGCGGCGCTGGTGGGCTTGGAATAGCAGCGGGCGTACACCGCCGCACCCGGCTCCGGCTCGCCTTCGTGATAGCGCAGCGCACCCGGCTGCACCCAGCCGCGACTGCTGTCCGGCGCCGCCAACTGGGCGGCATGGAGGATCTGGATGGCGAGACGGCGCGGCAGCACCAGCGGCGTAGGAGTCATGGCGAATCAGGCAAGGGAAGCAGCCGCGCCGCAGTGCGGGCAGGCGGGATCAGGGACCAGACGCAGCTTACGCCAGTCGAAGCGGCGCGCATCCCAGAGATGCAGTTGGCCGGCATTGTCGGTCTGCCCCAGTAGCAACTGGATCGCCAGCAGGGCTTGCAGGGCACCGATCACGCCGACCACCGGGCCGAGCACGCCGGCATCCTCGCAGGTCTCGGCGCGCTCGCCGGCATCCGGGTACAGGCAGGCATAGCAGGGTCCGCCCCGGCGCAGGTCGAAGGCGGCGACCTGTCCTTCGAGCCGGATCGCGGCGCCGGAAACCAGGGGCTTGCGGGCGCGCACGCAGGCGGCATTGATGGCGAAGCGGGCCGGAAAGTTGTCGGTGCAGTCGAGCACCACATCAGCCTCGGCGACCCGGGCCGGGAACTGCGCCAGCTCGGTCTCGCCGTCCAGGGTCTCCACCGTCAAGCTCGAGTCCAGCGCCAGCAGGCGCTCGCGGGCGGCGTCGAGCTTGCGGCGGCCGACATCGGCCTCGGTAAAGAGCAGCTGGCGCTGCAGATTGCTGCGCTCGACCCGGTCACGGTCGGCCAGCACCAGGCGGCCGATGCCGGCGGCGGCGAGATAGAGCGCGGCCGGGCTGCCCAGGCCGCCGCAGCCGACGATCAGCACGCTGGAATCGCGCAGCAGCTGCTGGCCGGCAACGCCGACCTCGGGCAGCACCACCTGGCGGGCGTGGCGGCGGAAGTCGCTCATCGCGCCGCACCCGGCCAGCGGCCGCCACTGACCCGCTCCTGGCCGCCGTAGTCGCGGCGGCTGGCAACCTCGTCGAAGCCGGCGGCGGCCAGCAGAGCGCGCACCGCCGCGCCCTGGTCGTAGCCGTGCTCCAGCAACAACCAGCCGCCGGGCGCCAGCCGCGCCGGCGCCTGCGCGATCAGGCGACGCAGGCAATCCAGGCCATCGGGTCCGGAAACCAGGGCCAGGCGCGGCTCGTGGCGCAGCGCCGGCAGATGCGGGTCGCCCTCGGCGATGTAGGGCGGGTTGGCGACGATCAGCTCGAACGGCGCCGGCGTCGGCCAGTCCAGGCTGTCGGCCTCGACAAACTCCAGCCGCGACAGGCCCAGCGCGGCGGCGTTGCCGCGCGCCACGGTCAGCGCGGCGGGCGAGAGATCGCTGGCGAGCAGACGCGCCGTGGGACTGGCCTCGGCGATGGCGAGCGCCACACAGCCGCTGCCGGTGCAGACATCCCAGACCCGGGGTTCGGCAAGGCCAACGGACTGCCAAGCGGCCAGCCGCTCCAGCGCCCAGTCGACCAGATGCTCGGTGTCGGCGCGCGGAATCAGCACGTCCGGGCTGACCTGCAATTCGATCTGCCGGAACGGCTGGCGGCCGCTGAGATAGGCATAGGGCTCGCCGGCGGCGCGCCGCGCCAGCAGTTGCTCGTAGGTCACCCGCTGCTCGGCGCTGGGTGCCGCCGCCAGACCGGCGACCAGGCGGGTGCGGCTAGTGCCCAGCACCTCGGCGAGCAGGCGCTCGGCCTCGGCGCGCGGCGACTCGCTGACCGCCGCCAACCGCGGCGCGGCCTCGCGCAGCAGGGCTTCGGTCACCGCGACCGCCGTCTCGCTCAAGGCGCGGGCGGGCAGTTGAAGCTACAGACCTGCTGGCTGCTCACCACGCCGCCGCAGCCCTGGAAGCAGACGCGGTGATCGGACTCGCACTGATCCTGGTCGCTGCTGGAACTGGAAGCGCTACAGATGCGGCGCTGGCAGTGACTCTTCTCGGGATCGGCGCCCTGCACGGTGAGACAGCGCTCGAAGTCGTCGCGCGCCTCGCGCTCGCAGCGCAGCTGACGGTTTTCGGCGCGCAGGTCGGCGTTGATGCGGCACTGGCTCTTGCTCACATCGCACTGGGCGATGCAGGCGCGGCCCTGGGCGTCGGAAGGCGGCGTGTAGCGGTACTGGGTTTCGTAGATCGGCCCGCAGGAGGCCAGCAGGAGCGTCGCCAGGGCAGCAAGAAAAATGCGCATCAATAGTCTCCGTTACCACTGGTGAGGTCGGCGAGCAGCTCGGCCTGGTGTTCGGCCAGCAGCGGCTGGATCACCGGATCGAGATCGCCCTGCATCACCCGGTCGAGCTGGTACAGGGTGAGGTTGATGCGGTGATCGGTGATCCGGCCCTGGGGGAAATTGTAGGTGCGAATGCGCTCGCTGCGGTCGCCGGAGCCGACGAGCTTCTTGCGGGTGGCGGCCTGCTCGCTAGCCGCCTTCTGCCGCTGCGCATCGATCAGGTGCGCGGCAAGCAGGGTCATGGCCTTGGCGCGGTTCTTGTGCTGGCTGCGCTCGTCATCGCATTCGACGATCACCCCGGTCGGGATGTGGGTGATGCGGATTGCCGACTCGGTCTTGTTGACGTGCTGGCCGCCAGCGCCGCTGGCCTTGAAGGTATCGACCTTGAGATCGGCCGGGTTGATCTCCACCTGCGTTTCCTCCACCTCCGGCAGCACCGCCACCGTCGCAGCGCTGGTGTGGATGCGACCCTGGGCCTCGGTTTCCGGCACCCGCTGCACGCGGTGAGCGCCGGACTCGAACTTGAGCTGCGAATAGGCGCCGTAGCCGACGATGCGGCTGATGACTTCCTTGTAGCCGCCATGCTCGCCCTCGCTCAGCGAGATGCGCTCCAGCGTCCAGCCGCGCGACTCGGCGTAGCGGCTGTACATGCGGAACAGATCGCCGGCGAAGATCGCCGCCTCGTCGCCGCCGGTGCCGGCGCGGATCTCCAGAAACACATTGTTGCCGTCGAGCGGATCGCGCGGCACCAGATAGCTCTGCAATTCTTTTTCCAGCGCCTCGATGCGCGCTTCCACCGCCGGCAGCTCGGCCTCGGCCATGGCACGCAGCTCGCGGTCGCTGTCGTTGCGCATCGCCAGCAGATCCTCGCGCTCCTGGCTCGCGGCCTTATGACCGCCATAAGCCTCGACCAGCGGGCCCAGCTGCGCGTATTCCTGCGACAGCCGCCGGAACAGGTCGTTGTTGGCGGCCACCGAGGGCTCGGCCAGTTCGCGCTCGATCTCGGAGCGGCGCTCGGCCATCTGCGACAGTTTTTCCAGCAGGGAAGGTTTCATGATGGTGGGATCGCCTTACGGCCCTCCCCGCCTGCGGAAGAGGTTTGGACCGGATCCCCGCGTCGCGCGAGCGCCCCAGCCCAGCCTTTCCCCAAGCCGGGGAAAGAGCGCTAATTGTCGGATTCGGTGGGCAGATCGAACAGCGTCTGCGCGGCATTGAGCAGCAAGGCCTGCTCCACCGCGTCGGCGCGCTTCAAGGCGGCGCTGGGAGCGTGCAGCAACTTGTTGGCGAGCGTGTCGGCGACGAACTGCATCACCGCCTCCGCCGGCTCGCCGCTGGCAAGCTTGCGGCGGGCTTTTTCCAGCACCTCGTCGCGGTGGCCGCGCGCCTGCTGGCGCAGCGCGCGGATGGTCGGTGCCGCGTCGCGCGACTCCAGCCAGCGGGAGAACTCGCGGGCGTGTTCTTCCAGCATCGCCTCGGCCTGCTGGGCGGCGGTCTCGCGCGCCTTCAGGTTTTCGGCGATCACCGCGCGCAGGTCATCGACGGTGTAGAGGTAGCAGTCTTCCAGCTCGCGGATCTTGGGGTCGAGGTCGGCCGGCACCGCCAGGTCGATCAGGAACACCGGCTTGCGGCGGCGCTTGGCGAGCGCCGCCTCCATCTGCGGCCGGCCGATCAGGTAGCCGCGCGCAGCGGTGGAGGACACCACCAGGTCGGCATCAGCGAGATGGCTGGGAATGTCGTCCAGCGAGCAGGCGAAGGCGCCGAGTTCCCGGGCCAGACTCTGGGCATTCTCGATGGAACGGTTGGCGATGATCATCCGGCCGATGCCCTGCCCGCGCAGGTGGCGGGCGAACAGGCGGATGGTCTCGCCGGCGCCCACCAGCAGGGCGGTCTGGCGCGAGAAGTCGGTGAAGATGCGCTTGGCGATCTGCACCGCCGCATAGGCGGCCGACACCGGATGGGCACCGATCTCGGTGTCGGTACGCACCCGCTTGGCGACCGCGAAGCTGTGCTGGAACAGGCGGGTGAGTACCGGCCCCAGCGTGCGGGTCTCGGTGGCCACCGCATAGGCCTGCTTCATCTGGCCGAGGATCTGCGGCTCGCCGACCACCATGGAATCCAGGCCCGAGGCGACCCGCAGCGAGTGCAGCACGCTACTCAGGTCGCGGTGTACGTAGAGGTGCTTTTCGAGCACGCCAGCCTCGGCCTGGCGCTCGCGCCGCCACCATTCAGTGAGCCGGGACTCGTGCTCGGGCTCGGCGACGGTGAAGATCTCGGTGCGGTTGCAGGTGGACAGGATCGCCGCCTCGCAAACGCCCGGCAGCCCGCGCAGGCGGGTCAGCGCCTGGGGCAGCTCGGCATCGGTGAAGGCGAGCCGCCCGCGCGTCTCTACAGACGCGGAGTGGTGGCTCAGCCCTAGCGTGATCAAGGACATGGGGCTACCTGAAACAGTGGCGCATTGTCCCGCATCCTCCGAAAGGCCGACAAGCGAAGCGCCGCCGGTGGGCGTAAAATTCGGCTCGTCCAGCGCCCTTATCGCTGGCCCACCCAGAGACAGACGCCCCGTGTTGGAAGCCAGCGCCAGCCGCGTACCCGCTCACCTCACCCTCCCCCTTGTGCTGATCTGGGCCACCGCCCTCGCCTATTCGCCGACGGCCTTGGCCACGGCCGAAGCGGCGCCGGCGCTGCGCTCGCCGCAGGCCCAAGCCCAGTACCACGTGCTGGCGGGAGAGATGGCCGCCGGCCGGCAGATGCCGGAAATGGCGGCGCAGGAGTTCCTCCGGGCCCTGGAGTTCTCGCCCGACCCGGCACTCGCTGCCCGTGCCACCGCCATGGCCCTGGCCGCCAAGCGCGAGGACCTGGCCCTGGCCGCGGCCCGCAAGTGGTTGTCCACGGAGTCGTCGAGTCTGGAGGCGCGCGAGGTGCTGGCCAGGCTCAGCCTGCGCGCCGGCAACAGCGCCGAGGCACTCAGCCAGTGTCAGGCCATCGTCAAGGGACACCCGGGCGGCGAGTCGGACGGCTATCGTCACGTTGCCCTGCTGCTGTCGCAGGACCGCGAAACCGCCGAGCCGGCACTGGCGCTGATGAAGACCCTGGCGGCGGAGCGACCGCAACTGGCAGGTGCCCAGCGTGCGCTGGCGCTGCTGGCCTTCCGCTTTGACGACGCCGCGCTCACCGAGAAGGCCGCCCGCGAGGCCCTGCGGCTGGCGCCCAACGAGCGCGAATCAACCCTGCTGCTGGTCGGCGCCCTGGTGAAGAAGGGCGATGTTGCCGGCGCCGACAACGTGTTCGAAGGCCTGATGCGCGAGCAGAAGGATCCCGCCGACCTGCGGCTGGGCTACAGCAAGCTGCTGATCGACGCCAATCAGCGCATCCCCGCCCGCGAGCAGTTGCAGAAGGTGTTGAAGATCGACGCCAACAACGTCGATGCGCACTTCGCGCTAGCCCTGCTGCTGCTCGACGAGCGCAAGCCCGACGAGGCCGAGCCGCATCTGAAGCTGCTGCTCGACAACCCGGAACGCCGCCACGATGCCGCCTACTACCTGGGCCGCATCGCCGAGATGCGCCGCCAGCCCGAGGTGGCGCTGGGCTGGTACGAGCGCGTGCAGGCTGGCTCCCAGGTGTTCGATGCTTATCTGCGCCGCGCGCGCATGCTCGCCCAGTTGCGCCGCATGCCGCAGGCGCGTGAACTGCTAGCCGGCCTGCGCATTCAATACCCGCCGCTGGCCAGCCGCCTGTATGCCGCCGAAGGCGAGTTGCTGAGCCAGCAGGACGCCTTCATCGAGGCCCTGAACGTCTACGACGCCGCTCTCAAGGACAGTCCGGACGACCCCGAACTGCTCTACGCCCGCGCGCTGCTGCACGAGCGTATGGGCCGCATGGAGCTGGCCGAAGCCGATCTGAAGCGGGTGCTGGCAAAAGACGGCGACGACGCCCGCGCGCTCAATGCCCTGGGCTATCTGCTGACCGTGCACAGCACGCGCTATGAGGAGGCAACCAGGCTGATCGGCCGAGCCGCCGAGCTGACTCCCAACGACCCGGCGGTGCTGGATTCCCTGGGCTGGGTGCTGTTCAAGCAGGGCAAGACCCGCGAGGCGCTGCCACCGCTGCTACGCGCCTACGAGATCTTCCAGGACGGCGAAGTCGCCGCTCATCTCGGCGAAGTGCTGTGGACCCTGGGAGAGAAGGAACGCGCCCGCGCGGTCTGGGACGCCGCCACCAAGATCGAGCCCGAGCATCGCGTTCTGCGCGAAACCATCCAGCGCTTGTCGCCCACGCGCTGAGATGTCTGGTCTTCGCTTCGCGCGCCCGCTGCTGGCGCTGGCTGTCGGGGCCGCCCTCGGGGCTTGCGCGCCCCTGCGCAGCCTGCCCTCCACCGAAGGCCAGGCCAATGCGGCTGCCGCCTGGGAGCAAAGACGCAGCAGTCTGGAAGCCTACGAGGGTTTCGAATTGCAGGGGCGGCTGGCGGTCAGGGGCGGTGGCCTGTCGGGCGCCCTGCGCTGGCAACAGTCCGGCAGCCGCTTCCGCCTGCGCCTGGCCGGCCCCTTCGGCGCCGGCGCGCTGAGCCTGGAAGGCGACGACGCCCTGGTAGCGATCAAGAGCAAGGACGTGGACCTAATTACCGCCGAGCCGGAAGCGGTGCTGGCCAGCCGCACCGGCTGGCGCCTGCCGCTGACCGCCCTGCGCTGGTGGGTACTGGGTCTGCCGGCGCCGGAAGCCCCGGCCAGCCTGCAACTGGATGGTCAGGGCCGCCCACTGGGTTTCAGCCAGCTTGGCTGGCAGTTGCGCTACAGCGATTGGCGCCCCGGCAGCCCCAGCCTGCCCGGCCGCATCGAAGCGCAGCAGGACAACTGGCAGGCGCTGCTGCTGATCGAGAACCTGAGTCTTGGCGCCGCACCGGCCTTGAGCCTGCCGTGACTCCTGAAGTCTGGCCGGCGCCGGCCAAGATCAACCTGTTCCTGCACGTGCTCGGCCGGCGCGCCGACGGCTACCACCGTCTGCAGACCCTGTTCCAGTTCCTCGACTACGGCGATGAACTGCGCTTCCGGTTGCGCGAAGACGGGCAGATCCGCCGCAGCGCCGGCCCGGTGGACATTCCCGAAGACAGCGATCTCGCCATCCGCGCCGCCCGCGCGCTACGTGCCGACTGCGCTGGCCGCCAAGGCGTGGACATCGCCGTCCACAAGCGCACACCCACTGGCGCCGGCCTGGGCGGCGGCTCCTCCGACGCCGCCACCGTGCTTGTGGCGCTCAACCAGCTCTGGGGCTGCGGCCTCGACGCCGGCCGGCTGGCCGCCATTGGCCTGAAACTGGGGGCCGACGTGCCAGTGTTCGTGCGTGGCCTGGCGGCCTGGGCCGAGGGCGTCGGCGAGGAATTGACGCCGGTGGTGCTGCCCGAGCCCTGGTACGTAGTGCTGGTGCCGCCAGTGCATGTTGCCACCGCCGCCGTATTCGGCGCCCCGGAGCTCAAGCGCGACAGCGCGCCGATCTCCCTGGCCGATTACCTGGCTGGCGCCGGCCACAACGACTGCACCGCGGTGACCGCCGTGCGCTATCCGCTGGTCGCCGAGGCCCTGCGCTGGCTTGAGGTCCGTGGCCTGGACGCCCGCATGTCCGGCACCGGCGGCGCGGTGTTCGCCGCCTGTGGCGACGAACAGTTGGCGCGGGCCACCGTCGGCGCGGCGCCGACCGAATGGCGAGGGTTCGCCGCGCGCGGGCTGAATGTCTCTCCCCTCGCGGCTATAATTCGCGCCGCTTGATGTTGGGGCGTCGCCAAGCGGTAAGGCAGCAGGTTTTGATCCTGCCAATCGGTGGTTCGAATCCATCCGCCCCAGCCAATTATTTGCCTTGTGTCAGTGGTGCTTGATCCGGACCCTTACCAGGGGGCTCGGGCCCATCCACCCCAGCCATTGCTTGTTTCCGCGAGTCTGAACGGCCCCGGAAAAACGGCGTGGTGACAGCCTAACTTCAGCCCACGCCAGCCAGCAGGAACAGCCCGCATGTCCGACTCCCTGATGCTCTTTTCGGGCAACGCCAACCGCAAGCTGGCGCAGGACATCGCCAATTACCTGAAGCTTCCGCTCGGCCAGGCGACCGTTGGCAAGTTCTCCGACGGCGAAGTGCAGGTGGAGCTGCTGGAAAACGTGCGTGGCCGCGACGTGTTCGTGATCCAACCGACCTGCGCGCCCACCAACGACCACATCATGGAGCTGTGCATGATGCTGGACGCTTTGGAGCGCTCCTCGGCGCGTCGCATCACCGCCGTGGTGCCCTACTTCGGCTACAGCCGCCAGGACCGCCGCATCCGCTCCGCCCGCGTGCCGATCTCGGCCAAGGTGGTCGCCGACATGCTGGTGCACTCCGGCGCCGACCGCGTGGTCACCGTCGACCTGCACGCCGAGCAGATCCAGGGCTTCTTCGACGTCGCGGTCGACAACATCTACGCCTCGCCGATCCTGCTCGGCGACATCTGGCGCCAGAACTACGACAACCTGATCGTCGTCTCCCCCGACGTCGGCGGCGTGGTGCGCGCCCGCGCGCTGGCCAAGCGCCTCGACGACGCCGACCTCGCGATCATCGATAAGCGCCGTCCGCGCCCGAACGAGTCGAAGGTGATGAACATCATCGGCGACGTGCGCGGCAAGACCTGCGTGATGATCGACGACCTGGTCGACACCGCCGGCACCCTCGGCAAGGCCGCCGACGCCCTCAAGGAAGCCGGCGCGGTGAAGGTGGTGGCCTATGTCACCCACGCGGTGCTGTCCGGCAACGCGGTCAACAATCTGATGAACTCCACTCTCGACTCGCTGGTGGTGACCGACACCATCCCGCTGGCGCCGGACGCCGCCGCCTGCGGCAAGATTCGCCAGCTCTCGATCGGCGGCCTGCTGGCGGAGACCATCCGCCGCGTCAGCGCCGAGGAGTCGGTCAGCTCGCTGTACGACGACTGAGGCGGCCGAACGGCGACGACCTCGCGATGCTGAGGAAAACACAATCCCACGGCAGGATTGGCGAGGCGGCAGTTACCGCGAAGTGCTGGATGCATGGCATTCCGGCGTACAACACAGGTGGCCTGAGAGCCAACTTCGCGGGTAGCGACATATTGGTTGACACCAGTGACCCACGGATCAAGTTGCTCATTCAAGTCAAAGCCGGCTACAGCCCGAGTGCAGGTTGGGTCTACCTGACGCAATGCACGGGTGAAGACGAGTTGCACAAGGACAAATTCGTCTCCGACTTTGTGGTCTTCGTGAACATCGACAGGAAGGCCGGCAACAGCCATCGACACGACGGTAGCTTGGACTTCGAGCACCTGAGTTACTTCGTTGTCCCCCGGGAAGTGGCAAACAAAATTTACCTTGCCGCTCTTGTTCGGGATCACTCTCGTCCGCTCAAATCAGGAGGGCAACGAAAGCTTGGCAACATGGCAGTCAATGTGCCTCTCGAACAGGTCCATCCCTACAAGAACGCTTGGCATCTAATCCGCAGCTCAGGCACCGCCTTACCAGCGGGTGACTAAGTCCGGGTACCTGCCGTATACTCCGCGCCCTTTCGCCCGGTCGCAGGCGAAAGATTCACCATTTCCGGAGTAGTCCCATGAAAGAAACCTTCGTCGTCAACGCCGAAGTCCGCAACGATCAGGGCAAGGGTGCGAGCCGCCGCCTGCGTCGTGAGGGCAAGGTCCCGGCCGTCCTGTATGGCGGTCATGAAGGCGCGCAGTCGCTCGCCGTCAACCACAACGAGCTGCGGAACCACCTCAAGACCGAGGCCTTCTACAGCCACATCCTGACCCTGGACGTTGGCGGCAAGCAGCAACAGGTCGTTCTCAAGGATCTGCAGCGTCACCCGCTGCGTCACGAGGACATCCTGCACCTCGACCTCTACCGCATCCTCGCCGACAAGCTGCTGCGTCGCGCCGTGCCCCTGCACTTCGTGGGCGTTGAAATCGCCCCCGGCGTGAAGATCGGCGGCGGCAAGCTCGAGCATCTGCACAACGAAGTGGAAGTCGAGTGCCTGCCCAAGGACCTGCCCGAGTACATCTCGGTGGACGTCTCCAAGCTGGAACTGAACCAGTCCATCCACCTCTCCGAACTGCAGATTCCGGAAGGCGTGAAGCTGACCAGCCTGCTGCGCGGCAAGGACGATGGCGTCTGCGCCATCCACGCGCCCAAGGTTGCGGAGGAAACCGCCGCCGAGGCCCCGGCCGCCGCGGAAGTGCCGGCCGCCAACCAGAAGGCGCCGGCCGCCGCCGCCGCTGCGCCGGCCAAGGCCGCTCCGAAGAAGAAGTAAGCCAGCGCGGTCGCCGACGGTACCCGGGCTTCCCCGGGAACCGACGGTGCCGACCGGTGACTCCTTCCCACCGCAGTCCACCCCATCCGCTCGCAAGATCCGGATGGGGTTTTCGCTTTAGCCCCTCATGTCCGCCCCCGCTCTCATCGCCATCGTCGGCCTGGGCAATCCCGGACCGGAATACGAACGCACCCGCCACAACGCCGGCTTCTGGTTTGCCGACGCCGTCGCCGAGCGCTGGCGCGGCAGTTTCCGCACCGAGAGCAAGTTCTTCGGCCAGTTGGCGCGGGTGAGGATCGAGGGCAGCGAGGTGCTGCTGCTCAAACCCTCGACCTTCATGAACCGCTCCGGCCAGGCGGTGCAGGCACTGATGCAGTTCTACAAGCTCGCGCCCGCCGACCTGCTGGTGGCCCACGACGAGCTGGACCTGCCGGCCGGCCAGATGCGTCTGAAGCTGGGTGGCGGCCATGGCGGCCACAACGGCCTGCGCGACATTCACCGGCCGCTGGGCGATGGCTATCGCCGGCTGCGCATCGGTATCGGCCATCCCGGTGACAAGAATCTGGTGCTCAACTACGTGCTCGGCCGTCCTTCCAAGGCCGACGAGGAAGCGATACACCAGGGCCTGGAGCGCGCCGCCGATGCCCTGCCGGTCTGGCTGGGTCAGAGTTGGGACAAGGCCTTGCAGCAACTACACAGTCGGGAAGCGGAAAGCGGGAAACGAGAGTAAAAACTCCTTCCCCCAGCCTCCATTTCCCCTCCCCACGTTTTTCATTTTCCGTTTCCGGAGTTTTCCATGGGCATCAAGTGCGGCATCGTCGGGCTCCCCAACGTCGGCAAATCGACGCTCTTCAACGCCCTGACCAACGCCCAGAACGCGGCGGCCGAGAACTATCCGTTCTGCACCATCGAGCCGAATGTCGGCATCGTGCCGGTCCCGGATCCGCGCCTGGACGCCCTGGCTACCATCGTCAAGCCGCAGCGCACGGTGCCTACCACCGTGGAGTTCGTGGACATCGCCGGCCTGGTCGCCGGGGCCAGCAAGGGCGAAGGCCTGGGTAACCAGTTCCTCGGCCACATCCGCGAAACCGACGCCATCGCCCACGTCACCCGCTGCTTCGTCAACGACGACATCATCCATGTCAGCGGCGGCGTCGATCCGATCCGCGACATTGAGGTGATCAACACCGAGCTGGCACTGGCCGACCTCGACACCGTCAGCAAGGCGGTGGACCGCAACGCCAAGCTGGTGCGCGCCGGCAACAAGGAGGCGGCCGCCAAGCAACTGGTGCTGGAACGCGTGCAGGCCCACCTCAACGAAGGCCAGGCGGTGCGGGCCCTGAACCTCGACGCCGAGGAGAAGCTGGCGATCCGCGACCTGATGCTGATCACCGCCAAGCCAGCGCTCTACATCGCCAACGTCGACGAGGCTTCATTGAAGGATGGCAACGCCAATCTTTCGAAGGTGCAGGCCTACGCCGCCAAGGAAGGCGCCCAGGTGGTCGCGGTCTGCGCTGCCATCGAGGCCGAGATCGGCCAGCTCGACGAAGCCGACAAGGCCGAGTTCCTCAAGGATCTGGGGCTGGAGGAGCCGGGCCTGAACCGCGTCATCCGCGCCGGCTACGCCCTGCTCGGCCTGCAGACCTACTTCACTGCCGGCGTTCAGGAAGTGCGCGCCTGGCAGGTCAAGAAGGGCGCCACCGCCCCGCAGGCGGCGGCGGTGATCCACACCGACTTCGAGAAGGGCTTCATCCGCGCCGAAGTGATCGCCTACGAGGACTTCATCCAGTACAAGGGCGAGGCCGGCGCCAAGGAAGCCGGCAAATGGCGGCTGGAAGGCAAGGACTACGTCGTCGCCGAGGGCGATGTGATGCACTTCCGCTTCAATGTCTGACCGCCGGGACTCGACGCCACCCCGGTCATTCCTTAAACTTCGCGCCCCTGTAAATCGATTGGTGATGTAGCTCAGACGGTTAGAGCGAGGGATTCATAACCCCTAGGTCGGCGGTTCGATTCCGCCCATCACCACCAAAAATTCATCCAAGGAAGTCCGAGGATGGCCAAAAACCCCAGAGAAATCTGGGGTTTTTTGTTGCCCGTCGTCCGCCGAGGTCCGGGGGTGTCCGCTGGAAGCTGGGGGCACATGGCCTAACCCATTTTCGATATGCCCCCAGCACAGCTCACCGACCCTCAGTGCAGGAACGCCAAGCCCAAGGCCGGCAAGTCCTACAAGTTGGCCGCTGGCGGCGGCCTGTACCTCGAAGTCTTCGCCGACGGTGCCAAGCGCTGGCGGTGGAAGTACCGGATCAACGGCAAGGAGAAGCGCCTGGCCCTTGGCGTGTACGGTGGCCAGCCCCACGTCACCCTCAAGGACGCGCAGCTTGCGCGCGAGCAGGCCCGGCGTCTGCTATCTGCTGGGGTTGATCCATCCGAAGAGCGGCAGGCGCGCAAGGCAGCCGGCGCCGAGGCCACCGCCAATTCCTTCGCCGCGTTCACGGCCGAATGGCTGGGCAACCAATCGCTGGCCGCATCGACGCGCGACAAGCTTGAACGGCGCCTGGAGCGCGACATCCTCCCCTACCTGGGCAAGCGCCCGATTGCCGAGATCAAGCCAGCCGAGTTGCTGGCCGTGCTCCGGCGGATTGAAGAGCGCTCGGTCGATACCGCTCACCAGTCCGCAAACTAGCAGCCTTCAACTGCAAGGCCAACTCACCATTTTGTCTTCGGGCAAGATTTCGGGTAGCTGCCCCTCTTTCTCAGTATGTTTTTCTGAAAACTCCTGAGGATAAGTGCCGTCTTCAAAAGTGCACGTCACGAACCGTCACCCCAACATCCGAGTTGGAGCACCCAAAACTATCCGCCAGCTCTCTTTTTGATTTTTTTGAATAGCATGAAAAGTGTCCACAGCCCGATAAATAAGACAAACCCTCCTTTAACTCTACCACCATCGCCAACTGCAGAGTTTAATGAGCCGCCACCCCTGGGCCAGGGAGCGTCAGTAACCAAATAATAGCCACCACCCAAAAGACATATCAGCGCAAGAATCGCCACTAGCACGTCCAATACTCGAACTTTTGCAATGAACGACCTATCAATCAAATTATTCACAGAATAATCCTTTTCAACAACGAAGCAGACCATATAATCAGCCGATTGCTGAACGGATCATTTCGTTGATCCAGAAATCATAGCCATTATAAATTGTTGACCATCTCGGACCAAAAGGACAAACAAATTCAACCTCGCGATATGGCTTCTCAATTATGTTAGATTCCTTTCCATCGGCGCTCATCGGCCGATTGATGGGACTTTCGACTTGCCTTAGTGGAGTCCCCAGGATTTTGTGGACACGGCGTCGACGAGGGGTATGCAGCATGTGTAAACAGCCCCCTCGCCGGCTCGAACAGGTCTCTACGGTCTGTCCCCGGCGCCATCTCAGCCGGCGTACGGGGGAGTCCTACTGCTTCTGGATTCAGCACTTCGTGCTGTTCCACCAGAAGCGGCATGGGTACTTCGGAAGTTCGGGAGTTCCTGAATCATTTGACGGCGCTCCGAAAGGTTGCTGCTTCGAGGCAATCGCAAGCGCTCAACGCGGTCGTGTTCTTGTACGACGGCGCGCTGGAACAGTCGCTTGGCGAGATCCAAGGTCTTAGGCGGGTTCAACGCCGGCATCGGGCCCCGGTCGTGCTCACCGTTCAAGATGTCAGGGCTTCCCTGTCGAAAATACCCGGAACCACTCGGTTAATGGCCGAGCTGTTGTACGGGGCCGGGATGCGGGTCACCGAGTGCATGAAGCTTCGGGTCAAGGATCTGGATTGGGGGCCGGCAGTATTTCGATCCGCGATGTAAAGGGAGCGAAGGAAGGGATCGGTGCCCAACCACATTTGCGCATGTGAGCCTTTGAAAGCATTCAGGCAGCCACCGTTCGTCCGAACGGTCGGGAAGTTATCGCAGTCCCTTCTGGGCAAATTTGCACGCAAATGCCTACGAAGCATCGCTAGAGCCCCGCATCAGAGATATCGGGTCTCACATCGGGTAATCCGTCGCAATTGCATAGTCGACAAGATTTACTTTCAATGAGTTGGAACCGTTGTTCGGTTGTGCCCATCACCATCAGACAGCAACGGGGCCCCGGATTCGTCCGGGGCCTTTTTGTTTTCGCCTCGCCTTACTGCGCCGCCGACGCGGCCGGCGACAGCGCTTCGCTCAGCCCCGGCACAAACTCGGCGCCGACCTTTACCTGCAAGCTCGAATTCTCGAAGTCCTTACCCACCGCCTCGGCGCGGCCACCGAGGCATTTGCCCAGGAAGGCTTCGGAAATGGCGTAGAAGGACTGCCGGTTGGGCGGACGGGCGAAGCCGTGGCCCTCGTCGGGATAGAGCACATAGGTCACCGGGATCTGCTTGGCCTGCATGGCGGCGACGATCTGCTCGGCCTCGGCCTGCTTCACCCGCGGGTCGTTGGCGCCCTGGGCGATCAGTAGCGGCTTCTTGATCTGCTCCACCCGGCTCAGCGGCGAACGCTCGGCCAAGAGCTTCTTGCCCTCCTCGGTGCGCGGATCGCCGACCCGCCTGGCGAACTGCTCGAAGAAGGTCTTCCAGTACGGCGGAATGGTCGACAGCAGGGTGTTAAGGTTGGAGGGGCCGACGATGTCGACGCCGCAGGCGAAGGTATCGGGCGTGAACGTGAGACCCACCAGGGTGGCGTAGCCACCGTAGCTGCCGCCGTAGATGGCGACCTTGTCGGCGCTGGTGATCTTGCTGTCGATCGCCCATTGCACGGCGTCGAGCAGGTCTTCGTGCATCTTGCCGGCCCATTCCAGATTGCTGGCGTTGACGAAGTTCTTGCCGAAGCCGGTGGAGCCGCGGTAGTTCACCGACAGCACCGCGTAGCCGCGGTTGGCGAGCCACTGGTGCTCGTTGTCCAGGCCCCACCCGTCGCGCGCCCAGGGGCCGCCGTGGACATTGAGCACCAGGGGCAGGGGCTGATTCGGCACGCCGTCGCCATCGGGGTCGGACTCGACCGGCAGCGAGAGGTAGCTGACCAGCTTCAGGCCGTCGCGCGCCTTCAGCACCCGGGGATGCATCTTCGCCAGACTCTTGCCCTCGAACCAGGGGCGGTTGGCGAACAGGAATTCCGCCTTGCGGCTGGCACGGTCGTAGACATAGGTCTTGTAGGAGGCGTCGGAGCGGTCGACGCCCACCACCCAGCGGCTGTCGTCCAGGGTGCGGTCCAGCACCTCGAAGTGACCGTCGCCGGCCAGCTGGCCCAGCGCCGCGAAATCCGCCTTCACCGCCGCGTCGAGTACCGTCCAGCTCGGTTTCTCGTAGTTGGAGGCCACCGCTTCCAGCACATGGCTGACCGGATTGATGAGCACGTTGTCGACATCGGCGCGGGCGTCCTCGAAGACGATCTTGGGCGCGCTGTCCTTGAGCCCCAGGGTGGCCAGCGCGGCGGTGTCGCGGCCCCGCGAGTCGAGCAGGTAGATCGTCTCGCCCTTGGCATCCAGGCCCAGGACATTGGTGGTGATCGCGTCCTCCAGGCCCACGCTCACCAGCGGTTGCCACTGGCCCTTGGCGTCGCGCTGGAGGTAGACCATGCTGCCGTCCGGCTCGCTGCGCACCGCCAGCTTCACCGCGTAGTCGTCATCGCTTACATAGCCGGCGAAGCCAGGGTTCTTCTCCACCAGCTTGCGTTTGCCGCTGGCGATGTCGATGCGGTAGAGGTCGTGCAGGGAGTGATCGCCACGGTCATTGAGCCCGACCAGGATCTCGCCGGGAATCTTGTGGCTGATGCCGTTGATCTCGGCGCGGGTGTTCTTGTAGGGCGTGAGGTCGGTGGTCTTGAGCGTGGCCAGCTCCACCGCGTAGACGTGAAAGTTTTCGTCGCCGCCGGCGTCCTGCAAGTACAGCAGGCGCTGGTTGTCGTAGGCCCACCAGTACTGGCGGATGCCGCGACCGCTGTCCTGGGTCACCGGCTTGGCCGCCTTGGGATCGTCCGCTGGCGCCAGCCAGACGTTCAGCACACCGTTCACCGGCGCCAGCCAGCTCAGTTGCTTGCCGTCCGGCGAGAGCTTGGGCAGGGCCTTGTCGGGATTGCCGAACAGCTCGGCGCGCGGGATCAAGGCTGGCGGCGTCAACGCCACCGCCGGCGCGACGGCGGGAGCGCTGGCGGCGGGCGGCGCCTCCTTCTTGCCGCAGGCGGCAATCACGGCCAGGGCAGACAGCAGGCAGATTCGCAGCACACGCATGGACGCTCTCCGTTGCAAGCACATTCCCTTGAACACCGCCGTACCTTAGCGGAGCAGGATCGTCTTTGGATGCCCGCCAGCGCCCGGAAGGTTTGGGCGCCTCAGCGCAACTGCCGACCAATGATGGCCATCAGCGCTGCCCAGGGCAGCAGGTGCGGACCCAGCACGGCCTTGCCTGTCACCAGCAGGGCGCCGGTCAGCTCGCGCGCCGGATCGGCCCAGCCGAGGATGTTCATGAAGCCCAGATGGCCGTAGACGCCGCTGGTGGCCGGGCCGAACAGGCTCATCGGCCCACCCAACATCATGCCCTCGCTGTAGCGCATCGGCAGCAGCAGCATGGCATCCGGCACCGTGCGGCCACGCGGCCGTACCGCGCGGGCAATAGTCTCTTCCTTGAGGATGCGCCTGCCCTGCCAGACACCGCCGTCGAGCAGCATCTGGAAGAATCGCGATAGTTCCTCGGCGGTGGCGTAGAGATTGCCGGCTGGGATCACCGCGTCCATGAATGCCGGCGTGTTGGAAGCCGACACCACTTCGTCGAACGGCACGATCAACGCCCGCTCGATCAGCGGCGCCACCGGGAACAGCACCGGCATGCCGGCGGAGTAGTTCACGGCCACCCGGTCACGGTGCTCTGGCGCCAGGCCGTACTCGAAATACTTCATGCCCAGGGGCTGGCGCAGCTTGAGGTCGAGGTATTGTTGGATGGTCTGGCCAGTCACCCGGCGGATCACCTCGCCGAGCACGAAACCGCCGGTGATGGCGTGGTAGGCCACCGGCCGCAGGCGGCCGATGGGCGCGGCGCAGATGCGCTCGATGACGCCGTCCCAGTCGTTGAGCATCTCCACTCGCCGCTCGGACTTAGGGATCTTCAGCCCCGGCACTCCGGCGCGGTGCGAGAGCACATCGCTGAGGGTGACGCCGGCCTTGCCATTGCGGCCGAACTCGGGGAGGTAATGAGCCACCGGCGCGTCCAGATCGACCCCGCCCTCCTCGGCCAATTGGTGCATCAGGATGGCGGTTACCGCCTTGGAGGCGGAGAACAGGCAGACCGGCGTATCGAGGTCCAGCAACTGAGTCTCGCTGCCCTCCGCCTCGCGCGGACCGTTGCCACGCGCGTGACCGTAGGCCCGGTGCAGCACCACCTGCCCTCGCTTGCGCAGACACAGCGAGGCGGCGGGATAGGCGCCGCTGCGGTAGACCGCCGCCAGGGCGCGGTCCACCGTCTGGATCGCCGAACGAGAGAGTCCGACGCTTTCCGGTGCCACTTCGGTGCCGAAGGTCTGCACGCTCGACAGCGTGCGTGGCACCGCGACCTGCGCGGGCAGCAGTCCGCGCGGACTGGGAAGTGGCATACCGCTCTTCTCCTCTCGATTAAATCTTTTAGTAGTGATCGCGCCAGCCTAAGGCTCAGCGCTCGTCTTCGTCCTGCAGCAGGCCGGCGTCGAGGCCCAGACCATCCTCGGCGTCCTCGCCCAGTCGCTCGCGATGCTCGATCAGCGCCTCGATCAGCGCGCGCGCCACGCCTTCCTGATCCATCTGCTCCTCGATTTCTTCACGCAGGGCCAAGGAATCGTAGTCGTCCTCAAGCGGGTCGGTGCTCAGCTCCAGGCTCAACTGCCCATCCCAGCCCTGCTGCAACACGAAGGCGACCAGACTGGGAGGCAACTCCTCGTCGGCTGGAGTGAAGTCCCAGCGCTCCTCGTCGTCGTACCAGAGCACGGCCTGGGGCACGCCGGTTTCGATCCAGGCGATGGCCGCCTCGGCATAGACGGCGGCGAACTGTAGGGAAGTCTGTGGATTCATTCAGTGATCCTAAGCGGGATAGCCGGTAATGCGGCGAATACGGTGGTAAAGCGGCTTCAGGCGGGGGTACAGCTCCTGATAAACCCCGTGGTAGAGCGCTTCGTAGGTACGTACGGCCTCGGGATTTGGACGAAACAACGCGCCGGGCCGGCACATCGCCGACACCGCGCTGGCATGGTCGGCGTGCCAGCCCAGGCCGACGGCGGCGTTAATCGCCGCACCGAGGGCCGAGGTTTCGTACAGCGCCGGCCGCTCGGCCGGCAGGTTGAAGACGTCGGCGGTGATCTGCATGGCGGTATCGCTCTGGCTGCCGCCGCCGGCCACCACTAGGCGCCGCACCGGTCGGCGCAGCTTGCGCTCGATCTGCTCGCGGCCGGCGCGCAAACCGTAGACCAGGCCTTCGAGGATGGCGCGGTAGAAATGCGCGCGGGTATGCACGTCGCCAAAGCCGATGATCGCGCCCTTGGCCTCGGGGCCGGGATCGCGCACGCCAGGGCTCCAGTAGGGTTGCAATGTTAGCCCCAGGCTGCCGGGCGGAATGTCCCGCACCAGTTCGTCGAACAGCGATTCCACCGACACGCCGCGCTCGCTGGCCAGACTCTGTTCGCGGTGCGCGAATTCGCGCTTGAACCAGCTCACCATCCAGAAGCCCCGGTAGATCTGGATTTCCGTGTTCCAGGCGCCCGGCAGCGCGCCGGGATAGGCCGGCAGCAGGCGCTGCACCTCGACGTAGCGGCGCTGGGTGGTGTTGATAGTGGCGGTGGTGCCGAACGACAGTTGCGCCACCTCCGGCTCCAGCGCGCCGCAGCCCAGCACCTCGCAGGCCTTATCGGCGGCGGCGGCGATCACCGGCAGACCGGCGGGCAGCCCCAGGGCCTGGCCGGCTTCGACAGTGAGCGCGCCAAGACGCTCGCTGGGGCGTACCAGTCGCGGCAGTTGCTCGCGCCGCAGCGCCAGCGCCTGCCATTTGAAGTCGCGTGGCGACGCCCAATCCAGGGTCTTGTAGTCGAACGGCAGGTAGCCGACCGTGCAGCCAGTGGAATCCACATAGTCGCCGGTGAGGCGCTGACTGAGCCAGCCGGACAGCAGCAAGAACTTGTCAGTGCGCGCCCACAGCTCCGGTTCGTGCTGGGCCAGCCAGTTGCACTCGGCCTGGCGCTGCAAATGGGCGATCAGGCCGCTAGCGCCAGCCAGCGCGAAGGCGGCGCGCCAGTACCAGGACAGCCGGGGCGGCTGACTGCATTCGCGCTGGTCCAGCCAGACCATCGCCGGCCGCAGCACCTGGCCCTGCACGTCGACACAGACCACGCTGGCACGCAGGGTGGTCAGCGTCACCGCCGCGATCTCTTCCGGCCGCACCACCCCACCCTGCCAGAGCTGCTGGCAGGCGGCGCGGATCGCGGCCCAGTAGTGTTCCGGGTCCTGCTCGGCCCAGCCGGGTTGCGGCGAGACATAGGCGGGCTCGTGCAGTACCTGTGCCTTGGCGTGCACCTCGCCACGGGCGTCGAACACCAGCGCACGGCTGGACTGGGTGCCGACGTCGATGGCGAGGATCTTGTTCTTGTTTTGCATGCTCTCCCCGGTCTCCGCGCTAGCCCAAGCCGCGTGGATCGTGCTGCCGACGCCAGTACTCGCGGTAGCGCCCGGCTTCAGCGGCGCAACGCTGATCGTCCCAGGCCAACTGCGCCCGGCAGGCCGCCAGCGCCGGCTCGATCAGCGCCTCGGCGCCTTCCGGCAGCACCAGCCCGGCGCGACTGCGGCGCAACAGCAGATCGTCGAGATGGAAGACCTGCTCGCCGACGCGTTCGCCGATCTGCGCCAGATCGGGCAACTCGGCGGGCGACTCGCTCAACGCGCGGTCGAACAGCGCCGCCGCGTCCGCCGCCAGCCGCAGTGCCGGCAGCTGCTGCGCCGCAGCGCGCAGAGCCTGGCGGGCGGTGACACGGAAGGTGGTGAGCTTGCCGCCGGTGACGCCGATGTAGCCCGGCGAGGCCCACTGCGCCGACTCCCTGGACGCCGCCGAGGGTTTGTCGGCGCCGTCGTCCACCACCGGTCGCACGCCGGCATAGCTGGAGAGCGCGTCGCCCAGGCCTAGCCCTGCGCCTGGCAGCAGCCAGTCCAGGGCTTCCAACAAGTAATCGGCCTCGGCGCGCTGCATGCGCGGATTCCAGAGCTCCTCGCGATGATCGAGGTCGGTGGTGCCGAGCAGGGTCGCCCCCTGCCAGGGATAGGCGAACACCGGCCGCTGGTCGCGCGGGTGCAGCCAGCCCACCGCCTGCGGCAGCGGCAGGCGTGCTTGCGGAAATACCAGGTGCGAACCGCGCAGCGGCCGCAGCCGGGGCGCGCCGGCCGGCTGGCCGGGCAGCGCATCGGCCCAGACGCCGGCGGCATTGATGACCAGGCCGGCGGCAATCTCGCGGCTCTCGCCGGTCTCGGCATCGCGCAGCGTGGCGCCGCAGACCCGGCCCTGCGCCTGCAACAGCTGCTCGGCGACCACGTAGTTAAGCGCCAGGCCGCCATCGCGCTGGCCCTGCTCGATCAGCCGCCAGACCAGCCGGCAGTCGTCGGTGCGGGCGTCCTGGTAGCGCATCGCGCCGAGCAGGTTTTCCGCACGCAGGCCCGGCTGCGCAGCGCTGGCCTCCGCCGCCGGCAGGAAGCGCGAGTGCGCTCCACCGCTGGAGAAGCGGTCGTAGAGCCAGAGACCCAGGCGCATCGTGGTCTTGCCGGGCTTGATGCCGCGGTAGAGCGGCATCACGAAGTCCAGCGACTGCACCAGGTCCGGTGCCTCGCGCAGCAGACGTTCGCGCTCGCGCACCGACTCGGCGGTGAGCCGCCATTCACCGGTCTTCAGGTAGCGCAGCCCGCCGTGCACCAGCTTGGACGACCAGGACGAGGTGCCGGAGGCGTAGTCCCGCGCCTCCACCAGCAGCACCGAAACCCCGGCCCGCGCCGCCTCGCGAAAAATGCCGGCACCGGTGATGCCGCCGCCGATCACCAGCAGATCGACGCGGGCTGGCAGCTGCGCTAGCCGGCTCACTGGCGCTGGCTCCAGGGGCTCGGCCTCACGCGAACAACTTGCCCGGATTCATCTGCCCCTCGGGGTCGAACTCGCGGGCCATGGCTCGGATCAGGTCCATGCCCAGTTCGCCCTTCTCCTGCACCAGGTAGGGCGCGTGGTCGCGGCCGACACCGTGCTGATGGCTGATGGTGCCGCCGTGGGCGACGATGGTTTCGCTCAAGCGGCGCTTGAGGCGGGTCCAGCGTTCCAGGTCGCGCTCGTAGTCGCCGCCGGCGCGGAACACGAAGGTGGAATAGACGCTGCAACCCTGGCGGTAGACGTGCGAGAGATGGGTGAAGCAGTGCACCTTCTCGTTCTCGGCCGCGAACAGGCTGCGCGCCGCTTCTTCGATGGCACGCATGGTGGCGGTGGCGTTGTTCCAGCCCACGCAGGTCTCCACCGTGTCGGCGCCGTAACCCAGCTCCCACAGCGAGTTGCGAAGATAGGGGCCACGGAAGCGGTTCTTCGCCCAGCCCTTGCCGATCGCGCGACCGGTGTTGACGCCGCGGAACTGCTTGCAGATCGCCAGCGCCTCGCGCTTCAGGCGCAGCACCTCGCGGTGGTTGCCGGTGGTGCCCACCAGCAGCATCACCGGCCGCTCGCCGACCTTGCGCACCTTGAGATAGCGGCGCAGCCAGGTGATGAGCTTTTCGTGCCCGGCCAGGGCCAACTGGGTTTCAGTCTCGACCTCGTTGGACAGGCGCAGCAAGGACAGGCCGAGATCGGTCTGCGCCAGATGGCGAACCGCCTCGCAGCCCAGATCCCAGGTCGGGAAGAACACCGCGTGGAAGTCCTCGTGCGTGGGCAGGCGCCGCAGCCGCACCGAAACCTCGGTGAGCAGTCCCAGGCGACCTTCGGAGCCCATCAGTGCTTCGCGCAGATCCGGGCCGGCGCTGGACGCCGGCAGACCGCCGACCTCAAACACGCCGCGCGGCGTCGCCAGCCGGCCGCCGTGGAAGAGCTGTTCGATGCGACCGTAGCGCAGCGACTGCTGACCGGACGAACGGGTCACTACCCAACCACCCACCGTCGAGTACTCGTAGGACTGCGGGAAATGCCCGAGCAGAAAACCACGCTCGCGCAGTTGCGCTTCCACCAGCGGACCCGGCGTGCCGGCATCGAAGCGCGCGATCCACTGACGCTCGTCCAGTTCACGCAGCTTGTTGTAGCGGCCCAGGGCGATGTTCACCACCGGCCGATCGCTAACCGGAACATCGAGATGCCCGACCACGCTGGTGCCGCCGCCGTAGGGGATCACCACGGCACCGAGCTTAATCGCAGCAGCCAGAGCCGCCTCGGCCTCCTCGCTGCTGGTGGGCAGGGCCACAGCGTCGGCGACCGGCCCGAGTTTGCCGTAGCGCAAGGCCAGCCAGTCCGGATAGCTCTGTCCACGCGCGTGCTGAGCGCGGGTCGCGGCATCGGTGAGAAACGGGCCATTGGCCAAGCGCGAGGGCGCCACGCTGGCCAGCACCGACTCCCGGCTGGCGTCGCGATTGGGGCTGCCGCTACCGACGCGTTCGCGCAGAAAATCACGCGCGGCCGGATTGAGCGGGTAGTCCTGGTCTTCCTCACCCCAGCCGTTCCAACGCCGCATGTTCGCTCCTGATCCGCACTAGCCGATGGGCCGCCGAGTATAGCGGCGGCGGATGAAGCTACAGACGCGGCGCGGCGCTGCGCGCGATGCGTCGCAGGGTCTTGAGGCCAAGGTGTGCCTCATCCATCCGGCCGGCCAGCACCCGCGAAGGTTGATCCGGCTCCCCCAGCGCATCGAGCACTAGGCTGGCGGCGGAAAAGTCCTGCTCGAGCGTGTCGCTGTTGACGGTAATGACGGTCGGAACACCAGCGGCCCGCGCCGCTTCTAGGCCCATCGCCGAATCCTCAATAGCGATGCACTCGTAGGGCGCCAGCTTGAGCCTGCTCAACGCATAGCGGTACAGATCGGGCGCCGGCTTGCGGGCGGCGATCTGATCGCCACCCACCACCAGACTGATGCGCTGCGCCAGATCCTGGCCCAAGCCGTACTTGAGAAAAGGTTTCACGCTGGAGCGGCTGGCATTGGTCACCACCGCCAGCCGCAGGCCGGCCTCGCTTGCCTCGCGCAACAGCCGCGCGACGCCCGGACGCAGCGGCACCTTGCCCTGGCGCAAATAGCGGCGGAAGTAGCGTGACTTGAGTCGATGTACATGCTCCACCCAGGCCTCCTCGCTCTCGGAAACCGCCTCGGCATGCTCACCGAGTTCCGGCTGGTAGCGACGCAGGTAGTGAAGCAGGCGCTCGCGGCCACTGGGCTGCTTGAGCAAGCGGCGGTACAGCTTCGGTCCCCAGCGGAAACCCAGGCCGAGCTTGCGGAAGGCGCGGTTGTAGGAGGGCCGATGTCCGTGCGCCTCGGTGTCCGCCAGCGTGCCATCGAGGTCGAACAACAGGGCGCGCAAGGCCATCAGCGGCCCTCTAGGGGCCTGCCGCAATCGCGAAGCAGGACAGGATGCATGCCGTATTCTAGGTTAAGAATCGGTGAGAACACCTTGATTTTGTTAACGACACGATGAGCCCTTCCGGCGCTGCATACCGCGGCCGCTTCGCCCCCACCCCATCGGGCCCGCTGCACCTGGGTTCGCTGCTGACCGCGCTCGCCAGTTGGCTTCGTGCCCGCCAGGCCGGAGGCGGTTGGCTGCTCCGCATCGACGACCTCGACCAGGCGCGCTGTCCGCCGGGTGCCCGCGAAATGATTTTCCGGCAACTGGAAGCTCATGGCCTGTACTGGGACGGGACACCGCGCATCCAGAGCGAACATCTGCAGGAGTATGCAGCCGCTCTTGAGCAATTGCGGGCTCAAGGTGGGGTCTATCCCTGCAGTTGCACCCGCGCCCGACTGGCGATCGAGAGCCGCCCCGGGCCAGATGGGCCGGTCTACAGCGGCCGCTGCAGGGCAAGCCCAACCGACAGCGCAGCCACCAACGCCTTTCGCTGGCGCGTCCCCGGTGGCCGCGTTGTTCTGGACGATCCAGTTCAAGGCCAGCTATGGCGTGATGCCGAGTCCGAGATCGGGGACTTCGTGTTGCGCCGCAGCGATGGCATCTATGGCTACCAGCTGGCCTGCGTGGTCGACGAACAGGCGCAGGGCATTACCGAAGTGGTGCGCGGCGCCGACCTTATCGGCTCCAGCCTGCGCCAGCTTCTATTGCTGCACGCACTGTCCCTGCCGGTGCCGGCCTACGTGCATCTGCCAGTGCTGGCGACGCCTGATGGCCGCAAGCTGTCCAAGCAAAACGGCGCGGCGGCGTTGGACGAACGGAGCGCCAGCCGCAATCTGCTGCTCTGTCTGCGAGCCCTTGGACAGGAACCACCCGCGGCGCTGCGTGGTGCGGCCACACAGGAAATTCTGGACTGGGCACTGCGGCACTGGAGCCTGGCACTGGTCATACCGACGCCGCAGCAGGCCATTCCTGATTTTCCGGACTAGAAGGCCTCCGATAGCGGGAAAGGGCCGGTTCTGGCATTCTTCCGCAGTGCAACAATTTTAAGCCCGCGCCCATGAACGATGTCCGCATCATCAAGAAGTATCCCAATCGCCGGCTATACGACACCCACGTCAGCCGCTACATCACGCTGGAAGAGGTGCGCCAACTGGTGTTGCAGAACATCAGCTTTCGGGTCGAGGACAAGCGCAGCCACGAGGACATCACCCGGTCGATCCTGCTGCAAGTGATCGCCGAGCAAGAAGAAGGCGGCAACCCAATCTTCAGCGCCGATCTGCTGATGTTCATCGTCCGCTACTACGGCGACCCTATGCAGTCGAGCATCAGCCGCTACTTGGAGCTGTCGCTGCGTCTGTTTTCGGAGCAGCAGCATCATTTCACCGATCAGCTCCGCGATCTTCTCGGCCAGGCTCAGCAGCCGGTGCAGGTGCTCAAGGAACTCGCTGAGAAGCAGGTCCCGGTCTGGCGCGCTGTACGCAAGGAGTTCCTGAAGAGTCTGGAGCGCGCCAAGTCGATCAACCCTTTACGAGAAAAAGGCGAAGACGGTCCCACTCCCTGAGAAGAACGGCCCGCTTCTTGCTAACCCTGATGTGGCGAGAGCGGATAGTTCGCGACGTAATTTGCTCAGAGCAATCTCGATATAAATGACGTTTGCGTCACGAATTATTCAAGCATCAAAGTAAGCTATTGTTGTGATTGATTTTTTTTAAGCACCCGCAGAATTGACATCGCCATATTCGAGGTCTATACTGCACTGCAACAAAAGTAGGAAACGAAAAAAGCCCGGAAGCGGGTCTCGTTTCCGGGCTTTTATCTGGTCTCCTCCAGAAAGGCCATGCGCCTTTCTAGCACCTTACCCCCCTCAGCAACGAGGGGGGTTTTTTTTGGCCGAGCCAACCTGACGGCGACCCGATGTGTTGCATTCTGAAGCAATCAGACGGTTGTTTCAAGCCGATGACTGGCCAAATTTCAGGTTTGTTCCGTCTCCCAGGCCAAAATCAAGCGAAGACTGCCCCAAAAAGCAAAACGGCCGCCCTGAAAGGGCGGCCGCTCTTGCCAAGAACACAAAATTAGACAAGACCGACGTCCGATGCCTTCATGGACAGACGGATCTTGCCGTCGCGCCCCACTTCCAGCACCTTGACGCGAACGATATCGCCTTCCTTGACCACTTCTTCCACCTTCTCGACGCGCTGCTCCGAGAGCTGACTGATGTGCACCAGACCGTCGCGGCCGGGCAGGATGGTCACGAAGGCACCAAAGTCCATCAGGCGGGCAACACGGCCTTCATAGACATCGCCCGGCATCACTTCGCGGGTCAGCATGGTGATGCGCGCGATGGCCGCTTCCGCCGCCTCACCGGTGACGGCGGCAATCTTGATGGTGCCGTCGTCGTCGATGTCGATCTGGGTGCCGGTGGCCTCGGTGATCGAGCGGATGGTGACGCCACCCTTGCCGATCACTTCGCGGATCTTGTCCGGATGGATCTTGATGGTGGTGATGCGCGGCGCCCAGGGGCTCATGGTCTCGCGGGTGCCGGACAGCGCCTGGTTCATGGCGCCGAGGATGTGCAGACGCGCATCCTTGGCCTGGGCCAGAGCCAGCTTCATGATCTCGCCGGTGATGCCGGTGATCTTGATGTCCATCTGCAGCGCAGTGATGCCGTTGACCGAACCGGCCACCTTGAAGTCCATGTCGCCGAGGTGATCTTCGTCGCCGAGGATGTCGGTGAGCACCGCAAACTTCTCGGCTTCCTTGATCAGGCCCATGGCCACGCCGGCCACCGGCGCCTTCAGCGGCACGCCAGCGTCCATCAGCGCCAGGCTGGCGCTGCACACCGAGGCCATCGAGGAGGAACCGTTGGACTCCATCACCTCGGTGACCACGCGCACCACGTAGGGGAATTCCTTGACCAGATCCGGCATCACCGCCATCACGCCACGCTTGGCCAGACGGCCATGGCCGATCTCGCGACGCTTGGGCGCGTTCAGGCGGCCGGTCTCACCGACGCAGTAGGGAGGGAAGTTGTAGTTGAACAGGAAGCTGTCGTTGCTCTCGCCGGAGGCGGCGTCGATCAGCTGCGAGCTCTTGCCGGTGCCGAGGGTGATGGCCGCCATCACCTGGGTTTCGCCACGGGTGAACAGGGCGGAGCCGTGTACGCGCGGCAGCAGGCCGGTGCCCATGGTCAGCGGACGGACGGTGACGCGGTCGCGGCCGTCGATGCGCGGCGCGCCATCGAGGATGCGGTTGCGCACCACGCGGGCCTCCAGCACATGGAAGGCGTCCTTGATCTTGCCTTCGCTGAACTTCGGCGCATCGCCACCGGCCAGTTCGGCAGTGAGCTGCTTGCGGATGGCAGCCACGGCATCCTGGCGCGCCTTCTTGTCGGTGATGCTGTAGGCATCGCTGACCAGGGCCTCGACGGCATTGATGGCGGCGGTCAGCTCGGCCGGCTCGGCCGGGGCGGTCCAGTCCCACTTCGGCTTGCCGGCGACGGCGGTCAGCTCGTTGATGGCGTCGATCGCGGCCTGCATCTGCTCGTGACCGAACAGCACCGCGCCGAGCATCACGTCTTCGGACAGCTGCTGGGCCTCGGATTCCACCATCAGCACCGCGTCCTTGGTGCCGGCGACCACGAGATCGAGCTGCGAGGTTTCCAGCTGCTTGGTGGTGGGGTTGAGCAGGTACTGGCCGTTGGCGTAGCCGACGCGGGCGGCGCCGATGGGGCCTTCGAACGGCACGCCGGCCAGGCTCATGGCGGCGGAGGCGCCGATCAGCGCCGGAATGTCACCGGCCACTTCCGGGTTCAGCGAGATGACGGTGGCGACCACCTGGATCTCGTTGTAGAAGCCGTCCGGGAACAGCGGGCGCAGCGGGCGGTCGATCAGACGCGAGGTGAGAGTCTCGTTCTCGGTGGGGCGACCTTCGCGCTTGAAGAAGCCGCCGGGGATGCGGCCACCGGCATAGAAGCGCTCCATGTAGTCGACGGTGAGCGGGAAGAAGTCCTGGCCTTCCTTCGGCTCCTTCTTGGCGACCACGGAAACCAGGACCACGGTCTCACCCATGCTCACCACCACGGCGGCGGTGGCTTGGCGGGCCATATGGCCGGTTTCAAGGACTACTTCATGCTGACCATACTGAAAAGACTTGCGGACCGGCTGGGCGGGAAAGGTCATGGATTCGTTCTCTAGTTCGAATGGAAGTCGCGCCGGCGCCAAGTGCAGACCAGACGCGCAAAAACGAACCGCGCCTTTGGCGCGGTTCGTGTGGATCGCTTAGCGGCGAAGACCGAGTTCGGCGATCAGCTTGGTGTAGCGACTCTCGTCTTCCTGCTTGAGGTAGTCGAGCATCTGACGGCGCTGGTTGACCAGCTTGAGCAGACCACGACGGGAGTGGTTGTCCTTCTTGTGCTGTTCGAAATGCGGCGACAGGCTGTTGATGCGGTTGGTCAGCAGGGCGACCTGCACTTCCGGCGAGCCGGTGTCGCCCTTGGCGCGGGCGAACTTCTCGATCACGGCGCCTTTCTGTTCGGTGGTAACGGACATAAAAACAACTCCAGGGGAATGCGTTTCGGATGCTTGCACTTTTTTGAGCGCAAAATTATAGCGGAGACAGCATTTTCAAACAATTACCGGGTGAAGCTGCTCAAATCCCAATAGGCCCAAACCAGCGCCGTGGTTGCAGCCGGCCTTCGGCGGTCACTTCACCCAGACCGAGCAGGCGCTGATCCGCCCCCTCGATCGCCACCGGCCCAGCCTCCACGCTCGGGAAAGGAACAGAACTGCCGTGATCCAGCGCCGGCAGCAGCTCCTCCCCTGGCCGTACGAAGCGCCAGCCGTCCAAAGCCGCGCGCGGCGGCAGCAGCAGGGCGTCCAGCGCCGCCAAGCCTTGCTGCGCAACCTCCGCAAGCTCTTCCAGAGTCCGCATCGGCTGCTGACAGAAGGGACCAACCTCGATTCGGCGTAGCGATTGCAGGTATGCCACCTGTCCTAACGCCCTCGCCCAATCCTCGGCCAGAGTGCGGACATAGGTGCCCTTGCTGCAACTGACGTCCAGCAAGGCCAGCCCGCCGTCGAATGACAGCAGGTCCAGCGCGTGGATTTCGACTTCCCGAGGTTCGCGCTCGACCTCCAGACCCTCGCGAGCCAACTCGTACAGCCGCTGCCCGCCCTGCTTGATCGCCGAGTACATCGGGGGAATCTGGCGTATCCGGCCGGTCAGGGCCGGCAGCGCATCGCGCAGCCGGGCGGCATCCAGTCCGGCCGGATCGCTGCGGGCGATCACCTCCCCCTCCAGATCGCCAGTGCTCCGCTGCTCGCCAAAACGGGCCTCGGCCAGATAACGCTTGCGGGCGTCCAGCAACTGCGCACTCAGCCGCGTCGCCTGCCCGAGGCAGATCGGCAGCAGCCCCGTGGCGAGGGGGTCCAGCGTACCTGTGTGACCGGCCTTGTCAGCCTGGTAGAGCTTGCGAACCTTCAGCAGGGCTTCGTTGGAACTCAAGCCTCGCGGCTTATCGAGCAGCAGCACGCCGTGCACGGCGCGCCGTGGCCGGCGCACGCTATTCATTCAGTTGGATTCGGAGTCTTCGCCGCGCGAGCGGGCATGCTCGCGATCTTCCGCCACCACGGTACGGATCAGCGCCGTGATGCGATCCCCCTCGCGGGTTGCCTGGTCGGCAGTGAAACGCAGCAGAGGCAGGTGCCGGACCTGGATGCGCTGCCCGACCTCGTGACGCAGCTTGCCGGCCGCGTGGTTGAGGCCTTTGACGGCCTCTGCCAGCTTGGCGTCATCGACCAGGCTGGACACCCAGACATGGGCATTCGCCAAGTCCGGGGTGACCTCGACACTGGTAACGGTGAGCCCAGCACCCGCCACCCGCGGATCACGAATGACGTCGGCCCGCAGAATCTCGGTCAGCACCGCGCGCAGCTCGGTGTTGAACCGGGCGGCGCGCGGGTAATCACGCTTGCTGGCCATCGCGCTGGCGTCGTGTCCGGCCTAGGCCTTGACGACGCGCTGCACCTCGACGCGCTGGAAGCACTCGATCTGGTCACCGACCTTCACGTCGTTGTAGTCCTTCACGCCGATACCGCACTCGGTGCCGGCCTCGACCTTGGCGACGTCGTCCTTGAAGCGACGCAGCGACTCCAGCACGCCTTCGTAGATCACGGTGTTGTTGCGAAGCACGCGGATCGGCAGATTTTTCTGCACACTGCCGTCCATCACCAGGCAGCCGGCGATGGCGCCGATCTTCGAGCTGCGGAACACATCGCGCACCTGGGCGATACCAACGATCTGCTCACGCGTCTCGGTGCCCAGCAGACCAGTGATGGCCGCAGTCACGTCGTCGAGGATGTTGTAGATGATCGAGTAGTAACGCAGATCCACACCGGTATCCTGCACGCGCTTGCGGGCCTGCGCATCGGCACGGACATTGAAGGCGATGATGATCGCCTTCGAAGCCAGCGCCAGTTCTACGTCGGACTCGCTGATGCCGCCGATGCCGGTGGACAGCACGTTGACGCGCACTTCCTCGCTGGGCAGCTTGCGCAGGGCCTCGGTGATCGCCTCGGCAGACCCCTGCACGTCGGCTTTCACCATCAGGTTCAGCGCCTTCTTCTCGCCGTCGCCCATGTTGGCGAAGGCATTCTCCATGCGCACCGCCGAGCTCTGCGCGAGCTTGGTTTCGCGCATCTTGTTCTCGCGGACGATGGCCAGTTCACGCGCTTTGCGTTCGTCAGCCACCACCACCACGTCATCGCCGGCATCCGGCGCACCGGAAAGACCGAGCACCTGCACCGGGATCGACGGACCCGCCGATTTCACCGGCTTGCCGTTCTCGTCGAACATCGCACGCACACGGCCGAAGTGCGGACCGGTCAGAATCACGTCGCCCTGCTTCAGGGTGCCGGACCGGACCAGCACCGTGGCGACCGGGCCGCGGCCCTTCTCCACCGAGGACTCGATGATCACGCCGCGGGCGAGTGCATCTACCTGGGCGC
This sequence comes from Nevskiaceae bacterium, assembly GCA_004297005.1. GTDB lineage: Bacteria > Pseudomonadota > Gammaproteobacteria > Nevskiales > Nevskiaceae > Stagnimonas. The sequence continues at coordinate 47,314 of SCVA01000027.1, forward strand.
GCAGCTCCAGAACCTCGGCCTGCAGCAGAACCGCATCGAGCAGTTCGTCGATGCCCTGGCCGGTGTGGCTGGAAACACCGATCACCATGGTGTCGCCACCAAAGTCTTCGGCGACCACCTCTTCCTTCAGCAGTTCGTTCTTGACCCGGATCAGATCGGATTGCGGCTTGTCGATCTTGGTCACCGCCACCACCATCGGCGCCTTGGCGGCGCGCGCATGCTGGATGGCCTCACGGGTCTGCGGCATCACGCCGTCGTCACCGGCGACCACCAGGATCACCACGTCGGTGATCTGCGCGCCACGGGCGCGCATGCGGGTGAACGCGGCATGGCCAGGGGTATCGAGGAAGCTGATCACGCCCTTCTTGGTTTCGACGTGATACGCACCGATGTGCTGAGTAATGCCACCGGCCTCGCCAGCTGCGACGCGGGTCTTGCGGATGTGGTCCAGCAAAGAGGTCTTGCCATGGTCGACGTGACCCATGATGGTCACCACCGGCGGACGGGTGATGGTCTCGACGTCGGAGCCCTCACCGGTGACGGCCTGCTCGAGGCTGTCCTCGAAATCGGTGTCCTTGATCGCCTTGGCGGTGTGGCCCATTTCCTCGACCATCAGAACCGCGGTGTCCTGATCGATGGTCTGGTTGATGGTGGCCATCACGCCGTTGCGCATCATGACCTTGATCAGATCACCCGCCTTGACGGCCATGCGCGAGGCCAGTTCGGCGACAGTGATCGCCTCCGGAACCTCGACTTCGCGCACGATCGGCGCAACCGGCCGCTCGAAGGCGTGCGCGTTGTCGCCCATGCGCATCGCGCCCGAAGGCTTCTTGCCACCCTTGCGGTCTCGCCGTCCACCCTTGCCATCGGCCAGGTGAAGCTCCTCACGACGACCGCGATCACGATCACGATCACTGCCCTTCTTGGCCGGCGCGGGGGCACCCGCCGGGGCCGGACGCGCGGCGCCAGGAGCGGGTCGCGCTCCACCCGGAGCAGGGCGCGCAGCGGTAGTCGCGGGCCGCGCGGCCACCGGCGGCGCGGTGCGGGCAATGCGAGCCGCCTCGGCGGCACGGGCCAGATTTTCCTGGGCGCGACGGCGGGAGGACTCGGCCTCCCACTTGGCGCGGTAGATCGGATCGTTCTTGAGCTTTTCGGCGTGCTCGTTGCGGGCGCGCTCGGCGGCTTCCGCCTCGGCACGCAACTTGGCCTCGACTTCCTCGCGCTCCTTGCGCTTGGCTTCTTCCTGCACACGCCGCGCTTCCGCTTCGGCGGCGGCACGGGCAGCGGCGGCCTCGCGATCCGCCTGCTGGCGCAATGCCGCCTCTTCCGCCGCCTGCGCCTCTTCGTGGGCAACCTCCGGCAGCTCCTCGGGAGCGCGCGCCGAAGTCGGCAGCTCGTCCTGGGCAACGTAGGTACGCCGCTTCTTGACCTCGATGTTGACGGTCTTGGAAGGCAGGCCGCGGCCACCACCCAGTTTCAGCTCGGTCTTCTCAGTGCGCTTGAGTGTAATCCGCCCCGCGCCACTGGCAGCAGCCAGGGTTCCACTGCTGCGGGCCATCTTCTGCAGATGCGCCAACAGGGCCATCTTCTCGGACGGCGAGATCGCGGATTGTTCATCCTTGGCCTCCACGCCGGCGTCCTTGAGCTGAGACAGCAGCTCGGTGACGGGCTTGTGCAGCTCCGCCGCCAACTCGCGGATCGTTTGGGTACTCATGCGTGCGTATGTCCTAGTCTGGGGTCGGGCTTAGCCGAGCCCCCGCGCCGTCATGATCAGATTCGAGGCACGAGCCTCGTCCAAATCCGGCAGCATTTCCAGCAATTCATCGGTGGCGAGGTCGCCCAGGTTTTCCCGGCTGACCACACCCTTCTCCGCCAGTGCATAGGCGGTGTCTTCATCCATGCCATCGACCGCCAGCAGATCCTCGTCCGGCTTGGCGCCGGTCGCACGCTCGGCCTTAGCCAGGGCGCGGGTCAGGAGCACATCCTTGGCGCGGTTGCGTAGCTCCTCAACGATGCCTTCGTCGAATTCGTCAATCTGCAGTAGCTCCTCGGCCGGGACGTAGGCGATTTCCTCCAGCGAGGCGAAGCCCTCCTGCACCAGGATGCCGGCAATGTCGGCGTCGACATCGAGTCCATCCATGAACATCTGAAGCAGGTTCTGATTCTCCTGCTCTTTCTTGGCCTCCGCGTCGGCGGCGGTCATCACGTTCAGCACCCAGCCGGTCAACTCAGAGGCGAGGCGCACATTCTGGCCACCACGACCGATGGCCTGCGCCAGCTTGTCCTCGGCGACCGCGATCATCATCGAGTGCGCCTCTTCGTCCATCACGATGGACTCGACTTCCGCCGGCGCCATAGCGTTGATGACGAACTGCGCTGGATTGTTGTCCCAGGGCACGATGTCGACGCGCTCGCCCGCCAACTCGGTGGACACCGCCTGTACGCGCGAACCGCGCATGCCCACGCAGGCACCGACCGGGTCGATGCGCTTGTCCTTGGCCTGCACCGCAATCTTGGCGCGCACGCCGGGATCACGGGCGGCGCCCTTCAGTTCGATCAGACCCTGAGCGATTTCCGGCACCTCGAGCTTGAACAGCTCCATCAGGTACTCGGGCTTGGTGCGCGAGAGGAAAATCTGCGGACCACGCTGCTGCGGGCTCACCTCGTAGAGGTAACCGCGGATGCGATCATTGGGACGAACCGGCTCACGCGGGATCAGTTGCTCGCGGAGGATGATCGCCTCAGCATTGTTGCCAAGGTCAATGATCACATTGCCACGTTCAATGCGCTTGACCATGCCGGAGATCAGCTCACCGATGCGCCCCTTGAAGGCTTCGACGATGCGGGCACGCTCGGCGTCGCGCACGCGCTGAAAGATCACCTGCTTGGCCTTCTGCGCGCCGATGCGGCCGAACTCGATCGACTCCAGCGGCTGGGTGATGACATCACCCACTTGTGCAGCCGGGTTGTCCATCTGGGCGCGGGCCAGCAACAACTGACGGGCCGGCGACTCGAAGTTCTCGTCCTCGTCATCGACTACGGTCCAGCGCCGCGCGGTTTCGTACTCGCCGGTGTCGCGGTTGATGGTCACTACGATGTCCCACTCGGCGCCGTAGTGCTCCTTGCTGGCGGAGGCCAGAGCCGCCTCCAGCGCCTGGAAGACGATTTCCTGGTCGACGCCCTTCTCATTGGCCATTACCTCGACCATCAGAAGCAGGTTCTTGGCGTTATTCATGCGTTGAGTCCCCATCGTCTTCCTGCACGGAAGAACCTTTCTTGGAAAATTCCTTAGCGAAATCCGGCACCAGCCGGGCGCGCTCCAGATCCGCCATCGGCACCCGGAAGCTTTCACCGTCCACTTCGATCACCAGCACCTCGGCGTTGGCGTCGCGCAGCACCCCGACCAGCTTCTTGCGCTTCTGCACCGGCGCCAGCAGTTGCAGGCGCACCTTCTCCCCGAGGAACCGGCGGAAGTGCTCCAGTTTCACCAGCGGCCGGTCCAGCCCGGGAGAGGACACCTCCAGCCGATAGGCCTTCTGGATCGGGTCTTCGACGTCAAGCAGAGCCGCGATCTCGCGACTGACCTTCTCGCAATCTTCCAACGCCACGCCCTTGGGCGCGTCGATGTACAACCGCAAGGTGCCGGTCTGCAGCCCAGGGCTGAATTCCAGCAACACGAGCTCGTAGCCCAGCGCTTCCACGGCGGGCTCGATCAAGCGGTTGAGGCGTTCACGCAGCAAGGGCAACTCCAGACCGTTAGCAACAAAAAAGGCCCACGAGGGGCCTGGCACCAATTCAATATTTGGTAGCGGGGGCAGGATTCGAACCTACGACCTTCGGGTTATGAGCCCGACGAGCTGCCAGACTGCTCCACCCCGCACCAGACAGACAAAAAGTATACCGTAAACCACTTTCCGAATCAATGAACCAAGCTCAAAACAGACAACCGATTTCAGCTTGGTACCGACGGCGAGACTCGAACTCGCATAGCTTTCGCCGCTACCACCTCAAGGTAGTGTGTCTACCAATTCCACCACGTCGGCATTCGGGGTCGCGGATTATAGCCTAAGCTCCGCAGCCGGGTAACGGATTTTTATTCCGGCAGCTTCGGCTTGGCGTCTTCCGCCGGCGCCGGGGCAGGAACCGCTTCGCCAGGAGTCGCTGCAGGCGCGGGCACCTGACTGGCGGCCGCCGGCAGACTGTCGACCACGCTGGCGCCAGCGCCGCTCTTGGTGTTGACGAAGTACGCCAAGGCCAGGCTGATACCGAAGAAGACCACCGCCAAGTAAGCAGTCGCGCGCGACAGAAAATTTGCCGACCCACGGGAACCGAATACGGTGCCGGACGCGCCCGAACCGAATGCCGCCCCCGCATCGGCACCCTTGCCGTGCTGCAACAGCACTAGGGCAATCAAGCCGATCGCAACAATGACCTGAACCACCACCAGAAAGGTATACATCCCAACCACCATCCCTGCGTTTACGAGTGCGCCTGCGCCGCAGCGCAGATCGCTAGAAAATCGGTTGCCTTGAGGGCCGCGCCGCCGATGAGGCCGCCATCGACATCGGGCTGGGCAAAAATGGCCAACGCGTTGTCCGGCTTGACGCTGCCGCCGTAGAGAATCCGAAGCGAAGCAGCAATTTTAGCATCGCGGGCGGCGATGCGCGCCCGGATGAAGGCATGCACCTCCTGCGCCTGTTCCGGACTCGCGGTCTTGCCGGTACCAATCGCCCAGACCGGCTCGTAGGCGATCACGGCCCGTGCGAAGGTTTCGGCACCACCAATCGCCAGCACCGCGTCCAGTTGGCGGCCGATCACCGACTCGGTCTCACCAGCCTCGCGTTCCGCCAGGGTCTCGCCGACGCAAACGATGGGCAGCAGGCCCTGCTGGAGAGCCACCTGAGTCTTGCGGGCCACGATCGCGTCAGTCTCGCCGTAATAGGCCCGGCGCTCGGAATGACCGACGATCACATAACGGCAGCCCAACTCCACCAGCATGGCACCCAGCACTTCGCCCGTGTAGGCACCCTGCTTGTCCTGATCGCTGAGGTTCTGCGCTCCAAGAGCGACCTGCGACTCACCGATGGCGCCGGCCGCCGCGTCCAGATAGGGGAATGGCGGGCAAACCAGGGTTTCGACTCCCGACACCGACGCCAGACCATCGCGGATGCCAGCAATCAGCTCCGCGGTCAGCGCACGGCTGCCATGCATTTTCCAGTTACCAGCGACGAGATATTTGCGACTCACGGTTACAGCCCCCTCTGAGATTCAAATTGTTGGAAACATTCGTCCAGACAGTCAGCCATTGCTTTAGGCCAGCGTCCGCACCAGATCCGCAATACGTTCGGCCATCCGCCTGCTCAATGCGGCCTCATCGGCCTCGACCATCACCCGAACCAGCGGCTCGGTTCCGGAGGCGCGCAGCAGCACCCTGCCCCTGACCCCCAGCTCTTTTTCTACCGCAGCCACTTCGGCAAGCACGACTGGCCGCTCGACCAGACTCTTGGCACCGCCAGCGACGCGGACATTGATCAGCACCTGCGGAAACTTTGACAGGCCGCCAAGCAGATCACCCAGCGAGCGGCCGGACTCGACCATGGCCGCCAGCACCTGCAAGGCGGTCACGGTACCGTCTCCGGTGCCGGCGCGGTCCAGGCAGATCGTGTGGCCGGAAGTCTCCCCCCCCAGCACTCCGCCCTTGCTCTTGAGCAGTTCCATCACGTAGCGATCACCCACCTTGGCCCGCTCGAACTCCAGGCCCAAACCGCGCAAGGCCTGCTCCAGACCGAGGTTGGACATCAGGGTGCCCACCACAGGACCGCGCAGGCTGCCAGCCGCCAGGCGCTGACGGGCGATCAGATAAAGAATGTCGTCGCCATCGATCTCGCGGCCGTCATCGGCCACCATCAGGCAACGGTCAGCGTCGCCATCCAGTGCGACACCAACGTCGGCGCGATGCTCGAGCACCGCCGCTTTCAGCAGATCCAAGTGAGTCGACCCGCAGCCCCGGTTGATGTTGAAGCCATCCGGGCGGTCACCGATCGCGACGACCTGGGCGCCCAACTCGGCGAATACCGCCGGAGCCGTCTTGTAGGCCGCGCCGTTGGCGCAATCGACGACGATCTTCAAGCCGGCCAGCGTCGCCTCGCCAGGAAAACTGCTCTTGCAGAACTCGATGTAGCGCCCTGCGGCATCATCGATACGGCGCGCACGCCCCAACTGCTCGGCGGCGACGATCTGCATGGGCTGATCCAGCAGTGCCTCGATTTCCAGCTCCACCGCATCGCTCAGCTTGCCGCCGTCGGCGCCGAAGAATTTCACTCCGTTGTCGTAATGCGGATTGTGCGAGGCGGAGATCACCACGCCCGCCTGGCAGCGCAGAGCCCGTGTCAGATAGGCAACACCGGGGGTCGGTAGCGGCCCTAATAAATCCGACTCGACCCCGGCGGCAGCAAAGCCGGCCTCCAGGGCCGACTCGAACATGTATCCCGAACGACGAGTGTCCTTACCGATCAGCACCCTTGCGCCGGGCACGCGACCGAGCACGCGACCAGCGGCCCAGCCCAGCTTCAGGGCAAAATCCGGCGTCATCGGCGCCTGGCCGACCGTGCCGCGGATACCGTCGGTACCGAAATACTGGCGTGTCATCTAATGGCTCTCCCCGCGCGCCTCGCGGATGGCCAGAGCGGTCTGCACCGCCTGCACCGTGGCACGCACATCGTGGGCGCGGATTATCGCCGCCCCCTGCTGGATGGCAAGCGCCGCCGTCACCACACTGGGGACCAGGCGTTCGGCCACCGGCAAGCCCAGCAGCTTGCCGAACAGGGATTTTCTCGACACTCCCAGCAACAAGGGGCAGCCAAGGTCGACGAAGGCATCCAGCCGCGCCAGCAGGCGCAGGTTGTGCTCCAGACTCTTGCCGAAGCCAATCCCGGGATCGACCAACAGGCGGGCGCGGGGAATACCGGCCGATAGGCAGGCTTCGATTCTCTCAAGCAATGCGGCTCGCACCTCGGCCAGCACATCCCGATAACGCGGCGCCTCCTGCATGCTGCGCGGCTCGCCCTGCATGTGCATTAGACAGACCGCCGCGCCGGTTTCCGCGGCCGCCTCGATCGCACCATCCGCGCGCAGCGCATTGACGTCATTGATCAGGCTGGCGCCCGCCTTCATAGCCGTCCGCATCACCGCCGGCTTCATGGTGTCGATCGAAATCACACAGTCCAGCTCGCGCGCCAGCCGCTCAATGATCGGCACAACCCGATCCAGCTCCTCCTGCTCCGATACCGGGGCGGCGCCCGGCCGGGTGGACTCGCCTCCCACGTCAATCAGGCGCGCGCCTTCTGCCTGCATCTGCCGCGCCTGTGCCAGGGCCTGGGCAGGCTCCAACCAGAGACCTCCGTCAGAGAACGAGTCCGGAGTGATATTGAGAATGCCCATCACCGCCGGCACGGCAAGATCGAGTTGACGGTCTGGCAACTGAAGGATCAAGACGATGGAAAACCGGGAGTGGAAAAAGAAAATGGGGCCGGCAGAACCGACCCCATTACCGGAACTTGCAGCTTAAAGCTGGCTGGCAGGCGTGGCCGTAGGCGTAGGCGCACTGCCGGGCGCGCTGGGCTTGGGCGCGTTGGGCTTGCTGGGGTCGGTCCAGTTTTCCGGCGGCCCAGGCGGCTCGCCGCGCATCAGCCGGGCCAGTTGCTCGCTGTCGATGGTCTCGTACTTCATCAGCGCATCGGACATCGCGTGCAGGATGTCCATCTTCTCGATCAGGATGTTCTTCGCCCGCGTGTAGTTGCGGTCGATCACCTCGCGGATCTCGCGATCAATGGCATTGGCGGTGTCATCGGAGACATTCTTGGTCTGGGTCACGCTCTTGCCCAGGAATACCTCGCCGTTGTCTTCACCGTAGGCCAGAGGCCCCAAACGCTCGGAGAGCCCCCACTTGGTCACCATGTTGCGGGCTATCTCGGTGGCGCGCTCAATGTCATTGGAGGCCCCCGTTGTCACCGCATCCGGCCCAAAGATCAGCTCCTCGGCCAGACGACCGCCAAACAGCGAGCTGATCTGGGAGTTCAGGCGCGACTTCGAGTAGCTGTAGCGATCGCCTTCTGGCAGGAACATGGTCACTCCCAGCGCGCGGCCGCGCGGAATGATGGTGACCTTGTAGACCGGATCGTGGTCCGGCACCGTCAGACCGACGATGGCGTGACCGGCTTCGTGATAGGCAGTGAGCTTCTTCTCATCCTCGGACATCAGCATGCTGCGACGCTCGGCGCCCATCATGATCTTGTCCTTGGCCTTCTCGAAGTCCTGGTGGTCGACCAGGCGCTTGTTGGCGCGGGCGGCGAACAATGCCGCCTCGTTGACCAGGTTGGCCAGATCGGCACCGGAGAAACCGGGCGTGGCACGGGCGATGATCTCGGCCTTGACGTTGTCGGCCAGCGGCACCGCGCGCATGTGCACCTTGATGATCTGCTCGCGGCCACGCACGTCGGGCAGCGGCACCACCACCTGGCGGTCAAAGCGGCCCGGACGCAGCAGCGCCGGGTCGAGCACATCGGGCCGGTTGGTGGCGGCGATGACGATCACGCCCTCGCTGCCCTCGAAACCGTCCATTTCCACCAGCAACTGGTTGAGGGTCTGTTCGCGCTCGTCATGACCGCCGCCCAGGCCGGCGCCACGGTGGCGGCCGACAGCGTCGATTTCGTCGATGAAGATGATGCAGGGCGCGTGCTTCTTGGCCTGCTCAAACATGTCGCGCACGCGACTAGCGCCAACGCCGACGAACATTTCGACGAAGTCGGAACCGGAGATCGAGAAGAACGGCACTCCCGCCTCACCGGCGATGGCCTTGGCGAGCAGCGTCTTGCCGGTACCCGGCGAGCCTGACATCAGCACGCCGCGCGGAATCTTGCCGCCCAGCTTCTGGAACTTGCCCGGATCCTTCAGGAACTCCACCAGTTCGGCGACTTCCTGCTTGGCCTCCTCGACACCGGCGACATCGGCGAAAGTCACCTTCACCTGGTCGGCATTGAGCATGCGCGCCTTGGATTTGCCGAAGCTCATGGCACCACGACCGGCACCACCGCCCTGCATCTGGCGCATGAAGTACACCCAGACCGCGATCAGCAGCAGGATCGGGAAAGAGCTGTACAGAAGTTGCAGCAGGATCGGCGTTTCCTTCGGCGGCTGGCCGTCGAAGCGGACGTTGTTGTCCAAGAGGGTGCCGATCATCGAGCGGTTGTCGGTTTCCGGGCTGTAGGCCGAGAACCGCTGGCCGCCCTTGAGCTGGCCACGGATCTGCTGGTCTTCAATCACCACCGACTCAACATCGCCCTTCTTCACCTGCTCCAGGAAGTCGGAGTAGGCCAGAGGCTGCTCGGCCCCGCGGCGCCCCGAAAAACTCTGGAATACGGTCATCAGCACCACCAGGATGACCACCCAGAGCAGCAGGTTTTTGGCTAGATCGTTCAAGGATTCACCTTCACTTCCGACTACTACAGAAAATTCGCAAATTTGACCTTACACCCGGCGAAAGTTCTTCGCCACCAGATAGACCTCGCTGGAGCGTGGGCGGCTGGCTTTGGGCTTACGAATGGCCACCGAACCGAAAGCCTCCCGAACCTGCTTGAGATAGGCGTCAAATCCTTCTCCCTGGAATACCTTCACTACAAAGGCCCCCTGGGGCTTGAGATGCTGCTTGGCAAACTCCAGCGCCAGTTCGCAGAGATACAGGCTGGCAGCTTGGTCGGCGGCATCAATGCCGGAGATATTGGGGGCCATGTCCGACAACACAAGGTCCAGCGCCTGTTCGCCGACCAGGGCCTCGACCCCTTTCAGCACCGAGTCCTCCCGAAAGTCCCCGCAGAGAAAATCCACCCCCGGAATCGGCTCGATATCGAGGATGTCAGTGGCGATAACCCTGCCCTTGGGGCCGACCATGGGACGCGCCATCTGACTCCACCCCCCAGGGGCGGCGCCCAGATCAACCAAGGCCATGCCCGGTTTGATCAGACGGTCCTTCTCATTGATTTCCTGCAGCTTGAACACCGCCCGCGAGCGGTAGCCCAGGCGCCGCGCCTCCTGCACATAGTGGTCGGCGTTGTGCTCGGCCAGCCAGCGGGCGGAGGAGGGACGGCGTTTCTGGCTCACTAGACGTAGTGCACCGCGACGATTTCCAGCTCGCGGGTGCCTCGCGGAGTCGCCACGCCCACCGCGTCGCCTTCCAGCTTGCCGATCAGCGCGCGGGCGATCGGCGAATTCACCGAGATCAGGTTCTGCTTGATGTCGGCCTCGTCCTCGCCAACGATCTGGTAGCGCAGCTCCTCGCCGCTATCGCTGTCGACCAGCTCCACCGTGACCCCGAATACCACTTTGCCATTCTTCGGCAGCTTAGTCGGGTCGATGACCTGGGCATTGGAGAGCTTGGCCTCGATCTCGGTGATCCGGCCTTCGTTGAAACCATGTTGCTCGCGGGCCGCGGCGTACTCGGCGTTCTCCTTGAGGTCACCGTGGGCACGGGCCTCTTCGACAGCGGCGATGATCTTCGGGCGCAATTCGGACTTGCGCTCGCGCAATTCCTCCCGAAGCTTGTCGGCGCCACGCAGGGTCATGGGGGTCTTGATCATGTGAAACGGTTTCCAGTGTTCGCCAGCCGGCGCGGTCGCTACCCTCGCCAAAAGCGGGATCCAGCGCCGCGGATCGGTGGCTGATGTTAGTGCAGGTCCTGCAGGCGGTTGACCTGCACCTTGTCGAGATGGTCCATGGCCAGGGCCGCCGCCAGTGCCCCGGCCAGGGTGGTGAAATAGCAGAGCTTGTGCTGCATGGCGGCGGCACGAATGGAGCGGCTTTCCTCGATCGACTGCTTGCCCTCGGTGGTATTGCAGACGAAGTGGATCTCGCCGTTCTTGATCGCGTCAACGCAGTGGGGGCGCCCCTCCTTGACCTTGTTGATCGACTCGCAGGGCACGCCGGCAGTGGCGATGAAGCGCGCGGTTCCGGAAGTTGCCACCACCTTGAATCCCTTGGCAACCAGGGCACGAGCAAGGTCAACGGCACGCGGCTTGTCCTGTTCGCGCACGCTGATGAAGGCGGTACCGGACTCCGGCACCACCATACCCGCTGCCAGCAGGGCCTTGTTGAAGGCCTCGCCGAAGCTTTCACCGACGCCCATCACCTCGCCAGTGGACTTCATCTCGGGTCCCAGCAGCGGATCGACGCCGGGGAACTTGTTGAATGGGAACACCGACTCTTTCACGGAGTAGTGCTTGGGCACCAGTTCTTCGAACACGCCCTGCGAGGCCAGCGACTGGCCAGCCATGCAGCGCGCCGCGATCTTCGCCAGCGGCCGGCCGGTGGCCTTGCTGACGAAGGGCGAGGTGCGCGAGGCGCGCGGATTGACCTCCAGCAGGAACACCCGGCTGGCCTGTACCGCGAACTGCACGTTCATAAGGCCATTGACGTTGAGCGCCCGCGCCAGCTTCACGGTCTGCACGCGAATCTCGTCGAGCACCGGAGCGGGCAGCGAATAGGCCGGCAGCGAGCAGGCGGAGTCACCGCTGTGCACGCCGGCCTGTTCGATGTGCTCCATGATGCCGCCGATCACCACCGCGCCGCTGCCGTCGGCGAGGGCGTCGACATCGACCTCGATGGCATCGTCGAGGAAGCGGTCGATCAGCACCGGCGAGTCGTTGCTGACTTGCACTGCCTCACGGATGTAACGGGTGAGATCGGCATCGTCGTGGACGATTTCCATCGCCCGGCCGCCGAGCACGTAGCTAGGACGAACCACCGACGGATAGCCAACCTTCTTCGCCGCCGCCAAGGCGGTTTCCAGCGAGGTGGCGGTGCCATTCGGCGGCTGCAGCAGACCCAGCTCATCGACCAGCTTCTGGAAGCGCTCGCGGTCTTCGGCGAGGTCGATGGAATCCGGCGTGGTGCCGATGATCGGGGCGCCCGCCGCTTCCAGCGCACGCGCCAGCTTCAGCGGCGTCTGGCCGCCGAACTGCACGATCACGCCCTTGGGCTTTTCGAGGTCGATGATCTCCATCACGTCCTCGAAGGTCAGCGGCTCGAAGTACAGGCGGTCGCTGGTGTCGTAGTCGGTGGACACCGTCTCAGGATTGCAGTTGACCATGATGGTCTCGTAGCCGTCCTCACGCAGGGCGAGGCTGGCATGAACGCAGCAGTAGTCGAACTCGATGCCCTGCCCGATCCGGTTCGGGCCACCGCCCAGCACCATGATCTTGTCGCGGCCGGTCGGTTGCGCCTCGCACTCCTCGTCGTAGCTGGAGTAGAGGTAGGCGGTGTCGGAGGGGAATTCGGCGGCACAGGTGTCCACCCGCTTGTAGACCGGACGCACGCCGAGGGCGTGGCGGCGGGCGCGCACTTCCAGCTCCATCACCCCAATCAGTTTGGCGATGCGGCGGTCCGAGAAGCCCAGGCGCTTCCAGGCTCGCAGGGTGTCGGCATCCAGCTCGTCGATGCGCGTGCCGGTGATCGCCTTCTCGGTGAAGGTCAGTTCTTCAATCTGCTCCAGGAACCAGGTATCGATCTTCGAGGCGCGGAAGATCTCGTCCAGGCTCAGGCCGGCGCGGAAGGCATCGCCGACAAACCAGAGCCGCTTGCCGCGCGGCGTTGCCAGCTCCTCGCGGATGCGCGAGATCGACTCCGCCGAGTGATCCGGCACCTGCGGATCGAAGCCGTCGCTGCCGGTTTCCAGACCGCGCATGGCCTTGTGCAGCGCCTCCTGGAAGTTGCGCCCCATCGCCATCACCTCGCCGACGCTCTTCATCTGCGTGGTCAGGCGCGAGTCGGCGGCCGGGAACTTCTCGAACGTGAAGCGTGGGATCTTCACCACCACGTAGTCGATCGAGGGCTCGAAGCTGGCCGGGGTGACGCCGCCGGTGATCTCGTTCTTCAACTCATCAAGCGTGTAGCCCACCGCCAGCTTGGCGGCGACCTTGGCAATCGGGAAGCCGGTGGCCTTGGAGGCCAGCGCCGACGAGCGCGACACGCGCGGGTTCATCTCGATGACGATGAGGCGGCCGTCCTTGGGATTGACCGCGAACTGCACGTTCGAGCCGCCGGTCTCGACACCCACCTTGCGCAGCACCGCCAGCGAAGCGTTGCGCATGATCTGGTATTCCTTGTCGGTGAGCGTCTGCGCCGGCGCAACCGTGATCGAGTCACCGGTGTGCACGCCCATCGGGTCGAAGTTCTCGATCGAGCAGACGATGATGCAGTTGTCGTTCTTGTCGCGAACGACCTCCATCTCGAATTCCTTCCAGCCGAGCAGGCTCTCTTCGATCAGCACCTCGGTGGTCGGCGAGAGGTCGAGGCCACGGGAGACGATCTCCTCGAACTCCTCGATGTTGTAGGCGATGCCGCCGCCCGAACCGCCGAGCGTGAAGCTGGGACGGATGATGGCCGGGAAGCCGACATACTTCTGCAGCTCGCGCGCCTCGTCCATCGAGTGGGCAACGCCGGACTTGGCGGAGCCGAGACCGATCTCGGTCATCGCGTCGCGGAACTTCAGGCGATCTTCGGCGAGGTCGATGGCGTGGGCGTTGGCGCCGATAAGCTGGACGCCGTACTTGTCGAGCACGCCGTGCTTGACCAGATCCAGCGCACAGTTGAGCGCGGTCTGGCCGCCCATGGTCGGCAGCACCGCGTCCGGCCGCTCCTTCTCGATGATCCGCGCCACCGTCTCCCAGCGGATCGGCTCGATGTAGGTGGCATCGGCCATCTCCGGGTCGGTCATGATCGTCGCCGGATTGGAGTTGACCAGGATCACCCGATAGCCCTCGGAGCGCAGCGCCTTGCAGGCCTGGGCGCCCGAGTAGTCGAACTCGCAGGCCTGGCCGATGATGATCGGGCCGGCGCCGATGATCAGGATGCTTTTTAGGTCGGTGCGTTTCGGCATGGTTCTCGTCTCTCTAGAGGCTGGCCGTGGCCAGCTTGGCGCTGAACGCCATGAACAGAACACCGGCCAGACCGGTCCCACCCGCCGCCAGGCGGCGACGGGAGCGGACACTCTCCGCCAGGCGGCTGCCGGCGAAGATCAGGGCGGTGAGGTACATAAAGCTGATCGTCTGCAGCATCAGCCCCAGCAGCGTGAAGCTCAGCCCGGGATGCGGGTAGGCCGGGTCCACGAACTGGATGAAGTAGGACATGAAGAACAGGATCGCCTTCGGATTGGTCAGGCAGACGCCGACGGTCCGTGTGAACGGATTCGCCACCCGAGCCAGCGGCATCGCCGGCGTCGAATCCGCCAACCGCGCCTGCCGCCAGGCCTGGGCGGCGGCGCGCAGCAAGCCCAGCCCCAGCCAGGCCAGATACGCTGCACCGGCCAGCCGCAGAGCCAGATAGGCGCTCGGATAGGCCTTCGCCAGCGCCGCCACGCCCAATACCGAGGCGAGCATCAGGATGGCGTCACCAACCATCACTCCCGCCGCGGCGCGATAGCCATCGCGCACACCCTGGCGCGCGGCCACGCTGAGCACGAACAGGGAGTTCGGGCCGGGCAGCAGAATGATGATCACCGTCCCGATCAGGTAGGCGGTGAGGTCGGTGATGCCGAACATCGCTAGGCCTGCTTCGCCTGTATCAGGCTGATGAAGCGGTCGAACAGGACACCGACATCGTGCGGTCCGGGGCTGGCTTCCGGGTGCCCCTGGAAGCTGAAGGCCGGCGCATCGGTCAAGGCAATGCCCTGGTTGGAGCCATCGAACAGCGAGCGGTGGGTGACCTTCACGTTGGCCGGCAGTGTCGTCTCGTCCACCGCGAAGCCGTGGTTCTGGCTGGTGATCATCACCTGGCCGCTGGCGAGGTCCTGCACCGGATGGTTGGCGCCGTGGTGGCCGAACTTCATCTTCAGGGTCTTGGCCCCGGCGGCGAGGCCGAGTATCTGGTGCCCCAGGCAGATGCCGAAGGTCGGCAGCTTGGCGGCGATGAACTCGCGGGCGGCGGCGATGGCGTAGGTGCAAGGCTCCGGGTCACCGGGCCCGTTGCTGAGCATGACGCCGTCCGGCTTGAGCTTGAACACCTCGGCGGCCGGCGTCTGCGCCGGCACCACGGTGAGCCTGCAACCCCGGTCCACCAGCATGCGCAGAATGTTGCGCTTGACGCCGAAGTCGTAGACCACGACGTGGAAACGCGCGTCCTTCAGCTCGGTCTCGCGATTGGTCTCCAGCGTCCAGGAGCCCTTGGTCCAGGGATAGGACGCCTTCACCGAAACCACTTTCGCGAGGTCGGCGCCCTTGAGTCCCTTGAAACCACGGGCGGCTTCCAGGGCCTGCGCCTCGGTCACGTCCGGGCCAGCGACGATGGCGCCGTTTTGGGCCCCCTTGTCGCGCAGGATGCGGGTCAAGCGGCGAGTGTCGATGCCGGCGATGGCCACCGTCCCCTGCTCGGCCAGATAGGCGCGGAAATCCTGGGTCGAGCGGAAATTGGAAGGAGCGCGCGGCACCTCGCGCAGAACCAGACCGGCGAGCCGTACCTTGCCGGACTCGTCGTCCTCGGCATTCACACCGACATTGCCGACGTGCGGATAGGTCAGCGTGACAATCTGATCCGTGTAGGAGGTATCCGTGAGAATTTCCTGGTATCCGGTCATGGCGGTGTTGAACACCACCTCGCCCGTGGTGACGCCGGCGGCGCCAATGGAAATTCCTTTAAAAACAGACCCATCAGCGAGGGCCAACAGGGCGGTAGCAGCTTTGTTCATGGTCGCAGTAGCTCGGCAACTTCGGGGTGCGGCCATGAAAAAGGGGGCTTTTGGCCCCCTTCTTCAGGATTAAGGCGATAGTTTAGCGGTTTAGGGGCATTTCGTCCATGAAAACCCGCTCCCGGAAAGCTAGAACAGACCCAACTGCCCCCCCAGCGAGGGCGGCCGGAACCGCGCACTGCTCAGGCTCAGCCGCTCGCCGGTAGCCAGCCCCAGCCGCCGGCAGGCCAGCTCGAAGCGTCGGCGCAGCAGCTCGGCCACTGGCCCGCTGCCGCGAAAGCGGCTGCCCCATTCGGACTGATAGTCGGCGCCGCCTCGGGTATCGCGGATCAGGCTCATCACATGCGCGGCGCGGTCCGGGAAGTGCGTGGCCAGCCATTCCTGAAACAGCGGCGAAACCTCACCGGGCAGGCGTACCAGGATGGTGCTGGCGCGCTGCGCTCCGGCCTTGCTGGCGGCTTCCAGGATCTGCTCGAGTTCGTGGTCGTTGATGCGCGGGATCATCGGCGAAGCATTGACGCCCACCGGCACCCCGGCCGCGCGCAGCTCGCGGATCGCCCGCAGCCGCGCGCCGGGGCTGGCGGCGCGCGGCTCTAGGATGCGCTTCAGGGCCGGGTCCAGGGTGGTCAGGCTGATATAGACCGCCACCAGATCGAGCTTGGCCATCTCGGCCAGCAGGTCGAGGTCACGCAACACCAGCACCCCCTTAGTGACGAGGGCCACCGGATGACGCGCTTCGAGCAGCACTTCCAGCACGCCCCGGGTCAGTTTCAGCTCGCGCTCGCAAGGCTGGTAGGGATCGGTGCTGCTCCCGAGATTGATCGCGGAGGGCCGGTAGCCGGGCGCCGCCAGCTCCTGTTTCAGCAGCTTCGCCGCCTCCGGCTTGTAGAACAGCTTGGTCTCGAAATCGAGGCCCGGTGACAGGCTCAGGTAGGCATGGGTCGGACGCGCGTAGCAATAGATGCAGCCGTGCTCGCAGCCCTTGTAGGGGTTGATCGAGTATTCGAAGGGGATGTCCGGCGAATCGTTGCGACTGAGGATGGTCTTGCTGCGCTCGGGAATCAGCTGGGTCTCCAGCGGCGGCGGCGCTTCCTCCTCGATATCCCAGTCGTCATGAAACACCGCATGAGAGTGCGCGCTGTAACGGCTATCGGCGTTGGAAACCGCACCACGCCCCTTGTGCGGGCCGTTCGCCGCCCGGCTCATCCCGCGCGCGCCCTGGCGTTGGCTTCCACCAGCAACTGCTGCAGTACCGTCGGATTGATGCCGTCGAGGTCTTTCAGATGCAGACAACCCTTGCCCGGCCGACACTTGCCCAGGCGCGCCACGATGGTCTCCAGGCCCTCAAGGCTGCCACCGAGGTAGAGCGTGATCTCGTTCTTGCGCGGCGCGAAGCCCAGCCGGAAGTCCGCCTGCCCCGAGCCCCCCGCAGCTTGGCCCCGGCGACTGCCGAAGCCCAGCACCGAGTCGCCGCAGACCCTCCCAGACTCGCCGACCACGTTCTGCATCAGCTTGACCAGGAAATAGCAGTCCTGACGGCGGCGGCCGTCGCTCACCGACCGCAGAAAGGCTTCGACACTGCCGCCGCCGGCACTGGCCCTGGACAAGCTCATCGCCCTGCTTCCGAAGCCATGGCGCCCTGCTCAGGCTTAGGGGCCACTGGCATAGTCCACCACCAGATTGGCCAGGGTGCGCACGCCCATCGGCAGCACGCCTTCGTCCAGATGGAAGCGCGGCGAGTGGTTGGCAGCGAACTTCTCCGGCGCCTCGCCCTTGGGCCTGGCGCCCAGGAACACGAACAGACCCGGAACCCGCTGTGCGAAGTAGGAAAAGTCCTCCGCGCCCAGCATCGCGTCCGGCGTCTTCACCGGGCCGCCGGCGACCCGCGCCAGGGTCGGGCGCATGCGCGCCACCAAAGCCGGATCGTTGACCGTCACCGGGTAGTCCGACTCGGCACCGATGGTGACCTCGGCCGTGGTTCCCGCCGCCTCGGCGATCTTCTGCGCGGTGCGGGTCACCCGCTGGTGCAGCTCGGCGCGCATGCCGTCGTCCAGCGCCCGCAGCGTGCCCTTCATCATCACCTGGTCGGGAATGATGTTGTTGCGCACACCGCCATCGATCTTGCCGATGGTGACAATCACCGGCTCCTTGCCGACATTCATCTGCCGCGAGGCGACCGTCTGCAGGCCCATCACGATCTGGCTGGCGACGACGATGGGGTCGATCCCCTGCCAGGGCGCCGCGCCGTGGGTCTGCTTGCCCTTGACCAGGATGTCGAGGCTGTCGGCACTGGCCATCGCCCCGCCCTCCTTCACCAGCATCTCGCCGACTTCCCACTGCGCGAATACGTGCAGACCGAAGATCACCTCCGGCTTCGGGCTCTGGTCGAACACGCCCTCCTTGAGCATGAGCTGGGCACCGCCCTCCTCGCCGACGGGCGGGCTCTCCTCCGCCGGCTGAAAGATGAACTTAACCGTGCCGGCCAACTGCGGCCGGAGCTGCGCCAGCACCTCAGCCGTGCCGAGCAGGATGGCGGTATGGGCATCGTGGCCGCAGGCGTGCATGACGCCGACCTCCTTGCCGTCGTAGCTGCTGCGCACCTTTGAAGCGAAGGGCAGATCGACTTCCTCGACCACCGGCAGCGCATCCATGTCGGCGCGCAGCGCCACCACCGGCCCCGGCTTGCCGCCCTTGAGAACGGCCACCACGCCAGTGTGGGCAACGCCGGTCTGCACCTCCAGGCCCAGGGCCTTGAGCTTGGCGGCGACGTACTTCGCCGTCTCGAACTCGCGGTTCGACAGCTCCGGGTGCTGGTGCAGGTAACGGCGGTTCTTGATGAGCTGCGGCTCGACCTGGGCGCTCAGGCGATCGATCTCCGCATGCAAGTCGGCGGCGGTGGCAACACCGGCAAATCCAGCCAAGACCAGTCCGGCCAGTAGAGACTTCATGTCAGGCGCTCCTAATCGCGGGAGCTCCAGCTTAACGGACTAAAGCCCCAGCACGTCCGGCATGTCGTACAGCCCCGGCTTGGCCTGGGCCAGCCACTGCGCCGCCCGCACCGCGCCGCGCGCGAAGTTCATGCGGCTGGTGGCCTTGTGCGCGATCTCGACCCGCTCGCCGTCGCCGAGGAACAGCACGCTGTGGTCACCGACCACGTCGCCGCCGCGCACGGTGGAAAAGCCGATGGTCTGCGCCTCACGGGCGCCGGTGTGGCCATAGCGCTCGTAGACCGCACAGGTCTTGAGATCGCGGCCGAGGCCGGCGGCCACCGCTTCGCCCATGCGCAGGGCGGTGCCACTGGGCGCATCGACCTTGTGGCGGTGATGGGCTTCGACGATCTCGACGTCATAGCCCTCATTGAGCAGCTTGCCGGCCTGCTCCAGCAGCTTCAGCACGACGTTGACGCCGATGCTGAAATTGGCGGCAAGCACGATGGGAATCTGTGTCGCGGCAGCGGCAATCGCCGCCTTCTGCTCCGGCGTGAAACCGGTGGTGCCAATCACCAGGGCCTTGCCCTGCTGCTGACACAGCGCCAACGCGGCGAGCGTGCCCTCCGGCCGGGTGAAGTCGATCAGCACGTCCAAGCCGGCGATGGCGGCGGCCAGATCGTGATGCACCAGCAGGCCGGCCGGCGGCAGACCGACCATGGAGCCGGCGTCCAGACCGTAGCCCGGAGTGCCCTGGGGCGCGATGGCGGCGGCCAGACGCGTCCCTTCGGCGGCGGCGACCGCCTGGATCAGCGCGTGGCCCATGCGGCCGGTGGCGCCGTGAATACCGATACGTAGTGTCATCGCGAACGCCTCAATGGCTCTGGACGCCGACGATCTTCAT
>SCVA01000028.1 GCA_004297005.1 Nevskiaceae bacterium
GCCGGCGAGCAGATACTTCATGCGGAAACGCTGGCCCAGTGCGCCGGCGCTCAGGCTGCCGGCGATGTTGAACAGGCCGATCAAGGCCAGCGAGACCGCCGAGACGTTCGCCGACAGACCACAGAGCGCGACCTCGCCGGGCAGGTGGGTGACCAGGAAGGCGATGTGCAGCCCGCAGGTGAAGAAGCCCAGATGCAGGCACCAGTAACTGCGGTCGGCGAAGGCGCGACGCACTTCCGCGCCCAGCGCCGGCCCGGCCGCCACCGGAGGTGCTCCTGCGGCGACGGCGGGCGCAACCGGTACGCGCAGGAAGCGCGCTAGCGGCAGGGTCAGCAGGCTGGTGGCGGCGAGCGTGAACATCGCCGCGGCCCAGCCGGCGGCGGCGATGATGGCCTGCGTCAGCGGCGCGAACAGGAACTGGCCGAAGGAGCCGCCGGCATTGATGAAGCCGGCCGCGAAAGGGCGGCGTTCCGGTGGCAGCAGGCGTGAGGTGGCGCCGATCAGAATCGAGAAACTGCCTGCGCCAGCGCCCGCCGCCGCGAGAATGCCGAGCGCGAACAGCAGGCCCCATTGATTGGGCAGCAGGGGCACCAGAACCAGTCCGCCGGCCAGCATCAGGCCGCCCAGCCGCACCACGCCTACCGAGCCATGGCGGTCAGCGTACATGCCGAACAGCGGCTGGGCGATGCCCCAGATGAGCTGACCGACCGCCAGCGCGAAGCTGATCGTGGCGATGCTCAAGCCGGCGCTGTCGTGGATCGGCGCCACGAACAGGCCCAGCGACTGCCGCACGCCCATGGTCAGCGTCAGGATCGTCGCCGCGACGACCATCAGCAGCCAGGCCGCGCGCGACTCGGTGGTGGTAGTGCTCATGTCGGCGTCTCCACGGCTTGCTCGAATTCGGTGAGCGCCTCGCACTCGGCATCGAGCGCCGCGTACTCGCTTGCATGCTGCTGACGGAAGGCCTGATAGGCCTGCGCCGACTGCCAACGGTCCACCGTGCGCCAGGTACCGGGCGCACCGGCCAGTGGCTGCAAGCTGGTGCCCAGATAGCCCTCGCCGCGCCGGAACAGCCGCACCCAGGCGCCGTCCTCGCCATAGGCGGCCAGGAACTCCGCCTCGCGACCGGGCGCGGGGCGGAAGTCCCAGACGATACGGTGCTCGACGCCGCGCATCTTCAGGCCGCCGCCAGCGCCGGCCGGCTGCGGTAGCTGCGCCAGAAGCCTTCGCCGGCGTACACCGCCAGCGCCGACCAGATCAGGCCAAAGCCAATCAGCTGGGTCTGGGTGAACGGCTCGTGGAAGACAAAAATGCCGGTGATGAGCTGCAGCGTCGGCCCCAGGTATTGCAGCAGGCCGACGGTGGACAGCGGGATGCGCCGCACGCCGTAGGCGAAGGCCACCAGCGGCACGGCGGTGACCGCGCCGCTGGCGATCAGCAGGGCGTCGAGCAGGCGGTCGTGATGGCCAAAACTGAGCGTGCCGGCCTGCGCGCACCAGAACAGCCAGGCCAGCATGATCGGCGCGATCAGCAGGGTCTCCACGCCGAGTCCGGCCACCGAGTCGACCGCCACCTTCTTGCGGATCAGGCCGTAGCCGCCAAAGCTCAGCGCCAGCGCCAGCGCGATCCAGGGCGGGCGACCGACGTTGAGGGTGAGCCAGAGCACGCCGAGCGCGGCCAGGCTGACGGCGATCCACTGCATGCGGTTGAGATGCTCCTTGAGCACGAACACACCGAGCAGCACGCTGACCAGGGGATTGATGAAATAGCCCAGGCTGGACTCGACCACATGGCCATTGGTCACCGCCCAGACGTAGATCAGCCAGTTGACGCTCACCAGCACCGCCGAGACCGCCAGGCGGCTGCGCGCAACGCGGTCGGCCAGCGCCGCCCAGACCTTGCCCAGCTCACCCTTGATCGCCAGATAGCCGAACACGAACAGGCAGGCCCAGACCACGCGGTGCGCCATGATCTGCACCGAGGGCGTGTCGTGCAGCTGCTTCAGATACAAGGGCAGCAGGCCCCAGATGAAGAACGCCGACACCGCGGCAAGGAAACCACGCCTTCTTTCTGCTTCTTCCGCGCTCATCGCTACGACTCCCAGACCACGATCTGTTCCTGCTGCAAGGCGCGCTGTACCGCCGGCCGCGCCACCACCGCTTCTGCCTGCCGGGTGTAGCTCGGATAGCGCGCGCGCATGTCCACACCCACACGATTGCCCCAGCGGTAGAACACCAAGAGATAGGCATCGACCAGCGAGTAGTCGGCGCCCAAGGCCCACTCCCGCCCTTGCAGGCGCTGCTCGATGTCCCGGTAGGCGAGGTCCAGCAGCTCCAGGCCGCGCGCCTTCAGCGGCGCGTGCAGGTTTTCGTCGCTGACGAAGCGCGCTGGACGGAACACCTGTGCGAAGGCGTGGGCGTGGACGCTGGAGGTGAGCCAGGACATCCACTCGATCGCCCGCGCCAGCGGCTCGCCGGTCGTGGGCAGCAGCCGCGCTTGCGGCTTGAGACCGGCGAGATAGATCAGGATCGCCGGCACCTCGGTGAGCACCCGCTCGCCGTCGGCATCGCGGATCCGCAGCGCCGGCACCCGGCCGCGCGGATTGATCGCCAGGTACTCGGGCTTCTGGTTGTCGCCCTGGGCGACCAAAACCGGCGCGGCCTCGTAGGCGAGGCCCAGTTCCTCCAGCGCGATGTGCGGCGCCAGCGCGCAGGTGCCGGGCGAGTAGTAGAGGCGGTAGTCGCTCATGGGCTAGTCCGATTCCGGTATCTGGTAGAGGTGCGCCGGCCGTGGCGGCAGGCGGTCGCTGAGATTGATGCGCTCGTCCGCGAACACCGCCTGCACGCTGGGGCGCGCCAGCGTGCGCTCGCTGAGCGCGACCCAGCGCGGGTAGTTGCGCTGCGGCGCAAAGCCATAGCGCTTGGCCCAGCGGTAGAACACGATCAGCAAGGCATCGACCACCGAAAAGCCATCGTCCTGGCCGGAGCCAAAAACGAAGCCCTGCTCCGGCAGGCGCGATTCCAGATCGGCCCAGTAGCGCGTCAGCAGGGCGCGACCGCTGGCCTCGACCTCGGCCTGCGCCGCCAGGCTCTCGGCGTAGCGCATCGGGTAGAACACCTGCATGAAGGCGTAGGAATGCACGTCGGTGGCGAGCCAGGACAACCACTCCCAGCCACGCGCTTCCAGCTCCGGCGCCTCCGGCAGCAGCCGCGCCTGCGGGTGCTGCCGCATCAGGAAGCGCAGGATCGCCAGATTCTCGCTGAGCAGGCCTTCCTTGCCGTCCAGCCGGTAACTCAGCACCGGCACATGACCGCGCGGGTTCACCGCCAGGAACTCCGGCTTCTTCTGGTCGCCGGCCGGCAGCAGCAGCCGGGTGGTGGCGTAGTCGGCGAGGCCGGCGCGCTGGATTTCCTCCAGCGCGATATGGCTGGCCAGCGAGCAGGCGCCCGGCGCGTAGTAGAGACGGTAGTGGGGCATCGTCGGCTCCGGAGGCGTGGTCATGGGCGCTGCGCCGCAACAGCAAGCTTCAGCCCCAGAGCCACCATCACGCCGCCCGCGGCGCGGTCCACCCAGACCTGGTAGCGAAGGTAGGCCTGCCGTGGCGCGGTGGTGGACAAGGCCAGCGCCACCAGCGAGTACCAGCCCGCTTCGATAACGAAGACCGTCGCGGCGACCGCGAGCTTGAAGACCGGCGTGGACTGGGCCGGAAGAAAGGCGGCAAAGACGCTGGCGTAGACGATCGCGGTCTTGGGATTGCTCAACTGCGTCACCAGACCAAGCAGGAAGGGACGCGAGGCACGGGCTCCGCCCAACGCCGGCCCCAGATCGAGCCGGGCCTGCCCGGCTCCCCGCCAGATGCGGATGCCCAGATAAGCCAGATACAGGCCGCCGGCCAGCTTCAGTGCCAGGTACAGCGAAGGCAGCGCCAGCAGCAGGGCCTGCAGGCCGGCGAGCGCGGCCAGTGCGAAGACCAGGCCGCCCAACCCCATCCCCAGCGCCGCGGCCACGCCCTGCGCCCGCGAGCTGGCGGCGGCGGTGCGCGCCACCAGTACGAAGCTCGGGCCCGGGCTGGCAGCTCCCAGTGCGAGGGCGGCGGCGATTCCGGCGAGTGCGGTCAGCTCCTGCATGTGTGGGCTCCTTGACAAACCTGTGTGCTCAGGCGGGGGGCGCATCCAGCGTCTGCCCGCCCTGGGCGAAGCTGGCCTTGCGGATCAGGCCCGCCTCGACTTCGTAGATGCAGAGCATCTCCACCGTTCCCCGCCCTTCCGGGAAATTGCGGGTGATGCGTTCGTGATCGACCACCCAGCCAGCCATGACGCTGCGGCTGAGCAGTTCGGCGCGCAGATCCGGCTCGGCGAAGCGGGCCAGGAAGCGCGGCCTCAGTTGTTCGTGGCCACGCGCGAGCAGACCGCCGTGCAGCAGGTACTGCTCGGCGTCCGGCGCATAGCAGGCCAGCAGCGCCTCGACGTCACGGGCGTTGTAGGCCTCAAGCTGGCGCTGCACGAGGGCTTCGGCGGGGCTCATTAGCGATGGCAACCAGGGGCGGTAGTGACAACGGCGCGCAGTCTGCGCGCGCGCCCCAGGCAACGGAAACGAAGTGTTTTGCCCAGCGCTGTGAGCCAAATTCACAGCGAGCTAGACTTCCCCGCCCCTCGCCCGCGTCCCGGAGCCCGCCCGATGACCACCCGCCTGCCGCCGTTGGCGACGCTGCAAGCCTTCGAGGCGGCGGTGCGGCACCAGTCCTATACCCGCGCGGCGCAGGAACTGGCGCTCACCCACGGCGCCATCAGCCATCACATCACTGGCTTGGAAGAGCGGCTGGGCGTGAAACTGTTCGAGCGCGAGAAGAACCGCATGGTGCCCACTGAACAGGGGCGACTGCTGGTGGTGAAGGTCCGGCAGGCGCTGGGGATGCTGGAGCGCAGCTTTGCCGGCGGCGCACCGGGCCGGCAGCTGACCATCAACCTCAGCGTGCTGCCCTCGATGGCCGGCCGCTGGCTGGTGCCGCGCCTGGGCGACTTCATCGCCCGCTATCCGGACATCGATCTCGCCGT
>SCVA01000004.1 GCA_004297005.1 Nevskiaceae bacterium
CCGATGTGTTTGACTACATCGAGAGATTCCACAACCCTCGCATGCGACGGAGAGTCGCTAAGCGGGATCAGCAGTTTTCATCCCTTTCCAAACCGTCCGTGAAAACGGGGTAGAACCCGGTTGGGGTGGGTGCGGTCGCCGCGCGCTACCTAGCCTGATCAGCACGCACGAGCGAAACGCCCCCATCCCGGCCTTCCCCCGCGAGCGGGGGAAGGGGCGTACACGGTGAGCGGTGTGGGGACAGCCTGGCCGGTTGCAGATCCAAGGCCGGCAGCGCTTCTAGGACTTGGGCTTGGGCTGTCGCTTTTGCCCCCTCCCCCGCTTGCGGGGGAGGGCTGGGGTGGGGGCGGTTGCCGCGCGCTACCTAGCCTGATCAGCACGCACGAGCAAAACGCCCCCATCCCGGCCTTCCCCCGAGAGCGGGGGAAGGAGCGTACTCGGCGAGCGGGACGGGTTGGCCTTCGCTAAGCGCTCGCACTCCGCGTGAAGACTCTTCCTGCCATCCCTGGCGCGACTACCCACTCCGATCTACCCCCGGCCCCACCGCGTTTGGCTTAAGCGGGACTGACATTGAGTCAGTCCCGACCGGAGGCCAAACGCTGCCCGGCCTCGCCCACTCCGGTGGCGCCCAAAGGTGTTTCAGGCGCTGCCAGAGCGGACCCGGGCGGGCGGCGTCGCGGAACATGTCCTGCCATTCGTGAAACATCATCACCAGCGGGTTGCTGCTGCGAATCTGGCGGACGATGCCGTACTCCGGCGCCTCTACCTCGGGCACGTAGGTGCCGAACAGGCGATCCCAGACGATCAGCACGCCGGCGTAATTGCGGTCGATGTACTGCGGATTGCGGGCGTGGTGCACGCGGTGGTGCGAGGGCGTGTTGAACACCGCCTCGATCCAGCGCGGCAGCTTGCGCAGGCTCTCGGTATGCACGAAAAACTGGTAGCCCAGGCTGATCGCCACCGCCAGGATCACCGTCTCCGGCTTGAAGCCCAGCCAGGCCAGCGGCAGCCAGAACACCCACATGCCGGACAAGGGGTAGGTCAGGCTCTGGCGCAGGGCGGTGGCCAGATTCATGGTCTCGGAGGAATGGTGGGTGACATGGCTGGCCCACATCCAGCGCACCCGGTGGCTGGCGCGGTGGAACCAGTAGTAGAGAAAGTCCTGTAACACCAGCAGCAAAACCGCCGACCACCAGGTCGCCGGAATCTCGAACAGCCGGTGCCGGTAGAGCCCGTAGAACAATCCGATCACCAGCGCCCAGGCAATACCGTCGGCCACCGCGTGGCTGAGCGCCAGCAGGATGTTGGTGGAGACCTGCCCCAGCGAATAGGTCTGCCGGCCGCGCCGCGCCAGGTACCAGGCTTCGGCGGCCATGCAGAGCGCGAACACCGGCGCCAGCAGCAGCAGGAAGATTTTCTCCAGGCCAACGGCCTGCACGGCGGCCAGGGCTGGTTGCAGCAGCGATTGCATCTCGGGACTCCTCCTCAAGTTGACGCTGGCGGCATTCTGGGGGAGCGTGCGCGCGCCATCTTGACCGCAGCCGTCAACCGGAATGACCGCAGACGCCAGCCCGCCCACTACCGTCGCCCTCGGCTACCTGCGCGCGCTGTTCGACTACCTGCGTCTCCACAACCTCGAGGCCGAGGTGGTGCTGGATGGGCGAAGGCTCGACTTCGACGACCGTGAAGCACGCATCCCCGAGCCGGAAGCGGCAGCCTTGTTCAATCGCGCCGCCCGCCTGCTTGGCGACGCCGATCTGGGCCTGCACGTCGGCGAACAGATCCGCCCCGGCCATTACGGCGTGCTCGGCTATGTAGCGATGGCCTGCGACACCCTGGGCGAGGCCCTGGCCTGCCAGCAGCGCTACCAGGCCCTGGTGCTGAGCCTGCCGCCGATGCGCATGAGCCCGGAAAGCGAAGGCGTCCTGCTGTGCTGGCAGTCGGTGCCAGACGCCAGCTACCGCCAGTTGGCCGAGTTCAACCTCTCGGCCCTGCTCAGCTTCGTACGCTGGATCACCGGTCGGCCGCTGATGCCGCTGCGTCTGGACCTGATCTACCCGGAGCCGGCCGACACCCGCGAGCAGCGCCGCCTGTTCGGCTGCCCGCTGCGCTTCAACCAGAGCGAATACCGGCTGTTGATTCCCACGACCTGGGCTGGCCTGCCGCTGATCCAGCCCGACCCGACCATGCGCGCCCTGATGGATCGCCTCGCCGAGCGCCAGCTCCAGCAACTGGCGCCAGCCGATGATCCGGTGGCGCGGGCACGGGCGCAGATCGCCCGTCAGCTCAGCGAGGGGGTGCCGGAACTGGGCGGGGTCGCCGCGCGCTTGCAGCTCTCGCCACGCAGTCTGCAAAGACTGTTGCAGGAGCAGGGCCTGAGCTACAGCCAGTTGGTGGAGGCGGTGCGCCGCGAACTGGCCGAGCGCTATCTCGCCGAGCCGGGGCTGGATCTCACCGACCTCGCCTTCCTGCTCGGCTATTCGGAGCAGAGCGCCTTTCAGCGCGCCTACAAGCGCTGGACCGGGCGGACACCGGGCGAATACCGGCGCCAGCTCGCGGGCGGCTGAGCGCGGCGCCTCGGCTACCAGCGGCGGTTGTTGGGCAGCCGGGCCCCGAGGGCGGTGAGGAAGCTGCGGATGTCCGGGTCGTCCACGCGCAGGGAAACGCTGCGCACGGTATCGGCGATGGCGGCCTGATCGGCCTCGCTCAGGCGCTGCGGCAACTGCCGGCAGAAATCCAGCGCGGCGCGGCGCTCCTCGGCGCTGGACAGCCAGTTCATCCGGTTGGCCAGCACTTTCAGCACCTCGCCCGGAGCCGGCACCGCCTTGCCGAAAGAGCCGCGCCAGTAGGACTCGCTGTTGCAGAGGTCGAGGTACTCCAGCAGATCGACCCGCGGCAGCAGCGCCGCCAACTCCTGATGCCGGCCGGCACGGTGCAGACGCACCATCAGGGCGCGTACGCAGGGGCGCCGGTGCGCGCTCGGCGGGCACTGCAGCAAACCATCCGCCACCTCGCCGAGCGCGGTTTCGTCCCAACTGCCCAGCGCGTCGGCGTAGAGCTGCAGGAGCACCACCTGATTGCGCAGCCGCTCGCGCAGGCCCCGCACCAGGTTTGGCCGCAGGCCCTGCAACTGCTTGAGTGCCTGCACCCGCAGCGCCGTGGCCAGGCCTTCCGGCTGGCGGTAGGCAGCTTCCAGCACATCAATGATCGCGACCCCGCGAGGGTCGCCCTCGGGCGCGGCCAGCGCCACGGCCAAGGCCTGGTTCAGCTTCTCGACCGAAACCGCGCCCAGGCGACGCATGGCGGTGAGTGGATCGCGAAGGACGTCCTTGTCCGAGTGAGACTCAATCATGGCGGTTCAGCAGTACCGAGGCAGCAGACAGACAAACTACATTCATAACTAGTGCCAGCCGATGAAGCTGGCGTGACCGGGCGGCGCGGCGCCCGGTTCGCGGCGGACTCAGGGCATCGCGGCGCCGGTCACTCGAGAGCGCAGCGCGCGTAGCCAGTCTTCGACCACGGCGCGATTCTCCGGCCCCAGGCGGATCATCAGCTTCTGCCCGAAGGACAGCGCCTCCAGCCCCGGCTCGGCGAATTCGTAAAAATACTTGGGCCTTTGCAGGCGGATCGGCGCGGCCGGAGTCGGGGCGGCCAGCAGGTGGTCGATCACTACTACCAGCCGGTCATTGAAGTGTCCGTTCGGGTAGCCCTGCTCGCGGTAGGCGGCCTGGAACAGCGGGTAATAGTGACGGTACAGCCGCACTAGGGCATCGACCTCCACCGCCTTGAGCACGGTCACCGCCAGGGTGTAGCGGGCGCCGTTGTCGTCGGCGAGCACGGTTTCGCCACCCGCGTCCTGCACCACCAGGCTGCCGGGTGTGGGCTTGACCGGCCATTCGCGCAGACCGACCCGCTCGCGCGGCAGATTGTCCACCGCCACCACCAGGCGGCGGATCAGATGCTCGGGCACCAGCAGGCGCTGGGCGTTGGCGCTACCCAGGAGGGCGCTGAGGGCGTCGATGAATTCGCCATCGCTGTCGCCCAGCCCCGGCAGCGGCGCCTCGGCCTCCGCGTCGGCGGCGGGTGGCAGCGGGTACTGCGGCTCGGTGGCAACCGGCGTGGGAGCCGGCTCAGCCGCGGGCGACTCGACCGGCGGCGCGCTCGCCACCGGCAGCGGCTCGGGCTCACGCAGCAGAAAGTAATAGACCGCCGCACCCGCGGCGACGGTCAGTGCCAGAAGCCAGGTAAACCATTGCTTTTCATTCATGCGCACTCGCTCCTAAACGGACCTCGGCCGGCCCCGACGACCTACCGATCTTGCCGCAACAGCCCGGCCGATGGGCGCCGGCGGCGAGGTAAATGCATCCCTGCCGGTCGCCGCTGCGGCTAAGCTGCCGGCCCGACCCTGTTCCGCAGCCACTGCCACGACCATGCCCTCCCGCATCCTGATCACCGGCGCCAGCTCCGGCATCGGCCGCCAGCTCGCCCTGGAATTCGCCGCCCGTGGCCACCATCTGGGCCTGGCCGCGCGCCGGCTCGACAGCCTGCAAGAACTGGCGCGGGAAATCGGCAGCCGCCATCCACAATGCCAGCTGGTGCTGCGGGAACTGGATGTCTGCGCGCTGGAAACCGTCGCGCCGGCGGTCGACGACATCGACCAGGCCCTGGGCGGCCTGGATATCGTTGTCGCCAATGCCGGCATCGGTGATGGCGGCGGGCTGATCGGCAGCGGCGGCTTTGCCCGCGATGCCCATTTGATCCAGACCAATGTGCTGGGCGCGATGGCCACCATCGACGCCGCCGCCGCGCTGTTTAGGCCGCGCCGAAAGGGGCAGATCGTCGCCATCGCCTCGGTGGCGGCGGCGCGCGGCCTGCCCGGCGCCGGCTCCTACAGTGCCTCCAAGGCGGCGATCGCGGTCTACGCCGACGCCGCCCGCAGCGAGCTGCACCGCAGCGGCGTGCGGGTGACCACGCTCTACCCCGGCTACATCGACACCCCGATCAACCAGCGCATGCGCAGCCGGCCGTTCCTGGTGACGGTGGAGAAGGGCGCGGCGCTGATCGCCGACCTGATCGAGCGGCGCGTGCAGGAAGCCGCAGTGCCCGGCTTCCCCTGGGGGCTGGCGATGAAGGTCCTGCGCTGGCTGCCGACCTCGGCGATGGCCAAGCAGAATCCCTTCGCGAGCTGAACAGTTACGGCGCCGGACCTCAGCGCGGCAGGTCCGGGCAGACCCGCGCGGCGTTCAGCGCCTGATAGTGCTGGAGCTGGCGCTCGCCGCCACGGAGGCGCAGTTCCAGTTGCAGCTCGGCGGCGCCGAGCGCGTTGAGGCCGGCCTCGACGCTCACTCCATCCTCGTCCCAGCGAATCGTGTCGGGCGCGATGCGCTGCCAGCGGACGATGCGATAGGTCTCCACGCAGGAGCTCATCAGCAGGCTGCCGTCGGGCAGGAAGATGCGCAGCTCGCCGGGCGGGGCGCCGATATCGCTGCGCAGCCAGACCTTGCCGACCAGGGGATCGACCGCCGGGGCGGCCACCACCGGCGTGGCGGTGAGCGGTTCCGGCGCGCGGCCACAGGCGGTCAGCAGTAGCAGCAGCGAGGGCAACAGCCGCCAGGCCCGCCGGCGGTTCATGCGCCGCTCCCGCTGCCCTGCTGCCCGAGCAAACGACGGATCTCGTCCTCGCCGGCGGGCCGTGCGTCCTTGATCCTCAGGCTGTCCGACCACTCGCGGGCGAAGTCGCGCTGCAACCAGGCGTTGAGCGCGGCGGTAATCAGCATGGCCGCCAGGGCGCCGCAGCCGGCCAGGGCCATGTCCTTGTGGGCGTCCCAGACATCGCCCTGCGTACCCAGATAGGCGACGCCCAGGTCGCCGCCGAAGAATTCCGCCGCCGCCCATTCAAACAGCTCGAACAGCGCCGAGCTGGCGAGGGTGAAGTCCAGCGGCAGGAAATAGCCCCAGAAGCCTTTCACCTCGGCGATGCGCAGAAACAGCTCGCGCAGTGGATAGGCCAGCAGCAGTCCGTAGCTGAAATGCACCAGCCGGTCGAAGTGATTGCGCTCCGACAGGCCCAGCGCGGCATTGAGCGAGCCGCCGGTCAGCGACTGCCAGGCTTCCTGGTAGGGCACCAGCGCATAGGTGTAGTGCGCACCGACCGCGTGCAGGCAGAGAAACAGGAAGATCAGTGTGTAGGACACCCGCGAGAACACGAAATGCTTGGCGCTCGCCG
This sequence comes from Nevskiaceae bacterium, assembly GCA_004297005.1. Lineage (GTDB taxonomy): Bacteria > Pseudomonadota > Gammaproteobacteria > Nevskiales > Nevskiaceae > Stagnimonas. The sequence continues at coordinate 6,227 of SCVA01000004.1, forward strand.
CCATCGCCAGGCCAAAGGCCACCACCAACGCGTTCTCCAGCGCCCAGTCGTGGCGGTCCACCGGAGCTATCGCCAGCGCGATCCAGAGCAGGGCGTAGATCAGCACCAGGACCAGCAGATAGCGGCGGTGCGGCTGCAAGGGATGCGGCATGAGCGGCTCTCGGGGTGGAACGGCCCCTCATTATGCGCAACGGGCTGGCCGCGGCATGTGACCGGGCAGTATCCTCGGCCACCTTCCTCGCACCCAGGAGTGAACCATGATCGGCTCCCTCGCCTATGCCGCCCAGCAAGCCAAGGCTCCGCTGGCTCCGTTTTCCTTCGAGCGCCGCGATCCCCTGCCCAGCGAGGTGCTGATCGACATCCTCTACTGCGGCGTCTGCCATTCCGACATCCACCAGGCGCGCGACGAATGGGGCGGCTCGCTGTTTCCGATGGTGCCCGGCCACGAGATCGTCGGCCGCGTGCGCGCGGTGGGCAGCGCGGTGACCCGCTTCAAGGTCGGCGAGGCGGTGGGCGTGGGTTGCATCGTCGACTCCTGCCGCAGTTGCGGCGCCTGCGGCGAGGGCCTAGAGCAGTACTGCGAGAACGGCTTCACCGGCACCTACAACAGCAAGGACCGCATCGACGGCTCGCTGCGCCAGGGCGGCTACAGCAACAACATCGTGGTCGATGAGTCCTTTGTGCTGAAGGTGTCGGAGACCCTGCCGCTGGACGCGGTAGCACCTTTGCTCTGCGCCGGCATCACCACCTACTCGCCGCTGCGCCACTGGGGCGTGAAGGCCGGCGACAAGGTCGGCATCGTTGGCCTCGGCGGCCTGGGCCACATGGCGGTGAAGTTCGCGCAGGCCTTCGGCGCCCATGTGGTGCTGTTCACCACCTCGGAGAAGAAGCGCGAGGACGCGCTGCGCCTGGGCGCCCACGAGGTGGTGATCTCCAGCGACAAGAAGCAGATGAAGGCGCAGGCCAACAAGCTCGACTTCATCCTCGACTGCGTCTCCGCCCCGCACGATCTCAACGCTTATCTCGCCTGCCTCAAGCGCGAGGGCACCATGACCCTGGTCGGCGTGCCCGACCAGCCGCCGGCAGTGCAGATGTTCGCCCTGATCGGCAAGCGCAAGAGCCTTGCCGGCTCGCTGATCGGCGGCATCGCCGAGACCCAGGAGATGCTCGACTTCTGCGCCAGCCACGGCATCGTCGCCGATATCGAACGCATCGCCATCCAGGACATCAACACCGCCTACGAGCGGATGATCCGCAGCGATGTGAAATACCGTTTCGTGATTGATCTCGCCAGCCTGAAAGCGGCCTGAAACTTGCGGTTCCCCTGCACATGAAGCTGAACCCTAAAACCCAGGCCAGCCTCGCCGCCAATCTGCGGCGGCTGGCCGGTACCTTCTTCACCGGCCTCTTGGCGGTGCTGCCGATCCTGATCACCGTGGCGGTGGTGATGTGGCTGTTCCAGGCCGCCGAATCGGTGCTCGGCGGGCTGCTGGGGGTGCTGCTGCCGAACAGCTTCTATCTGCCGGGCATGGGCCTGCTGCTGGCCATCGTGCTGATCTTCCTGGTCGGCGCCGGCATGCAGGGCCTGTTCGTGCGCCAGTTCCTGGGCTGGGTGGAAGACGCCATCAACCGCATCCCGCTGATCAAGACCGTCTACGGCGCCGTGCGCGACCTGACCGGCCTGATGAGCAACAAGAACGGCCGCAAGTTCAGCCAGGTGGTGATGGTGCAGCTGCCCAACCTGCCGCTGCGCCTGGTCGGCTTCGTGACCATCGAGGATCTCGCCAGCGTCGGCCTCGCCGGCGGCGAGGACGAGGTGGCGGTCTACCTGCCGATGAGCTACCAGATCGGCGGCTACACCCTGCTGCTGCCGCGCCGCTACCTCACGCCGCTGGACATGGGCTTTGAAGCGGCGATGCGCTTCGTCATCACCGCCGGGCTGTCGCGGCCCAGCGACAGCGACGAGACGCCGCCGCGCGGATGAGGCGCTACTTCAGCGCCTCGCCGAAGTAGGCGCGCAGCTTCTCGACCTTGGGCGTCGATACCGCCTGGATGTAGGGCTGGCCCGGATGCAGGGCGGCGTAGTTCTGGTGGTAGGCCTCGGCCTCGAAGAAGGCCGCCAGCGGCTCCAGACGGGTGACGATGGGCGCGCTGTAGATGCCGGCGGCGTCGAGCTGGGCGATGTAGCGCTCGGCCACCTCCTTCTGCTGCGCGTCGGCGTAGAAGATCGCCGAACGGTACTGGCTGCCCACGTCATTGCCCTGGCGGTTGAGCTGGGTCGGGTCGTGCGCCACCGCGAAGAAGATGCGCAGCAGCTCGCCGTAGCTGACCTTGGCCGGGTCGTAGGCGATCTGGATCACCTCGGCGTGCTCGCTGCGGCCGGTGCAGACGGTGCCGTAGTCGGCGGTCTCGGCGCTGCCGCCGGAGTATCCGGAGACCACCGCGCTCACTCCGTCGAGTTCGCGGTACACCGCCTCGGTGCACCAGAAGCAGCCACCGGCCAGCACCGCCTCGGCGCGAGCTGCCGGCTGCGGCGGATCGTAGTCCGGAGCCGGGACGTCCTTGGGACTCACCCGCAAGCTGCTACCACCAAATCGGGAACCGAACATGGGACGACTCCGTGAATTGCCGAGCAGGCTATATGGTCATTGCAGCAGACGCTGCAAGGCCTGCCTGAGCGCCGCCTCGCTGGCCGGATGCGGCACCGCCGGCTCGAAGTGGCCGGCATTGGGCAGGGAGACCAGGCTCGCCGCGTCGCCGGCCCGCACCGCCGCCTCGACATAGGCCTGCACGCCGGCCGGCGGCACGATGGCATCCAGCGCACCCTGCACCAGCACCTGCGGCACGCCCAGCGGCAGGCGCGCCAGCGGCGAGGTTTCGGCATAGCGACGCGGCTGCTCCTGCGGCGTGCCGCCGAGCAGCTTGTCGACCGAGGCATTGCAGCTATCGGCGGGGCCGACGCGGTAGCTGGCGAGATCGGTGATCGCCGCCAGGCCCAGCACGCCACGGATCTTCAGCGGCTCGCTGCGCGCCAGCTCGCTGTCGTTGGGCAGCTTGCCGCGCGAGGCCAGCCACAGCGCCAACTGGCCGCCGGCGGAATGCCCGGCGGCGTAGACGCGCTTCAGGTCGATGGGATCGGTCTTGGCGATGACATAGAGCGCATCGGCCGCCTCGCCGACATCCATGAAGGTATTGGGCCAGCCGCCACCGGGGTCGCCGAGCCGGCGGTACTCGATGTTCCAGGTCGCCCAGCCCTGCTCGGTGACCCAGGCCGCGAGGCGGGTGAAGTAGGCGTAGTCGTAATCGGCCAACCAGCAGCCGCCGTGGATCATCACCAGCACCGGATACGGCCCCTTGCCGTGGCGCTTGGCGTCCGGCAGCCGCAGCTCGCCGAACTTGGCGGCGGAGGCGCCGTAGGGGATGCGCTGACCCGGCTTGCCCGGATAGGGCATGGCGTCGAGTTCGGACCAGCTCAGGGTTTTCGTGGTCATGGGCGCGGGTTGGGCGGCGTGGGCATGGAGGTTGGCAAGGGCGGCCAGGGCCCATAGCGGCAGGGCGAGTCGGCGGGCGATGGTCATCGGTTCTCCTCATAGCCGGTCTTCTTGGCGGGCGCGCCGGCCGTGCCCGGCATTCTAGGGTCTGTCGCCGCCAGGGCCCGTGCCCGCAACAGGTGACGCGCACCGGGAGGCATATGATTCCCTGGTCATCCCCCGCGACCCGGCCCATGTCCGCCTGCCCCAACTGTTCCGCCGCCAACCCCGAAGGCTCGCGCTACTGCAACCAGTGCGGGGCACGGCTCGGCGTGGCGGCGGCACCGGAGCGCAAGAGCTACACGCCGCGGCACCTCGCCGAGCGCATCCTCAGCCAGCGTGCCAGCCTGCGTGGCGAGCGCAAGCGGGTGACGGTGCTGTTCTGCGACCTGAAGGGCTCGACCCGCCTGGCGCAGCAGGCCGGCGCCGAGGCCTGGCACGGCATCCTCGACCGCTTCTTCGGCATCCTGAGCGCCGCCGTGCACCGCTACGAGGGCACGGTCAACCAGTACACCGGCGATGGCATCATGGCCCTGTTCGGCGCGCCGCTGGCGCTGGAAGACCATGCCCAGCGCGCCTGCCTGGCGGCGCTGGAAATGCAGCGCGAACTGCGCCGCTACGCCGACGAGCTGCGGCTCTCCAGCGGCCTCAACCTGAGCCTGCGCATCGGCCTCAACAGCGGCGAGGTGATCGTCGGCGCCATCGGCGACGACCTGCGCATGGACTACACCGCGCAGGGCCTCACGGTGAACCTGGCGGCACGCCTGGAGCAGATCTGCGAACCCGGCCAGATCTACCTCTCGCGCGATAGCGCGCGGCTGGTAGACGGCTACTTCGCGCTGCGCGATCTGGGCCGCATGCAGGTCGCCGGACTCGACGAGCCGGTGGAGGTCTACGCGCTGGAAGGACCGGGCCGCCTGCAGAGTCGGCTCGACCGCTCGCTCGCTCGCGGCAGCTCGCCCTTCATCGGCCGCGAGGCGGAACTCGCGCAACTCGGCGCCGCGCTGGAGAAGGTGCGCGCCGGCCAGGGCCAGATCGTCTCGGTGGTCGGCGAGGCCGGCATCGGCAAGTCGCGGCTCTGCTACGAATTCGCGCGGCTGTGCGGCGAGGCCGGCTTCGAGCTGCACCGCGCCAGCGGCCTGCCCTATGGCAACGCCCTGCCGCTGCATCCCCTGCGGCACCTGGCGCTGTCGCGGCTGGGCCTGCCGCCGCAGGCGACGCCGACCGAGATCCGCCGCCTGGTCGCCGGCACCTTCCTGCTGGAACATCCCGAACACGCGGCGGCGCTGCCGATGGTGTTCGACTTTCTGGGGGCCGGCGAGGGCGCCGAGACCAACCCCGAGCGCGCGGCGGCGGCCCGCGACCGCCTGTTCGAACTGCTGGCGCACTACCTGCCCTGCCCTAGCGAGCGGCCACTGGTGCTGCTGATCGAAGACCTGCACTTTCTCGACCGCGCCAGCGAGGAACTGCTGAGCCGGCTGTGCGAAAGCGTGCGCGGGCACCGGGCACTGCTGCTGCTCAACTACCGGCCGGACTACGCCGACGACTGGCTGCGGCCGGAGCTCGATGCCCGCATCGGCGTCTCGGCGCTGGCCGCACCGCAGCTGAGCGAGCTGGCCCGCAACCGCCTGGGTAACGACAGCAGCCTCGCGACGCTGGCAGGCGAACTGGGCGCGCGCGCCGCCGGTAATCCCTACTTCGTCGAGGAGGCGGTGCAAGCACTGGCCGAGGCCGGCCATCTGCAGGGCGCGCCCGGCTTCTATTGTCTGGCGCGACCAATCGACGACTGGCCGATCCCGGACAGTGTTCACGCCCTGCTGGCGGCGCGCATCGACCGCCTGCCGGAGGACAGCAAGAACCTCCTGCAGACGGCGTCAGTGATCGGCCAGGAATTCCACCCCGAGGAACTCCTCGCGCTGCTACCGCCCGAAGCAACGGCGGTGGAATCCAGGCTGGCGGCGCTGGAGACCGCCGGCTTTCTGCTGGCCGACACCGGACTCGCCGAAGCGCGCTACGCCTTCCGCCATCCGCTGCTGCGCGAGGTGGCCTATTCCGGCCAGCTCGAAGCGCAGCGCGCGCGGACCCACGAACAGTTGGCGCGGACGCTGGAGCAGCAGCACCCGTCCCGCGAAGGCGGCAACGCCGCCTCGGTGCGCATTGCCCACCACTGGCAGCATGCCGGCGACTGGGCACGCGCCGGTGAATGGAACCTGCAGGCGGCACGCTGGGCCGCCACCCGCGACACCCGCATCAGCATCGAGCAGCAGCAGCTCGCGCTCCGGCACCTGGACCTCGCCCCCCAAGGGCCGGAGCTGCACGGCCTGCGCATCGCCGCCCGCGCCGGCCTGATCCGCATTGCGCTGTTCACCCCGGTGCCGGCCGCCGAGGTGGAACGCGCCTATGCCGAAGGCCGGCGTATGGCCGCCGACAGTCAGGACGCCGCCGGTGCCGCCGAGCTGCTGATCTCCTACGGCAACGAACAATTGCACCGGGGTCACGCCGACACTGCCATCACCCTGCACGGTGAAGCGGTACGGCTGTGCCTGGCCGAGGACAAGCTCGAACTGGTGCGGCGTTTCCGGCTGGCGATCCTGCTCAGCCACTTTTCCGCCGGCCGTCTGCGCGAGGGCATTGCCCTGGTCGACACCGCCGACGAAGGTCGCTGGCGACAGGAAGCCATCGGCGAGGACAACTTCGTCTCCCGTGGCTTCCACGCCCTGATGCTGGCCTGGATGGGCCAACTGCCGCAGGCCCAGCGGCAACTGCAGGCGGTGCTCGACTACGCCAGTCGCGAGGCACGCAATGCCAGTTGGATGCACGCCTTCAAGGTCGATCTGGCCTGGTTCAGCGGCGACTACCGCGAGGCGCTCAGCCATGCCGAGCTCGCCATGGAGCGCGCCCAGGCCACAGGCGGGCCCTATTTCCAGGCCATCGCCGGCCGCACGCTGGGGCTGGCGCTGAGCTTTCAGGGCCAGCATCAGCAAGCCATCGCGCTGCTCGAAAACCTGCGGCCGATCACCGCGTCCGGTGGCCTCGCGCACCAGTTCGAGGCCAGTCACTACGCGGCACTGGCCCTGGTGCATCGGCGCGCGGGGCTGTTCGAGTCGGCACGCGAGCACGCCGAGCGCGGCATCGCCAGCGCGCAGGGCTCGCAGTCGCGCATCTGGGAGATCTACGCCTGGCTGATGCTGCTGGAGCTGCCGCAGGAGGCGCTCGCCGCCGAGCGCGCCGCCGAGGGCCTAGCGCGCATCGCGGTGCTGATCGACGAGGCCGGCGCCGAGGGCTTCCAGGGCTGGCTGCTGCTGCACCGGGCGCGCTGGTGCCCAAGCTGCGCCGAGCGCGAGGACTGGCTGGCCCGCGCCGCCGAGCAGTTCGAGCGCGTCGGCGCGCCGGCTCAGGCCGCGCGCCTGCGCAACAGCCGGCAAGCGGAACGGACCTTGCTTGAGGCATAGTTTCGCGGGTTCCCCGAGGCACACCATGCGCATCCACAGCACCCAAGCCGGCGCCCTGCTGGCCCTGCTCGCCAGCGGCCTGACGCTCGTCGCCTGTCACAAGAACGAGGCGCCGCCAGCGCCCTTCCCCAGCACCTACAGTGCGCCCGCCGCGCCGGCACTGCTGATCACCCATGCCACCATCCTCACCGGCACCGGCCGCAAGCTGGAAGACGCCTCGCTGCTGATGCAGGACGGCAAGATCGTCGCCGTCGGCGAGGAAGTCGCGCCGCCACCGCAGGTGGAGGTGATCGACGCCCGCGGCCGCTGGCTCACGCCCGGCCTGATCGACGCCCACTCGCACCTGGGCGTCTACCCCAGCCCCGACGTCTGGGCCACCGCCGACGGCAACGAGATGGTCGATCCGGTGACGCCCGGGGTCTGGAGCGAGCACGCGGTCTGGCCGCAGGACCCGGGCTTCGAGACCGCGCGCGCCGGCGGCATCACCAGCCTGCTGGTGCTGCCCGGCTCCGGCAATCTGATCGGCGGCCGCGGCTCGGTGCTCAAGAATGTCCCCTCCACCAGCTACCAGGGCATGAAGTACCCCGGCGCGCCCTACTCGCTGAAGATGGCCTGCGGTGAAAACCCCAAGCGCGTCTACGGCAAGGACGGCAACAAGGCGCCGATGACCCGCATGGGCAATGTCGCCGGCTACCGCGCCGCCTTCGCCAAGGCGAAGGAATATCTGAAGAAGGAAGAAGCCGGCGGCGTCGAGGAGCGCGACCTGGGCATGGAGACCCTGGTCGGGGTGCTCAAGGGCGAGATCCTGGTGCAGAACCACTGCTACCGCGCCGACGAGATGGAGACCATGCTCGACGTGGCCAAGGAGTTCGGCTTCAAGATCACCACCTTCCACCACGCGGTGGAGGCCTACAAGATCGCCGACCGGCTCGCCGAGGAAGGCGTCTGCGGCGCGCTCTGGGCCGACTGGTGGGGCTTCAAGCTGGAGGCCTTCGACGGCATCCGCGAGAACATCGCCATGGTCGACGCGGCGGTGAGCAAGGACGGTGCGCGCGGCTGCGCCATCGTGCACTCCGACGATCCCTACGGCATCCAGCGCCTCAACCAGGAGGCTGCCAAGGCGATGGCCGCCGGCCGCCGCGCCGGCTACGTGATCCGCGACGAGGACGCCATCGCCTGGATCACCAGCAATCCCGCCAAGGCGATCGGCATCGGCGAGCTGACCGGCAGCCTGGAACCGGGCAAGGCCGCCGACCTCGTGCTGTGGAACGGCACGCCGTTCTCCAGCTATGCCCGCCCTGACCGCGTTTACATCGACGGCGTGCTGCGCTTCGACCGCTACACGCCGAAGCCGGTGGAAAGCGACTTCGCGCTCGGTCTGGCGCCGCCGGAAGAGCAGGAAGCCGGTACGCCACTGACCGCACCCTCGGCCGCGATCCCCAGCAGCGCCGCACCGAACGCCGAAGCCAGTCCCACGCCCGCCGCGCCGCCGCCCGCCGCCGCGACCAGCCCCAGCGAACCCGCCACCACCGAACCAGCCGCTGCCGCCGCCTCGGAGACCAAGCCATGAACCGCCATCCCTGGTTGCGCCGCGCCCGCGTGCTGGCGCCGCTGGCGCTGGCGCTGGCGCTGCCGGCGCAGGCCGGCCTGCTCGCCATCACCAATGCCAAGCTCTACACCGTCAGCGGCGGCGCGCTGGAAAACGCCACCTTGCTGATCCGCAACGACCTGATCGAGGCGGTGGGCGTGGGCCTGACCGTGCCCGAGGGCGCCAAGCTGATCGACGCCGGCGGCGCCAGCATCACGCCCGGCCTGTTCGACGCCTACACCCACATCGGTCTGGAAGAGATCAGCGGCATCGACGAAACCCGCGACGACGCCGGCGGCAATCCGCGCTACAGCGCCGCGCTGGACGTGCTCGACGGCCTCAACCCGCGCTCGGTGCTGATCCCGGTGAACCGCATCGAGGGCATCACCCAAGCGATGAGCGCGCCCACCACCGGCGAGGGCGGGCCCTTGCTGGCCGGTCGCGGCGCGGTGATCAACCTCGGCCAGCTCGGCCCGCAGAACTTCATCGCCCGCGCCCACGCCGCGCAGTTCGTGCCCTTCGGCGAGGCGGCAATGGCGCAGTTGCACGGCGGCCGGCCGACGGTGCTGCTGGCCCTGCGCGAAGCTTTTGAAGAAGTGCGCAACGGCGGCCACAGCGGTGTGCAGCGCGATTCGCTGCTGGGCGCGCTGGACATCGAAGCCCTGCGGCCGGTGCTGAACGGCGAGCAGCCGCTGGTGGTCGATGCGCAGCGCGCCGCCGACATCCGCGCCCTGCTCAAGTTCGCCGAGGACTACGGCATCAAGCTGGTGATCCACGGCGGCGCCGAGGCGCACCTGCTCGCCCGCGAACTGGCCGAGAAGCAGGTGCCGGTGATTCTCGACCCCACCTACAACCTGCCGATCCACTTCGAAGCCCTGGCCGCGCGCGCCGACGCCGCCGCCATCCTGCACCGCGCCGGCGTGCTGCTGGCCTTCTCCGCCGCCAGCGACATGGGCAGCCACAACAGCCGCAACATCCGCCAGCTGGCCGGCAATGCCGTCGCCTATGGCCTGCCCTGGAGCGCGGCGCTGGCGGCAGTCACGCTCAACCCCGCCAAGGTCTACGGCCTCGACTCCACGATCGGCAGCCTGGAGACCGGCAAGCAGGCCAACTTCGTGATCTGGGACGGCGATCCGCTGGAAGTCACCAGCTATCCCAAGCAGGTCTACGCCGCCGGCGTGGCGATCCCGATGAGCAGCCGGCAGACGCAGTTGCGGGATCGTTACCTCAAGCGCTAGACATGGCCGCAGAACGGCAGTTGCTCAGCGTTCTAGAGCGAAAACTTAAGCAGCGCTTCCAGGAAACTGATGAGCGCACTTTGGCTGCCATCCGCAAGAAGTGGGAATCCGTATCTCCCGCCCCAAACTGTCCTTCCGCGCACGAAGTCCTGAAAGAAATTCATGGCATCTGCGCGGCTGGTATTACGCAACGAAAAGAAGAGTCACTGAAAATTGTCTTGGAGACTGTCGGACCATATCCGTCAGGAGTATCGGAAGCTTTGGCAGCTTCGCTCAAAACCCTGACCAAGCAGCTCTTCCCAAGAAATCTATACGTGGGGTGCGCCCAAAAAACGGCCGATGTTTTTAGACGCAAAGGTGCACCGAGCATCAAGTTATCTGAAAGAGCGTGCCAGCTTGAGATGTCGCTGATCGTTATCACCAGCGCCAACCTCGCCGAGCGCTCAATCGCTGCCATTCACACTTGTATTGAAGAGTTGCAGTTACAAAAGCCCGTGCCGATTGAGCGTAACTTTGGATCAAAAGCTCTACTTTTCTGGAAAAGTAATTGGCAGTGGATCATCGGAACAATCCTCACAATTGCCGGACTGGTCTTTTCGCGATGAATGACAAAAACGATGAGCGAGAGCGCTGTCCGTGGAGCCTTTCCACTGAGCAATACCGGCGCTACCACGACGAGGAATGGGGCCGCCCCTGCCATGACGAGCTACGGCTGTTCGAGATGCTGCTGCTGGAGGGCGCGCAGGCGGGCTTGAGCTGGCGCACCATCCTGGAAAAGCGCGAGGGCTATCGCCTGCTGTTCGACCACTTCGACGCGAAGAAGATGGCGCGCTACACCGACGCGCAACTGGAAAAGAAGTTGCTGGACGCCCGCATCGTCCGCAATCGGCTCAAGGTTTTCGGCTTTCGCCGCAACGCGCAGGCTTATCTGAAGCTTTGCGAGGAGTTCGGCAGTCTCGATGCCTGGCTGTGGCAGCAGGTCGGCGGCCAGCCGGTCCGCAACCGCTGGACGGCGATCGGCCAGGTGCCGGCGAAGACCGAACTCTCCGACCGCATCAGCAAGGCGCTGCAAAAACGCGGCTTCACCTTTGTCGGCTCCACCATCATCTACGCTTATCTGCAGGCGGTGGGCGTGGTCAACGATCACCTCACCACCTGCTTCTGTCACGACCGCGAATAGCGCCACCGGAGCCGGATCCCCCGGGCGTGCGGGACGCCGGACCTTATCCGGGCTGACGCCGCGCCGCGAACTGGGCCGCGAGCAGGGCCAGGTCTTCCTCGGTATCGACGCCGCGCGGCGGCGGCTTGTCGGTGGTGCCGAGCTTGATGCGGAAGCCGTGGTAGAGCGCGCGCAACTGCTCCAGGGCCTCGCAGTCTTCCAGCGGCGCCGGCGGCAGGCCGCTGAACTCGGCGAGCGCGCCGACCCGGTAGGCATAGAGGCCGATGTGGCGGTAGGCCAGGCCCTCGGGCAGGCGCGGCGCGCCGGCGGCAGAGCCCTCGCGCTTCCAGGGGATCGGCGCGCGCGAGAAATACAGCGCGTAGCCGCGACGGTCGCTGACCACCTTCACGACATTGGGGTTGGCGAAGTCGGCGGCCTCGTGCAGGCCGTGCGCGAGCGTGGCTATGTGCGCCTCCGGGTCCTCGGCCAAGAGCTGCGCGGCCTGGCGCACCAGGGCCGGCGGCATCAGCGGCTCGTCACCCTGGACGTTGACCACGATGACGTCCTGCGCCCAGCCGGCGGCGCGCGCCACCTCGTTGATGCGGTCGGTGCCGGACTGGTGGCGGGCGTCGGTCATCCGCACCTCGGCGCCGAAGCCGCGACAGGCCGCGTACACCTCCTCGGCGTCGGTGGCGATCAGCACGTCCTCGGCGCCGGCCTGCAGAGCGGCTTCCCAGACCCAACGCACCACCGGCTTGCCGCCGAGTTCGCGCAGCACCTTGCGCGGCAGACGGGTGGAGCCCAGCCGCGCCGGGATCACCACCTTGAACGGCGTCACTTCAGCAGCTCCGCTTCGGCCTCGCTCAGGGCGCGGGCCTCTTCTTCCAGCATCACCGGCACGCCGTCGCGCACCGGGTAGGCCAGCCGCGAGGCGCGGCACCAGAGTTCGTTGTGCTCGGGCTTAAAGACCAGGGGCGCCTGGGTGACCGGGCAGACCAGAATTTCCAGCAGGCGTTTGTCCATCGTCATTCTCGGCGCAGAATCTTGTCGACCACCTGGTTGGCCCACCAGCTGGCGTGGAAGGAGGCGTTCACGGCGTCACGGTCGTAGACCGTTTCCACCCATTCGCGGAACGGCGTGCCGTGCGCGGCATGGTAGTCGCGGTAGACCTCGAAGAAGTGATCGAGCACGCCAGTCTTGGCCTGGCGCACATGGCCGTGCTGCCAGAACTCCATCTGCTTGAGCGCGACCTCCAGCGGCGCGTTCTGGCGCAGCAGCAGGTAGAGCGCGCTGGCGAGGCCGGCGCGGTCGGCGCCGGACTTGCAGTGGATCAGGATCGGCTGCGGCTGGCTGGCAAAGAGCGCGTCCAGGCCGAGGATCTCCTCGCGGGTCGGCGCGTCGCGCGAACGCAGCGGAAAGTGCAGCAGCTTCAGGCCAGCCTGCTCGCAGGCTTCCCACTCCAGCACATTGGAGCCGATGTGCGCCTCGCTGCCGCGCAGGTTGAGCACGGTCTTCACCCCGGCGCGCGCGGCGGCGCGCAACTGGTAGGGCATGGGATGCGCCGAGCGGTACAGACCCGGCACCACCTGCTTGCGCAGGTTGTAGAACACCCGGAAGAAAGCGTGATCGTAGAAGATCGCGTTCAGCCAGACGTAGACGCGACGCCAGAACGTCAGCTTGGGCGCGGGCGGAGGCAGCTCCGGGAGTTTGATCGGCAGGTCGCTCATGTCGGGGAGGTTGGCCACGACTTCGACAGCGCGGCTCGCAGGGATTGTCTCATACGGTCTTCGGCGCCCGGCTCAAAGCACGCGGTCACCGGCACCGCCCACAGTCGCGGGTCGGCGAAGGCGCGGCATTTCACCGCGTCCTTTTCGGTCATCAGCACCGGCCGGTCGTCGCCGAAGGCGAGGTCCTGGGCGCAGTAGGCGTGGTGGTCGGGGTAGGCATGGGGGATGAGGCTAAGCCCCTGCTGTTGCAGGCTCGCGAAGTAGCGCTGCGGATTGCCGATGCCGGCTACTGCATGCACCGGCGCGCCGGCGAAGGCGGCCAGCGGTCGCGGCGCGCCTCCCGCCAGGGGCCAGGCCGCGCCGGGCAGCAGATCGAAACGCAGCGCATCGGCGCCAAAGGCTGCCGGCGCGCCACCGTTCACCAGCAGCAGGGCGCAGCGCGCCGCGCGCGCCGGCGGCTCGCGCAGCGGGCCGGCCGGCAGCCGCCAGCCATTGCCGTGGCCGCGCGCGCCGTCGATCACGCACAGCTCCAGGTCGCGCGCCAGCCGGTAGTGCTGCAAGCCATCGTCGCAGACCAGCACGTCGACTTCCGGATGCGCGGCCAGCAGCGCCCGCCCGGCCTCGGCGCGACGCGGCGCCACCGCCAGCGGCACGCCGCTGCGCAGCACGATCAGCAGGGGCTCGTCGCCCACCGCCGCCGGATCGCTATCGGCGCTGACCAGTTGCGGGAACGGACCGCGCCCGCCATAGCCGCGCGAGATCACGCCCGGCTTGCGCCCCAGAGCGCGCAACTGCTCGACCAGGGCTAGGGTCAGCGGTGTCTTGCCGGTGCCGCCGACGGCGATGTTGCCGACCACGATCACCGGCACCGGCAGGCGCTCGGCCCGGGCGCGCTGACGCTTGGCCAGGGCATCGGCGACCGCGCCGTAGAGCGCAGCCAGTGGCCGCAGGGCCAGCGGCGGCGCCTGCGGGCGCCACCAGAGCGCCTGCAAGGCTTCCTTCATGCCGCCGAGTCGTCCTCGCGGAACTGCAGTCGGTGCAGGGCCGCATAGGCACCGCCACGCGCCAGCAGCTCGGCATGGCTGCCCTGCTCGACGATGCGTCCCTCGTGCATCACCACGATCAGGTCGGCGTTCTGGATGGTCGACAGCCGGTGCGCGATCACCAGGGTGGTGCGGCCCTTCACCAGCTCTTCCAGCGCCTGCTGGATGGCGCGCTCGGACTCGCTGTCCAGCGCCGAGGTAGCTTCGTCGAGGATGAGGATGGGCGCGTCCTTGAGCAGGGCGCGGGCGATGGCCAGGCGCTGGCGCTGGCCGCCGGAGAGCATGGCGCCATCCTGGCCAATGGGCGTATCCAGACCCTGCGGCAGGGTGGATATGAAGTCCCAGGCATAGGCGCGGCGGGCGGCGGTCTCGATGGCCTCGCGGCTGACCTCCGGCGCGCCGTAGGCGATGTTCTCGCCAACGGTGGCGTTGAACAGCACCACGTTCTGGTCGACCAGGGCGATCTGCCGGCGCAGGTCGAGCAGCGGGTAGTCGCGCAGGTCATGGCCGTCGAGCCGCACCGAGCCGCTGGCCGGATCGTAGAAGCGCGGGATCAGCGACAGCAGGGTGCTCTTGCCGCTGCCGGACTTGCCGACAAAGGCCACGGTGCGGCCGGCGGGGATGTCCAGGCTGACGCCGTTCAGCGCCGGCCGCGCCTCGGCGCTGTAGGCGAAGTGCACGTCCTCGAAGCGCAGGTCGCCACGGGCGTGGGCGAGCGGGCGCTGGCCCTGGTCGTTCTCCGCCGGGGTGTCGAGAAAGGCGAACAGGTCGGCGCCGGCGACCAGGCCACGCTGCAGCTTCTCCGACAGGCCGGTCATCGCCGACAGCGGCTGGCGCAGCATCAGCATGGCGCCGATGAAGGACACGAAAGTGCCGGGCGTCATCGTCTCCAGCATCGCCGGCTGGGTCGCCAGCCAGACCAGCAGGGAGACGCCGACCGCCGCGATCAGCTCCAGCGAGCCGTTACTGGCGGCGGCGGTGGCGGTCATCTTCAGGCTGTTGCGGCGCAGGTAGTCGTCGAGCTTGGCGAAGGCGCCCATCGCCAGCCGCTCGCCGCCGTAGACCTTGAGCACGCGGCGGCCCGAGATCGCCTCGTCGGCGGCGTGGGTGATGCCGCCCACCGAGGTCTGGATGCGCGCGGAAACGGTGCGGAAGCGGCGGTTGACCCAGTTGACCGAGAACGACACCGGCGGCGCGATGAACAGCACGAACAGGGTCAGCTTCCAACTGGTGTAGAGCATCAGTCCGATCAGGCCGACAGCGGTGAGAAAGCCGCGGATGCCGTCGGCGAACACCTGGCTGGCGGTCTCGGCGATCTGGCCAGTGTGGTAGGTGAGCTTGGCCTGCAGGTCGGCGGTGCGACTGCGGTCGTGATGCGCCACCGGCAGGCTGAGCATGTGCGCGAACACCTGCCGACGCAGCTTGGACACCACGGCCTGCCCCACCGAGGCCATGGCGTAGGACGACAGGAAGCCGACCACGCCGCGCAGCAGGAACAGGCCCAGGATCGCCCAGGGCATCCAGCGGATCACCACCGGATCGCGGTCGATGAAGCTGCCGTCGGTAAGCGGCTTGATGAGACGCGCCACCGAGACCTCGGAGGCGGCGAACAGCAGCATCGAGCCCAGCGCCAGCACGAACATGCGCCAGTGCGGCGCGGCATAGCGCATCAGCCGGCGGTAGACCGGCCAGGATTGGAAGGCGGGTGTGGCGGGTGCGTTCACTGAGCGACAGGCTGGAAACAAGGGGCGCATGGTATCAGGGGCGCCGGCGACGCCCGGCCCTGGCCTATCATCTATCCCTGACCTAGTCGCCCTACCGGAGCCCGCCGTGACCACGCCCGCCGTCAGCAAGACCCTGTTCGAGAAAATCATCGACCGCGAGCTGCCCGCCACCATCGTCTACGAAGACGAACTCTGCCTGGCCTTCAAGGACATTCATCCCTGCGCGCCCATGCATGTGCTGCTGGTGCCGAAGAAGCCAATCCTGCAACTCAGCCACGCGGCGTCGGAAGACCAGGCCCTGCTCGGCCATCTGATGCTCACCGCCACCAAGGTGGCGGCGCTGGAAGGCCTGGGCGAGGCCTATCGACTGGTCATCAACAATGGCGCGGCGGCGGGGATGAGCGTGTCGCACCTGCATCTGCATCTGATCGGCGGCCGCCCGCTGAAGTGGCCTCCGGCATAGGTCGGCTCCGAATACCGCCCTCGCGCCTGGGCTTGGAGGCCGACGGCGCTTCAGTCCTTCACGGTGAAGTAGAAGGTCGAGCCCTGCCCTGGCGTGGACTCCACCCAGATGCGGCCGCCGTGGTGCCGCACGATCTTCTGGCAGAGCGCCAGGCCGATCCCGGTGCCCTCATAGTCCTCGCTGCTGTGCAGGCGCTGGAAGATCTCGAAGATGCGCTCGCGGTGCTCGGGCGCGATGCCGATGCCCTGATCGCGCACCGAGAAACACCAGCCTTCGGCCGTGTGTTGGGCGCTGAGATGCACCTTGGGTTGTGATCCGGGCTGGAATTTCAGGCCGTTGCCGATCAGGTTCTGCAACAACTGGTTGAGCTCCAGCTCGGAACCACGCACCACCGGCAGCGGATCGTGCGTGACGAGCGCGCCGCGCTCCTCGATCGCGGCGCGCAACTGGGTCTCTACCTGCTTGAGCAACCGTTCGCAGTCGACCCGGGTAAAGCCGCTGTCCTGGCCGACTTTGGAGAACGCCAGCAGGCCGTCGATCAACGACTGCATGTGCATCGAGCTATCGACCAGATAGTCGAGATATTCGTCGGCCTCGCCGTCGAGCTGCCCGCCGTAGCGCTTCTTGAGCAGTTGCGCGAAGCCGACCACGCCACGCAGTGGCGCGCGCAGGTCGTGCGAGGCGACGTAGGCAAACTGGCGCAGCTCCTGGTTGCTGCGTGAGAGTTCCTCGGCGTACTGCGCCAGGCGGTTTTCCACCGCCTTGCGCTCGCTGATGTCGCGCACCGCGGCGGTGGCGTATTCGCCGCCGCCAGACTCCATCGGGCTCAGGCTGATCTCGATGGCGAACTCGCTGCCGTCGCTGCGCAGCCCCATCAGCTCCAGACCCACGCCCATGGGCCGCACCCTCGGATCGCTGAAGTAACCCTGACGATGGCCGGCGTGGCGCTCGCGCAGCGGCGAGGGCATCAGCATCTCCACCGGCTGGCCGATGAGCTGCTCGCGCGGATAGCCGAACAACCGCTCGGCCTGGGCGTTTACCAGGGCGATCTGGCCCTCGCGGTCGATGATGACCATGGCGTCCGGCGCGGTTTCCAGCAGCGAGCGGAAGCGTTGTTCGGCGCGCTTGCGTTCGCCGATGTCACGGCCGATGGTGGAAGCGCCCACCACATGGCCCTGCGCGTCGCGGATCGGCGAGATGGTCAGCGACATGTCGATGCGCCGGCCGTCCTTGGCCAGGCGCTGGGTCTCGAAATGCTGAACCTGTTCGCCCTGCCGCACCCGCGCCAGCAGTTGCTCTTCCTCATGCTGCTTCTCCGGCGGGAACAGGATGCGCACGTCCCGGCCGATGATCTCCTCGGCGCTGTAGCCATAGCTGGCTTCCGCCGCCTTGTTCCAGGCGGTGATCCTGCCTTGAGTGTCCTTGCCGAGGATGGAGTCGTTGGAGGATTCGACGATGGCCGCCAGCCGCACCGCCGCGTCGCGCTCGCGCTTGGCCTGGGTGATATCGCGGATCGCCGCCGTCACCCAGGTGCCCTGTTCGGTCTCCAGCGGACTCAGGCTGATCTCGATGGGGAACTCGCTGCCATCCGAGCGTCGGCCCGAGAGCTCCAGCCCGGCACCCATCTCGCGCACCTTGGGCGCTTGGAAGTAGCCGGATCGATGGCCGATGTGCTGCTTGCGCAGACGCTCGGGGATCAGCACCTCCACGGGCTGGCCAATCAGGTCCTCGCGGCGGCAGCCGAAGATGCGCTCGGTCTGGGCGTTGACCAGGCGGATCTGACCGGTCTGGTCGATGATGACCATGGCGTCCGGCGCGGTTTCCAGCAGCGCGCGGAAGCGCTGTTCGGCCTTCTTGCGCTCGGTCATGTCGCGCACCGCGGCGGTACCCCAGAGACCGTCCTCGGTCTCCAGCGGGCTCAGGCTGATCTCGATGGGGAACTCGCTGCCGTCCTTGCGACGCCCCCAGAGCTCCAGACCGCTACCCATCTCGCGCAGCTTGGGTGCGGAGAAATAACCGCGCCGGTGGTCGCCATGCTTGGCGCGGTAGCGCTCCGGCATCAGCACTTCGATGGGCTTGCCCACCAGGGCGGCGCGCTGGTAGCCGAACAGGCGCTCGGCCTGGGCGTTGACCAGCCGGATGTCGCCACGCTGGTCGATGATGACCATCGCGTCCGGCGCCGACTCCAACAGCGCGCGGAACTTCTCGTTGGCCTTGCGCCGCTCGCTGGCGTCGCGGATGGCGGCGGTGGCGAACAGGCCGCGCTCGGTGCGCAGCGGGCTGAGGCTGATCTCCACCGGAAACTCGCTGCCATCCTTGCGCCGCCCGGCCAGTTCGGTGCCGGCGCCCATGCCACGCAACTTGGGCTCGGCGAAGTAGCCGTCGCGCAGCACGGAATGCCGGCCCCGATAGCGTTCCGGCACCAGCATCTCGATGGATTGGCCCAGGAGTTCGGCGCGCTCGTAGCCGAACAGGTGCTCGGTCTGCGCGTTGACCAGCAGAATCAAGCCCTCACTGTCGATCAGGATGGCCGCGTCCGGAGCGGATTCGAGCAGGTCGCGATACCACTGGGGATCGACTTCGGTCATGGTGGCCGTGGAAAAAGCCGGGTGGTAACGCGAAGTCTGGCACGCTTGGCGGGCCGGTTCAGACTCCGGCCAGCCGGCAAGCGCCACCGCCCGACGGCCGGTCGCCTGCCCTACCATGGCCCGCCAACCGCCAGCCGCCCACACCACCTCGATCCCGGGCCACCCGCGCATGTCGCCGCCGCGCAAGATCATCCATCTGGACATGGACGCCTACTACGCCTCGGTCGAGCAGCGCGACGACCCGGCGCTGCGCGGCCGACCGGTGGTGGTGGCCTGGCGCGGCGCGCGCTCGGTGGTCTGCGCCGCCTCCTACGAGGCGCGCCGCTACGGCGTGCGCTCGGCGATGCCGGCGGTGCGCGCCGAGCGGCTGTGCCCGGAGGCGGTGTTCGTGCCGCCGGACTTCGTGCGCTACCGCGCGGTGTCGCGCGCGGTGCGGGACATCCTCGCCCGCCACAGCGAGCTGATCGAGCCACTGTCGCTGGACGAGGCCTATGTGGATGTCAGCACCAACAAGCTCGGCCTGGCCACCGCCACCGAAGTCGCCCAGACGATGCGCGCGGCGATCCGCGAGGAGCTGCAGCTCACCGCCTCCGCCGGTGTCGCGCCCAACAAATTCCTGGCCAAGATCGCCAGCGACTGGCGCAAGCCCGACGGCCTGTTCGTGATCCGCCCCGAACAGGTCGAACGCTTTCTCGAGCCGCTGCCGGTGGCGCGCATCCCCGGCGTCGGCAAGGTAATGGAGCAACGACTCAAGGAGCTGGACATCGCCACCGTCGGCGATCTGCGGCGATGGCCTGCGGCGGCCCTGCTGGAGCGCTTCGGCCGCTACGGCCAGCGCCTGTACGAACTCGCGCGCGGCATCGACGATCACCCGGTGCAGCCGGACCGGCCGACGCAGTCGATCTCCGCCGAAGACACTTTCGCCACCGATGTGACCTTGGCCGAAACCGAGGACACCATCCGGCGTCTGGCGGAGAAGGTCTGGGCCGCCTCCCGTCGCGAGACCCGGGTGGCACGCACCGTGGTCTTGAAACTCAAGACGGCACAGTTCCAGGTGCTGACCCGCAGCCAGACCGGCAGCGCCCCGCCCGCCTCCTGCGAGGAGCTAACCGCCACCGCCCTGGCGCTACGCGCGCGTATCGAAGACCACGGCCAGCGCTACCGGCTGGTGGGCGTGGGCCTGAGCAACTTCCGTGAACCGGAGGAACTGCCGCAGCCGGAGCTGTTCTGACTCCCTAGCGCGCGGCCCCGATCGACTTGCCCAAAAACGCTTCCAGTTTTTGGTAGAAACGAGTCACCGCCTCCTCGTTGGCGAACCCATGCCCCTCCTCCGCCTCGCTGAGCCATTCATAGGACTTACCAGCTCCGTCCAAAGCCTTGCGCAGTGCCTTGGCCTGAGAAAACGGAGTGCGTATATCGCGCTCGCCATGAACGATCAGTAGCGGAATCTTGAGATTCTGGACATAGCTGATCGGGGATTGCTTGGCACGCTCTTCGGGCGCCTTAGCCATCGAATCCTCCCAGAAGAGCCTGCCGGAACTGCGTCCAGACACGTCCGAATCCTTGACCAGCAGGTTCAGATCGTAGGCGCCTGAGAATCCCACGGCACAACGGTACAGGTCCGGCTCTCGCACCGCACTCATCACCGCCGCATAGCCACCGTAACTCGCACCGAAAATACAGACTCGCTTCGCGTCGGCGATCCCTTGCGCGATAGCCCAGCGAGTGCCGTCGGTGATGTCGTCGATGATCTTGCCACCCCATTGGCCATAGCCCGCATCCTCGAACGCCTTGCCGTAGCCAGAAGAACCTCGGTAGTTCATCTGGAGAACAGCGTAGCCTCGGCTGGCGAGGAACTGGGGCGCCGCTTCCCAGCCCCAGGTGTCCCGCACGCCGATCGGGCCGCCATGCGGCAACACTACCATCGGCAAGTTCTTGGCTTCGCGGCCTTTGGGCAGCGTCAGGTAACCGTGGATGTCCAGGCCATCACGTGCCTTGTATTGGACACGCCGAACGCTGGCCATCAGCTCCGGGTCGATCCAGTTCTGGGTCGCATCGAAGAAGCTGGCCTCGCCGCTGGCGGCGTCATACAGGTAGTACTCCCCCGAATTGCGGTCGCTGTAAACAAAGAACAGCAACTTGCGGTGATCGTGAGAGCTGTCGGCCAGGTAAACAATCTGGTCAGGGAACTGATTTTGGAGCGAAGCGGTCACCCGCGCCTCCAGCGGTGCCTGGTCGATCAGGATCATCGCCGCCGCCGGGCCGGCGGCATAGCCGTACGGCCGGCCTTCGTAGGTGAAATACACCGTGCCTAATTCCCCGGCGGAACGGCAGAGTAGATCCCTGGGCTCGGTCTTGGCATCGGCGGCGGGGAACTCCCACTCAACCAGACACTGTTGGTTGCCGCCACGCGCGGCCAGGAAGTAGGCGCGGCGACCATCGCGCGTGATCCGCAGTGTCTTCAGTGTGTCACCCTGCACAGGCACCAACTGCCAGGCGCCCTCGCCAGTACGCCAGTACGTCTTGGACAGATAACTGTCGTCGCCCACCCCGGCAACCATACGCACCTGCCCCTTAGCGTCGGCGAAATAGCGTTGCGGGGTGCGCATCGGCGGCGTAGCGACCTCGGTCCGCTTGCCGGTGTGGACATTCATGCGGTAGAGCGGCGTGAAATTGCGGCTGTAGTAGCGCCCATCTGCCGTGCGTTGCGTGCTGTTGACGATGGTCACCAGAGCATGGTCATCATCCTCCGGCAATGGGTCTTCCAGCTCTGCGAAGCCATGCTCCGCTTGCGCCCCACCCGATAGGCGCGAGCCGATCACCCGCTCACCCTGGATACCAAACAGGTAGTCCTTGCCGCTGCCATCGGCATTCATCGCGAACAACTCGCCACTGAGGCTCGCGGTCTCCTGACCGGGGCGGAGGTACCCCATAGCGATAATCATGCGCTCGTTGGAGGTCCACTCAACTTCGCCGACCGTGGAGAAATTGGCGAAGTGCATCCCAGACACCAGCTTCTTGTCCGGCAGCGACAGCACCAGCAGGGAGTACTCGGCACCGACCCGAGCTGTCACGGCGAGATAACGTCCGTCTGGGGAAACCCGGACCGCCTCGTAGGTCGGAGATTTGGCGAAGTAATTGGCGGGAATTTGGCTCGGCAAGGACGGTGGCACTTGCGCCACGAGCGGAGCCGAGAAGCACAGCAACAAGACCGCCAGAAAACGCGCGCGCATCCCCATGTAAGCCCCTACTGTAGTTATCTAATCCCGCGCGAAGCATAACGCCGAACGCAAGCTGGGAGGCTATCGCGGCTGCTCAGGCACCAGCCGCTGCGCGTCCACCCGCGACTCGAACCAGTTCACCCGCCAGTCGAGGTGGGCGCCGGTGACGCGGCCGGTCTTGCCGATCAGAGCGATCTTCTCGCCGCGCTTCACCGGCTGGCCTTCCTTCACCAGGATCTTCGACAGGTGCAGGAAAGCGGAGGAGACGCCATAGCCATGATCGAGGTAGAGCGTGCCGCCGGAGAAGAACATGTCCGGATTGGCGAGGCTCACAACCCCATCAGCCGGCGCCACCACCGGCGCGCCGACCGGACCGGCAACGTCAACGCCGTAGTGCGGCTGCTTGGGCTCGCCATTGAGGATGCGCTGGCTGCCGAAAACGCCAGTGATCGCACCCTTGGCCGGCCAGACGAGTGGTGCGAAGACGAAGGCGTAGTCGCTGTCCCGGGACCGTGCGCGGCGGTTCTGGGCCGCCTCGGCGGCGATGCGCGCTTCCATCGCCGGCTCGGGATTCACCTGCTTGGGCGGTAGCCCGTTGAGCCGCTGAATCCGGTACTCGCGTCTGGCCACCGGGTAGCGCGTCAGCCATTCCGGCGCGCCGGGCAGGCGGATGCTCAGACTCGCCTCGGCCGGCTCGTCACGGTCGAGGCCGAACACGAAGCGGCCCTCTGGGCTCAACCGCAGGCGGCGGCCGTTGAAGTGGACCTCGGCATCGGGCGCGGTCTGCCCGAACAACAGGCTGCCCTGGCGCCACTCACCCTTCAGGCTCAGCGGCGGCGTGGCGTCCTGTGCGCTGGCGCCGTTGGCGGTGGCCAACAGCGCCAGACACAGCAGGGTGAACCGCGTCCGCATCAGGCCTGCGGGCCGGCGAGCTTGGCGACCGCTTCGGCCAGGCTCAGGGTTTCCTGCGCCTCGCTGCCCAGGCGGCGCAGAGTGACGGTCTTCTGCTCCGCCTCCTTGCGGCCTACCACGGCGATCACCGGCACCTTCTGCAGCGAGTGCTCGCGGATCTTGTAGGTGATCTTCTCGTTGCTGAGGTCGGCCTCGGCGCGCACGCCGGCCTCGCGCAGCGCCTCGCAGACTTCGCTGGCGTAGCCGTCGGCATCGCTGACGATGGGCGCCACCACTACCTGCACCGGCGACAGCCAGAACGGCATCGTGCCGGCGTGGTGCTCGATGAGGATGCCGATGAAACGCTCCATCGAACCAACGATGGCCCGATGCAGCATCACCGGATGCTTGCGCTGCGATTGCTCGTCGATGTACTCGGCGCCCAGGCGCTCCGGCATCATGAAGTCCACCTGCATGGTGCCGACCTGCCAGGCGCGGCCGATGGAGTCCTTGAGGTGGTACTCGATCTTGGGGCCGTAGAAGGCACCCTCGCCCGGCAACTCGGTCCACTCCACTCCGGCACTGCGCAGCGCGGCGCGCAAGGCTTCCTCGGCGCGGTCCCAGGTGTCGTCGCTGCCCAGACGCTTCTCGGGGCGCAGGGCGATCTTGATCGCCAGATCGGTGAAGCCGAAGTCGGAATACACCTGCATCGCCTGGCGGTGGAAGGCGGTGACTTCCGACTCCACCTGCGCCTCGGTGCAGAAGATGTGGCCGTCGTCTTGGGTGAAGGCGCGCACCCGCATGATTCCGTGCAGCGCGCCCGAAGGCTCGTTGCGGTGGCAGCCGCCAAACTCGGCGTAGCGGATCGGCAGCTCGCGGTAGCTGCGCAGCCCGGCGTTGAAGATCTGCACGTGGCCCGGGCAGTTCATGGGCTTCACCGCGTAGGTCCGCTTCTCGGACTCGGTGAAGAACATGTTCTCCTTGTAGTTGTCCCAGTGGCCGGACTTCTTCCACAGGCTGACGTCCATGATTTGCGGGCCGCGCACCTCGCGGTAGCCGCTCTTGCGGTAGACGCCACGCACGTATTGTTCGACCGCCTGCCAGATCGCCCAGCCCTTGGGGTGCCAGAACACCATGCCCGGCGCCTCTTCCTGCTGATGGAAGAGATCGAGCTGACGGGCCAGCTTGCGGTGGTCGCGCTTCTCCGCCTCTTCGACCTGCTTCTGGTAGGCCTTGAGGTCGTCGTCGCTGGCGAAGCAGATGCCATAGATGCGCTGCAACTGCGCGTTGTTGGCGTCGCCGCGCCAGTAGGCGCCGGACACCTTGGTCAGCTTGAAGGCGGTGCCGAGCTTGCCGGTGGAGGGCATGTGCGGACCCACGCACATGTCCAGCCAGCTCTCGCCCTGGCGGTAGATGCTGATCTCGGCGTCGGCGGCGATGCCCTCACGGATCCACTCGGCCTTGAACTTCTCGCCGGTAGATTCGAAGTAGGCGATGGCCTTGTCGTGCGGCCAGACTTCGCGGGTGATCGGCAGGTCGCGCTTCACGATCTCGCGCATCTTCTGCTCGATCTTTTCCAAGTCGGCGTCGCTGAAGGACTCTTGGCGCGCGAAGTCGTAGTAGAAGCCCGAGTCGGTGGAAGGCCCGAAGGTGATCTGGGTGCCCGGGAACAGCTCCTGCACCGCCTGCGCCAGCACGTGGGCGCCGTCGTGGCGGATGACTTCCAGCGCTTCCGGCTTGTCGCGGGTGACCAGTTCGAGCTTCGCGTCGGCGGTGATCGGCCGGCTCAGATCCCAGAGCTGGCCGTTGATCTTGGCGACCACGCACTTCTTGGCGAGGCCGGGGGAAATGCCCTGGGCGATGGCCAGGGCGGTGATGCCGGCGTCGAAGGACTTCTTCGCGCCGTCGGGAAAGGTGATTTCGATGGACATGGTGACCAACCTCGTTGTTGCTCTTAATGAGCGCCCGGCTCAGGCGGCGGGCGCGGCTTTGGCGGCGTAGGCAGCGGCGGCGGCAAGCCGCGCCAAAGTGGCCGTACGGCCCAGCAGGAACAAGGTCTGGTCGATGGGCGGCGACACCGCCGCGCCGGAGACCGCCACACGGATCGGCTGGGCGACATCGCCCAGCTTCAGGCCCAGCTGCTCGGCCACTGCGTGCACCACGCCGTGGATGTCGGCGGGCTGCCAGTGGGCGAGGCCGATCAGGCCATCGGTGAGGGCGTTGAGCACCGGCGCCGCCTTGGCGGACAGATGCTTGGCGGCGTCCTTCTCGTTGTAGCTGCCGACTTCGGTGTAGAAGAACTTCGATTTCTCGGCCATCTCCAGCAGGGTACGGCAGCGCTCGCGCTGCTGGAGGATCACGTCTGCCAGCGCCGGGCCGTTGGCCGGATCAACGCCGAGGCGACGCAGATGCCATTCGAACTCCGGCGCGATGACCGCCGGGTCGGTGATCTTGAGGTACTGGTGGCTGACCCAGTAGGCCTTCTCCATGTCGAAGCGCGCGGGCGCGGAGCTGACATGGTCGAAGTCGAATTTCTCGATCATCTCCTCGCGGGTGAACAGCTCCTGGTCACCGTGGCTCCAGCCCAGGCGCACCAGGTAGTTGAGGATGGCGTCGGGCATGAAGCCCATGGCGCGGTACTCCATCACTCCCAGCGCGCCGTGGCGCTTGCTGAGCTTGGCGCCGTCGCCACCGAGGATCATCGATACGTGCGCGTACTGCGGCGGCGTGCCGCCCAGGGCGCGGATCATCTGGATCTGGCGCGGGGTGTTGTTGACGTGGTCGTCGCCGCGGATGACATGGGTGATGCCCATGTCCATGTCGTCCACCACCACGCAGAAGTTGTAGGTGGGCACGCCGTCGCCGCGGGCGATGATGAGGTCATCGAGCTCCTCGCTGGCGAACACGATACGGCCCTTGATGAGGTCATCCAGCACCACTTCGCCGTCCTGCGGATTCTTGAACCGCACCACCGGCTTCACCCCGGCCGGCGGCTCGGGCAGAACCTTGCCCGGCTCCGGACGCCAGCGGCCGTCGTAGCGGGGCTTTTCCTTGCGCGCCTGCTGTTCGGCGCGCATCTGCTCCAGCTCCTCCTTGGAGCAGTAGCAGTGGTAGGCCGTGCCGGCGGCGAGCATCTGGTGAATCACCTCGGCATAGCGGTCGAACCGCTGGGTCTGGTAGATCTCCTCGAAGTCGCTCTTCAGGCCCAGCCAGGCCATGCCCTCGAAGATCGCATCCACCGCCGCCTGGGTGCTGCGCTCACGGTCGGTGTCCTCGATGCGCAGCAGGAACTTGCCCCCGAAGCGCTTGGCGTAGAGGTAGGAGAACAGCGCGGTGCGGGCGCCGCCGATGTGCAGGAAGCCGGTCGGCGAAGGGGCGAAGCGGGTGACGACGGACATGCGCGTGGTGAAGCGGCGAGCTAGGGGCGCGCAGTTTACCAGCGCCGGCGGCCGTCCCCGGGCCGGCGGACAGGCGGCCAACCCGGGCCGGGCAGTAAAATGCGCGCCCCTTTGCGGCACCGCGGCCCATGACCACCCTCTTCGTCGAACAGCTCACCGTCATCGACGCCAGCTACCTCTGCCCCCGGCGCGGCCTGGTCGGCGAGAGCTGGATCGTCGACCTGGAGCTGGACGGCACGCTCGACGAGCAGGCCATGGTGCTGGACTTCGGCAGCGTCAAGAAGCAGCTCAAGCGCGCCATCGACGACGGCCCCGACCATACGCTGATCGTGCCCCTGCACTACCCCGGCCAGCAGACCACCACGCTAGCCGACGGCCGCCTGCAGACCCTGTTCATGTCCCAGGCCGGCGGCTATGCGCACCGCGCCCCGGCCTGCGCGCTGACCCTCTTGGAGGCGCCGGAAGTCAGTGCCGAAGCCCTGGTCGCGCACCTTACGCCGCAGCTGGCGGGTATCGTCCCGGCCAATGTCGCCAGCATCCGCCTGAGCCTGCGCCACGAGCACATCGACGGCGCCAGCTACCACTACAGCCACGGGCTGTCGAAGCACCGGGGCGCCTGCCAGCGCATCGCCCACGGCCACCGCTCGCGGCTGGCGATCTTCCTCGACGGCGTCCGCGACGCCGGCCTGGAGGCAGCCTGGGCCGAGCGCTTCCGCGACATCTACCTGCTCACCGGCCGGCATGTGCAGCGCGACGACGGCGAGCGCCTGTGCCTGGCCTATACCGCGCCGGAAGGCCTGTTCGAGTTGGAACTGCCGCGCCGCCGTAGCTACCTGCTCGGGCAGGACACCGACAGCACGGTGGAGGAAATCGCCGAGCATCTGGCCGGCCGCGTCGCCGCCGAGCACCCCGGCCGGCGGGTAGAAGTACGCGCCTACGAGGGCGTCATGAAGGGCGCGCTGGCCCGGCGCTGAGTGGTATCCTTGCGCCCCTTTTTCCGCCCCCGCCGGGGTTTTTCCGGGGGCAGAGCAGCAGCGAGGCCGGTATGAGCGAAGACGTGCGTTTCTTCCAGCGGGTGTCCATCGAGCAGGTCGAGGAAGGCCAGGAGCTGGCGCCCAAGTTCGACGAACACGGTCTGATCGCCTGCGTGACCACCGCCGCCCATAGCGGCGAGGTGCTGATGCTCGGCTACATGAACGCCGAGGCGCTGAAGCAGACCATCCTCACCGGCGAGGCGCACTACTACTCGCGCAGCCGCAAGGTGCTCTGGCACAAGGGCGCCACCAGCGGCCTGGTGCAGAAGGTGGTCGAGATGCGCATCGACGACGACCAGGACGCGGTCTGGCTGCGGGTGGAGATTCCCGGCGACGCCTCCTGCCACGTCGGCTACCGCTCCTGCTTCTACCGCTCGGTGCCCACCGGCGAGGGCGAGCTGCACGCGCTGAAGTTCGAGGAAAGCGAGAAGATGTTCGACCCCAAAGAGGTTTACGGCGACGCGCCGAACCCGACCATCCTCTGAGTCATTCGCGGCGGGTCTTGACCGGCGTCGGCTCCCGTGCCGGGCCGGGCTCGCAATCGCCATCCTGTCGCCGCTCGTCGCGCGCGGGATCGGCGGAGTGCTGCTTGGCCAGAGCCGCTTTGCGCTGCGAGCGCTTGTTGTAGGGGCTGGGCCTGAGGTGGGATCTCATCGGCGGTTCCTCCTGGACTGCTGAGCGTCGCACAGACTGCCTGCCCCTGGCTGAACCCCAGCCAAACCGCGCCCCGAAAAGAGCTGCCGTGAGCAGGTGCCTCAGTCGCGCAACATCTCCCGCGCCGCGTTGTGACCAGGGATTCCGGTGACACCGCCGCCCGGATGCGCGCCGGAGCCGCAGAGATAGAGGCCAGGGATGGGCGTGCGGTAATTGCCCAGGCCCAGCAGCGGTCGCGCGCTGAACAACTGGTTGAGCGTCAGCTTGCCGTGAAAGATGTCGCCGCCCACCAGCCCGAACTTGCGCTCCAGATCCAGCGGCGTGTGGATCTGCCGGGCGATGACGCTGGCCTTGAAGTTGGGCGCGGCGCGGTTGACGGTCTCGATCACCGCGTCCGCCGCCGCCTCGCGTTCGTCATCCCAGCGGCGGCCCTCCGGCAGCGTGTAGCGGAAGTGCTGGCAGAACAGGCTGGCGACCTGCCGGCCCGGCGGCGCCAGCGAGGGGTCCACCGTCGAGGGGATCAGCATTTCGACGATGGGCTGGCGCGCCCAGCCCTGCTCGCGGGCATCGATATAGGCGCGCTCCATGTAGGCCAGCGAGGGCGCGAGGATGACGCCGCTCTGGTGATGCGGCGCTAGCGCGGTGCCCGGCGCGCATAGAAAATCCGGCAGCTCGGAGAGCGCCACGTTCATGCGCAGCGTCGCCGACTCGTTCTGGTGGTCGGCGAAGCGCTGCGTCAGCTCCGGCTCGCGCTGGTTGGCGTCCAGCAACTGGGTGAACAACAACTTGGGGTGCAGATTGCTCGCCACCCGCCGCGCGGTCAGCACCTCGCCGTTCTCCAGATCGACGCGAAGCTTTCCGCGGCTGAGCGCCTGCACCCGGTGCACGACTGCCTCTGTGGAAAGCTCCACCCCCAGAACCCGTGCCTCCGCCGCCAGCGCCTGGGTGATCGCGCCCATGCCGCCCAGGGCATGACCCCAGACGCCGGGCTTGCCGTTGACCTCGCCGAAAACGTGGTGCAGCAGCACGTAGGCGCTGCCCGGCGCGTAGGGCGAGGCAAAGTTGCCGACGATGCTGTCGAAGCCGAAGCAGGCCTTGAGCGGTGTCGATTCGAACCAGCGGTCGAGCAACTCGCCGGCACTGAGCGCGAACAGATCCAGCACATCGCGCTGGGTAGCGAGCGGCAGCTCCTTGAACACCCGCGCCGTCTTCCAGGCGCTGAACAGCTCGGCGATGCCGCCGCCGACGTTGGGCGGGGTTTGCAGCAGCATGGCGCGCAGCACCTCGGCCACCCGCTCCAGCAGGGCGTAGTAGTCCGGCAGGCGCTCGGCATCGCGCCGCGAGTAGCGCGCCACCTCGGCCTGGGTCGCCGCCAGCCCGCCGCCCAGGCGGATGCACTCCCCCGGGGCCTCGCCCAGCGGCAGGAAGTTGGAATAGGGCCGCTCAACGATCTTCAGGCCATGCGCCTCGGCCAGCCGCAGCTCGCGGATGATCTTGGGGTTGAGCAGGCTCACCGTGTAGCTGGCGGTGGAATTGCGGAAACCGGGCGCGAATTCCTCGGTTACCGCCGCCCCGCCCAATACCGCCCGCTGTTCCAGCACCCGCACCTTCCAGCCGGCCTTGGCGAGGTAGCAGGCGCAGACCAGACCGTTGTGGCCACCGCCGAGGATGAGCGCGTCGTAGTGCATGGCAAGGAAGGGGGAAGTACCTCGGTCGATGCTACACATTCCGCGAGCGCCGCTCGCCACCCATTTCACCCCCGGGGCTCTGCCAGCCCGGCCAACCGGCGGTCCCTTGGTGCGTTTTCCAGATCAGAAGATTCGGCAAACGGTGGGCTGTGCGGTTCGGCAGCTAGGAGCTAACCTGATTACATAAGTCTTCGGGCCGGCGCTGCGCGCCCTGCGCAAGCACCGGTATCGGGGCAAGAAAACCCTTCATGAAGAATAACCTTCCATCCCTGACCCGGCTGCATATCCATAACCGCCTGATCGGCCTTTCGGTGCTGATGGCCGTGGGCATCCTGGTGTTCCTGCTGTTCTTCTACCACTCCTTCTCCGGCAGCCTGCAGCACGAGAAGGACACCCAGACCCGATATCTGTCGGAAGTGGGTGTGAAAGTGTTGCAGCACTTCCAGCAACTCGCGGCTACGGGTCAGATCAGCGATCAGGAGGCGCAGCGCCTGGCGATAGGGGTGCTGCAACAGGCCACCTATGGCGACAACGGCTACTTCTGGATCGTCGACGGCGCCGGTACCATGCTTTTGCAACCCTACGCGCCAACGCAGGTGGGTCGCGATTTCAGCGACTGGACCGACAGTCACGGCAAGCACATCGTTCGCGAGTTCATCGCCACCGCAAAAAACGGCGGTGGCTGGGTTTCGTACTACTGGCCCAAGCCACACAACCAAGAGCAGTTCGCGAAAGTCTCCTACGTGATCCACTTCCAGCCCTGGGACTGGGTTCTGGGCACCGGCGTCTATCTGGACGACACCCGCGCCAATGTCTACCAGACCATGTTCCAGGCCTCCGGCATCCTGTTGGCGCTGTTCGCCGGCTTCGTGGTCGCGATGGTTCTGGCCGCGCACTATTTCCTGCGCCAACTGGAGGGCATCGCCATCCGTGACGCGCTTACCAACCTGCATACCATGCGTTTCTTGCGGGAAGTGATTCCGTCCATCCTCGGCAAGCAGCAGCGGGAGGGAAACCGCGTACTCGCGACCATCTTCATCGACATCGATCACTTCAAGAAGGTGAACGACCAGTACGGCCACACTTGCGGCGATCAGGTGTTGGTAAGTGTCGCGCAACTGATGATGGCCTTGACCCGGGCCGGAGATTTTTGCGTGCGCTACGGCGGCGAGGAGTTTGTCTTCATCGGCTTCTTCAGTGACGAGGCCGCCGTCGTTCAGGTCGCCGAGCGAATCCGCGCCGAGGCCGCCCGGCAACGCTTCAACTTCCGCAGGACCGAAGTCCAGGTGACGCTGAGCGCCGGCATCGCCATCTACCGCGCCGGCGAGGAGTCCTTCGACGACATGCTCAAACGCGCCGACCAGAAGATGTACGAAGCCAAGGCGCAGGGGCGAAACCGGGTAGCGATTTAGGCCACCGTTTGGCTAGCTCCCTCGTAGTCATTTCCGACGCGCGGGCCATCCCGCGTGCGCGCTCACCAGGGCCGATTGACAAGCCTGCAGCCGGCTCGCAGGCTGACCTCCGTTGCACCGCACTTGCGGTGATCGCCGACTGGAACCGGCGCAGCTTGCGCGTACACGGGTAGCGCCGATGCAGACAATGCAATTGGAGCAAAGACTTGGTACTGCCGCCGGCCTCGTTGGGCTGGCTTTTACGTCTGCCGAGCAGTCGGCCTAATTTGCGTTAGCCAGCATGCCCGTAATCGAACGCCCATTCTTCAATCTCGTGGTCATGAAAGTGACGTTGCCTGAGCTGCTTGAGGCCTTTTCCAAGGTGCCGTCGCTATCTGTTCGAGTCGAGAAGACGGAACTTGCGTTCCCTGAGCAGCCCTACCACGCAGGTCCAAATCATCTTCCTATGATCCTTTGGTCACCGGCGTGCGCCTCTGAGCTGACTGCGTTCATGCCCCAGGTGAGTTCGGGTGATTACTTTGTCCTTGAGTACGCCTGCAAACGCTTCGGTTACTCAGCTACCTCCGCGAGAAGCACAAGTCAGACGGTTGAGTGGCCCATCAACGAGTTCATTGCGCGTAGCGGCAAAGAGAAGCAACGCATTGTTCGTGCGATGAAGGACACACCTCGCTGGGAGTTCTATGAGAATGGCGAGGCACTGCCCTTCGAAGCGCAGAGCAACTACGCGGCAAGGCTGATTCGAGATCGCTTCCAACGGGAAGCGCTGCTTACCTACCTAGAGCACTGGGGCGCACCGGTTCGAAAAGCTGAGTTCTGGAAAAGCCATCAGGAAGCAATTACGTTCGTGCGCCAAAGTGCCTGCTAACCTCTCCTTCAGGCGGACCCGCCTATGGCTGTCCGCTTAAGTCAAACGTTGAGCCTGTGGAAAAACCCCAACACCCCAATTAGCCACTGGGTGCGCCATCGCACAGATCAGCGCCGCCGCGAAGTTCACTGTGTCGTCGGGCTCACCGAGCCCCGGTCATACCGAGAGCCTAGTTAGTTAGATGGAGTGCCTGCACATGAAA
>SCVA01000029.1 GCA_004297005.1 Nevskiaceae bacterium
CTGGGCAAGACCTCGGCGGAGCTGGCGCCGGCGGTCAAGAACCGCCTCAGCCATCGCGGTCGTGCGATGCGCGCCCTGCTGAAGCAGTTGCGCGAGCAGCCGTGATCCCTTTAGCGCTCTACATCCACATCCCCTGGTGCGCGAAGAAGTGCCCCTACTGCGACTTCAACTCGCACCCCGCGCGGGGCCAGATTCCGGAAGCGGAGTACGTGCAGGCGCTGCTGCGCGACCTGGAATTCGAGCTGGCCAGCGCGCCTGAGGCGCGCCCGCTCAGCAGCATCTTCTTCGGTGGCGGCACGCCCAGTCTGTTCAGCGGCGCGGGCATCGGCGCCATCCTCAATGGCGTGGCGCAGCGCCTCGCCTTCGCGCCCGGCATCGAGATCACCCTGGAGGCCAACCCCGGCACCGCCGAGGCGCAGCGCTTCCACGACTACCGCGCCGCCGGCGTCAACCGCCTGTCGATGGGCGTGCAGTCGCTCAACGACCGTCATCTGAAGGCGCTGGGCCGCATCCACGGCGCCGAGGAAGCACGGGCGGCGGTGGCGATGGCGCGGGCGGCGGGCTTAGCCAATCTCAACCTCGACCTAATGTTCGCCCTGCCCGAGCAGACGCTCGCCGAGGCCGAGGCCGACCTGCGTGGCCTGCTCGCGCTCGCCCCCGAGCACTTGAGCTACTACCACCTGACGCTGGAGCCCAACACCGAGTTCGCGGCCAAGCCGCCGAAGCTGCCGGACAGCGACCTCGCCTACGAGATGCTGGAGCAGGGCCAGGCCCTGCTCGAAGCGGCCGGTTACGCGCAGTACGAAACCTCGGCCTATGCGCTTCCGGGCCGGACAGCGGCGCACAACCTCAACTACTGGCGCTTCGGCGATTACCTGAGCATCGGCGCCGGCGCCCACGGCAAGCGCACGCTCGATGGCCAGGTACTGCGGCGCGCGCGCCACAAGCATCCGAAGACATTCATGGAAACCGCCGGCAGCGCCGCCGGCGTGCAGGAAGAACGCGCGGTGGACGGCGCCGAACTGGCTTTCGAGTACGTGCTGAATACCTTGCGCCTGCACGAGGGCTTCGCGCTCAGCGATTTCCGCGCCCGCACCGGCCTTGCCGATGCCGCCCTGGAACCATCCCTGGGGCGGATGCTGTCGAAAGGCTTGCTGGAGCGGGACGGCGAAGTCGTCCGCCCGACCGTGCTCGGCCGCAACCACCTCAACACGCTGCAGATGGAGTTTCTGCCCTCATGAGCCGCTACGAACTGACAAGCCGCGCGGTGCAGTGCCCCTACTGCTGGGAGGAGATCGAGCTGGACCTCGACCTCTCCGCCGGCAGTCAGACCTATGTCGAGGACTGCCACGTCTGCTGCCAGCCGATTCTGGTGCGGCTGACCGTGGACGAAGACGGCGAAAGCTACGAAGTCGATGTCGAGGCCGAGAACGGCTAGGACCTACTGTACCTGCACGCTGACGTAGGGCGAGGCGGTCGCCGGCACCAGCGCGCTCTTCATGCGCTCGGCCTCTTCGCGCGGCGTGCTGCCGAAAAAGCGCTTGAACTCGCGGCTGAACTGCGAGGCGCTTTCGTAACCCACGCGGCCGGCAGCGGTCGAGGCGCTCAGCCCTTCGTGCGCCATCAGCAGCCGCGCCTTGTGCAGGCGCGTGGTCTTCAGGTACTGGATCGGCGAGGTGCGGGTGACCTGCTTGAAGTGGCTGTGGAAGGCGGCGACGCCCATGCCGGCCTCTTCGGCCAGACGGCTCACATCGAGATCGGCGGCGTACTCGGCATGGATGCGCCGCAGCGCCCGGCCGATGCGGCCGCAATGGCTGTGGTGCACCAGGGCGCCGGCGATGGCCGCGCCCTGCTCGCCGGTGAGCATGCGGAACAGAATCTCGCGGACGATGCCCGGCCCCAGCAGCCGCGCCTCCACCGGCGAGCGCAGGGCGGTGAGCAGGCGGTAGAGCGCGTCTTCCATGCCCTCGGTCATCGGCGCGGTGGCGATGCCCAGAGGCGGCACCGGTGGACGTGCGCCGAGGCCCTCCAGCGCCAGGATTAGCTCGGCCGCAGCGGCGAGGTTGATCTGGATGCCCACCGCCAGCAACGGATCCTCGACGCTGGCCTCGGTCTCGCACTCGAACGGCAGCGGCACCGCCGCAATCAGATAACGGCGAGCGTCGAACACCAGCGGCTGGTCGCCGAAGAAGCCGCGTTTGCGGCCCTGGCAGATGAACATCAGCTTCGGCTCGTAGAGCACCGGCGCCTTGACGAAGGCACGGTCGGCACGCGCCAGCGTCACCTCCTCCAGGGCGCTGTTGAATATTCCGGCGGCGGGCAGCATCTCGCTGAGCAGGCCCACCAGCCGGGACGGGCTGGGGCTGGGCGGTGGATCGAACATGGCGATCTCGAACCAAATAGGACTAGGCAGCGAAATGTACTCTTCGCCGCCGCATCCGGGGCTGCTGGCGCAGGAATAGGCAAGACTTGCAGAGCATCCGGTATTGGGCCGCCGGCACCCGGCCACCTAGCATGACCGCGTCCTCCTCCCGCCACCGGAGCGCCGCCATGACCGCCACCAACATCGCCTTTCTGCGCGCCCGCCCGGGGCGCGAGCCCTGGCTGAGCCAGGCCCTGCACGCCCTGGTCGCGCTGAGCCGTGACAATCCCGACTGCCAGCTCGCCAACCTGCACCGCAGCGACGAAGACCCGGCGCTGTGGCTGCTGTACGAGAACTGGACTTCGCAGGAGGCGCTGTGGCGGCATCTGGGCAGCCCGGACGTGCAGTCCTTCGTCAGCCGGAGCGCCAGCCTGCTGGAAAGCGATGTCGGCCTGCGCGGCTTCCAACTGCTGCCGGCCGAGCCTATCGGGCTCGCCGCCTGAGAGTCGGCGGGCTGCCGTTGGTAGGGCAGAATCCACCGGCCATCCCGACCAGCGGGGGCAAGATCGGCCCGGCTGGCACAGTCGGCCTCGTTACCCACTTCGCCTTCCGCTCCAAGGACCGACCATGGAACTCGCGCCCCTGCACTGGCAGCAACTGCCCTTGATCCTGGCAGTGCTCGCCGCCGTCAGCGGCGCGCTTTACGGCCTGCTGAGCCTGATGCTGCCGCGCCCCCAGGTCTGGGCTCCGCGAGACGGCCAGGGCATGGACGGCGAGGCGATGCCGCTGGCCCAGGCGGACCGGCGCCGCAGCCACCAAGCCTGGCCCGTGCACCTCGAACGCCGCCTGGCGCCGCGCTAACACGCTCCACAGCGGATAAAAAGTTGCCAACCGCCGGTTGCGCCGCTATCCTGCGCGCCCTTTTCGTTTGATCCGCCCCGTGTTGTGGGCGTTGCCGAGACCGCCATGAAAGAAGGCATCCACCCCGAATACCGCCCCGTGGTGTTCCGCGACGCGGGCTCCAACCAGAGCTTCATCATCCGTTCCACGGTCAAGACCCGTGAAACCGTGAAGCACACCGACGGCGAGACCTACCCGGTCATCACCCTCGATACCTCGCACCTGTCTCACCCGTTCTACACGGGCAAGACCCGCGTCACCGACACCGGCGGCCGCATCGACAAGTTCAAGAAGCGCTACGGCAAGTAATTGTCGCTGCCCGCTGTACCAAGAAAGCCGCTTATGTCCTAGCGGCTTTTTTGTTGCCCCCGCCCGGCGCGTGCGCCGGGGTTTTCACCATTGCTTTTCTCCACCACACCGATGCGCGCCCAGGAAGCAGGCAACGCGCAGACGCCATGAACGAACAGATACCCAGCCATACCCTCCGCACCGCCGCCCTCCACTACCACGAGTTCCCCAAGCCGGGAAAACTCGGGGTCAGCATCACCAAGCCCTGCGAAGGGCCAGAGGACCTGGCTCTCGCCTACTCACCAGGAGTCGCCGAGCCGGTGCTGGCGATCCAGGAGAATCCCCAGGACGCCTACCGCTACACCAGCAAGGGCAATCTGGTGGCGGTGATCAGCAATGGCACCGCGGTGCTGGGTCTGGGCGACTGCGGCGCGCTGGCCGGCAAGCCAGTGATGGAAGGCAAGGCCCTGCTGTTCAAGAAATTCGCGGATCTCGACTGTTTCGACATCGAGGTCGATGAGCGCGAGCCTAAGACTTTCGTCGAAACCGTGGCCCGCATCGCCGGCACCTTCGGCGGCATCAATCTGGAAGACATCGCCGCGCCGGCCTGCTTCGAGATCGAGGAAGCGCTGCAGGCGCGCTGCGATATTCCGGTGTTCCACGACGACCAGCACGGCACCGCCATCGTGCTCTGCGCGGCCCTGCTCAATGCCCTGGAACTGCAGGGCAAGAAGCTCGAAGACGCCCGCATCGTCTGCGTCGGCGCCGGTGCCGCCGGCATCGCCTCGATGCGTCTGGCGCGCAGCCTGGGGGCCAGGCCCGAGCACCTCTGGCTGGTCGACCGCCAGGGCGTGATCAGCACCGATCGTCCGGGTTTGAGCAAGGAAAAAAGTGAATTCGCTCAAGCACCTTCCGAGCGCAAGACGCTCGCCGGTGCGCTCGCCGGCGCCGACGTCTTCATCGGCCTTTCCGGCCCCGGCCTGCTGCGCGAGGAGTGGCTGGGACTGATGAACGAGAAGCCGGTGATC
The DNA here is from genome assembly GCA_004297005.1 of Nevskiaceae bacterium. GTDB lineage: Bacteria > Pseudomonadota > Gammaproteobacteria > Nevskiales > Nevskiaceae > Stagnimonas. Next base: position 4,579 of record SCVA01000029.1, read on the forward strand.
TTCGCGCTCAGCAACCCAGTGCCGGAGATCATGCCGGAGATCGCCAAGCGGGTGCGCAACGACGCCATCGTCGGCACCGGCCGCAGCGACTACCCCAATCAGGTCAACAACGTGCTGTGCTTCCCCTTCCTGTTCCGGGGCGCCCTGGACGTGCGCGCGAGCCGCATCAACGAAGCGATGAAGCTGGCGGCGGTGCGCGCCCTGGCCGAGCTGGCTAGGCAGCCGGTGCCGGCGCCCGTGCTGGCGGCCTACAAGCAAAACTCGCTATCCTTCGGGCCGGATTACATCATCCCCAAGCCACTCGATCCCCGCCTGCGCGAGCACGTTGCCGGCGCCGTGATGCGCGCGGCGGTGGATAGCGGAGTCGCCCGCCTGCCCTTGCCCGCTTAGCAAGCCGCGGCGCGATTCTTGCCAGCCTTTCTTGACGTCTTTACTTGATATTTGGGAGCTACGCGATGAGTGAGGTCAGCTACAGCCTGGTCAACAACGCCACCGGGGAGAAGGTCGATCTGCCTGCCATCGGCGGCACCCTCGGCCCGGTCGGCCTCGACGTGGGTAAGGTCTACGACAAGACCGGCGCCTTCACCTTCGACCCTGGCTTCACCTCGACCTGCTCCACCAAGAGCGCGATCACCTACATCGACGGTGACGAGGGCGTGCTGCTCTACCGCGGCTACCCGGTAGCGCAGCTGGCGCAGCACTGCAGCTTTCTGGAAGTCGCCTACCTGATCTTGAACGGCGAGCTGCCGAACAAGACGGCGCTGGAGTCCTTCGACCAGAGCATCCGCCGCCACACCATGATCAACGAGGGCCTGAAGAGCTTCTTCAACGGCTTTCACTACGACGCCCACCCGATGGCGATGCTGACCGGCGTGGTCGGCTCGCTGTCCGGCTTCTACCACGACACCGGCAACAACAAGGATCCGCGCCACCGCGAGATCTTCGCGCACCGGATGATCGCCAAGATCCCGACCATCGCCGCGGCGGCCTACAAGAAGTACTACGGCCAGCCGTTCATGTACCCGCAGAACCACCTCGACTACTGCAGCAACCTGCTGCACATGATGTTCGCGGTGCCCGCCGAGCCCTACCACGTCGATCCGATCGCGGCCAAGGCGCTGGACGTGCTGTTCATCCTGCACGCCGACCACGAGCAGAACGCCTCGACCTCCACTGTGCGCATGGCCGGCTCCACCGGCACCAACCCCTACGCCGCCATCTCCGCCGGCATCGCCGCGCTCTGGGGCCCGGCCCACGGCGGCGCCAACGAGGCGGTGCTGAACATGCTCGACGAGATCGGCGACGTGAAGAACGTGCAGGGCTTCATGGACAAGGTGAAGGACAAGGCCTCGGGCGTGCGCCTGATGGGCTTCGGCCACCGCGTCTACAAGAACTTCGACCCGCGCGCGACCATCATCCGCGAGGAGTGCCACAAGGTCCTGAAGGCGCTGAAGATCGACGATCCCAAGCTCGAACTGGCCATGAAGCTGGAAGAGATCGCCCTCAACGACGACTACTTCAAGGCCCGCAAGCTCTACCCGAACGTCGATTTCTACTCGGGCATCATCTACAAGGCGCTCGGTATCCCGGTGAACATGTTCACCCCGATGTTCGCGGTGGCCCGCACCGTCGGCTGGGTCGCGCACTGGAGCGAGATGGTCGGCGACGGCCCGCTGAAGATCGCCCGCCCGCGCCAGGTCTACACCGGTGCCGCCGAGCGCAACGTGGTGCCGGTGGCGCAGCGCTAAGCCACTTGCCCGCGCAAGAAAAAGCCCGCCTTACCGGCGGGCTTTTTTGTGTCCGGCAGCAATCTGCCGCGGTCAGTACAGGGTTTCCACATCCAGGGCGGCCAGACGCTCGGCCTCGGCAAGATTCAGCCGCGGCGCCGGCCGGCCATTGCTGTGCGACAAGGGGGATCGCCGCTCCTGCCCAGGCGCGAACAGGGCCACATCGACCCCCACCGCGCCGGCCTCGAAACGCGCCAGCGGCACCGACTCCACCCGACCGTCGCCATAGCGGTAATCACGCTCGTCGGTCTCGACCTCGAAGCCGCGCTCGGCGAGGAAGACATCCACCAGCTCCGGCTGGCCGGGAAAGCAGTGCAGTTGCACGCGATGCGCGGCGCTGATCGCACCACTCACCAGCGCGCCGCTGAGCCGTGGCTCGAAGTCCGACAGGAGCTTCATCGCCTGCACCGCGGTCTTCCGCAGCAGCCGCAGGCGCTCGGCGTAGGCTCGGCCGCCGAACAGGCGCTGATAGGCCAGCACCTCGGCCTCGACGCGGGCGTTGTCGGGTAGCGCACTGCGGCTGGACAGACCCAGGCGCTCGGCGGCGCGGCGCTTGGCCAGGCCGTAGTCGGTGAGCTGCTCCTCGACCAGAATGCGCGCCGCTTCCTGCGCCAGATCGCCGGCGCCGCCCTGCGCGCGGCGGCCCATCAGAAGAGATCCTGCGCCGCCGGCCCGGCCTCGCTCTCGTGGCCAGGAATAGCGCCATCGTCCTGCGGCGGCAGGCGCTCCAGCGGCAGGGTCTCGTAGATCACCTTGTCGGCTCCTTCCCAGGCCAGCTTGCCGTTCTCCGGGTTCAGGCGCACATCGGTCATGCCCTCGGGGCGCGGCAGGATCTGCTCAGGCACGCCCTTGAGCGCCACGCGCATGAAGTCCATCCACATCGGCAGCGCGGCGCGGCCGCCGACCTCGCCACGGCCGAGCGGCGTCGGCGTGTCGTAGCCGATCCAGGCGGTGGCGGCGAGTGTGGCCTGATAGCCATTGAACCAGGCATCGGTCTCGTCGTTGCTGGTGCCGGTCTTGCCGCCCAGGTCGCGCCGCCCCATCGCGTTCACCGCCGCGGCGGTGCCCCGCACCGCGACGTCGTGCAGCATGCTGTTGAGCATGTAGACGGTCTGCGGATCGAGCGTGCGCGCGGCGAGCTGGGCGGCGGGATCGCCGGCGGTGATTTCCGCAGGGCATTCCGGACAGGCGCGCACCGGCTTGGCCTCGAACAGCACCTGGCCGCGGCCGTCCTCGATGCGGCGGATGAAGTACGGCTCGATCAGAAAGCCGCCGTTGGCGATGGTGGCGTAGCCACGGGCGATCTCCAGCGGCGTCAGCGCCGCCGAGCCCAGCGAGAAGGTCAGGTCACGCGGCAGGCGCGTCTTGTCCAGGCCGAAGTTCTGCGCGTAGTTGAGCGCATAGCCCATGCCCACCGACTGCAGCACGCGGATCGACACCAGGTTGCGCGACTGCACCAGCGCCTCGCGCAGGCGCATCGGGCCCTTGAAGTCCTCGTCGTAGTTGGACGGCCGCCACTCGCTTTCCAAGTTGGGATCGTCGAAGACAATGGGCGCGTCGAGGAAGATCGACGCAGGCGTGTTGCCCTTGGCCAGCGCCGAGGCATAGAGAAAGGGCTTGAAGCCGGAGCCGGCCTGGCGCCGCGCCTGGGTGACGCGGTTGTACTTGCCGGCGAAGAAGTCGTAGCCGCCGACCAGGGCGCGGATGGCGCCATCCTGCGGCTCCACCGCGACGAAGGCGCCCTGCACGTCCGGCTTCTGCGCCAGCCGCAGCTTGTCGCCGCTGGCTCGGATGCGCACCACGTCGCCGGCGGCGAGCTTGTACTTCTTGCCGGTCCAGGCGAAACCCTTGGCCTCGATGCTTTCGACGCCACGCTCCAGCGAGTACACCTCCAGTTGGTCCGGGCTGGCGGACAGCACCAGGGCTGCCGGCAGATCAGCCAGACGCGGGCGCGAGCGCAGCAGCGCCTGCGCCTCCTCGTTGCGGTCCGGGCTGCCGCGCTCCAGCGCTGCCACCAACTCCGGATCGGCCTTGGTCTCGGGTCCGGCGTAGCCGTGGCGCTCCTCGTAGTCGAGCAGGGCCTTGCGCAGGGCGGTGTTGGCGGCTTCCTGCCGAGCGGCCTGCACGGTGGTGTAGACGCGGTAGCCGGCGGTGTAGGCCTGCTCGCCGTACTTCTCGAACATCGCCGCGCGCACCATCTCGGCCACGTAATGCGCTTCCACCTCCACCTGCGGCGGGTGCTCACGCGCCACCAGCGGCTCGTCCAGTGCCTGACGGTAGGCGGTCTCGTCGATGAAACCCAGCTCGCGCATGCGCCGCAGCACGTAGTTGCGGCGGTCCTTGGCGGCGCTGGGGTTGACCAGCGGATTGTCGCGCGAAGGGGCCTTGGGCAAGCCGGCGAGCACCGCGGTTTCCGCCAGCGTCAGCTGGTCCAGCGGCTTGCCGAAGTAGACGTGAGCGGCGGCGGCGACGCCGTAGGCGCGGCTGCCGAGGAAGATGCGGTTGAGATAAATCTCGAAGATGCGCTGCTTGTCCAGCTCGCGCTCCATCTTCCGCGCCAGCAGGATCTCCTTGATCTTGCGTTCGTAGCTGCGCTCGGGCGTGAGAAAGACATTGCGCGCCAGCTGCATGGTGATGGTCGAGCCACCCTGGCGCTTCTCGCCGGTGGCGGCGAGCTTCAGCGCCGCACGCACCAGGCCGAAGAAATCGACGCCGCTGTGCTCGAAGAAGCGGTCGTCCTCGGCGGCCAGAAAGGCCTGCAGCAGCGGCTTGGGGAATTGCTCGTAGCGCAGCGGCGAGCGCCGCTCGGCGCCGAATTCGCCCATGCGCTTGCCCTCGGCGCTGAGCACCAGCAGCGGCGCGCCGAGGTTGGGTTCGCGCAAGCTTTCCACCGAGGGCAATTGCGCCTCCAGGGCCGAGACCTTGGACCAGATGAACAGCCCGGCGCCGGTGGCGGCGACCAGCGCCAGGGCCAGCACGACGAGGCCGGCGCGTTGCAGCAGACTCAATTGATTGAAGCGCAAGGAGACGATTCCGTTAAGGGCAGCGGGCCATTGTCACCCGCCAGCCGGGTGCGCGGAACCGCCTCGGTTCAGGGTGGCGGTGGATTTCAGGGATGCGCGGGCGTTTGCGCCGGCAAGGAGGGACGACGGCGCAGGGCCTCCAGCCGCGCGTCCTTCCGCGACCAGAGCCCGTTCACCCAGATCTGGCAGCGCTCCCGGTAGCCGGGATCGCGGTCGTAGTCGCCGTGCAGCAGCTCGGCCGGCACCGGGATCAGGTCCACCGCCACCCGCACATGGCCCTGCTCGCCGCACAGCCAGCTCCACAGCAGATTGCGGTCGGTGGGCTGGTAGCAGACGGTGACATCCAGCACCCCGGCGAATTGCTCGCCCATGGCGTCGAGACTGTAGGCGAGGCCGCCGGTCTTCGGGCGCAGCAGCCGCTGGTAGGGGCTGCGCTTGGTCAGCCGCTTGGCCTCGGTAAAGCGGGTGCCTTCGAGGAAATTGACCACCGTCACCGGATCGTGGCGGTAGACCGCGCAGGCCCTGCGGGTCGCCTCGCGGTCGGCGGCGCTGGACTTGCGGGTCATGAACGGGAAATCCATCGCCCAGCAGACCAGGCCGATGATCGGCACCCACAGCAGATCGCGCTTGAGGAAGAAGCGCAGGAACGGCGTCTTGGCGTGAAAGACATCGAACAGGATCAGGATGTCGGCCCAGGACTGGTGGTTGCTGAGCAACAGGTAGCTGCGAGAGGGATCCAGGCTGGCGTTGAAGTCCACCTCCCCATAGGCCACCGGGCTGGCCACGTCGTGCAGCAGCCGGTAGATCAGTTGGTTGCTGGCCACCCAGTTGCGGGCGATCCAGACGCAGTAGCGGGAGGCCAGACGCTGCCAGCGGTACACCGGCAGCAGCTTGAGCAGGATGCCCGGCAGCATGGCGGCGAACCAGAAGATCAACGCGACGAACATGGTCGCGAAAGTCAGGATTCCGACAAACCAGGGCGGCAGCAACATCGAGATCATCTGCAGGCTCCGCTAAGACCGCGGTGGCGACCCCATCCCTGGAGTCGCACTGACATCCTCTCAGTGATGATACGCCGGCGAAAGTTCCACCACCGCGTCGATCATCGCCCCCGCGTGCGCCGGGTCCACCCCGGGCACGATGCCGTGCCCCAGGTTGAAGACATGCCCCGGACCACGGCCATATCCGGCCAGTACGCGCGCCACTTCCTCGCGGATGCGCGCCGGGCTCGCGAGCAGGCAGAGCGGGTCGAGATTGCCCTGTAAGGCGACCATGGCGCCGACTCGCGCGCGCGCGGCGGCGATGTCGGTGGTCCAGTCCAGGCCCAGCGCATCGCAGCCGGTGTCGGCCATCGCTTCCAACTGCTGACCACCGTTCTTGGTGAACAGGATCACCGGGATGTCCGGCAAGCGGGTCTTGAGCCGCGCGACGATACGGCGCATGGGGCTCAGCGAGAACTGCCGGTAACCTTCAAAATCGAGCACGCCGCCCCAGGTGTCGAAGATCATCAGCGCATCAGCACCGGCCGCAGCCTGGGCTTCAAGATAGAGCGCGACACTGTCGGCCAGCTTGGCTAGCAGCTCTTGGAGAAGCTCGGGCGCGTCGAAGCGCATCTTCTTAATGCGCGCGAATTCCTGGCCGCCCTGCCCTTCGACCATGTAGGTGGCGAGCGTCCAGGGCGAGCCGGCGAAGCCGATCAGCGGACAGCGGTCGCCGAGCGCGGCACGGATGGTGCGCACCGCGTCCATCACATAGCGCAGCTCGCCCTCCGGGTCAGGCACGCCAAGCGCGCGGATGGCCGCCGCATCGCGAACCGGCCGGTCGAACACCGGGCCCTCTCCTTCGACGAAGCGCAGGCCCAGGCCCATGGCGTCGGGGATGGTGAGGATGTCGCTGAACAGGATGGCGGTATCGAGGCCGGGGTAACGGTCCAGCGGCTGCAGGGTGACTTCGCAGCACAGCTCGGGATTGCGGCAGAGCGCCATGAAGTCGCCCGCCTTGGCGCGGCTGGCGCGGTACTCGGGCAGGTAGCGGCCGGCCTGGCGCATCATCCACACCGGCGTGCGGTCCACCGGTTGGCGCTTGAGCGCGCGCAGGAAGCGGTCGTTGGCGAGCGTTCTCATGCCAGGGCTCCGGCGATCTCAAGCTGAATCGCCTGCGCCATCGCGCGCGGATCGGCGGCATCGCGGATCGGCCGGCCGATGACCAGGTAATCGGCGCCGGCCTTGATCGCCGCCGCCGGGGTGGCGATGCGCTTCTGGTCGGCCTCGACGCGGTTTTCCACCGGCCGTATGCCCGGCGTCACGCAGATCAGCTCGCGCGGCGCTTCCAGGCGCAGGCGCGGCACTTCCAGCCCGGAAGACACCACGCCGTCGCAGCCGGCCTGCAAGGCACGACGGGCGCGCGACAGCACCAGCTCGGCGACATCGCACTTGAAGCCGAGATCGTCGAGATCGCCCTGGTCCAGCGAGGTCAGCGCGGTCACCGCCAGCACCTTGGTATGGCCGGACTTGGCCTTGGCCGCCGCCTCCATGATCGACTGGTTGCCGTGCACGGTGGCGAAGTCGGCGCCGCGCTCGGAGAGATTGCGGATGGCGCGCGCCACCGTCTCCGGGATGTCGAAGAACTTCAGATCGACGAACACCTTCTTGTGCTCGGCCTTGAGCCAGTCCAGCAGCTCGAAGAAGCCGGGTGCCATGCACAGCTCCATGCCGATCTTGTAGAAGCTGACGGCATCGCCGAGCCGCTTGACCAGGGCTCGGGCGGCCTCGGCGTCGGGAACATCGAGGGCGCAGATCAGGCGCTCGTGGGTGGGGATGGCTTGGGACACGAATCAATAACCTTGAAAGAGAAAGTCGAGGGCGGCGACAAACTGATCCCGCCGCGCCGCGAGACTGGTGACCGGCCGGCCCAACTGGCCCTCCGGCAGCGAACCGATTTCAGTGGGTGACATCACCAGGGTCTGGCCGTCGATTTCCACCACCGGGTTGAGTCGCTTCATCGGCGGCCCGTGATAATCGGCCCGCACCAGAGGAACCACAACCCGCAAGTCGGTACGCACCCAATCGCACTGCACGTCGAGCAGATAGGGCGCCTGCGCGGCGCTGCGCCGGGGGTTCCGGTAAACGTCAAAGCGCGCCATCAGAAGCGGATCAGGTCGGCATTGAGGGGACCGTCACGGGCGACGCGGGCATTGTGATAGGCGATGGCCTCGGCGTTTTCCGCCTGCCAGCGTTCGCCCTCGGCCTTGCGCAGGCGCTCGGCGAGGCTTTCCTCCAGCAGACTGGACAGGTTCAGTCCGTGCTCGCGGGCGCGGTCGATCAAGTCGGCGCGGACGCTGAGATTGAGCCGGCGCTTGCCGGCCACATACTCGGCGGGCGGGTTCTCGGCGACGCGTTCGGCCGTGGGCCGGGGGCGCTTGTAAGCGGTGGACATGGTGAGCTCCTGCGTAAATCAATGCGCACAGTAATGCGCATTCATCATCCCCGCAAGCCGGCTTCGACCTTGGCCGCCGTCGGCGCACCCTGCGCCCGCAGCTCCTGGGCGAACAGGGCGATGCGCCATTCCTCAATCAGCCAGCGCGCCGGGTGCCAGGGGCCGGGCAGGCGCGCTTGCAGGGGGGCAAGCTGCTTCATGGCTTCGGCGTCCTTCTGGGGTTTGAGCGGCAGCCGCTCCAGCCGCACCGCCAGCGCCCTGAGATAGCTGCCGACCCGCGGCCACTGGGCGGCCGGGATGGCCGTCACGAAGCCGGGGCCGAGCAGGCTGGAAAGTTGGCCGCTGGCGTCGGCATGGGCCTCGGGATAGGACTTGGCGATGGCGTTGAGCGCCTTGCGCAGCGCGGCGGCCTGACTCAACCAGGCGGCCAGTTCGTCGAGGCGCTGGTAGGCCAGCTGCGAGAACTGGCCGCGGCGTTCCAGCGCGGCGCGGTACTCGGCCTCGCTGCGTACCGCCCCCTGGATCAGCACCTCCTCGGCGCAGCGCTCGGCCAGCTCCCGGGCCAGGCCATCGACCGTGTGCGGGGTGCCGGTGAGCGCCAGCGCTAGCTTGCTGCGCGCCGACTTGGCGAGGTCGCGCACGCGGTCGGCGAGCTTGAGCAGCAGCAGCGCGCGCAGGCCGGCGGCATGGGCGGCCTCGGCGGCGGCTTCGGACTCGAACAGCCGCAGGGCGATGCGCTCGCCCTCGACGCTCAGGCCCGGCACGGCACGCGCACCACCCGGCAGGCTCACCGCCGCCGGCAGGTCGCCGAAATCCCAGTCGCTCAGCGATTCGCGCACCCATTGCTGGGTCTCGGCCTTTTTCGCGGCGACGGCATTGAAGGCGCTGCGCGCCTTGCCGCTGAACCGCGATTGCAGCTCGGCCAGATCCTCGGCCTCGCCCAGCACCTCGCCGCGCGCATCCTCGACCAGCAAGCGAGGACGGAAGTGGGTGGGCAGCTTGTCCGGCGCGAAATCGGAGGGTTCCAGTTGCACGCCGGTCATGGCCTTGAAGCGCGCGCAGATGGCTTCCAGCAGGGCACCCTCGGGTCGGGCGCTCTCGACAATGGCGTTGGCGTACTCGGCAGCCGGCTGACAGAGCCGGCGCAGATGCTGCGGCAGGGTCTTGATCAGGGCTTCGATCTTGCCGGCCAGCAAGCCGGGCACCAGCCAGTCGAAGCGCTCGGCCGGCAGCGCGAACAGCTGCGCCAGCGGCAGATGAAAACTCACGCCGTCGGCATCGGTGCCAGGATCGTGCTGATAGCTCAGCGACAGCCGCAGTCCGGCGATGTCGAGGTAGTCCGGGAACAGGTCCTCGACATCGGCGTTGGCGCCGGGACGCAGCACGTCAGCCTCGGTCATGGTCAGCAGCGCGCTGCGCGAGGAGCCGGCGGCCACCGCGACAGGAGTTGTCGGAGGGGCAGAAACCACGGTCGACCGCAGACCGCGCAAGGCCGCTAGCGAGTCCAACGGCGCAGCGGGCTCCGGCCTTTCGACGGCGAGGGGCTTCGGCAAGGACACTGCCGGCTTGGCGCTGATCTTCTCCGCGCCCCCGTGCAGCCAGGCCTTGAGTGCCGCGACCGTGCACAGCTCCTCCGGTAGGCGCGCATCGTAAAAGCGGTAGAGCTGCGACTCATCGGCCAGCAGATCGGGGCGGCGCAAACGGGCTTCCTTCTCGCGGACCTCCTCGATCAGGGCCAGGTTCTTCTTCAGGAAGTCGGGCTTGCCCAGCACCTCGCCGCGCACCAGGCCCTCGCGGATGAAGATGGTGCGCGCCTCGCGCGGCTCCTCGCTGCCGTAGTGGCGTTGGCGCTTGAGCAGCGGCAGTCCCAACAGGGACACATGCTCATTGGCGGTCACCTCGCCGCGCTGCGCGTTCCACTCCGGGTGGTGCAGAACCCGCTTGACCAGGTGCTCGCCGATCTCGGCCAGCCACTCCGGCTCCACCGCCGCGCAACTGCGTGCGAACACCTGGCTGGTGTGGACGATGGCCGCGTGCATCAGCCAGGGCGGCGCCTTCTTGGCCAGCGCCGAGCCGGGAAAGATCTTGAAGCGGCGGCCGCGCGGCCCCTGGTACTCGGCCTTCTCCGGCGGCTTGTTGCCGATGTGGTCGATCAGCCCGGTGAGCAGGGCACGGTGGATGGCGACGTAGCGCTTCTCCAGTTCCTCCGGCGTCTTCGCGACGGCCGTCTTGGCGGTCTTGTCGTCGCCGACCATGTCGACGATCTGCTTGTAGACCGCCTCCCACTCCTCCATGCGCAGGTAGCTGACGTAGTGCTCCTTGCACCACTTGCGCAGCTGCCGCTGGCTGGCCTTCTCGCCGGCTGCGTCCCAGCGGTTCCAGAGGTTGAGCAGGGTGAAGAAATCCGACTTCGGGTGCCGCCACTCGGCATGCTTCTGGCGCGCCTGGGTCTGCGCCTCGGGCGGCATCTCGTGCGGGTCTTGCACCGACAGCGCGGCGGCCAGCACCCAGACCTCGTGGGCACAGGAGGTCTCCTTGCCGGCGAGCGCGATGCGCGCCACCCGCGGGTCCAGCGGCAACCGCGCCAACTGCTTGCCGAGCGGCGTCAGATTGCGCTCTTCGTCCATCGCTCCCAGCGTGTGCAGGACGCGATACCCCTCGCTGATGTGCCGGTTCTCCGGCGGATCGACCCAGGGGAAGGCATCGACATCACCCAGGCCCAGCGAGGCCATCTGCAGGATCACCCCGGCCAGATTGCTGCGCAGGATCTCGGGATCGGTGAACAGGGGCCGCGAGAGGTAGTCCTCTTCCGCATACAGACGGATGCAGATGCCGGCGGCGACGCGGCCGCAGCGACCGGCGCGCTGGTTGGCGGCGGCCTGCGACACCGGCTCGATCTGCAATTGCTGCACACCGGTGCGCGGCGAGTAGCGCGACAGCCGCGCGGTGCCGACATCGACCACGTAGCGGATGCCCGGCACCGTCACCGAGGTCTCGGCGACATTGGTGGCGAGCACGATGCGCGCCGGGCCACCGGTGGAAAACACCCGGTCCTGCTGCGCGGCCGGCAGCCGCGAGTACAGCGGCAGTACCGCCGCATGCGGGAAGCGGCCGGGCAGCATGCGGGCAAGGCCGTGGATCTCGCGCTCGCCGGGCAGGAACACCAGCACGTCGCCATCGGGCCGCCGTCCCCAGAGTTCGTCGATGGCGGAGGCAACGTTGTCCTCCAGATCGGCCTCGGGATCGACCTCGCGGTAATAGGTGTCGACCGGATAGGTGCGGCCGGAGACGGTGAGGATGGGCGCGTTGTTGAAATGTCGCGACAGCCGCTCGGGATCCAGCGTCGCCGAGGTGATGATGATCTTGAGATCGGGCCGCCGGCTCGCAATGCGCTTGAGCCAGCCGAGCAGGAAGTCGATGTTGAGGCTGCGCTCGTGGGCCTCGTCGATGATGATGGTGTCGTAGGCGGTCAGCTCGCGGTCGTGCTGCAACTCGGCGAGCAGGATGCCGTCAGTCATCAGCTTCACCAGCGTGCGCTCGCCGACGCGGCGGTCGAAACGCGTCTCGTAGCCGACCAGCTCGCCCAGCGTGGTCTGCAATTCCGAGGCGATGCGGTTGGCAACACTGCGCGCCGCCAGCCGGCGCGGCTGGGTATGGCCGATCAGCCCGCGCGTGCCGCGCCCGAGTTCCAGGCAGAGCTTGGGCAACTGGGTGGTCTTGCCGGAGCCGGTCTCACCGCAGAGCACGATGATCTGGTGCTTGCGGATCGCCTCGGCGATTTCGTCCTTGGCCTGCACCACCGGCAGCTCGGCCGGCCATTGGATCTGCTTGGGCAGCAGCGCGTGGCGGTTGGCGGCGCGCTGCTGCGCCGCCTGCAGATCGCGGGCAAAACGCGCGGCGTCCAGCGGCTTGCCGGAGGCCTGCGCGCGACCGATCAGCCGCGCGAACTGCGCGGCATCGCGGACCAGCAGGGACTCGGGATCGAAGCGCACCGGAACAGGCGGAGACGGGACGGGGCGCGAATTATGCCGGCTGGGCCACCGGGCGCCCATGCGGCGCCCAAAAGAAAGCCCGCCCCTGCCCATGCAGGAGCGGGCTGACTTAAAAGCGACGGCTTACTGGGCGCAGCTCGTCGAGCCCGGGTACTTGGACTCGTCGGCGACCAGCACGTTGTCGATCCACTGCTTGACCAGGGCATGGCCCTCTTCATCGACCACGCTGCGCGCCAAGGGCGGCATGCGGGCCGCCGGCGTGGTGGCGGTGGGACCGATGCGGTGCTCGACGATGGAATCGGCCGAGCTGCCCGGATGGAAGTCCACCGTACGGCCGCCCTTGCCTTCCTGGCCGGTCGCGGTCGGCTGCTTGCAGATGCCGTAGGTACCATCCACCGGCCGCAGGGAGTCGAGGTAGAAGCCGGTCGAAGCGGCGAAGCCCTTGACGTTGTGGCAGTGCTGGCAATTGACCTCCAGCCAGGCGCGGGCGCGGGCTTCAACGTCTTGCGCGGAGTTGGCGGTGAAGCCGGAGTCGCCAGGCTTGTTGTAGGTCGGCACGCGCTCCAGCTTGGTGGCGATCTGCTTCATGTCGTCCACGCCCAGGTCGCTGGGGCAGCCGGCCATCAGACCCTTGCTGCACCAGTAGGCGATCTGGTTCTTGCCGGCCACCTCGTGCTGGCTCTGGCCGCTGACCTTCTTCGACTCCGGGGCGTAGGGCTTGTTCATGAAGCGCACCTTCGGCCCGATCGGCGCCGCGCCCGGCTCGGAGTCCTCGCGCGAGTGGCAGCTCAGGCACTGGTTGGCGTGCGGAATCAGATAGCCAGCGGTAGAACCGGTGTGCTTGACGCCGGAATCGACATCGACGTGATCCCAGCTCACCGAGGCGCTGCCGCCGCCCATGGCCAGCTTGGCCACGCGCTTGCCGGTGGTGGCGTCGGTGGTCCAGACATAGGGCACGCCATCCCAACGGGCGACGCCCTTGGAGTTGACACGCTTGATCAGCAGGCGGGTTTCCACCGGCGTCTCGGTGCCCTTGCTGTCGTCGGCGAAGGAGAAGGTCTTGGCGATGATGGTGCCGGAGGGAAACACGATGGTGGCATTGGCGCCATCACCGGCGGCGTCGCGGTAGACCGCCTTGGTGCCGGGCGGCAGGTAGGCGACGCGGTACTTCACCGCGTAGTCGGAGAACAGCTTGCTGTTCAGCGAGTACGGCACGCCACCGCCGTTGGGCGTGCTGGTCGGGTCTTCCGCGTCGGCGAACAGGTGGTACTGATCGAGCGTCGGGCAGTTCACGCCGGAGGCTTCGAAGTTGACCTTGCCATTGCCGACGGTGGCGCCGCAGAGCTTGGCCACCAGGGCCTCGCTCGGCGCCGGATCGTAGTCGCCACTGCGCACGAAGGGCGGAATCACCACCGCCGGCAGCGGCGTCAGCTCCTTGCCGTAAGCCTTCTTGCACTGGTGCGGGCTGTCGTCGAGATCGGCGGCGAACTGCAGCACCGCCAGCGGGTTGACCGCCAGCAGATTGGTGAGCAGCGAGACCGGGTCAGAGAAATCGGCGGTCGCCACCGCCAGCACCGCTTCCAGGCCCTTGGTGCCGTGGAAGTTGCTGTAGCGCAGGCTGTCGCTGCTGAACTCGTTGTCGTCATCGATGCAGGACGCATACCAGTCCGGCGTGATGCGCGCGTGCTCACCGTCGGCCGCGAACTTATAGGCGTTGTAATGACAACTCGGGTTCGGCACCTCGTTGGTGAGGATGGGCTTGCCTCGCGCATCCTTGGGTACCGGGTCGCCGTTGGCGTCCACCGGATAGGGGCAGTCGGTGTCGTAGCTGTCGAGCAGGCCGTCCCAGACGATGTGGGCACCGCGGAAGTTCGGCCCACCGGCAGCGACGCAGGTGGTCAGGCCCTGCGGCAGCAGACAGCCGGCGAGGGTCTTCAGACCCACCAGCGTGGGCAGGATGCGGGCGACGTCGCCGCCCGCCAGGTCGGTGCTGCTGGGCAGACGCAGATGGTTGCCGTTGTTGATGAACTTGTTGCGGAAGATGCGCACGCCCTCGGTGTAGAAGTCGATGCGCTTCTCGTCCGGCCGGCCGGCGCCTTCGGGGAACAGCTCGTAGCTGGCGTGAATGATGCCGCCGGTGTTGTTGTTCTCGAAGGTGTTTTCGAAGATGTCGATGCGGTCGTAAGCCAGGGTGAGCATGCCGGTGCCGACCGGCACGCTGCCGACGATGCCGCCGGAGGTGAAGTTGTAGGTGTTGTTGTTGCGCGAGATGTTGCCGTACATGCGCGAGCGCTCACCGTACTGGCGCAGGCCGTCGAGATCGTAGATCAGGAAGCCGCCGGTGTTGCACTCGGCGAGATTGCTGGCGTACTCGCCGCCCTGCACGTTCTCGATCTCGAAACCGAACACGTTGAACGCCGCGCGGCTGTTCTTGATGATCGCGTTGTTGGTCTGGCCGACGTAGATACCGGCATCAGAGGCGCCGATCGACTCAGAGTCCTCGATCAGGATGTTCTCGGAGGAAACCGGGTAGATGCCGTAGCGGCCGGAGAGCTTGCTGACCGTGTAGTCGGGCGAGGTAGTGTCGCCGAGAAAGTTCTCGGGCACCGCGGGATCCTGGCTGGCCGGATCGGTGCAGGGCACGTTCAGTCGCTCCGCGAAGTTCTCAGCGGTGATCGGGTCGGCGCTCTGGCGACCGCCGCCCGAGGACCACATGGCCCGCACCCGGCGCAGGGTGCCGTGATCGACACCGCGCAGCTCGAAGCCGTTGCCGCCGGTGTCGAGCACGGTCAGGTCCTGCACTGTGACACCGTGGACATTGACCGCCAGCACGCCTTCCGGCGAATTGCTGCCCTTGAACGAGAGCACGGTCTTGTCCTTGCCGCAGCCCTTCACCAGCACGTCTTCGGTGTTGGTGAGCTGCAGGGAGGAGGTGAGTTCGAAATAGCCGCAGCCGAATTCGATGACGTCGCCCGGCGCCGCCTGGATCATGGCGCCGACCATATCGGTGGTCGCACTGGCACCCGGCTTGATCACGAAGGTGCGTCCCGTCGCGGCGGGCGGCGGCGTGCTGGGATCGCCACCCTCGTTGGACTTGCCGCCACCGCAAGCGGCCAACAGTACCGCCAGTCCCGCGATCAGCAGTTGGCGCGGAACGACTCGAATTCCTGGGTGAAGCATGGCTCTCTCCTTGGATCCCCCGCCCTCATGTTCCCTGGGCGCTCGATAAACGACCGGGGAAATCCCCAGCCGGGGCGTAAGCTTATGCAGGGCGCCGGAGGGCGCCAACGAGAAATATTGCTTAAAGGTGACAGTCAGGCCGACCGCCAGAGACTTTCAGCCACCCAGTGCGGCCAGCCTCTGCTCCAGACTGGCCAGCCGCTGTTCCAGCTCGCTGACCCGCGCCTCCAGTCCCGGATTCACGACTGGGCGTGGTGCCGGTTCTGCCGCCATGAGAGCGCCAAGATCAGGCTCGCCACACAGCAGATGTACATGCCGCACGGCCGACTGCCCAGCGAGGCGTGGCAGAGTCCGCACCAGGGGCTGCGCGCGATCGGCGAGATCATCCAGCGCCGCCTGCACACCATCGGCCTCGGCCGGCCCGCCCAGGGCCGTGGCATTGGCGCGCAATTCAGCGGTGGTCTGCGCGCCTCGCAACATCAGGGTCGCGAGCACCGCCTGAGTCCCCACCTTCAGCAGCAATTGGTGCTGGAACTTCTGCCGCCACTTGGTGGCGCGCGGACTCGAGTCGTCGCGCCCCACCAAGTTCTTTTCCTCCAGGCTCAGCAGGGCATTGCCCACCTCGCCCTCGCCCAGACTCATGACCGGGTCACGGCTGCTCTTCTGGTTGGCCGCCGCCACCAGGGCGTTGACCGTCATCGGGTAGTAGGCCGGCGTGGTGATGGATTTTTCCACCAGCGAGGCCAGCACCCGAGCCTCGACCGGGCTCAGCAGCAAGAGACTCATGCCTGCCGTTCCATCGCGTCGCGCTTGCCGGCCACTGCCTTCAGCAACTGCGTCCAGGCGTCGACGAACAACTGCACACCATCGCCGGCCAACTGCTCGGTGATCGCCTCGAACGGAATGCCCAGCCGTTCCACCGCCGCCATCACCGTATGCGCGAATCCGACTTCCTGATCCAGACTGCGCGCGGCGACACCGTGATCGCGGAAGGCATCGAGCGTGGCGGGCGGCACGGTGTTGACCGTCTCCGGCCCGATCAGCGACTCCACGTACAGCGTGTCGCGCCAGGCCGGATTCTTGACGCCGGTGCTCGCCCAGAGCAGCCGCTGGGGGCGCACGCCGCGTTGCGCCAGGGCCTGCCAGCGCGGGCTGGCGCAGAGCTCCAGATAGTCCTGGTAGGCCAGTTTGGCATTGGCGATCGCCACCTGGCCGCTGAGCGCCAAGGCCTGCCCGCCCAGCTTGGCGAGAGCGGCATCCATCGCGGTATCAATGCGGCTGACGAAGAAGCTGGCGACGCTGGCCAGCTTGGCCGGATCGCCGCCACTCTTGAGCCAGTCCTCGGCACCGGCGAGGTAGGCCCCCGCCACCGCCTTGTAGGCCTTGCGCGAGAACAGCAGGGTCACGTTGACGTTGATCCCCTCGGAGATCAGTTGCCGTACCACCGGCACCCCGGCAGGCGTGCCTGGCACCTTGATCATCAGATTGGGACGACCGACCGTTCGCCACAGCCGGCGTGCCTCGCTGAGCGTGCGGCCGCTGTCATTGGCCAGCCGCGGCGAGACCTCGAGGCTGACGTAGCCGTCCTGGCCGCCGCTGCTGCGATAGAGCCGGTCGAAAGCGTCGGCGGCGAGGCGGATGTCCTCGACAGCCAGTTGTTCCACCAATTGTTCCGGATCGCGCTGGCCGGCACGGACGTGGCCGGCCAGCGAAACATCGTACTGGCTGCTGCCGGCGATCGCCTTCTCGAAGATCGCCGGGTTGGAGGTGAGGCCGCGCAGGCCGTCCTCGGCGATCAGGCGCTCCAGCGCCCCGGTCTCGACCAGATCGCGGCGAATGTAGTCAAGCCAGATGGACTGGCCCAGTTCGGCAACGGCTAACAGGCGGCTCATGAGCAAGAAACCACGGTGACTGGAGAAGGACTGCGGGCTGGCGAGCATAGCGCCAGAGACCGGGTGGGAGAACCCGCGGAAGGCACGGATGTTGCGAAGCTCCAACAGCAATCTCTTACTTCCCTTGCCCGAGTCCCTCCCGCATGGCCCGCCAGAACCCGAATCCCGGCTTCCGCCGGAACCCTCTTGCTCTGGCCATCGCCGCTCTGTTCAGCAGCGCGCCCATGGGTCTGTCATACGCCCAGGACGCGACCAAACCTGCGGAGGAGGTTGTTCTCGACAACGTCACCGTTACCGCGACGCGAAGAAATTCAGGCGTTCAGGACACGCCACTCAACATCACCGCGGTGACCGGCGCCGAGATTCAGCGACAGGGCATGACCGACATGTCCGATCTGGTCCAACTGGTCCCCGGCATCTACTTCGAGGATACCGGTGGACGCGACGGCAATCCGATGATCGCCCGCGGGCTCAATGTCGATTCCCTGGGGCCCAGCGGCAATGACAATGGCGGATCGGTCTCCACCTACATCGGCGATATCCCCCTCTACCTGGACCTCAAGCTGTTCGACGTGAATCGCGTCGAGGTATTGCTGGGGCCGCAGGGCACGCTCTACGGCGCGGGCAGCCTCGGCGGCGCGGTCCGTTACATCCCCAACCGTCCCAACACCAGCAAGGCCTCGTTGAGTGTTAGCCAGGACAGCTATGGCATCAATTACAGCTCGGGCGTTGGCAGCAAGACCGTGGCGGTCGGCAATCTCCCGCTGAGCCCGGATGCAGCGCTACGCGCCTCGCTGGGGTACATCCACACGCCCGGCTTCATCGATGCCGACTATCTGGTGCGCGAACCCGGCGTTTCCGATCCCGAGCCGGACTTCACCGATCCGGTGGCGATCGCCAGCAATCTCTACAGCAAGGAGGACTCCGACAGCGAGAACACCCTGGCTGGCAACCTGGCCTTCCTGTACCGCTTCAGCGACCGGCTCGATGCCAACCTGGGCTACTACTACCAGGACCAGTCGGTCGGCTCCCGCAGCATCAACCAGAGGGAATCTTTCGGCACCGGCAGCTACCAGTCCGCCTTCCGTTATCTGGAACCCAACGAGCGCAAGAACCAGCTGCTGAGCCTGGAGGTGAACTGGGATCTGGACTTCGCCAAGCTGACCTCCGCTACCGGCTATTCACGCTACACCGAGCTCGGCCAACGCGACCAGACCGATCTGCTGCTGAGCTTCGAGTATGGTTACGAGGACTTCCCGGCATTCTCGGCCTACACCCGGGAAACTGGCCGGCAGAAGCGGATCAACCAGGAATTGCGCTTGGTCTCCAGCGGCGAAGGCCCCTGGAACTGGATCGTCGGCGGCTTCTTCAATCAGAGCGACAGCACCTTCACCAGCAGCGAGTTCGTGCCCGGATTTCCAGCGTTCGCTGGCGTGGACCGGCCGGACAATCTCGAATACTTCCAGCTCGACGATCAGACGTTCACCGAAACCGCGATGTTTGGCGAAGTGGGCTATCGCCTGACGCCAGCCTGGACCGTGACTGTCGGCGCCCGTGCCTTCAAGTTCGAGAACAGTGCGACCAGCGCCTTTGCATTGCCTCTGGTTGACGGCTCGGCGCCCGACGAGACACTACTGACGCCACAGTTCAACCAGATCAGCGCCGACGATTCCATTTTCAAGCTCAACACCGCCTACCAGTTCAACAAGGACCTGCTCGGCTACCTGACGGTCAGCCAGGGCTACCGGCCTGGCGGAGTCAACTCCGTACCGCCCTGCTTGGATCCGCTGCCAGAAGAACAGAACGTCTGCGCGATGCCGGACGAAGTCCTGATCAAACCCGACAAGACACTCAACCACGAAGTCGGCTTCCACAGCAGTTGGCTCAAGAATCGTCTGTTTATCAACGGCTCGGTCTACTACATCCGCTGGGAGGATGTGCAGGTGGCGGGCACCACGGTCAATGGCGCGATCCCGATCACTGTCAATGGCGCACTCGCCAAGAGCCAGGGTCTGGACCTGCAGGTACAGGGCCTGCTCAGCCGTCACTGGCGCGTCAACGCCAACTACAGCTACACCGACGCGCAGCTAACCCGCGACGCACCCGGCATCGTCCGTGGCGAAGATGCCTACGCTGGCGACCGCCTGCCGGGCACGCCCCAGCATCAGGCCAGCCTGCTGATCGGCTACACGCAGCCGCTGCCCAATGGCTGGATCGGCAGCGCCAACTACGGCGTTCGCGCGGTCAGCGACCGCCTTACCAAGGTGGGCGAGCGCAACAATGGCGAATCGCTTTCCGGCTACGTAGTACACCGGGCTGCGCTGTCGGTCTCGGATCGGCAGTGGACTGCGCGCCTTTATGCCGAAAACCTGTTCAACCGTTACGTCGAAACCAGTGTGCGCAATGACCGTAGCTACATCACTGCCATCGCCGGCGACGGGGACTCCGACAATGGCGACGGCTTCAAGCTGCGCAGCTATTACAAGACCGTGCTGGAACCGCTGCGTGTCGGCCTGAGCTTCCGCTACGATTTCGACATTCAGTAAGTCCTCCCGGGAGGTGGCATGAAAGCCACCGCCGCGACTGCGCTACGCGAACAGGTCGAAAAGCTGCTGGAAGCACACCGGCACTCCGAAGCCGAGCAGGCCTGCCAGCGGCTGCTGCAACTGGCTCCGGACTGGGCCGAGACGCATTTCCTGCGCGCGATGCTGGCGACCGAGCAGCGGCGGTGGTCCGCGGCCATCACCGATCTTCGCCAGGCCCTGGCCATAGACCCAGAGCCGGAGCGGTACTGGACACAACTGGCGCGTTTGCTGGCGCTGACCCAGCGGATTCCAGAGGCCCTAGAAGCAGCCGATCAGGCACTGCAAAGGCGACCTCGGCAGGCCTGGAGCCTGGACACCCTCGGCGTTGTCTACAGCCGGGCCAACCAGCACCAGCGGGCTGCGGCGCTGTTTCGTCAGGCCTGCGGCCTGGAACCCGGGAATCCCAGCTACCAGTTCAACCTGGCCAGCGCCCTGAAGTTTCTCGGCGACTTCGAGTCGGCCGAAGCCGCTTACGAGGCCTGCCTATCTGCCGATCCGGACTACTGGAAGGCGTATCCCCCGCTCTCGCAACTGCGCCAGCAAACGCCCGAGCGCAATCACCGTGCACGCTACGAAGCTTTGTTGCCGAGGGCACGGTCCGTCGACGCCCAACTGCAATTGCACATGGCCCTGGCCAAGGAGTGCGAGGATCTCGGCGAGCCCAAACAGGCTTTTCAACACCTGCTCCGCGGCAAATCCGCCAAACGCGCCAGCCTGGCTTACGACAGCGCCGAGGACGCCAGACTGTTCTCCGCGCTGCAACAGTATTTCGAAGGCGCCGGGCTGTCAGGCCCGGGCACGGAGAACTCCGAACCCATCTTCGTCGTCGGCATGCCTCGTACCGGGACCACGCTGGTGGAGCGGATCCTGTCCAGCCACTCGCAGGTCCATTCCGCTGGCGAGTTGCAGAACCTCGGGTTAGCGGTCAAGCGCCTCAGCGGCAGCACCACGCCGCGCCTGCTCGACGCCGAAACGCTCGCCGGCCTGCACGGCAAGTCCGCGTCCCAGATCGGCAAGGCCTACGTCAGCAGCACCCGTCCTGGCACCGGCCATACGCCGCGCTTTGTCGACAAGATGCCACTCAACTTTCTGTACGTCGGGTTTATCGCGCAGGCGCTGCCCAAGGCCAAGATCATCTGCTTGCGCCGGCATCCGCTCGACACCTGCCTGTCCAATTTTCGGCAGTTGTTCGCGCTGCAATTCTCCTACTACAACTACTCCTACGACCTGCTCGACACCGGCCGCTACTACCTGCTGTTTCACCGGCTGATGCAGTTTTGGCGCCAGCGCTTTTCAGGCGCGGTTCTGGAAGTTCAATACGAAGCCTTGGTCGCCTCCGCAGAGACCGAAACGCGCCGAATCCTTGACTGGTGCGAGCTGCCCTGGGAGGAGGCTTGCCTGCATTTCGAACACAATCAGGCGCCGGTATCCACCGCCAGCGCGGTACAGGTGCGCCGGCCGATCTATCGCTCGTCGGTGGCCCGTTGGAAACATCTGCAAACGGAATTGCAGCCACTACAGCAATTGTTGCTGGCCGGCGGGGTCACCCTCCCCGACTGAAGTCGGGCGCTCAGTCTCGCTCGCGCAACAGGATGGAGTTGGCGATCCAGCTCAAAACACCGAAGGCCAGCGCCCCCCACAGCGCCGGCCAGAAACCGTCAACCCCGAAGCCGCGGATCAGGAAGGCGGCCAAGCCGAACATGGCGGCGTTGAGCACGAAGCTGAACAGCCCCAGGGTGAGAATGGTGATCGGCAACGCCAGCAGGCCAAGCACCGGACGGATCAGGGTGTTGACCACGCCCAATACCAGCGCCCCGACCAGCGCCGAACCGAAGCCGGTGATGTGCACGCCCGGAACCAGCATCGCCACCCCCAAGAGGCAGAGCGCATTGACCAGCCAGACCAGCAGGAGATTGAGCATCACCAGGCTCCACGAGGGCCGGGATCGGCCGAAGCCCACACCTTACGAGGCGGAGCGTTCGACGGGAAGGGTGGCGGCCAGCCTTGCCCTGCGCAGGATGCCCAGGCAGTACGCGAAGAAGTAACCCAGCACCAGCCCGAGCAAGGCCATGGTCAGCGCGCTGCGAGACCCGGACATCGCGCCTCGGAGCGCGGCGCCGCCACCGGTCTCGCTGGCGGCCTGCAGGGCCGGCAGCACCACGACCACGCGATAGCCGATACGGGCCATAAACAGCAAGGAAAGGCCGACGCCCAGGGCGGTGTTGGGCGTGTAGTAGCGACCTTCGGGCAGAGTCTCGAAACGGGTCAGACGCACCCCGAGCCGCGCCAGCAGAGCTCCGGCGCAAGCACCCGCCACCATCGCCAGCGCCAGTTGTGGATCAAATGCCGGCCAGAACAGCAGGACGAGAAAGATCAGTGCGATTACGCCACTGCGGATTGCCAGGCGCAGCGGCCGGTAGGCTTGGCGGCCGATGTTGCGACGCAGGCGGCGGTAGGCGCTGAAGGCCAGCAAGGGCCCCGCATACGCCAGCACCGGCAGGTGCATCACCGGCTCAGACGCCCAGGTAGTCGAGGATGCCCTGCGCCGCCTCGCGGCCTTCAAACACCGCGGTCACCACCAGATCGCTGCCGCGCACCATGTCGCCACCGGCGAACACCTTCTCGTTAGCAGTCTGGAACTTGTGCTTGGCGAGCACCGCGCCGTGCACCTTCATGCGGCCGTCGTCGTGCAACTTCAGCGCGTGCTGGGCGAACCAGGGCGCCGGGCTGGGACGGAAGCCGAAGGCAATCACCACGCGGTCGGCAGGGATGATCTGCTCGGAGCCGGCCACCACTTCCGGCTTGCGGCGGCCCTTGGCATCGGGCGCGCCGAGACGGGTCTCGACCACCTTCACACCCTCGACCTTCCCCTTGCCGACGATCTCGACCGGCGCGCGGTTGAACAGGAACTCCACGCCCTCTTCCTTGGCGTTGGCGACTTCGCGGCGCGAGCCGGGCATGTTCGCCTCGTCGCGACGATAGACGCAGGTCACGCTGTCGGCGCCTTGGCGGATCGAGGTGCGGTTGCAGTCCATGGCGGTGTCGCCACCGCCCAGCACCACCACCCGCTGGCCGCTCATGTCGATGAAGTCGGCCGGGCTCTGCTCGCTGCCCATGACGCGGTGGATGTTGCTGATCAGGAACGGCAGCGCCTGCACCACGCCCGGCAGTTCCTCGCCCGGGAACTCGCCCTTCATGGCGGTGTAGGTCCCCATGCCCAGGAACACCGCGTCGTATTCCGTAAGCAGCGCATCGAAGGCGATGTCCTTGCCGATCTCAGTGTTGAGGCGGAACTCCACGCCCTCGTGCTCGAGAATGGCGCGGCGGTTCTTCACCACGTCCTTTTCCAGCTTGAACGGCGGGATGCCGTAGGTGAGCAGGCCACCGATCTCCGGGTACTTGTCGAACACCACCGGAGTCACACCGTTGCGCGCCAGGACATCGGCGCAGCCCAGGCCGGCGGGTCCGGCGCCGACGATGGCGACACGCTTGCCGGTGGGCACGACCTTGCTCATGTCCGGCCGCCAGCCCTGCTTGAAGGCCTCGTCGGAGATGTATTTCTCGATGTTGCCGATGGTGACCGCGCCGAAACCGTCGTTGAGCGTGCACGCGCCTTCGCAGAGACGGTCCTGCGGGCAGACACGACCGCAGATCTCCGGCAGCGAATTGGTCTGGTGCGAGAGCTCGGCGGCGGCGAAGAGGTTGCCCTCCTCCACCAGCTTCAGCCAGTTGGGGATGTAGTTGTGCACCGGGCACTTCCACTCGCAGTACGGGTTGCCGCAGGAAAGGCAACGCCCCGCCTGGACCCCGGCCTGGTCAGCCGGGAAAGCTCCGTAGATCTCGCGGAAGTCGTGGATGCGCACCTCGGCCGGAACCTTCTTCGGATCCTGGCGCGAGATGTCGAGGAACTGCATTGCGTTCTTGGCGGCCATGTTGGTTTCCTATCAAGCGGCAGCGCGGATGGCCGTCAGCAGCGAGCCGATATCAGCCGCCTTCGGCTTCACCAGCCAGAAGCGTCCAACGTAGTCGCGGAAGTCGTCGAGGATAGTCTGCCCCCAGGCCGAGCCGGTGGCTGCGACATAGTCCTTGATCAGCGCCCGCAGGTAGTGCTGGTGGCCTTCCATGCTCTCGGCGATCACGCGGTGGATGTCGATCAGCTCGTGGTTGTAGCGATCCACGAAGTTGCGCTGCTGATCGAGCACATAGGCGAAGCCACCGGTCATGCCGGCGCCGAAGTTCACACCCACCTTGCCGAGTACCACCAGCACACCGCCGGTCATGTATTCGCCGCCGTGGTCGCCGCAGCCTTCCACCACCGCCGTCGCGCCGGAATTGCGCACGCCGAAACGCTCGCCCGCCGTGCCGGCCGCGTACAGGGTGCCGCCGGTGGCGCCATACAGGCAGGTGTTGCCGATGATCGCGGTGTCCTGGGTCTTGAAGCGCACGCCCTTGGGCGGCTTGACCACGATGCGCCCACCGGCCATGCCCTTGCCGACGTAATCGTTGGCATCGCCTTCCAGTTCGATGTTGAGGCCACCAGCGTTCCACACGCCCAGCGACTGGCCGGCGGTACCGATGAGCTTGAGCGTGATCGGATGGCCTTCCATGCCCAGGTTGCCGTGGCGGCGGGCGATCTCGCCCGACAGCCGCGCACCGATGGAGCGCGTGGTGTTGTTGACCTGGTAGTGGAACTCGCCGCCAGACTTGGCTTCGATCGCCGGCAGCGCATCGCGCACCATCTGCTCGGCCAGCTCGGCGCGGTCGAAGGGCGGGTTGGGGCCGGTGCAGAACTGCGCGCTAGGCAGGATCATTCCCGAAGCCGAAAGGATCGGCGACAGGTCGAGATGGCGCTGCTTGTCGGTCTTGCCCTCGGCCAGCCCAAGCAGGTCGGTGCGGCCGATCAGCTCCTGCAGGCTACGCACGCCGAGCAGGGCCAGCCATTCGCGGGTTTCCTCGGCGACGAAGCGGAAATAGTTCATCACCATTTCCGGCAGGCCGATGAAGTGCTTCAGGCGCAGCACCTTGTTCTGCGTCGCGACACCGGTGGCGCAGTTGTTGAGATGGCAGATGCGCAGGTACTTGCAGCCCAGCGCCACCATCGGCGCGGTGCCGAAGCCGAAGGACTCGGCGCCGAGGATGGCGGCCTTGACCACATCGAAGCCGGTCTTCAGGCCACCGTCGGTCTGCACCCGAACCTTGTCGCGCAGGCCGTTCATGCGCAGGGTCTGATGGGTCTCGGACAGACCCAGCTCCCAGGGCGTACCGGCGTACTTGACGCTGGTCACCGGCGAGGCGCCAGTACCACCGTCGTAGCCGGAGATGGTGATGAGGTCGGCGTAGCACTTCGCCACACCGGCGGCGATGGTGCCCACACCCGGGCCGCTCACCAGCTTCACCGACACCATCGCCTGCGGATTGACCTGCTTCAGGTCAAAGATCAACTGCGCGAGGTCTTCGATGGAGTAGATGTCGTGGTGCGGCGGCGGCGAGATCAGCGCCACGCCGGGCTTGGCGTAGCGCAGCTTGGCGATCTGCTCGTTGACCTTGTCGCCGGGCAGCTGGCCACCTTCGCCGGGCTTGGCACCCTGCGCGACCTTGATCTGCAGCACCTCGGCATTCACCAGATAGGCCGGCGTCACGCCGAAGCGGCCGGAGGCGACCTGCTTGATCTTGCTGGTCTTCTCGGTGCCGTAACGGGCCGGGTCTTCGCCACCCTCGCCACTGTTGCTGCGACCGCCGAGCCGGTTCATGGCGATCGCCAGCGCCTCATGCGCCTCCGGGCTGAGCGCGCCCAGCGACATGCCGGCCGAGTCGAAGCGCTTGAGGATGCTCTCAACCGGCTCGACCTGATCCAGCGGGATTGGCTGCGCGGCGACGTTGAGCTTGAACAGGTCGCGCAGTGCCGCCACCGGCCGCTCGTTGACCAGCTTGGCGTAGCTCTTGTAGACGCCGTAGTCGCCTTCCTTCACCGCGGTCTGCAGGGTGCGGATGATGTCGGGGTTGTAGGCGTGATATTCGCCGCCTTCGACGTACTTGTAGAGGCCGCCGTGGCTGGGCTGCTTGCGGGCGATCCAGGCCTCGTGGGCGAGCGCCTTCTGCTCGGCTTCGAGGTCCTCGAAGGTCGCGCCCTGGATGCGATTGACGGTGCCGGCAAAGCAGCTATCGACCACCGCGCTGGACAGGCCCACCGTCTCGAACAGCTGCGCACCGCGATAGCTGGCGATGGTCGAGATGCCCATCTTCGAGATGATCTTGTACAGACCCTTGTTGATGCCCTTGCGGTAGTAGAGCGCGAGGTCGGCCGGGTCCTTGCCCTTGATCTCGCCATTGCGCGCCATCTCGTAGAGCGAGGCATAGGCGAGATAGGGATACACGCAGCTCGCGCCGTAGCCGATCAGGCAGGCGAAGTGGTGCGGATCGCGCGCGGTCGCGGTCTCGACGATGATGTTGCAATCGCAGCGCAGCTCCTCGTGGATCAACCGGTGCTGCACCGCGCCCACCGCCATCAGCGCCGGGATCGGTAGGTGATCGCGGTCGATGGCTCGGTCGGACAGCACCAGAACCACTTTGCCGCCGCGCACCGCCGCCACCGCCTTGTCGCAAACCGCGTTGAGCGCGGCCTGCAGGCCCAGAGCGGGGTCGTAGTTGAGGTTGATCAGCTCGTGGCTGTAGCGCGGATCGTCTAGCGCCAGCAGCTTCTTGAACTTGCCTTCGCTCAGAACCGGCGAGTCCACCAGCAGGCGCTCGGCGCGCTGCGCGGTCTCGCCGAACATCGAGCCCTCGGCGCCTAGCGAGCATTCCAGCGACATCACGATCTGCTCGCGCAGCGGGTCGATGGGCGGATTGGTGACCTGGGCGAACTGCTGGCGGAAGTAGTCGTACAGCGAGCGCTTCTGCTCGGAGAGCACCGCGAACGGCGTGTCGTCACCCATCGAGCCGATGGTTTCCTGGCCGCTCTCGGCGAGCACGCGCAGAATCTGGTCGCGCTCCTCGAAGCTGAGGTTGAAGAGCTTCTGGTAGATCGCGACGCTTTCCGGATGCAGCTTGTCCAGCGAGTTTGGGTCTTCGCTGAGGCTGGCTTCCAGGCGCTTGCTGCCGTTCTTCAGCCAGAGCTTGTAGGGCTGGCGGTTGGCGAGCATGCGGTCGATGTCTTCCGGCCGCAGCAGCGAGCCGGTATCGGTGTCGATGGCCAGGATCTGACCGGGCGACAGCCGCCCTTTCTCCACCACCTGCAACTGGTCGAAGTCGGACACGCCGATCTCCGAGGCCAGCACGATGGTGCGGTCGCGGGTGATGACGTAGCGGGTCGGACGCAGGCCGTTGCGGTCGGTGGCGCAGATCGCATAGCGGCCATCGGTGAGCACCACGCCGGCGGGACCGTCCCAGGGCTCCATCTGCAGCGAGTTGTACTCGTAGAAGGCGCGCAGGTCGGCGTCGAGATCCTCGACGTTCTGCCAAGCCGGCGGAATCAGCGCGCGCAAGGCGGCGAACATGTCCATGCCCCCCGCGAGCAGCACCTCGAACATGTTGTCCAGGCTTTCGGAGTCGGAGCCCTTGAGGCCCACCAGGGGGGTCAGCTCGTGGATGTCCGGCAGCGCCGCGCACTGGAACTTCGGCGCGCGTGCCTGCGCCCAGGCGCGGTTGCCACTGATGGTGTTGATCTCGCCGTTGTGGGCGAGGAAGCGGAAGGGGTGGCAGAGCCGCCACTTCGGCATGGTGTTGGTGGAGAAGCGCTCGTGAAAGACGCAGATCGAGCTTTCCATGTCCGGCGCCGCGAGGTCCGGGTAGAAGGCCTCCAGCCACTCGGGCATCAGCAGACCCTTGTAGACAATCACCCGGCAGGACAGCGAGGTGACGTAGAACTCGACGTCACCCTCGGCGGTGAGCAGCTTTTCGGCGCGACGGCGCGCCTTGAAGAGCTTCAACTCGAATTCGAACTTGTGCAGCCCGCCGGGCTCCACCACGAAAGCCTGCTCGAAACGCGGCAGCACCGCCCGCGCCTCTTCACCGCAAGCATCGGGATTGATCGGCATCACCCGCCAGCCGGCGAGGCTGAGGCCATGGTGGGCACAGGCTTCAGCCAACACTGCGCGCGAACGCGCCGCCTTCACCTCGTCGGTGGAGAGGAAGATATTGCCAGCCGCGTACTGGCCGCCACCCAACTCGATGCCGGCCTCACGGGCGGCGCGGCGCAGGAAGCGGTCAGGCTTCTTGATCAGCAGGCCGCAACCGTCGCCGGTCTTGCCATCGGCGGCGATGGCGCCTCGGTGGGTCATCCGCTCCAGGCCTTTAATGGCGCGTTTGACCAGCGCATGGCTGGCCACATCGTCCATCTGGGCAATCAGACCGAATCCGCAGCTATCACGCTCGAATTCCGGTCGGTAGAGACCTACTGCCTGGTCTTGCGACTGGGTCATTGCGAATCCCACTAAGAAAAACTTGGGGCGGCGAGACCCTCGCCGCAGGGGCGCGGCAGCTAGAAAGTCTGGAAGTTTCGAGGGAGCCCGTCCCGATTCAGTAGCGAATGGGCGGCGGGGTCTACAGGAAAGACGACGGATTCGCTGCGGTGCAACATTCGATTATAGGAACGTGGACACCGGCGTCAATCTGAACCGTAAATTTTCTTTGCAATCAACGCAATCGACGCGGATCGAACAATCGCTCCCATTCATCGAGTGCATAACGATCAGTCATACCAGCGATGTAGTCGGCGACGATCCGGGCGCGTCCCTGTTCGCCATCCACCGCCTCGGCACGTTGGGCCTGACGGTACTCCTGCGGCGGCAGCAAGCGCACATCGGCCATGAAGCCCTCGAACAATTCGCGCAGCAAGCGCTTGGCTTTCTGCATCACCCGATAGACCTGCTGGTGCTGGTAGAGCTGCTCGCGCAGAAAGCGCTTCAGCAGGCGGTTTTCCTCCGCCAATTCATCGCTGTAGCCGATCAAGGGCTGCCGCGCCGCGCGCACCGCATGGGGGCTGTCCAGGCTGGCCAGCTCCAGACGATCACGCGAGGCGCGTACCAGATCGTCAACCAGGGTGCCGATGATGCGGCGCACGGTCTCGTGGCGCATCTGTTTTGGCGTGGCCTGTGGGTAGCGGCTCAGAACCTCGTCGTGATGTCGGGCGAACAGGGGCACCTCGCGCAACTGCTCCAGATCCAGCAGCCGGGCGCGGATGCCGTCGTCGATATCGTGATTGTTGTAGGCGATCTCGTCGGCAAGATTGGCGACCTGCGCTTCCAGGCTGGGCTGACCGCCATCGAGAAAGCGCCGCGCCACCTCGCCCAGCCGCTCGGCGCGGGGCCGCGAGCAATGCTTGAGGATGCCCTCGCGGGTCTCGAAGGTGAGGTTGAGGCCCAGGAACTCAGCGTACTTGTCTTCCAGCTCATCGACCACGCGCAGCGACTGGGCGTTGTGCTCGAAGCCTCCATAGGGCTTCATGCAGGCGTTCAGTGCATCCTGTCCGGCATGGCCGAAAGGGGTGTGTCCGAGGTCATGTGCAAGGCAGATCGCCTCCGCCAGATCCTCGTTGAGCCGCAGGGTGCGGGCGATCGTGCGGGCGATCTGCCCCACTTCCAGCGTGTGCGTGAGCCGGGTGCGGAACAGATCGCCCTCGTGGTTCACGAAAACCTGGGTCTTGTACTCCAGGCGCCGGAACGCGGCGCTGTGAATGATGCGGTCGCGGTCGCGCTGGTACTCGCTGCGACTAGTCGGCGGTGGCTCCGGATGCCGTCGGCCGCGCGAGTTCTGCGGGGTCGAGGCGTAGGGCGCGAGGCCGTGGCTCATGCCGGGCGACAGAAATGCTGCAGACAGGATTCCAGCGCCGCGTCGTCGAAGTCGGCGGTTAATACCGCCTCGCCAAGGGCGCGCAGCAGCACCAGCCGCAACTGACCACCCGCCACCTTCTTGTCGCCAGCCATCAGCCGCCGGAAGTCGACCGGAGTCATGCCGGCGGGCGGGCGCAGCGGCAGGCCAGCGGCGGCAACCAGCGCGGAGCAGCGCTCGGCATCCGCCACGTCGAGCCAGCCGAGGCGGACGGAGAGATCGGCGGCCATCAGCAGCCCAAGACCCACGGCTTCGCCGTGCAGCCAGGTACCGTAACCAGCGTAGGTCTCCACCGCGTGTCCGAAGGTGTGGCCAAGATTGAGCAGGGCACGCGGCCCACCGGCCACCGCCTCGCGTTCGTCCAGACCGACGATGCCTGCCTTGAGCGCGCAGCAGCGCTCTACCACCGCCGCTGGCGTCTCGCCCTCCAGCGCCATCAGGGCCGCCAGCGCACCTTGCTCCAGCTCGGCGAAGAACGCGGCGTCGCCGAGCATGCCGTACTTGATGACCTCGGCGGCGCCGGCCGACAGCTCACGGCGTGGCAGGGTCTTGAGGCTGTCGAGATCGGCAATCACCGCGCGCGGCTGGTGAAAGGCGCCAATCAGATTCTTGCCCCGCGCATGGTTGACGCCGGTCTTGCCACCGACACTGGAATCGACCATCGCCAACAGCGTGGTCGGCACCTGCACGAAATCGATGCCGCGCTGGTAGACCGCGGCGCAGAAGCCGGCGAGATCGCCGATCACACCGCCGCCAAGCGCGATCAGCACCGCGTCGCGCGCCAGACGCTTGGACAGCATCCAGTCGAGCACCCGCTCGGCGGTGTCCCAAGTCTTCACCGGCTCGCCAGCCTCGACGATCAGGCGATCCTCCTCGCCCAGGCCCAGCGCGGCCATCACCGCCGGCAGGTGCAGGGCAGCGACATGGGCGTCAGTCACCAGCACCCGCCTGCGACCGGCGATGGCAGCCCAGCTCTCCGGATCGGCCAGCAAGCCGCGGCCGATGTGGATGTCATACGCCCGCTCGCCAAGCGCGACCGGCAGGCGGCGCAGACTCACGCCTGCTCTCCCGGCGGTGTCAGGAGCGCATCCTGGATCTCGCGTGCGAGCTGACGAGCGTTCTTGCCATCGGTCTCCACCACCAGATCCGCAACCTCCCTGTACAGGGGGTCCCGATGCTCGAACAGACGGATCAGGGTCTCGCGTCGATCGCCGTTCATCAGCAAGGGCCGGTGCTCACTGCGTTCGGTACGAGCCAACTGTTGCTCCAGACTGGCATGCAGGTACACCACCAGGCCGCGCGCGGACAGGTGTGCGCGATTTTCCGGCAACAGCACCGCGCCACCGCCGGTTGCGAGGACGATGCCGCCGCGAGTGGTCAGATCGTCGATCACCGCCTGCTCGCGCCGGCGAAAGCCCTCCTCGCCTTCCTTCTCAAAGATGTAGGAGATATCGACACCGGTGCGCACCTCGATCTCGTGGTCGGAATCGACGAAATCGAGATTGCAGGTTTCAGCCAGCTTCTTGCCGACGGTGGTTTTTCCGGCCCCCATGGGACCGACGAGGAACAAACTTTTTCGATTCACGGATTCCGCAATTAGGGCGTGGGCTGCTGAACAATAATCGTCCGCGTGCTGCAGAACACCGCGTCCGGATCGGAGCCACTACGGCCCCTTACGCATCCCTGTATTTCCACCTCGCAGCTGGTTCCATCCGCCAGCTGCGGACTGAAATTAGGGACAAAGTACTGACTGGTCGCCGTGCCATTGGCATTGGTGGTGCCTCCGCCCGGGAACACCCGCTCGTTCAGGGCGCCCGCGCAACTGACCGGGCTGGTGATGGTGAAGCTCACCTGGGCACCGTCAATCGGCTGGTAGGCATTGTTGCGCACATCCAGGGTCAGCGTGGCAGCACGCTGGGCACCACTGCTGTCCGGCGAGGTGAAAACCCGGACTGGGGCGCCGAGGTCGATGCAATTGCGGCCATCCGAAGTCGTGCCGCACACCTCGTCAAAGAACTGCACGCCGGTGGTGGCGGTCAGCGGGCCGCTGGCGGTGGCCGCGCAACCGCGGTTCTCGCGGGCGGTGATTTCCAGGAAACCGGAGCGATCGCTGTACACCGAGATCGGCGTCGAAAAAGCACCACTGGCGTTGAGCTGGGCGCGTCTCTTCTGGGTTTGCGGGGTCGGGTCGCTTCCGACGATCAGACCGTAGGAGGCGTCCCCCGCGCCGGTGAAGCTGACGCTGAGGTCGATGCACTCCGCCACGCTGCCACCTTCCGTGGTCTTCCAGGCGAAGCTAAGCGCTTGGGCATTGACACTGCCGACCGGCACTGCGGTCCCGTAGGCGGGCGCGGTGAACTCGAAGCTATCCTGCCGGACGGTGACGTTGCTGCTGCGTGTACAGACAGCGTCGGCGTTGCTGCTGCATTCCGCGCTCACTGCCTGACCACTGGCTACCGTGCCGGTAACGACTGCAGTGGCATCGGCGGAGATACTGCTGCTCGGGGTGAGTGAGAACGCGACCTTGCCGGTAGCATCGGTCGCCAAAGAGCTGATGCCCGGCCGAGGCGTCCCGGACTCGTAGACCGTGACCGTTCCATTGGTGGCGCTGAGGTTGAGCGTAACACCCTCCACCGCGGTGCCATCCAAGCGCAGCAGCCGCGCCAAGTATCCGGTGCGCTCCGCGCCAGGCGAAGCTTCACTGGGACCGCTCAGGCTCA
This sequence comes from Nevskiaceae bacterium, assembly GCA_004297005.1. Taxonomy (GTDB): domain Bacteria; phylum Pseudomonadota; class Gammaproteobacteria; order Nevskiales; family Nevskiaceae; genus Stagnimonas. The sequence goes on from SCVA01000029.1 coordinate 37,018, forward strand.
GCACCGGCGCCGATGGCGGAGTCGGCGGAATCAGCAGAATCTTGTAGCTTCCGGTCAGCGCCCGGCCATCCACCGTGCCGCTGGCGGTGACGGTCGCACTGCTCTCCTCCGCGATAGTACTGGGCGCCAGATAGTCGACCAGCAGACTGCCGTCGGCGCCGGTGGTGGCAGTAGTGGCGCCCGGCGAACCGGGAATCTCGACGGTCCCCGTGCTCGCGGACATCGTGATCGCCACGCTGGGCACGGCGTTGCCGCGCCCATCCAGGGCCCGGACCACCAAACTGCCGATCTCATCCTGACCTAGACTCAGGCCACCACTGGGCTCGCCGCTGTCGCCGAGCAGGACCAGGGAGCCAGTGCCCTTCTGCTGAACTTGCAGCGTCTTGCTGGCGGCTGTCGAGCGGATGCAGGTGGTGTCATCGCTGGCGCCGGCGGTGAGGGTAACGGTCTGATTGCTGCGCAGACCGGACTCTGCCTGGTAGTTGAGCACCAGCGTCCCCGTCGAAGGCGCAGGCAGCGTCAACGGATTGCCGAAATCGCCACTGACCGGCTCAATGAAGCTACCCACCGGCGTGGAAATGCCGTTGGTGACCACCGCCGCCTGCACGGTAATCGGCGTGCCAGTGACACTGCCGCCGCCGGTGCGCACCAGGCGATAGTTGAGACCCTGGAGGGTATCGCCGGAATACATCGAGCTGCCGCCCGAGGGAAGCACGATGCTCAGCGTGGTCGTGCGCCGGGCGACATTGAGGTTGTACTCCTGCTCCACGGCCTGATCACCGATCGTCGCGCTGGCGGTGAGCGTCACCACTTCCTCAGTCGTCGTGGACTCCGGGCAGCCGGCCTGATAGCCGAAAGTCAGCACACCCGCGCTGTTCACCGTCCCACCGGAGGCGGTGGTGCTGACGATGTCGCCCAGACTGCTGACCAGGCGTACGAAAGGCCTCGGGGTTGGAAGCACACCGGTTTCCGATTCCAGGGTGGCGGTGAAGCCGTTCAAGGTCTCGCCAGCCCCAATCGTCACGGCATCGGTGGGCTCTCCATTGGGGCCTGCAATGCTCAGGCTGTAAGTGTTGGAGGGATTCTCGACGATCACCGTGTACACCTGCCGCACCGCCTGCGTGGTGGTAGAGCCAACGGCGGTCGGCAACATGGCGGTGGCCCGTAGCGACAAAGCGATTTCGTCGCCAGCGGACACCTCGGTTGTGGACGGCGCCACGAAACAGAATGTCACCTCGCCGTCGGCATTGGTGGTCGCTCCACGTGCGCCGCCGGAAGCCGGGCAGACCCCGTCGGAGCTGAGTACCACGCTACGGGCGCGGGTGTAGAGCGTATCGCTCAGGAGCACGTCTAGATTGACGTCGTAGCCGGCCAGCGGCCTTGGGTTATTGGTATTGCGGATATCTTCCAGCCGGGCGACGAAGCCGATCGTGCGACTGGACGGGGCCACCACCAACTGTCCGGACCCGTAACGGTCACCCGTGGACTCGTTGATCGGGCCCAGCACCCGCAGGCGTGACTTCGCCGCAGTGACCCCGCTATTGGTACCGCCACCGCTGCTGCTCCCGCCGTCGCAGAAATCGGTGATCAGGCAGCTTCCTGAGTCGCCGCCGCCGCCACAGCCGGAAACCAGGCCGACAAGGGCCAGCAGGACGGCACGCAGACTCGCTTTGAGGGTCATGGTCTTGGCAGCTCGCGAAAACGAGAAACCCCGGGAGTATAGCCAAGCACTCCCGGGGCACTGAGTCAGAGGACTGTGGATTTAATTCACCTTCAGGCCTTCAGTGATGATTCTCGGCGTGATGAAGATCAGCAGCTCCGCCTTAGTGGAGATATTGGAGCGGAACTTGAAGGCATTGCCCAGAAAAGGAAGATCGCCCAGGAATGGAATCTTGTTGACGGTATCGCGATTGCTCTGCTGATAAATGCCGCCGAGCACCACCGTCTGCCCGTTGTCGACCAGTACCTGCGTATTGATCTTGCGCGTATCGATGGAAGGCGCCAGACCACCATTGCCGGTATTCACGTCCTGACCGCGGCTGTCGTTGTTGACTTCCAGATCCATGATGATCTTTTCATCCGGTGTGATCTGCGGCAGCACCTTCAGCGACAGCACCGCCTTCTTAAACGACACCGAGGTGGCGCCGCTGCTGGTGGCCTGCTGGAAGGGAATCTCGACGCCCTGCTCAATCGACGCCTGCTTGGCATTGGCGGTGATGACCCGGGGATTCGACATCACCTCGCCGCGCCCTTCGGTTTGCAGCGCCGACAGCTCGAGATCCAAGAGGTAATCCGCGCCCAACAACGCGAAGGCGATGCGGCCGGCATTGGCCGAGGCCGGCAGATTGACGTTGTAGCGGTCGGTGGCGGGCGTGCCGGTGCCCACCGGGCCCGGCAGGTTCACCGGGAAGCCGCCATTGAGGTAGTCGTTGACGATGGTATTGGTGCCGGCCGCGGAACCGGTGGTGGTGACGATGCCGTTGTTGCCATTGCGCCCGACCGTCGTGGCACCGAAGCGCGCACCCAGCTCCTTGGAGTAGTCGTCATTGGCGATCACGATGCGCGACTCGATCAGCACCTGCCGCACCGGGATGTCCAGACGACCGATCAGCTCGCGGATCTCGGCCAGCTTCTCGCGCGATTCCAGCAGCAGCAGGGTATTGGTGCGGTCGTCCACGGTGATGCGGCCGCGGTCGGTCATCAAGGAATTGTCGCCCGACTTCAGCAGGGCCGCGATCTCGCTAGCCTTGGCGTAGTTGATCTGGATGATCTCGGAACGCAGCGGCGACAGCGTGACCTTGGCCTTCTCGGCCTCCGCCTCGCTCTTCTCCCGTTCGGCCAGTTCACCCATCGGAGCCACTAGCATGACGTTGCCCTGACGGCGCAAGCCCAGCCCCTTGGTACGCAGGATGATGTCCAGCGCCTGGTCCCAGGGGACGTTCTGCAGACGCATGGCGATCTCGCCAGAAACCGAGTCGCTGACCACCATGTTGGTGCCGGCAACATCGGCGATGATCTGCAGCAGGGAGCGGACATCCACACTCTGGAATGACAGCGAGATGCGCTCCCCGGTGTAGAGCGGCTCGTTGCGGCGCTTCTCTTCGATGCGCTCGGCGGTCAGCGGTTGCAGTTCCAGGGTGAACAACTCCCCGGACTGATAGGCCAGTTGCTCGAAATCAGCGCCACTGACCGGCGTCACGGTCAGCACCGTATTAATGCCCTCTCGAGCAACGTCGATGAACTTCACCGGAGTCGCGAAGTCGAGCACGTCCAGCCGACGCAAGAGCTTGTCCGCGGCTCGGGCGTTCTTGAAGCGAACGACCACCTTGCCACTCTCTTCTTTCACATCCACCGCGGTGCGGGGATCGGCAAGCGATACGACAATCCGCCCCTCGCCCTTTTCTCCACGGCGAAAATCGACGGCATTGATCGCACCACCGGTCTCTCCGGCGACCGGAACCATGGCATCGGGGCGGCTCGCCACCGTACCCCCACCGGTGACCAGCTCAAGAAACACCTTGTTACCTTCGACGCGTACGGTGTAGGCAGTGGTGTCGGTTAGCTCGACAACCACCCGGGTACGTCCCTTGGCCTCGGCGGCGGCAACCGCGCGCGCCTTGCCAATCCCGATCTTTTTGTAGCGTTCGGCCAGGGCCAGTCGGGTATCGGCGAGGTCCAGCGACAGCCGTGCCGGCTTATCGATGGTAAACACGGCCGGCTCCGGAGCGGCTTCAGAGAGCGTGAGCGTGAGCAGCAGGCGGTCGCTGTCGAGATTGACGAAGTCGATCGACTGCAAGGCGCGTTGACTCTGCGCACGCGCCAGGGGCGGCAACGTCAGCAAAGCCAGGCCGACGAGAAGCAGGAGCGCCCGGACCAGGAGCTGGGACGAGTACCGCAGGTCGTTTCGGGTCATCAGTGCGCTGAGCATGGTTGAGCTCCCTAATCCGTTATTCCGTGAGAGCCAGGTTGGCGGGGCGTTCCATGAATCCACCAAAGCCGTCCGGAACGATTTCGACCAGATCCACCTTGGACTCGGAAATCTTCACGATCTTCCCGTAGTTCTGGCCCATGTGATTTCCCATGGTGACGCGATGCACCACGCCGTCCGGCGCCTTGACCAAGGCGTAGCTGTCGCTGGCCTTGTTGATCACCCCCAGCATGCGCAGGCTATCGAGCGGAAATTCTTCCAGCGGCTCGCGGTTGCGGCTGAGATCGGGTCGCACGGAACTGGCCGGCGCCGTGGCGTCGCGCGGGGGCTCGGCCCGGACGAAGGGGTCGCGCCGCTCGGGCGGCGCGACGTAGGCGAATGCCTCGTACTGCTTGATCTGCGGAATCGGTTCGATTGCCCGGGTCTTGCGGCCCTTGACCTCGGCGACATAGGCCTCAAGGTCATCCTGGCTACCGCCACAAGCTACCAGCAGCCCGGACAAGGCAAGCAGAACAGCCAGAAGCTGGCGGCTCATTTCGGGCCTCCATTGTTCGGCTGGGTCGCAGGCAGCTCAGAGTCGTCCAGGTAGCGATAGGTCTTGGCCAGAGCCGACATGCGCAACTGATCCTTGCCCGCCTGCCCACCGGACGGCTTCAGTTCCACCTGGTCGATGGTGACGATCCGGGGCAGCGCCGCGACCGCGCTGACGAACTGGCCCATCTCGTGATAGCTGCCGGTAACCACGATCTTGTTGGGCACCTCGGCGTAGAAATCGCGCGGCTGCTCACCCTGGGGCTCGAACAACTCCTCCTCCAGTGAGGCCTGAGCCCGGGTCTGGGAGATGTCTTGCAGCAGGTTGGCGACTTCAGTCTTGCTCGGCAACTGACGCAGCATCGCCCCAAAGGAACGTTCCATCTCCGCCAGTTGATCCTTGTAGGCGTCGAGAGCCGCCACCTTCTTCTGCTTGCGCTCGAACTCCTCCCGCAAGGTCACTTCCTTGGCCTGCTCGCCTTCGAGCTCTTCGTAGACGGGTTTGATCAGGACGTAGGTACCGGCGGCAATCAGGAGGATGGCCACCAAGGCCACGGCGGCATTGCGCGCCCAGTTCGGCCAAGCACCCGGATTCTGGGCGTCGAGCGACTGCAATTCCTTCAGGATGTCCTGGACGTTCACGGCTTGCCTCCAGCACCGGCGGCCTTCGCCTTTTCCTGTTCTTCCTGCGACTGCTTGGTCAGGTTCCGGACCTGCAGAGTGAACTGCCCCTCGCGCTGGCGGTTCTGCTCGCTGGTCTTGATCACCACCAACTTAGGATCATCAAACCAGGGCGAGGCCTCCAGATTCTTCATGTAGGTCGAAATGCGACCGTTGGACTGGGCGATACCGTTGATCTGTACCTTGTCGCCGTTCTGTTGCAGCGCCGTCAGAGTGACACCTTCCGGCAAGGTATTCACGATCTCGTCGAAGAAATGCACCGTGGCCGAGCGCGAACTCTGTAGTTGTTCGATCACCCGCATGCGCGCCAGCAGGTTCTGCTTGACCTTTTCCAGTTCCTCGATTTCTTTGATCTTCTGGTCGATCTCAGCAATCTGCTGGCTGAGGTAGTTGTTGCGCTCCTGCTGCCGGCTCACGGCGTTGCCCATCATCACCCAGCCCAGGGCAACCGCGCCCAGGGCGGCGACGATCCCCAACCCCATGCGAGCGACAAACGCCTGACGGCGCTTCTCACGCCTTGCCGCACGCCAATCCAGTAGGTTGATCTTGGTCATGCCGGCTCTCCTAGTCGGCCTCGTCGAAGGCGCGCCACGCGAGGCCACAGGCGATCAACAGCGCCGCCTCGTCCTTGGCCAGCAACGCGGGTCGCGCCCGGGAGGACACCGACATGCGGGCGAACGGCCGCGCCAGCACGGTGGGGATCTGCAAGCGGTCCTGGATCGCCTGATCGACGCCAGGAATATGCGCGCATCCTCCGGCCAGGATGATCTGGTCGATCGCCGAATGGGTCGCCGAGGCCGCGAAAAAAAACTGGAAGCTGCGGTCGATCTGCTGCGCCATGTCGGAGAGAAAATGCGCCAGCACCTCGGTCTCGTACCCCTCGGGCAGGTCACCGTTACGCTTGGCCTTGCCAGCGTCTTCGTAGCTCATGCCGTAGTGCCGCATGATGTCTTCGGTGAGCTGTTTGCCGCCAAAGGCCTGCTCGCGGGTGTAAACCGTCTTGTTGTCGTGCAGCACCAGCACCGAGGTGGTGGAGGCACCCATGTCAACGATGGCCACCGTCTTGCCGGCACCTTCGCTGGGCATCTGGTGGCTCAGGAACTGGCAGGCACTCTCCAGTGCGTAGGCCTCGATGTCCACCACGACCGGCTTGAGTCCGGCAAGCTCGGCAGCGGCCACGCGTTGATCCACCTGTTCGCGACGGCAGGCCGCCAGCAACACGTCCACCGCCCCGGCGTCCTTGTCGGACACCCCCTGCACCTGGAAGTCCATGTTGACCTCCTCGATCGGATAGGGGATGTACTGGTCGGCCTCGGCCTTGATCTGCTCTTCCATGTCCGCCTCGCTTAGGGAGGCCGACATCTGAATGATCTTGGTGATGACCGAGGAGCCGGCCACCGCTACCGCCACATTCTTGGTGCTGGTGCCGGCGCGCTGGATCGCCTTCTTTATCGCCTCTGCGACCAGTTCCGGCTGATTGATCTGTTTATCGGTGACAGCGTCTACCGGCAAGGGCTCGACGGCGTAGGCCTCGACCACGAACCGATCACCGCGACGGGCCAGTTCGAGCAGCTTTACGGCGCTCGAGCTGATATCGAGCCCAACCAGCCCGCGGCTGGCGCCCTTGCCCATCAGCTTATCTAGGATCGACATAACGTCAGCCCCGCCCCCAGCACCAGTTGAGCCGCATTCCCCTGCACCGCGCTCCAGGCGTCAAACCTGAAACCGGTGGCTAAACTTACTATAACGGAAACGACCTGCGACGCAACTAGAACTACATCAGCCAAGTGCCTGATGTCGCTGTTAATCCGGTTTTGGGAAGTCGATCCGGAGCTGGTGCAAGAAACCGGCCAGACCAAATCCGCAGGGTCAGTCGACGGTTCTGCGCGGGCGCAGCAGGAACTGCTCCACGCCAGCGCCTCGGGGCAGGCGCAACAGCGTCAGCAGAGCATAGGCCGCCATCGCCATATTGCCCAAGCCCAGAATCAGAACCAACCAGCCCAGACGGCTGGTCCATCGCACTTCCCTATAGGCCACCCAAAGCCAAAACCAGAGGAACCCGAAGTAGGCATCAGCCAAGGTGGCGATGAACCAGGGATGGTTGCCGGCCGCAGGCCGCGCCAGTAGATCCCGGATGGCCGGCACGATGCCCTGCAGGCTGCTGGCCCAGACCGACACTGCGATCAGCACCAGCAGCGCCGCCACAGCCGTTACGGCTATGGCCAGCTTCACGCTTTCTTCAGGGTGATATGCATGAGGTCGATACTGCCGGTGCGGAACCCGCACTCGCAATAGGCCAGGTAATAGCGCCACATGCGATAGAAGCGCTGGTCGAACTGTCCGACGATCTGCTCGCGCACTGCCTGCACCTTGCGGTCCCAGTGAGCCAGGGTATCCGCGTAGTCGCGCGCGAAGAACTCGGGGCGGTGCGAACTGAGCCCCGACGCTCCAGCAAGCACCTGGAACAGGTCCGGGGTGCAAAGCATGCCACCGGGGAAAATGTATTTCTGGATGAAATCGCGTTTGCTGCGATATTGATCGAAGATCGATGGACTGATAGTGATGCCCTGCAAGGCGGCGATGCCGCCTGGCTTGAGCGCCTTGGCGATGGCGGCGAAATAGCTCGGCCAGTATTCCTCCCCCACCGCCTCGTACATCTCGATGGAGACCACGCGGTCGTAAGATGCGCTGATATCGCGGTAATCGCGCAACTCGAAACTCACGCGGTCGGCGACCCCCGCCCGCGCCGCGCGCTCCCTTGCCTCGGCCAGTTGCTCCTTGCTGAGCGTGATGGAATGCACCCGGCAGCCGGAACGCTGGGCGGCATAGATCGCGAATCCGCCCCAGCCGGAGCCGATTTCCAGAAGGTGATGCTGGGGCCCCAGTTCGAGGCGCTCGTACATCAACCGGAATTTGTTGAGCTGGGCGTCTTCCAGCGTGGCGTCCGGCCGAGCGAATACGCCGGAGGAATAGGCCATGCTGTCATCCAGCCAAAGCCGGTAGAACTCGTTGCCAAGATCGTAGTGGTACTCGATGTTCTCCCGCGCCCTGACCTTGGTGTTGGCACGACGGCGGTGCTGCCAGTACCCGTGGAGCCGCCCCAGCCAGTTCTTCTCGAACGGGCCCCGGTAGTGAGGTTCATTGAGATACAGCACCGCTAGCAAGCGGGCGAGATCGGGGGAATCCCAACAGTCGTCGAGGTAGGCTTCTCCGAAACCCACCTCGCCGCCGCGCAGTACATGGCGAATGATGCGGTCGCTCTTTATCCGCAGCTCCCCGTGTGGACCAGGCTGCCGGCCTTCGTAGCGACGGGTGGCGCCATTGGGCAGGCTCAAGTCCAGGCTACCGACCTGAAGCCCTGACAACATGTAGCTCAGCAACCGCATCCCCCAGGACAGCCCGCGGACGCTACCGGTACTGCCGAAGCCGGCCGGCAAATCCGGAGAGAAGCCATCGCGGCCGAGCACCTGTTCGAACTGCATCGCCAACGGCTGTTGCTCTTGTTCTTTCACGTCGCCTCCAAATCAGGGGGGGCCGGTTTGCGATGAAACCGCGCCCCGCGTAGCCATATCTTCAATGCCTGCCAGTGGATGGCGGCCAGCACCTTGAGGGCCTGCACCGGCATCCGCAGCAACTGCCTCAGGAGAACCGCATCGCTCAGCTCGACGCGCCCCCCCAGCATGGCGGTGTCGATCAACGGTCGCCCTTCGCGGGTCTCGTTGAGCACCACCCGCAAGCGCTCCCCGGGTTCCGAAAACCGGAAGTGGTAGAGGCCCTTGAGGTCGAACAGCGGCGAAACGTGGAAGCATTTCTCCTTGGTCAGCTCGACGTCATACGGCAGCGCCAGGTCGGTGGATGCATGCCCGGCCGAGGCGGCGGTAAGCACGTAGCTGTGGCGTTCGCCAAAGGTGTTGTTGACCTCGGCGATCACCGCCAGCAACCGACCGTCGATGTGCTCGCAGTACCAGAAACTGACCGGATTGAATCCCCAGCCCAGCATGCGGGGCTGGGTCAGCAGGCGAATACGGCCACCGGCCAGATCGACCCCCTGCCCGGCCAGCACCGACTCCGCCCAGCGCCGCAGTCCACCGACCTCGCCACGACCGTGATCGCGGTCGTGAAAGGACAGCAAGCCGGGCCGGTTGTAGCCGAAGCAGCGCAGCCGCCTATCCAGCTCCGGCAAGCGATCAACATCCAGCAGCAGATAGAACAGGCGGTAGACGAAGCGATAGTGAGGCGCAACCCGACGGCGGTGCATCACCCGCAACGTGTAGAGGGCGCCATCCTCATGGATATGGCTACCCCCGCTCATGCCCGCCCGCTCGCCGACGGCCACCGGTCGGAACTGGCGAGGCCACGCTGGCTTGTCACTCAGACCCCGCTCGCCCAGGTGGGCAGACAGGCCGGATCGATACCCCGCACCACCCGAAGCCCGGACTTGAGCCCATCCTCGTGAAATCCGTAGGCGGTCCAGGCCCCCGCCCACCAGAGCCCGGAGCGTCCCTGGATTTCAGGCAGGCGGCGGTGGGTCAGCAGGCTGCCGGGTCCGTAGTGGGGGTGCTCGTAGGAGAGATCGGCGATCAGGCTCCCCGGGGTTGGCTCCCGGCGCGGATTGAGGCTGACGATGTACTGGCGCTCGCCCGGAATACCCTGAAGCAGATTCATCCAGTAGCTGCCGGAAATCGGTTCGTCGTGGACGGCGGAAACCGGGTGCGTGTAGTTCCAGCTCGCCCAGGCGGCGCGGCGACGTGGCAGGAAAGAAGTGTCGCTGTGCAGCAGCACCCGGCTGCGGTTGTACGGGATGCCGGCCAGGACCGCGCGCTCGTCGTCGGCCGGGTCGGCCAGTAGGCGCAGAGCCTGATCGGAATGCGTGGCGCAGATCACCCGGTCGAATCGCACCGCACCTTCGCCCGTAGCCACCTCCACGCCACCATCGACACGACGCAGCGACTGCACCGGGCTGTTCAGACGAATCTGCCCCAGAAAACGTTCCAGCAGCCGTTTGACATAGGTGTGGCTGCCGCCGATCACCGTATGCCAGGTCGGCTGCTGGGTCGCGGTGAACAGGCTGTGACTATCGAAAAAGCGCATGAAGTCGTCGACCGGGTACTCGGCGGCTTTTTGCGGCGAGCAGCTCCAGATCAGGCCGGCCATCGGCAAAAGATAGTCGCGGCGCAGCTCCTGAGAAAAGCCGGCCTGATCCAGCCAGTCGCCGAGGCTGCCGGTCGGCAGTTGGCCGGACTGAAGCGCGGCGTTGGCGACGCGATTGAGGCGCAGGATGTCCAACAGCATGCGGACGTGGCCGGGCCGGAACAGGTTGGACGGTTGGGCGAACACGCTCCACAACTGGTCACTGCCTTTCCACTCGTAGCGACCATCGCCGATCGACACCGCGAAGGACATGCTGGTCGGCCGGGTTTGCACCCCCAGCTCGCCGAACAGGGCGGTGAGATTCGGATAGTTGACGCCGTTGTAGACGATCCAGCCGGTATCAACCGGAACGGTCGATATGGATGATGGCCCGACAGGCTGTACGTCGCCGCCCGCCAGAGGCACTTCGATGGTGTGGGTGTGCCCACCGACCCGCCCATCCTTCTCGAACAGCGTCACCTCGTGATGCTGGGCCAGGAAATAGGCAGCGGAAAGACCGGAGATGCCGGAACCGACAACGGCGATTTTCATGGGAGTCTGCGATGGAGGTGCAGCACCGATACGTCGCGAACGCGCCAAAGGATGCACTCCGCGCCCGCGACTTGCGAAGCCAACCCGAACCCGCGCGGATCAATCCGTCGCCAAGGACTGCAAGGCCTCAGTGCGAGGTCGACTCCGCGGGGGTGCTGTCTGGCAGCCAGCGAGCCCCTTTCATGCCCGAGGCCAGCACCGCCTCCCGCAGCACCCGCACCGCCTGCATGCGCGGAAATCCACGCCGGAACAGCATCGCGACCTGCCGCCCCGGTACCGGCTCGGCAAGATTGACCGCCACCAGGCCACCGGTATCCCGGTTCTCCATCGCCACCCGGGGCGCCACCGTGATGCCCAAACCGGAGGCGACCATGTAGCGGATGGTCTCCAGGGACGAACCGGTTAGCGCCCGCGCGTCACCGTTCTCCGGCTCGATACACTTCGGGCAGGCCTGCACCACCTGGTCACGGAAACAGTGGCCCGGCCCCAACAGCAACAGATGCTCCTCGGCCAGGCGCTTGGAGGGCAAGGAAGACAGCTTGGCCCAGCGATGCCCTTCTGGCAGAACAGCGACGAAATCCTCATCGTAGACTGGCCAGGCAACCAGGCCGGTGAGATCCACCGGCAAAGCGAGGATGGCGACGTCCAGCTCGTTGTCGCGCAACTGTTCGAGCAGCTTGGCGGTGAAATTCTCCTCGATCACCAGCGGCATCTCCGGCGCCCGCGCCTTCAGCACCGGCACCAGCCCCGGCAGCAGGTAGGGACCAACGGTGTAGATCGCACCCAGACGGATCGGCCCGACCAGTTCGTCCTTGCCTTCGCGGGCCAAGTCTTCCACCAGCTTGGCCTCGGCCAGCACCCGCCGCGCCTGACCGATGATGCGAACCCCGACATCGGTGGGCCGCACCTCGCCACGGGTCCGTTCAAAGAGGATCACCCCCAGCTCGTCCTCCAGCTTCTTCACCGCCACCGACAGCGTCGGCTGGCTGACAAAGCTGCGCTCGGCGGCGCGGCCAAAGTGCCGCTCCTTGTCGAGGTTGACGATGTAGCGCAGCTCGGTGAGGGTCATTTCGATTGCGGATTGCGGATTGCGGATTGCGGATTGCGGATTGCGGATTGCGGATTGCGGATTGCGGATTGCGGATTGCGGATTGCGGGGAGGCTAACCGAGTTGATGCCCTGCGCGGGCGATAGCTTCGCGGGCGCGTTCGAGATCCATCTCCGGCACCAGCACAAAGTCGGTTTCGTAAGTGTTGACCGCAAAAATGCTGACCCCCGCCGCCGCCAGCGGTTCGGCCAGAGCCGCCAGCACCCCGGTTTCGGAGAACGCGAAGGGTCCGGCGATCTCCAGCGCGCGCCAGACCATGCCCTTGTCGCGCTCGTGTACCTCGCGCACCACGGTCACCGATTCCGCCGAGCGCACTACCGCGCCAAAGCCTTCGGCACCCAGGGTATCCACCGCGTCACGCAGCGGCGTGTTGGGCGGCAGCCGCGCCACCACCAGGCGCCAGGGATGCACCATCAGCCGCAGCCGGCGCAGTCCGTTCACAGCCAGTCCTTCGCGATCAGGTAGTCGCTCATCAGTGCCGCCTCCGGGCTGCCAGGTTCTGGCTGAAAATCGTAGCGCCACTCGACCCTGGGCGGCATCGACATCAGGATCGACTCGGTGCGGCCGCCGCCTTGCAGGCCGAAGTGGGTGCCACGATCCCAGACCAGGTTGAACTCGGCATAACGGCCACGCCGCAGCCGCTGCCAAGTGGTCTCGCGCTCGCCATAGGCCTGGTCCTTGCGCCGCTCGACGATGGGCGCATAGGCGTTCCAGAACGCCTCGCCCACCCGCTGCATCAGGGCGAAGCCGGCGGCAAAGCCACCCTCGGTGAAGTCGTCGTAGAAGATGCCGCCGACGCCGCGCGGCTCCTGCCGGTGCGGCAAGTAGAAGTACTCGTCGCACTGGCGCTTGAAGTTCGGGTACAAGGCCGCGCCGACCGCCTCGCGCGCCTCCGCGTGCCAGCCGCGCACGTCCTCGGCGTAGCCGTAATAGGGGGTGAGATCGAAGCCGCCACCAAACCACCAGGCCGGCGCGCCCTCGCCGCCGACGCTGAGCAGGCGGACATTGCAGTGGGTGGTCGGCACATGCGGATTGCGCGGGTGGAACACCACCGACACGCCCATGGCGGTGAACGGCCGTCCGGCCAGCTCCGGCCGCAACTTGGTCGCCGAGGGCGGTAGGGCCGGACCGCGCACCAGCGAGCGGGCAACCCCGGCGCGCTCGAACACCCGCCCCTCGGCCAGCACCGCGGTATCGCCCTCGCCCTGCAGCTTGGCGTCGGCGGGCTTGCTCCAGCGGTCGCGCAGGAAGCGCGCCTCGCCGTCGGCGGCTTCGACGCGCGCGCACAGCCAGTCCTGGTAACCACGCAGCCAGGCTTCGACCGCGGTCGGATCGGGGAGAGTGGAGGTTTCGCTCATGCGCCAATTGTAGGCGCCGGCAGGTGCTCAGCGGCGCAGGATGTGGCCGGTCGCCGCCTCGCGGATGCTGGTGGGGCGTTGCATGCCGCCCAGCGCGCCGGGTACCGCCAGCAGCTCGGGCCCGAAGCGCAGCCGCAGTTCGGCAATGCTGCGCACCGGTGGCTGGCCGGCACGGTTGGCGCTGGTGGAGACCAGGGCACCACCGTAGCGGCGGCAGAGCGCGGCCAGCACCGGATGCGCGGTGACCCGTACGGCGACGCTGTCGTGCTCGCCGCTGATCCAGATCGGCGCCGTCGGCGCCGCTGGAAACACCCAGGTCGCCGGGCCGGGCCAGGTCTGGCGGGCACGCTTGAGCGCCATCGAGGAAGGAATCTCGATGAACGGCGCCAGATCATCGATTTCGCTGGCGACCACGATCAGGCCCTTGCGCCAGTCGCGCTCCTTGAGCCGCAGCAAGCGGTCCACCGCCGCGCGGTCGAAGGGATTGCAGGACAGGCCCCAGACCGCCTCGGTGGGCACCGCCACCACCGCGCCCGCCTTCAGGCTGCGCACCGCCAGCCGCAGCGCCAAGTCGCTCATCCGCCTGCCCCTACTTTTTGCTGGCCGGCTTGCGCTTGGCGGCGGCTTTCTTGGCCGGCGCCTTCTTGGCGGCCGCCTTCTTGGTCGCCGGTTTCGGGGCCGCGTCGCCCTCGGCCTTGGCGGCCTTGCCCTTGGCGCCCTTCTTCACCGGCTTCTTCGCCGCCTCGGCTTCGGCCAGATAGGCCTCGGCCTCGAACACGGTGACGTCTTCCGGCTCGCGCTTCTTGGGCAGATTGGCCTTGCGCGTGCCGTCGGTGATGTAGGCGCCGAAGCGGCCCTTGATGATGCGGATGCCGGTGTCGCCGAACACTTTCAGCGTCGCCGCCTCCAGTGCCGCGGCCTTCTGCTCGATCAGCTCGATGACCCGCGGCAGCTCGATGGTCATCACATCGTCGTCCTTCTTCAGGCTGACGAAGTTCTTGCCGTGGCGGGCGTAGGGACCGAAGCGGCCGATATTGACCTCCACCTCGTCGCCATTGGGCAGGTGACCCAGCTTGCGCGGCAGCTTGAAGAGGTCCAGCGCTTCCTGGACAGTGATGGTGTCGATGCGCTGGCTGGCCTTAAGGCTGGCGAAGCGCGGCTTCTCGCCGTCGGGGTCGTCCTTGCTGCCGATCTGCACGAACGGCCCGAAACGGCCCAGACGCGCGGTCATGGTCTTGCCACTGACCGGGTCGACGCCGATCACCCGGGCGTCGGACACCGCGTCCTGGCGCTTGAGCTCCATCTTCTCGTCGACCTGGGGCTTGAAGCTCTTCCAGAACTCGGCGAGCAGCGGCACCCATTCCTTCTCGCCGCGCGACACTGCGTCGAGATCGTCTTCCAGGCCAGCGGTAAAGCCGTAGTCGACGTAGCGGTTGAAGTGGTCGGTGAGGAATCGGTTGACGATCATGCCCACGTCGGTGGGATTGAAGGCCTTGCCCTCCAGCCGCACATAGTCGCGGGCCTGCAGGGTGCTGATGATGCTGGCGTAGGTACTGGGGCGACCGATGTCGTATTCCTCCAGCGTCTTCACCAGGCTGGCTTCGGTGTAGCGCGGCGGCGGCTCGGTGAAGTGCTGTTCCGGCGTGACATCGACCAGGCGCAGGGTCTCGCCGACTTCCAGTGGCGGCAGGCGCTTTTCGTCGTCCTCGTCGTCCGGGGTGTCCTTGCTGTCGGTGTAGACGGCGATGAAGCCGGGCTCGACCAGCACCGAACCGTTGGCCTTGAAGGCGTGCTCGCTGCCGGCGCGCAGCTCGGCGGCGACGGTATCGAACACCGCCTGCGTCATCTGGCAGGCGACGGTGCGCTTCCAGATCAGCTCGTAGAGCTTGGCCTGGTCGGGCGTTAGATAGGGGGCTACCTGCACCGGCAGGCGCATGGCGCTGGTTGGACGCACCGCCTCGTGCGCTTCCTGGGCGTTCTTCGACTTGCTCTTGTAGTAGCGCGGCTCCTCGGGCACCGACTTGGCGCCGTACTGGTTGCCAATGACGCGGCGGATCTCGGCGATCGCCTCCTGCGCCAGGCTCACCGAGTCGGTACGCATGTAGCTGATCAGACCGATGGTCTCGCCGGCGATGTCGACACCTTCGTAGAGCTGCTGCGCGGTGCGCATGGTGCGGGTCGAGGTGAAGCCGAGCTTGCGGTTGGCTTCCTGCTGCAGAGTCGAGGTGGTGAACGGCGGCGAGGGATTGCGGCGACGCTGCTTCTTATCGACGCTGGCCACCTTCAGCTGACCATGCGCGGCCGCTTCCAGCGCCTTGCGGGCGGCGGTGGCCTGTTCGCCACTGGTGATGCTGAACTGCTCGACCTTCTTGCCGTGCAGTTCGACCAGGCGCGCCAGGAACAAGCTGCCCTGCTTGTCGGCGCGGGCGCTGAGCGTCCAGTACTCGCGGGCGATGAAGGCCCGTATCTCCTCCTCCCGCTCGCAGATCAGCCGCAGTGCCGGTGACTGCACACGCCCGGCGGACAGCCCAGGCTGCACCTTGCGCCAGAGCAGGGGCGAGAGATTGAAGCCGACCAGATAGTCCAGCGCGCGGCGCGCCTGCTGGGCGTTGACCAGATCAGCGGCGACTTCGCGCGGATGCGCCAGGGCCTCCTGCACAGCCGCCTTGGTGATCTCGTGGAAGACGATGCGACGCACCGGCTTGTTCTTGAGCAGACCCTTTTCTTTGAGCAGCTCGGAGAGATGCCAACTGATCGCCTCACCCTCGCGGTCAGGGTCGGTGGCCAGGTAGAGCGCGTCGGCAGCTTTCAGCGCGCGGGCGATGGCGTTGACGTGCTTCTCGTTCTTCTCGATCAGCTCGTACTTCATCTCGAAGCCGCGCGTGGGATCGACGGCGCCGTCCTTGGGCACCAGATCGCGGACATGGCCGTAACTGGCCAGGACTTCGAAGTCCGGACCGAGATACTTCTGAATGGTCTTGGCCTTGGCCGGCGACTCGACGATGACGAGGTTCTTGCTCATTACCTTCTTTTTTTAACGCAAAGGGCGCAAAACAAAACGCCCGGGAGTTAACCGGGCGTCAGCTTATAAGCGCTGGCTTGCTGTCAATGCAACCAGCAACCATCCGAAATCAATGCAGGAACGGCCCCGGCGCGTAGACCATGTCTTCCAGATGCCAGGCCGACTCCTCCTCGCCCGGCTGGCTGACCAGAACCAGCAGACAGACCCACTTCACCCGCTCCAGGTCGATGTCGCTTTCCAGGCTCAGCAGGCGCTCGATCACCAGCTCGCGCGACTCGGCGGTGAGGATGCCCAGTTGCTCCAGATAGAACAGGAAGCCGCGGCATTCGGTGCTGAGCACCGCCATTTCTTCCGGCGCGTAGACCCGGATCGAGCCTCGGCTGCCGATCGCCGGCGATTGCCTCTGCTCTTCGAGGCCACCGAGCCAGGCGAAAGCGTGATTGACCTCATCCACCGGGAAACCGGCGGCGGTCAGCTCGTCACGCAGGGTGTCCTGGTTGTCGTCGTCGTGGACCTCCGTGTCGTGATAGTTCTCGAACAAGAACATCAGCACATCCAGCACGGTTTCTTTCATGACGCACACCCAATCGGTTGTGGAGTCCAGACAGCCTTGACACTACCTATAGTTGCCGCCGGTTGCAAATGGGTGACGATTCAGACCTCCCGGCGCTGATAGCCACCGGCATGCCCCGCCACCCGCCCGAGCAACTCCAGTTGGGTTAGCAAGATGTTGACCAGTTCCACCGGCAGTCCACTCGCGGCCACCAAATCGTCGATGCCGACCGGGGCGTCGGAGAGCAGGCTGAGCAGGCGCGCGGACTGAGCATCCAGCCCGGCGGGCTCGCTCGTTGCAGGCCGTTCGCCCGGCGGCGGCGAAGTCGGCTGGCTATGCAGCCAGGCCGTCAACTGCGGCGCCAGCTCCAGCAAGACGTCATCCACGCTTTCCACCAGCTTGGCACCCTCGCGGATCAGCCGGTGGCAGCCCTTGGTCAGCGGGTTGTGGATGGAGCCGGGGATGGCGAACACCTCCCGCCCCTGCTCGGCCGCCAGCCGCGCGGTGATCAGCGAACCGGATTCCCGCGAGGCCTCGACTACCAGCACACCCAGGCTGAGCCCGGCGATGATCCGGTTGCGGCGCGGGAAATGTTCGCGCCGGGCGCCTGCGCCCGGCGCCAGCTCCGAAACCAGGGCACCGCCGCGCTCCACCAGGGCATGTGCCAGGGCCTTGTGCCGCGCCGGGTAGACCCGGTCCAGGCCGGTGCCGCAGATCGCCAGCGTCGCGCCGCCGCCGTCCAGCGCGCCCTGATGCGCGGCACCGTCGATGCCCAGGGCCAGTCCGCTGGTCACGATCAGACCGCGCCGCGCCAACTCGGCAGCGAAGGCGCGGGCGTTGTCGAGCCCCTGCGGAGTTGCTGCGCGGCTGCCGACGATGGCGAGTTGCGGCTGCGCCAGCAGGCCCGGGTCGCCGACCACGAACAGGGCCAGAGGCGGGTTGACGATGCCGCGCAGCCGTTCGGGGTAGGCCGGATGGTTCCAGTGGACCAGATGACGGTTGCCGGCACCGGCCAGCCAGGCCAAGTCGGCCTGGACCTGGGGATCATCAGCACCCGGAGGCGGCGATCCGCGCTCGACACCGGCGCGCAGCCAGGCCGCCGGATTGGCGTCAACGGCCGCCTGGGCGGACCCGAAATGCCCCACCAACCGAAGCGCGGCGGCATTACCCAGCGCCTCGGCACGGATCAGCCGCAGCCAGGCGCTCGCGGTTTCCGGCGCCATCGGCGGCCGGTGGCCCCGTTTCAGCGACCCGCGACCGGGTCGGGCTTCTCGACCAGATCCAGCACATGGATCGGTCGATCGGCGTCCATCACCAGGGCATAGGCGACGAGCGGTGAAACCTTGAACACCATCAGCATCCCGGCCTTCTGCGGCGGCAGCTTGACGGCCTTGTTGGTGTAAGGGTCCGTCACCGCCCGGCGCGACTGCAGGATATTCAGTACATGCCCGGCTTCCAAGCCCGCCTTCGCCCCACGATTGAGGGTGACGATCTGGTACTGGCCGATCTGGGAAACACCATTGAACACCGCAATGATCTTGCCGCCGACCGCCCGCGTCGGCGCATGCGGATAGAAGTTGGCAAGGAAGTTGTCCTTCTCCAGCGGCAACAGTCGATCACCGCGCAGCACTTCCTGAAAGGCCTTGGTGAGCATGCCCTCGGCAGGGGAGCCAAAATTGCGCAGCTCCACCTCACCGGTCGGTACAGCCTCGTAGCCAAGGATCTCGCGGGTATCGGGGTCGCGGTAGACCACGCCCTTGCGCACGACCGAGAACGCGGTGCCGGCGTCCTTGCCCAGTTGCTGGATGAACACGCCCATGTCCGCGCCGCCGATCACATGGGCGTCGGTGAATTCCAGGATGTAGGGCGCACGATTGAGCGTGTCAGCGTCCACCACGCGCGGCCCACGCAGGAAGTTGCGGATGGTGTCGATGGGGATCGCCGGCAGGGCGGCATCGAGCGGCAAGTCACGCACCTGCGGACTGACCCGCTCCAGGCCGGCGCCCCCACGAGCCAGCACCGGACGGCCCTTGAGATAGGCCAGCTCCAGCACGTCGCCGGGGTAGATCAGGTGCGGATTGGCGATCTTGCCGTTGACGTACCAGAGCTCCGGCCACTGCCAGGGGTCGGCGAGGAACTTCTTGGCCACATCCCAGAGCGTGTCGCCCTTCTTGACCACGTAGCGTAGCGGCGCGTCCTCGCGCAGACCGATTTCCGGCGCGATCTCACGGGCGTTGGCCAGGCTCTCGAGCGGCGTCAGCCCCTCGTCGTTCTCGTCCGGCGGCAGCGCGGAGGTACGGATGTCGGCGACCTGCGCGCTCTGCGCTGGAACTTCCAGCGTGTAGACCGGGTCAGCGGACTTGGGCTGCGACGCACAGGCCGCGAGCGCAAACGCGGTAGCGCTCACGGCGGCGAGGCGGGCGTAGGCTTTATACTGCGTCATCTCGGCGGCTCCCTCGGCAGCTAAGGCGATTGTGGCACAAGTCCCTTCGCCGTCAAACGCTTGCGGAGGGAACTGCAAGCCTTTTCGCAATTGTTGTCCGTTTTTGGGAGGCCACCGACATGGCCCTATTGACCATCCTTCACGATCCCGACCCGCGGCTGCGCATCAAGGCCAAGCCGGTCACCGTCTTCGACACCGCGCTGCAGCGGCTGCTTGAAGACATGTTCGAGACCATGTACGACGCCCCGGGCGTCGGCCTTGCGGCCACCCAGGTCGGTATTGCCCTGCGCATCGCGGTAATGGACTGCGCCGACAAGGATCAGCCGCCGCAGAAGATCGTGATGATCAATCCCGAGCTGAGCGACGCCGAAGACCCGCAGGAGATGGAGGAAGGCTGCCTGTCGGTGCCCGACTACCGCGACAAGGTGCGCCGCTACAACAAGCTGCGGATGCGCGCGCTCGACGCTGATGGCAAGCCCTACGAACTGCTCGCGGAAGGCTTGCTGGCGCAGGCGATCCAGCACGAGATCGACCATCTCGACGGCAAGCTCTATATCGACCACCTCTCTTCGCTCAAGCGCGAGCGCTACAAGAAGAAGCGCGAGAAGCTCGCCAAGCGGGCGGCATGAGGCGCCGCCGCGCCGGGTTGCCGTCTTGAGACTGGTCTTCGCGGGCACTCCGGAGTTCTCGGTCGCCGCGCTCGATGCCTTGGTCGCCGCCGGCCACGACATCGTCGGCGTCTACACCCAGCCAGACCGTCCCTTTGGGCGCGGCCAGAAGCTGACGCCCTCGCCGGTCGCGCAGCGGGCCAGCGCCCTGGGCCTGCCGGTGTTCAAGCCGGCCACGCTGCGCAAGGAACCGGAAGCACTGGATACCCTGCGCGCCCTGGCGCCGGAGGCGATGGTGGTGGTCGCCTACGGCCAGATCCTGCCGCAAACGGTGCTCGACATCCCGCGCCTGGGCTGCCTCAACATCCACGCCAGCCTGTTACCGCGCTGGCGCGGGGCCGCGCCGATCCAGCGCGCCATCCTTGCCGGCGACGCCGAAACCGGCGTCACCATCATGCGCATGGACGCCGGCCTCGACACCGGCCCAATGCTGCTTCGGGAATCCCTGCCCATCGGCGCGATGACCGCCGGCGAACTACACGACGCGCTGATGCCGATGGGCGCGCGCCTGATCACCGAGGCCCTGCGTCGCCTGGAAGCTGGCACGCTACCCGACATCCCGCAGCCAGCGGAAGGCGTCACCTACGCCGCCAAGCTGAGCAAGGACGAAGCGCGCATCGACTGGAGCCTGCCGGCGGAAGAAATCGCCCGCCGCATCCGGGGCTATAACCCGGTGCCGGTTGCCTGGAGCGAACTCGCCGGAGAACGGATCAAGTTCTACCGAGCCCAGCCGCTCGCCGCCCCGACCGGGGAGACGCCCGGGACAGTCCTGAGTACCGAGAACGACAGCCTGCTGATCGCCACTGCCCGAGGCCGGCTGGCCGTGCTGGAACTGCAACGCCCCGGCGGCAAACCACAGCCTGCGGTCGCGCTCCGGCGGTCATGGAATCCGTCAGGGCAGCGATTCCTTTAAAGAGAATTCATGTCGAAACTTCCCGCAAACGCGCGCGGCGCGGCAGTCCAAGCGGTGCTCGCTACCCTGTCCGGCAGCAGCCTGGACGACGCCTTCGCCAAGCTGCCGGCCGACTTGCCTGCCCGTGACCAGGCTTTCGCCAAGACGCTGGCCTATGGCGTGCTGCGCGAGCATCGGCTGCTCTCCTGGCTGATCGCGCAACTGCTCGACAAGCCCCTGCCGGCCACCAGCGCCGCCCATGCCCTGCTGGCCGTCGGCCTGCACCAGTTGCGCACGCTCGGCACGCCGCCGCATGCGGCGGTGGGCGAAACCGTGAACGCCACCGAATCGCTCGGCATCGCCAAGGCGCGCGGGCTCATTAACGCCATCCTGCGTCGTTACCAGCGCGAATCGGCGGCGCTGGAAGAGCGGCTGCCGGCCGACCCGGCGATCCGCCACTCCTACCCGGACTGGCTGTCTCAGGCGGTCTGGCGCGACTGGGGCGAGCAGCACGCGGCGGTGCTGGAAGCCGGCAATGAACCAGCGCCGCTGACCTTGCGCGTCAACCGCCAGCGCGGCAGCCGCGAGGACTATCTGCGGCGCCTGGCCGAGATCGGCATGCAGGCCGAACCGCTGCCCGGCCTGCGCGATGCCCTACGCCTGGCCGAGCCCTGCCCGGTTGAACAACTGCCCGGTTTCGCCGACGGTCTGGTGTCGGTGCAGGACGCCTCCGCGCAACTTGCGGTGGACCTGCTGGAACTGCGTCCGCGCCAGCGCCTGCTCGATGCCTGCGCCGCGCCGGGTGGCAAGACCGCGCAGGCGCTGGAGCGCCAGGAAGAACTGTTCGTCACCGCGCTCGACAAGGACGCCAAGCGGCTCGCCCGCGTGCGCCAGAATCTCGACCGCCTTGGCTTGTCCTGCGTGGGCTTTCCCGCCGATGCCGCCGACACCCGCGGCTGGTGGAACGGCGAGATGTTCGACCGCATCCTGCTCGATGCGCCCTGCAGTGGCAGCGGCGTGATCCGCCGGCATCCGGACATCAAGTGGCTGCGCCGCGCCGACGACATTCCCAAGCTGGCTGCGCAGCAGACGCGCCTGCTGGAAGCCTTGTGGCCGACGCTGGCGCCGGGTGGGGTGCTGGTCTACGCCACCTGCTCGATCCTGCGCGCCGAGGGTGAGGAGGTGGTGCGCAGCTTCCTGGTGAAGACGCCGGATGCGCAGGAAAAGAAGATCGAGGCGCGCTGGGGCGAGCCGCGCAGCGTCGGCCGCCGGATCGCGCCCGGCGCGCTCAACGACTTCGATGGTGATGGCTTCTACTACGCCCGGCTGGTGAAGAAGGCGTGAGGCCGGGCGCCTGCGGCGCCCTGTGAGGGCGCTCGCCGCTACGCGGCTTGCTGTGAGGGCGGCCCTGCGGGCCTGTGAGGGAAAGCCCAGCCAGTTCCGGCGCGCCACTGCATTTCCTCACAGCGACGGCGCAGCCGGAGCGCCCTGACAGTGCCGCGTCAGCGGCACGACCTCACAGGGCGCGTAGCGCCCGACCTCACGCTTTTAGAAGAAGTGGCGGCGCTTGAACCAGAGCAGCAGGCCGCCACCGACCAGCACCAGCACCGCCAGCACCGCGTAGTAGCCGTAGTGCCAGGTCAGCTCGGGCATGTACTGGAAGTTCATGCCGTAGATGCCAGTGATCAGCGTTAGCGGGAAGAAGATTGCCGACAGCACGGTCAGCGTCTGCACGATCTTGTTGGTGCGGTGGGCGACGCTGGAGAAATGCAGTTGCATGGTGACCTCGATGTCCTTCTGGATCGAGTCGGCATGGCGCTGCAGGCGTTGCAGGTGCTCGCGCAGGTCGTTGAGGCGCACCCGCTGGGCGTCGGTCAGCTCCACCCGCATCTCCCGCGCCCAGGTGTCGAGGGTGGTGCGGTTCTGCTCGCAGAGCAGTTCCAGGGAATGCGCCTGCTTGCGCTGCGACAACAGCTCGTGCCAGTCCTCGAAAGGGTTCTTCGGATCCAGCAGCATGTCCTGCAGGTGCTCCAGGCGAGCTTCCAGCTCATTTACCACCGGCAGCGAGCGATCGACCATGGTGTCGAGCAGCACGTGCACCAGGCCGAACGGTGTCGAGGGGAAGCGCAGCTTGGTCTCGCAGAATTTGCGCTTGACCAGATCGAAGGAAGCACTGTCTTCCGCGTGCACGCTGACCAGCAGGCGATCGAACAGGAAGAAGGCGGCGGACTTGGTGACGATCAGATCCTGATGGTTCTCGCAATCCTCCGGAACCAGCCCCTGGAAGATCAGCATGTCGTAGTCCTCGGTGCCCTCGAACACCGAGGGATGATCGCCGTTGTAGCTGTCGGCGATGTGGTCCTCGTGCACCTTGAAACCGGCCAGTTGCTCGACCCGTCTCGGCCAGCTCTGCGCCTCGTGGCGGGTGAAGTCCAGCCAGACGAAGCCTTCATCGGGCAGCGCTTCGACGCTGTCGAGGCGCTGGGGCACCTCACCTTGGCGGGAGAACAGGAAGGTTTGCATCGCCCATTCTGCAACGAAAAAAGGCGCGGCTGGAGGGCCGCGCCTTTCGGACCACGCCGAAGCGGATCAGGCCTTCAGCAGGTCCTCGATGGCGGCGCGCTCTTCGCGCAGCTCGGTCTCGGTGGCCAGCATCTTGCCGCGGCTGAACTCGTTCACGTCCAGACCCTGGACGATCTCGTACTGGCCGTTTTTGCAGATGCAGGGGTAGCCGTAGACCACGCCCGGGGCGATGCCGTAGCTGCCGTCGGAGGGCACGCCCATCGACACCCACTTGCCGTTGCTGCCCAGCGCCCAGTCGCGCATGTGGTCGATGGCGGCGGAGGCGGCGGAAGCGGCGGACGACAGGCCGCGCGCCTTGATGATGGCGGCGCCGCGCTGCTGCACGGTGGGGATGAACTCGTTGGCGTACCAGGCCTGGTCGATCAGCGACAGCGCCGGCTTGCCGCCGACGGTGGTGTTGTGCAGGTCGGGGTACTGGGTAGAGCTGTGGTTGCCCCAGATGATGACCTTTTCGATGTCGTTGCCGTGCACGCCGGTCTTGCCGGAAAGCAGGCTGATCGCGCGGTTGTGGTCCAGGCGCACCATGGCGTGGAACTGCTTGGGGTCCAGACCCTTGGCGGCGGTGGCGGCGATCAGGGCGTTGGTGTTGGCCGGGTTACCGACCACCAGCACGCGCACATCCTTGCTGGCGTTGGCGGCGATGGCCTTGCCCTGGGGACCAAAGATGCCGCCGTTGGCGGTCAGCAGGTCCTTGCGCTCCATGCCGGGGCCGCGCGGACGGGCGCCGACCAGGAAGGCGTAGTCGGTGCCGCTGAAGGCCTCGTTCATGTCACCGGTGGCGGTGATGCCGCTGACCAGCGGGAAGGCGCAGTCCTCGACCTCCATCACCGTGCCCTTGAGCTTCTCCAGAACCTCCGGCACCGGCACTTCCAGCAACTGCAGGTGCACCGGCTGATCGGGGCCGAACAGCGAGCCGGAGGCAATGCGGAAGATGAGCGAGTAGGCGATCTGGCCGGCGGCGCCGGTGACGGCGACCTTGACGGGCTTTTTCATGAAAGCTCCCATGGGGGTTGGACGAGTGCTGCGCGAAAGGGCGCACATTTTAGCCAGATCGGCGCGGCGCGGCCGGGCCGCCGCTACGACCTTGGGATGAGCCCCTCAACCAAGTACCGCGCGCGGCGGCGTTTGCAGCACCCGCCGCATCGACAGCCAGCCCAGCGCCGTCACCAGCGCGGTGCCGGCCAGCGCCCCCAGCAGCCAGAGCAAAGGCCTGGGGCCGTAGGGGATGTCGAACACGCCCGCCGCCAGGCCCCAGGCCACGCCCTGGGCGGCCGCGGCCGCCACCAGGCCGGCCAGCAGGCCGAGCAGGGCGTATTCGGCCAGCAGGCCGGCGAGCAGGGTCGAGGAGCGCGCACCTAGCGCGCGCAACAGGGCGGTTTCGCGCGCCCGCTCGCCGCGGGTGCCGTCGATCGCCGCCAGCAGCACCAGCAGACCGGCGAGCAACGCGAACAGGAAGACGAATTCCACCGCCCGCACCACCCGGTCGACGATGCCGCGCACCTGCTGGATTGCCGCCTCCAGGTCGAGTGCAGTGACATTGGGGAACGTCCGCACCAGCTCGGAGAGCACCGCGCGCTGCTGCGGCTCCAGGCGGAAGCTGGTCAGCCACTGGCGCGGCGCCGCCTCGAGCGTGCCGGGCGGGGTGACCAGGAAGAAGTTCGGCTTGAAGCTGTCCCAACTGACCTTGCGGGTGTTTTTTACCGTCAGCGTGTAGATCTGGCCGGCGATGTCGAGCCCGAGGGTATCGCCGAGCTTGAGCTTGAGCCGCTTCACCGCGTAGTCGTCGGCCGACAGCCAGGGCTGGCCCTGCGCGGAGGCGTCCCACCACTCGCCGCTGAGCAGCTCGTTGTCGGCCCCGAAGTGATCGGTCCAGCTCAGATTGAACTCGCGGTTGATCCAGCGCCGGGTCTCGGGGTCGTCGAAGGACTCCTCGCTGACCGGCTGGCCGTTGAGCGCCACCAGCCGGCCGCGCGCCATCGGCCACAGCACCAGCTCGCCGAAACCGCGTTCGCGGAAAAAGGTCTTGAGCGGCTCCACCTGCTCGCTCTGGATGTTGATCAGGAACTGGTTGGGGATGTCTGCCGGCAGCTTGTCGCGCCAGCTCTCCAGCAGGTCCTGGCGTACCACCGAGATCAGCAGCAGGGCCAGCAGCGCCAGGCCCAGGGCCACCACCTGCCCCACCGTCGCCGCCTGCCGGCGCGCGACGTTGGCCAGGCCAAAACGCCAGGCCGAGCCACCGCGCCGACGCAACGGCGCCAGCGCCCGCACCATCAGCCAGGCCAGCAGCGCCAGCGCCCCGCAGGCCAGCGCGGCACCGACCAGGACGATGCCGGCCAGATCCGGCGCGCCGGTCTGCCAGAGCAGCAGGCCGACCACCGCCAGCAGCGCCAGCACCGGCACCCAGCGACTGGGCCCGGCGCTCAGCTCGCGCGCCAGCACCCGCAAGGGCGGCGTGCGCACCGCCGCCAGCACCGGCGGCAGCGCGAAGCCGAGCAGCATCACCAGTCCCAGTACATAGGCGGACAGCAGCGGCGCCAGCGGTGGTGCCGGCAGCTCCACCTTCATCGCCTCGCTGAGCAGGGCGCCGATCACCGCCTGCCCGAGCAGTGCCACCAGGGCACCGACCAGCCCGGCGACCAGGCCCAGCAGCAGCAATTGCAGACTCAGGCTCTGCAACAGGAAGCGGCGCCGCGCGCCCAGGGTCTTGAGCAGCGCCACCTCGTCGCGCAGCGAAGCGCCGTGGCCGCGGGCGGTCAGCGCCACCGCTGCCGCCGCCAGCAACGCGGCGGCGAGGCCGGCGATGTCGAGGAAGAGGCCGGCGCGATCCAGCGCCGAGCTGAGCTCGCGCCGGGCATCGCGCGGGGTCTCGAATTTCTGCGTCGGCGCCAATTGGATCTGCTGGGCGGCGGCGATCTGCTCGGCGCTGCCGGCCAGCAGCAGGTTGTAGCTGGCGCGGCTGCCGAGGGTGAGCAGGCCGGATTCGGGAAGATCGTCGGCATTGATCATCAGCCGCGGGGCGAGATCGGAGAAGCCACCGCCGCGATCCGGCTCGAAGGCGATCAGCGCACTGGCCTTGAGTTGCAGCCGCCCGAGTTGCAGCGACGCGCCCGGATCGATGCCCAGCTCCTGCAACACCCGCAGATCCACCCAGGCCTCCCCGCGCAGCGGCACACCAGGCGCCGCCTGCGGAGTGCCGAAGGGCTCGCGGGCGATGCGCAACTCGCCACGCAGCGGATAACCGGCTTCGACCGCCTTCACCGACACCAGGCTGGTGTAGTCACCCGCCACCGCGACGCTGGGGAACACGGTGACCGCCGCCGTGCGCAAGCCCAGGGCTTCGAGCTGCGCGCGCAAGGCCGCCGGCAGCGGGTCGCGGCTGCCGAGCAGGGCATCGGCACCCAGGGCCTCGCCGCTCTGACGCTCCAGCGCCAGCCGCACCCGCTCGGTGAACAGGCCGACGCTGCCAACCGAGGCCACCGCCAGGGCAATGGCGAAGCCGAGAATCAGCAAGCGGCCGGAACGCCAGCCGCGCGCCAGGCTGCGCAGCGCGTGCCGCCAGGGACGACCGGCCAAGGTCGGCGCACTTTCCGCGAGTGCCAGGGGCGGCGCCTTCAGCGCAGTGGACTCAGCCATCGAGCCGGCCTCCGCTCAGCCGCAGAGTGCGGCCGCAACGCGCGGCCAGCTGCGCGTCGTGGGTAACCAGCACCAGGGTCGCGCCGCGCTCGCGGTTGAGCGCGAACAGCAGGTCGATGATGCGCGCGCCGGTGGCGGTGTCGAGATTGCCGGTAGGCTCATCGGCGAACAGGATCTTCGGCTCGGCGGCGAAGGCGCGCGCCAGCGCCACCCGCTGCTGCTCGCCTCCGGAGAGCTGCTGCGGGTAATGACTGAGCCGTGCGCCCAGGCCGACCGATTCCAGCGCAGCGACGGCAAGCTCTCGGGCGTTGCGACGGCCGGCCAGCTCGGCCGGCAGCATCACGTTCTCCAGCGCGGTGAAGCCGTTCAGCAGCTGGAAGGACTGGAACACGAAGCCGACCCTGCCGGCGCGCAGCGCGGCGCGGGCGTCCTCGCTCTTGTCCTCCAGGGTCTGACCATCGAGGCGGATCGAACCGGCGCTGGGCGTGTCCAGCCCGGCCAGCAGTGACAGCAGCGTAGTCTTGCCGGACCCGCTGCTGCCGACGATGGCGACGCTCTCGCCGGCTTGAATCTGCAACTCCAGCCCCGACAGGATGGTCAGTGCTTCCGCTCCCTCGCCGCTGGTCACCCGCTTGACCAGCCCCTTCGCCTCGATGGCCGATGTCATGACTCGTTTCTTCTCGGTAGTGCTGCTGTGTCTGTACTCGGCGTTGGCCGGTGCCAAGCCGGCGACGCCGCCGGTGATCCTGGTGCTGGGCGACTCGCTGTCGGCCGGCTACGGCCTGCCGCGCGAATCCGGCTGGGTCTCTCTATTGGAGCGGCGGCTGAAGACTCAAGGCTATCCGCACCGGGTGGTGAACGCCTCGATTTCCGGCGACACCAGCGCCGGCGGTCTGAGCCGCCTGCCCGCCACCTTGGAGGCGCAGCGGCCACAAATAGTTCTGATCGAACTCGGCGCCAACGACGGCCTGCGCGCTCAGCCGGTGAAGGCGCTGCGCGGCAATCTGGAA
Organism: Nevskiaceae bacterium; assembly: GCA_004297005.1. Classification (GTDB taxonomy): domain Bacteria; phylum Pseudomonadota; class Gammaproteobacteria; order Nevskiales; family Nevskiaceae; genus Stagnimonas. Next base: position 65,110 of record SCVA01000029.1, read on the forward strand.
AAGCTGGTGGGCTTGAGCCGCGCCGCCGGCGCTACGCCGGTGCTGTTCGAGATGCGTATCCCCTCCAACTACGGCCCTGCTTACACCGAGAGCTTCGCCCAGGTGTTCGGCGACACCGCACGGGCACTGAAGACACCGCTGGTGCCGTTCTTCCTGGCCGCCATCGCCGCCGATCCCAAGCAGTTCCAGGACGACGGCATCCACCCCAACGCCGCCGCCCAGCCCGGCCTGCTGGACGCGGTCTGGCCGACGCTCAAGCCGCTGTTAGCGCGATAGGGATTCCAGTGAGCCGCGCTGATCGCGCTGGTACTGCGCGAGCGCGCGCTGCGTGCGGACGCCCAGCACGCCGTCGACCGGACCGGGGTCGTAGCCTTCCGCGCGCAGCGACTGCTGCACCCGGGCGATCACTTCCGGAGTCATGTTGGTCGGGCACAGTACCGGCCGCCATTCCAGACGCTCTGGCCGGACCAGCTCGCGGTCGAAACGGCTTTCCAGTCGGGCCGGCTCCCGCACTCGTTCGACCGTGGCCGGCGCGACCAGCCGCGTCGCCGGGCGCTGGCCCAGTTGCTCGGGCACCACCACGCGCTTCAAACCGGTCGGCGCCTTTGCCACCTGCCGCGTCACCGTGCGGTAGACCGCCGGCTCCTCGACCAGACAGTAGAGATCGCCGGTGGCCTGGTCGATGCGCTGCACCGGTCCGCTGCCGCGCCGCCAGACCTGCCGGGCCGGGCGCTCCAGCACCTGCTCGCGGATCGTCTCGTAACCGCCCTCGTCGGCGGCCGGAGTCAGCTCGGTCTGCTCGTAGGCCTCGCGCCGTACATAGGTCTCGCGACCCTGCGCGTAACGCGCTGGCGTGGTTTCCAACCACTCGTTGGCTGGAGCGCGTTGATAGACCTGTTGACGCTCGCGGTACTCCGCCGGAACACGCACCAGCGCGAAGCACTCACCGGGCGCGGCCTCAGGGAGCGGCGGCGGTTCGGACTCTGGAATGGCCTCCGCCATCGGTCCCCGGGCTTCCGCCGGACTCGGCGGTGGCAAGCGGCTTGGGTCCAGTGATCGAACCTCCACCCCGCCCGGGTTCGCCAGCAGCGCCTTCTGCTGTTCGACCAGCCGCTCGACGGTGCGTTGCTGCTCAAGCTCGCCAAGGGACGGCGTCGAGAAGGCCGGGCCGCCGTAACGATCCACCACGGTGCTCTGGGCCAGGGCCGACGGCGCCGATGCCGCCAGCAGGGCGAGACAGAGCAGCCGCTTGAGCGAATCCATCCGGGCCCTCCGGTGCAGGCCATCGCGGGAATATCGCCAGTGTAGCCGCAGCACCAAGACAGCCGGTCGCGGACATCGGCCGGGACCGGTCGTTTAGCGCAGCAGCATCAGCAAGCCCACCGAGGCCAGCAGCACCGCGAACGCGCGCTTGAGCGTGCGCGCCGGCAGGGCATGTGCCCAGTGGGCGCCCAGGGGAGCGGTCAGCACGCTGGTCACCGCCAAGCCGAGAAAGGCATAGAGACTGATGTAGCCCAGGTGCGGTCCGGCCAGGCCGGCCAGCTGCCAGCCGCTGATCGCGAAGCCCAGCGCACCGCCCCAGGCGATGGGGATGCCGCCGGCCGCCGCGGTGCCCACCGCCTGCTGCATGGGCACGCCGCGCCAGGACAGGTAAGGCACGGTCAGCGAGCCGCCGCCGATGCCGACCAGGGCCGAAAGCAGGCCGATGCCGCCGCCGGCCGCCAGCAGCTCGCCGGTCGGCAGGCGGTGGTCGCCGGGATGCGCCTTGGGCTGGGCGCCGAAAAACATCTGCGCCGCCACCAGCAGGGCACCGATGCCGACGGTGTTCTTCAGCGCCGTGCCGGACAAGCCATGCGCGACAAAGGCGCCGCCCAGGGCACCCAGCGCCAGGCCGGGCGCGAAGCCGCGCAGCAGATCCCAGCGCACCGCCCGGCGGCGCTGGTGGGCGCGGGTGGAGGAGATCGAGGTGGCGCCGATCACCGCCAGCGAGGTGCCGATCGCCACCTGCATCACCACCGCCGCCGGCACTCCCAAGGCCGGCAGCACGAAGGCCAGAGCCGGCACCATGATCAGGCCGCCGCCGACGCCGAACAGCCCCGCCAGCACGCCAGCCGCGGCGCCGGTGGCGACGAAGATCAACAGGGAGAGCATGGGCGCAGGACCTACAATGGCGGCAAATGAGCGCGCATCCTAATTCCCTCCGCTATCGACCGCTGACTCGCGGTCTGCTGGCCGGCCTGATCCTGGCTTTCGCGGGCCAGAGCCACGCCGCGGACGAGGTGCGCGCCACCTTCAGCGCCGCCTACCAGCAGCCCAGCGCCGATCCCGCCGCGGCGGCGACCGACAGCGCCGCGCTGCGCGCCTACCCGCTCTACCCCTGGCTGCGCGCGGCACGGCTGAAAGCCCAGTTGGCCGCCGGACAGCCGCAGGCCGAGGCCGGCATCGCCGCCTTTCTCTCCGAGCAGGGCGAGGCGCCGGCCGGCCGCGAGTTGCGCCGGCTGTGGCTGAACAAGCTCGCCGAGCGCCAGGACTGGACCGCCTTCCTCGCCGCCTGGCGCGAAGACCTCGGCGACGAGGCCCTGCGCTGCCGCGCGCTCGACGCCTGGCTCGCGACCGGCGCCACGCCCGAGCTAGCGCAGAGCCTGGCCGAGCGCTGGGTCGCCGAGGCCGAGCTGCCCGCCGAATGCGGCAATGCCCTGGCCTGGCTGCGCCAGCAGCCGGTCTACGACGCCGCGCTGATCGAACGCCGGGCGCGCAGCCGCCTGGTCGAGGGCGACAGCGCCCGGGCCCGGCCGCTGCTCGCCGAGCTGCCGGCGGCACGACGCCCGCCGCTGGAGGCCTGGCTGGCCCTGCTCGACAACCCCGCCGCCGGTTTCGCCCAGCTCGCCGAAGGCGGCCGCAGCGCCATCGACGACCAGGGCCTGCGCGAGAGCTGGCAGCGCTACGCGCGCCGCAACACCGACGCCGCCACCGCGCTGCTGCCGCGCCTGCTGGTGGCGCTCAAGCCCTCGATGGCGACCACCGAGGCGCTGACCCTGAGCGCCGCCCTGCCGCTGGCCTGGAGCCGCGACCCCGGCGCGCTGGGCCTGTTCCAGTCCGCGGCCGCCAGCGGCGAGCCGCTCGACGAGCGCGCGCTGGAATGGCGGCTGCGCGCGGCGCTGTGGAACGGCGAGTGGCTACAGGTGCTGGCCTGGACCGACGCCCTGCCCGCCAAGCTCGCCAGCCAGCCGCGCTGGCGTTACTGGCGCGCCCGCGCCCTGGAGGCGCTGGGCAGGACCGACCAGGCGCGGCCGCTGTACCGCGCGCTCACCGGCGAGTTCGACACCTACGGCCTGCTCGCCTCCTGGCGGCTCGGCCAGGCCTGGACGCCGCCCTCGCGTAGGCTGGCGGTGGTCGGCCCGGAGGCGCGTGCCGCGCTCGCCGCCCTGCCCTCCTACGCCCGCGCCGAGGAGGCCTGGGCGCTGCAACTGCGCAGCATCGCCTCGCTGGAATGGCGCGCGACCTTCGACGCGCTCGACCCGAAGCTGCGGCCGGCCTTGGTCGCCATCGCCGGGCAATGGGGCTGGTACGACCAGGCGGTGGTCACCGCCACCCGTCAGGGCATGTTCGACGACGTGCCGGCGCTGTTCCCGCGCCCCTACGAGGGCGAGGTGCGGCAGGCGGCGGCGCTGTCCGGCACGCCGCCGATGTGGATACACGGCGTGATGCGCAAGGAAAGCGTATTCAAGGCCGATGCGGTCTCCGCCGCCGATGCCATCGGCCTGCTGCAGCTGCTGCCCTCCACCGCCAAGCTGGTCGCCAAGCGCAACCAGCGGCCGGCGCCCAGCCGCGAGCAGTTGTTCGACCCGGCGGTGAACCTGCCGCTGGGCGCCCTGCACCTGCGCGAGCTGGCCGACCGGTACCAGGGTCGCTGGATTCTGGCGCTGGCCGCCTACAACGCCGGCGCCCGCGCCGCCGAGCGCTGGCGGCCCACCGACGGCGCCCGCGAGGCCGATGTCTGGATCGAGAACATCCCCTACAACGAGACGCGGGTGTACGTGCAGCGCATCCTGCTGCATGCCGCCGCCTACGACTGGCTGGAAACTGGCAAGGCGGTGCGCGCCGCCGCCTGGCTGCCGCCGGTGACGCCTTCGGGTTCGCCTTGAAGCGCTATCTGGTAGGTGGTGCGGTCCGCGACGCCCTGCTCGGCTTGCAGGCCAAGGAGCAGGACTGGGTGGTGGTGGGCGTCAGTCCGGAGGAGATGGTCGCCGCCGGCTACCGGCCGGTGGGCAAGGACTTTCCGGTGTTCCTGCACCCGGAAACCAAGGAAGAACACGCGCTGGCGCGCACCGAGCGCAAGAGCGGCCGTGGCTATCACGGCTTCACCTTCCACACCGGGCCGGAGGTGACGCTGGAAGAGGATCTGATCCGCCGCGACCTGACCATCAACGCCATCGCCCGCGACGCCGACGGCCGCCTGGTCGACCCCTATGGCGGCCAGCGCGATCTGCAAGCCCGCGTGCTCCGCCATGTTTCGCCGGCCTTCGCCGAAGACCCGCTGCGGGTGCTGCGGCTGGCGCGCTTCGCCGCCCGCTTTGCACCACTGGGCTTCAGCGTGGCACCGGAGACCCTGGCGCTGTGCCGGCGGCTGGTCAACGACGGCGAGATCGACCATCTGGTCGCCGAGCGGGTGTGGAAGGAAACCGAGCGCGCCCTGATGCAGACCCTGGCGCCGCCTCTGATCGCCACCGGCGGTGAAGCGATGGCGCGCAGCTGCCGGCCGTCGGTGTATTTCGAGACCCTGCGCGCCTGTGGTGCGCTGGCGCGCTTGTTCCCGGAGCTCGATGCGCTGTTCGGCGTGCCGCAGCGCGCCGACTACCACCCGGAGGTCGACTCCGGCGTGCACACACTGATGTGCATCGACGCCGCCGCGCGCCTGGACTTTGGCCTGGAGGTGCGGGTGGCGGCGCTCTGCCACGACTTCGGCAAGGCGCTGACCCTGCCCAGCCGCTGGCCCAGCCACTACGGCCACGATCTTGCCGGGGTGCCGCTGGTGGAGCGCTTCTGCGAGCGCCTGCGGGTACCCAAGGCCTGCCGCGAGGTGGCCTTGATCCACACCCGCGAGCACCTGCTGGTGCACCAGGTGCGGCAGCTGCGGCCGCAAACCCTCTTGGAGCTGCTGGAGCGGATGAAGGCCTTCAAGGACGAGCGCCAGTTCGCGCTGGTCTGCGAGGCCTGCCTCTGCGATGCCCGTGGCCGGCTCGGCTATGAGGACTGCGACTACCCGCAGCTCGACTACCTGCGCGCGGCGGCGGCCGAAGCCAGCCAGCTACAGGCGCGCGAGGTGATGGCCGAGGGCATCCAGGGTGCCGCCATCGGCCCGGCGCTGGCGGCCAAACGCGGCGAACGCCTGAGCGCCTGGGTCAGCCGGCAGCGCGCGGCCGATCCAGGCTAGGCCCGACTCACCAGGGATTCACGCCGGGTTCAGCGCCCAGGCACAGACTACCAGCCGCCCTCTTTGTGGCGACCACTTTCTGGAGCATCCCTATGAACAAGAACCTTGCTGTCCTGCTAATGATCGCCGCTCTCGGCGTCACCACCACCGCCTGCAAGAAGGAAGAGCCGAGCGCCGCCGCGCAGCTGGAAGAGAAGGTGAAGGACGGTCTCGACATGCGCGAAAACGAGAAGCTCAAGGACGCGGGGGAAAATGCCGCCGACGCTCTCGAAAGTGCCGGTGAAGCCGCGAAGGAAGCCGCCGAGGCGGCCAAGGAAGCGGTCACTCCGGAAGAAAAGCCCAACTGATCGGGTCTCTTCGCAAACAGAAAAAGCCGGTGGCGTTTACGCCACCGGCTTTTTTTATGGCCGCAGCGCCGCTCAGAGTGCTACCAGCAGGATCAGGCCCAGCGCCAGCCGATACCAGGCAAAGGGCACGAAACTGTGATGGCCGATGAAGCCCAGCAGCCAGCGCACCGCCGCGAAACCGGTGATGGCCGCCACCACGAAGGCCAGCGCCAGCTGCCCCCAGGGCTCGGCGGCGGCGGCACCGCCCGACTTCAAGACCTTCAGCAGCTCATAGCCGCTGGCCGCGAACATGGTCGGGATGCCGACCAGAAACGCGAACTCGGCGGCGCGTGGCCGCAGGGTCAGGCCCGCCAGCATGGCCGCAAAGATCGCCGCCGCCGAGCGCGAGGTGCCGGGGAACACGCCGGCGACGACCTGCGCCACGCCGACCGCCACCGCCACCTTCCAGCTCAGCTCGGCCATCGCCGGCTGGCGCTGCGCCCAGGCCTCCACCGCGAAGATGACGAAGCCACCAACGATCAGCGCGACGGCGATCGGCGTCACCGTATCGGGCAGCTCAGCGCCCAGCTTCTTGGCGATCAGACCCAGCACCGCGGTGACGCCGAAGGCGACGGCGATCTTGCTCAGGTAGTCAAAGGCCTCGGGCTCGCGCCAGTCGCGCGCGAGTTGCAGCAGGCGCGTGCGGTAGACCAGGCAGACCGCGAGGATGGCGCCGGCCTGGATGGCGACATTGAACAGATCGCTGCGCCGGCCCAGCCACTCCTCGGCGATCAGCAGATGTCCGGTGGAGGAGATGGGGAGGAATTCCGTGAGGCCTTCGATCACACCCAGCAGCACAGCAGTCAGCCAGTCGTTCACACTTACAGTCCGAATCGAAAAAATGAGTGCGGAGACTAGCGCATGAACGAAGCTCCTGTAGCCTTGGTAACCGGTGCCGCGCGCCGCGTCGGCGCCGCCATCGTCCGCCGCCTGCACGCCGACGGCTGGCGGGTGGCGATCCACTGCGGCCACTCGCGTGACGCGGCTGAAGCCCTGGCGCAGCAGCTCTGCGAACTGCGGCCGGCGAGCGCGCGGGTGTTCTCCGCCGACCTGCGCCGCGAGCAGGCGCCGGCCGAGCTGATCGACGCCGTCATCCTGCAGATGGGGCCGCCCACCGCCCTGGTCAACAATGCCTCGTCCTACTACGCGACACCGCTGGCCAGCCTGAAGCCGGCGATGATCGACGAGCTGGTGGCGACCAATCTGAAGGCGCCGCTGCTGCTGATCCAGGCCGCCCTGGCGGCCGGCGCCCTGCACAAGGTGGTGAACCTGCTCGACGCCCACACCCGCCAGCAGCCGCGGCCGGGCCTGTCGGCCTACAACGCCGCCAAGGACGGCCTCTGGGCGCTCACCGAAACCCTGGCGGTGGAACTGGCACCGGCGGTGCGCGTCAACGGCGTCGCCCTGGGCCATATCGCCGCCGAGGTGCACGCCGAGCCCACCGACGCCGAGCGCCAGGACCTGATCGACAAGGACGCCCAGCTGCCGCGCATCCCGCTGCGCCGCTTCGGCACGCCGGCCGAGGTGGCGGCGGTGGTGAGCTGGCTGCTCTCCGAACAGGCCAGCTATCTGGCTGGCGCGGTGATTCCGGTAGACGGCGCGCGGCGGCTGGTCTAGCCGGAAAGCGCGCTGGCGCCGAGCGCCACGCCGTCCGGCCCGAAGCGGCGCTCCTCGAAGCGCCAGCCCTCAGGGCCGAGCAGCACCACGCTGGAGGCGCGGGTGCCGTAGCGGGCGCTGCGGATGAATGGCGGCGCCAGCAGGCGCTCCAGATCCAGACCGACACCGGTGTCGGGTAGCTCGGCATCGGCGGGCGCGCGGTCGTCGGCGAGCGCGGTGAACAGCGGCTCGACCTCCTCCCGCCCCTCATCCAGCCAGGCCTGCAGCGCGGCGCGCAGGCGCAGGGTCTTGGGCCAGGGGGTGTTGAGGCCGGCATTGGAAATCGCATGCACGCCCGGCGCCACCGGCTGCCAGCGCGGCTCGGGCCGGTTGCTGGCATAGCTCAGCGTCTGGCCGTCACTGAGCAGGAGGTTAAAGGCGCCGAAGCGGCCGGCCTCGTCCATCAGGCCCTGCGCCGCCTCCGGTGCGGAGGCGGCGCCTTGCAGAAAGCCGGTGGCCAGGGCGCCGCGCGAACGCAGGCCGGCCGGCGCTGGCTGCGGCTCGCGGACATTGGTCACCGCCGCCAGCCGACCACCCCCGCTCAGCGCCAGCCAGGCGCCGCCGGCGCGCAGATCGCGACCGCCGTAGAGGCCGGGCGCGTCCGGCCACTCGGCCAGCGGCGCGGCGGGACGGTCGTGGAATTCGTCGCGGTTGGCGACCACGATCAGCGGGTAGCGCGGATGGGCACGCCAGGCAAGAGCGATCAGGCACATGCCGGCATGGTATTGATTTACCCCCATGCCGGGCTATCCCGGCGCCACCGCTCGCCACTCGCCACCATGACCGACAGCGCCACGCTCCCCGACGATCTGCCGAACGCCATTCGCGCCTGGCGCGACCGGCCACCCGCCGCCGAGCTGCGCGGCATGCCCAAGGTGGCGGTGCCGGCGGTCGGCGTGGTGCGGCGACTGGTGCCCGAGCACGGCGCGCAGCGGCTGCTGGCGCTGTTCTACCGCAACGCCCTGCGGCTGGCCCCGGCGCGGGTGGTGCTCAATGCCGCCAGCGCCGCCAATCTCGACGAGCTGCGCGCCCGGCCGCTGGCCGATGCCCAGGCGCTGGCGCTGCGGCTAAGCCGTCGCGATCTGGGTTGGGCGGCGGGCTCCGGCACGCTGCTGGGCATCGCCGGTGCCGCCGGTCTCGCCGCCGACGCGCCGGCCCTGGTGCTGCTGTCGATGCGCCTGCTGATCCGCACCGGCTACTGCTATGGCGAGGCACCGACTCCGCAGCTGGCGGCGGCGCTGTTTGCGCTGGCCTCGGCCGATACCGTGGAAGAAAAGCAGCTGGCCTGGCGCAGCGCGCTAGCGGCCCGAGGCGGCCATGAAGTCGGTGCAGAGATTGCCGACGAGGCACTGCGCGATGGCCTGGAGCGCGCCGCCGAACGCGAATTCGCCAAACAGGCGCTCTCCAGCAGCCTCAACCGGCTGAGCCTGAACCTGGTGCAGCGCCTGGGCTGGCGCAAAGTGGCCGGCGCGCTGCCGCTGATCGGCGCCGCGGTCGGCGGCGCGGTCAATGCCCGTTTTCTGGCACAGCTGGCGGTCGCGGCACGCATGGTCTTCGCCGCCCGCCGCCTGGCCGCGCAGGGCGAGGACTTGCTCGGCCCGAAACCCGCAGCGGTGGCGGCCAGCGCGCCGCCGCCGGCGCGGCGACGCCGAACCCGCAAGCCGGCCTGAGGCCGGTTGCGGGCTACTCGTCGTCGCCCAGCCCCAGTTCCTTGATCTTGCGAGTCAGCGTGTTGCGACCCCAGCCCAGGCGCTTGGCGGCCTCGATGCGCTGGCCGCGTGAGGCCTCCAGCGCCACTTCCAGCAGCGCCCGCTCGAAGGCCGGTGCGGCTTCGTCGAGCAGACCGTCACGGCCCTTGGCCAGCTCGGCCCGGGCCCAGAGCCGCAGATCGCTCAGCCAGACGCCGCCGCTGGCCGGCGCGGCCGCCGCAGGTGCGGCGCCGACCGCCTCGCTGGGGGTGGCGACCGCCGCTGGCGTGGCCGTGGCAGACGACGCCGGCCGACTGGTTTCCACCGGCGCGCGCTCGGCGATTTCCGGCGGCAGATCCTGCAAATGAATCTCGCGACCGGGCGCCATCACGGTCAGCCAGCGGCAGGTGTTTTCCAGCTGGCGGACATTGCCCGGCCATTCGAAGTTCTGCAGGCGCGCCATCACCTCCGGCAGCACCAGCTTGGGTTCGGTCTTCAGCTCCTCGCCGGCGCGGGCCAGGAAGTGGCGCATCAGCGGCGGCACGTCCTCCGGGCGCTCGCGCAGCGCCGGGATGCGCACGCGAATGACGTTGAGGCGGTGGTAGAGGTCTTCGCGGAAGCGGCCTTCCTTCACCAGTTCGTCGAGATCCTGGTGGGTGGCGGCGACCACCCGCACATCGACCTTGATCGGCGCGGTGCCGCCAACCCGGTAGAACTCGCCGTTCTGCAATACGCGCAGCAGGCGCGTCTGCAGATCGGCCGGCATGTCGCCGATTTCGTCCAGGAACAGGGTGCCGCCGTCGGCCTGTTCGAAACGCCCCTTGCGCAGAGTGGCGGCACCGGTGAAGGCGCCGCGTTCGTGGCCGAAGAACTCGCTTTCCAGCAGGTCCTTGGGAATCGCCGCGGTATTGACCGCGATGAACGGCTTGTTGGCGCGCGGGCTGGTCTCGTGCAGGGCGCGGGCGACCAGCTCCTTGCCAGTACCGGACTCGCCGGTGACCAGCACGGTGATGTTGGAATGCGCGAGCCGGCCGATGGCGCGGAACACGTCCTGCATCGCCGGCGCCTCGCCGATGATGGTGGCGGTGGGCGCGGCGGCGCTGCTGCCGCCCGCCGGCGTCTTCGGCTTGGCGGCACGCCGAACCAGGGTGGCGGCGGCATCGACGTCGAAGGGCTTGGGCAGGTACTCGAAGGCGCCGCCCTTGTAGCTGGCGACCGCAGCGTCGAGGTCGGAATGCGCGGTGATGATGATCACCGGCAGTTCCGGATGGCTGGCGCGCACCCGCTCCAGCAAGGCCAGGCCATCGACGCCGGGCATGCGGATGTCGGAGACCAGCACGTCCGGAGTTTCCTCCTCCAGCGCGTCCAGCAGTTCAGCGGAACCCTCGAAGGTACGCACCTGCATGCCTTCTCGGCCCAGCGACTTGGCTAGCACCCAGCGGATCGATTCGTCGTCGTCCACCACCCAGACATGGATGGGCGGCTGTTCTTCGCTAATGCGATTCATCGGTAACTCATTGGCCTTCCGAGCGCACATGACTCAAGGCGTGCCTCCCGGCTCGAACGGCAGATAGATGGAAAAGATGGTTTGCCCCGGTCGGCTTGCGCATTCGATCAGGCCGCCGTGGCTATGGATCATGTACTGAGCAATCGGCAGGCCAAGTCCGGTGCCATCCGGGCGGCCGGTCACCATTGGATAGAAAATCTTCTCGAACAGCTCGGGAGGAATGCCCGGCCCGTTGTCCTCGATGTCGATCTGCGCGACCAGCCGGTGACGCACGCCGGCGATGGTGAACTGCCGCTTGGCGCGGGTGCGCAACTGGATGATGCCCATGGTGCCGGGACGCGCAGCCAGGGCCTGCATGGCGTTGCGCACGACGTTGAGCACCGCCTGGATCAGCTGCTCACGGTCGGCGACCAGGTCAGGGATGCTGGGATCGTAGTCACGCAGCAGGGTGATGTTCTCCACCCCCTCGGCCTGCACCAGCTGCCGCACGTGCTCGACCACCTCGTGGATGTTGAGCGGCGCCTTCTTGGGCAGGCGGTTGGGCCCGAGCAGGCGATTGACCAGGTTCTGCAGTCGATCGGCCTCCTTGATGATCACCTGGGTGTATTCGCGGTGCTGACTGTCGGGAAACTCCCGCTCCAGCAACTGCGCGGCGCCACGGATGCCTCCCAGCGGATTCTTGATCTCGTGCGCCAGGCCACGGATCAGCTCGCGGCTGGCCTGGTGCTGGGCGGCCAGCCACTCGTCGCGGGTGATGCGCAGGTGGCGGTCCAGCGGCAGCAGTTCCAGCAGCAGGCCGCGCAGCTTGCCGTCCATGAACGGCGTCACCCGCCAATCGACGGTAATCGGCGGCTCGCCGTGGCGCGACAGCCGGCTCTCGCGCTCGATGAAGCCGGCAAAGTCGGCCAGCGCCTGGGTGATGCGCGGCAACTGCGGTGCGAAATGGGGGATGGCCTGCACCAGCGGTTCATTCACCGCGTGTTTGCGTCCCACCCCGAATAGGTTCTCGGCAGCGGAATTGAGGCCGGCGATACGCAGGTGCTGATCGACGCAGATCACCGCCGTGGTGAGGCCGTCCAGCAGGGCATCCGCCTTGACGCGGGCAGCGGTTCGAGGGAGCAGGGCCATACGCTTGGCAAGCAAAGCTCAGGCCAGCAAAACTCCCGGCCTGCGCACTATTGGGGCAAGGAGACTAGCCGCATCCTGCCCGGAATGCACCAAATTCGTGCGCTAGCGCGCGATAGGGGGCATCTGGTAGATGCGCACCGCCCCGGAACGGGTCAGCTCCCGGCCGTCCTTGTCCACGACGGCGGCGCTGATCTTGTGCTCGCCACGCTCGACCTCGGTAAGCGTGTAACTCGCGGCCAGCCAAGGCTTCTTGTTCTGCGCGACGCCATCGAGGTAGTAGACGTAGCCCGCCCCTTCCGGCAGCCCCGGACTGACGGTCAGACTCACCGGCACCAGCCCCTGCGGATCGCGGAAAGTCTCGTCTTCCACCGGAGCGGCGACGCGCAGCGCAAGCTCCAGCTTGCTCGCCGCAGTCGGCGCGACCGGCTTGTCGATGACCGGTGCCGCCACCACCGGCGGACGCCCGGAGCGGTAGGTTTGCAGATCCGGCAGCGCCGCCGGCTTGGCATCCTTGGTCGGCGGCTGGGAGCCGTAGTGGATCACGCCGTCGGCGTCGACCCAGCGATAGATTTCGTCCTTGGCGGCCAGGGGCATGGCCAGCGCCAGGAGCAGCAGGCAAGCAAGAGAGCGCATGGCGAGAGACTAGCCCTGCGGCGATGGGCGCGCAACGAACATATCGGCGTCAGTCCGTCCCGCCAGTTCCGAGCGGCGATAGCGGTGCATGACCCAGAGCCCGAGGCCGGCGACCGGGAGCCCGGCGATCAGGTCCACGAGGTAGTGGTAGCGCAGATAGACCGTCGAAACCCAGAGCAGAACGATGGGCGGCAACCACTGCCAGAATCGCCGCTGGTGGTGCCACCAGTCGAACAGCAGCAGGTAGAGCGAGGCGGCGAAGTGGATGCTGGGGAACACATCGACGCCATTGCTGCCGCCGACGATCAGCGGATGCGCGAGCCGCGCGAAAGGCCCGGCGGGCAGCGGCGGTAGCGCCGCCAAGGCCCGAAACGGCCCCCCTGCCGGCAGCGCCACATAGCCGGCGAAGCCCACCGCGTAGAGCACGAACAGGCCGACGATGCAGGCCCGGAAACGGGCCAGATCGCGCAGGCAGTAATGACCCGGGCCGAGGATCAGCACCACGAAGAAAAACAGGTAGCAGACGGTCAGCAGGTCGGTGAGTCCCGGCGAGGCGAAGGGCTGCAAGACCTGGGCGGCGGGTTGCCCCAGCAGGCGCTGGTCGGCTGCGGCCAGCAGCGCATCGGCATTCGGCCGCCCGAGCGCGGCGACGGCACCCGGCAGCGTGTAGAACGACAAGCCCATGGCGCTCGGATACCAGAGCAGGCGCAAGCGCCAGCGCAGTGGCGTCGGGCGACGCTGGCACCAGACGATCAGGACCGCACTCAGCAAGGCACAGGCGACGAAGACCTGGCTATGGGGATCGCCGGGGCCGGCCACCCAGAGCAGCCAGAGCGCCATCGCGGCCAGCCAGCCACCGAAGGCGTACTCGTGCGGTAGCGCCCGCCACTGGGCGGCGCTTTCGAGAAAGGCGGAAAAAACCGGCGGAGCTTCCAGGCGCATCCGGCAAGCATGCCGAGACCGGCGCGCAAAAGAAAACGCCCCGCACGAGGCGGGGGTGAGCCGGGGCGGTAGCGAACAGCCAGTGGCTGTTCGCCCGGCGAACGGGCGGCCATGGAAGGCCGCCCAGGGGGTCGGCAAACGGAACCAGGGCGCGCCAGGGACGGCCAAAAAAACGCCCCGCACGAGGCGGGGCGCTTCGTATCGCAACAGCCCGGCTTAGAGGCTGTAGTACATCTCGAACTCGACCGGGTGAGTGGTCATGCGGAACTTGGTCACTTCCTGCATCTTCAGCTCGATGTAGGCATCGATCACTTCGTCGGTGAACACGCCGCCCTTCTTGAGGAAGTCGCGGTTCTTGTCGAGGCTTTCGAGCGCCATGTCGAGGCTGTGGCAGACGCGCGGAATCTTCGCGTCCTCTTCCGGCGGCAGATGGTAGAGATCCTTGTCGGACGGCTCGCCCGGGTGAATCTTGTTCTCGATGCCGTCCAGGCCCGCCATCATCATCGCCGCGAAGGCGAGATAGGGGTTGGCCGAGGAGTCTGGGAAGCGCACTTCGATGCGGCGGCCCTTGGGGTTGGCGATGTAGGGGATGCGGATTGAGGCAGAACGGTTACGGGCCGAGTAGGCCAGCATCACCGGCGCTTCAAAGCCCGGAACCAGACGCTTGTAGCTGTTGGTGCCCGGGTTGGTGAAGGCGTTGATGGTCTTGGCGTGCTTGAGGATGCCGCCGATGTAGTACAGCGCGGTCTCCGACAGGCCACCGTAGGCGCCATCCGGGCCGCTGAACAGGTTCTTGCCGTCCTTGGCCAGCGACTGGTGGACGTGCATGCCGGAACCGTTGTCGCCCACGATCGGCTTGGGCATGAAGGTCGCCGTCTTGCCGAACTGGTGGGCGACGTTTTGCACCACGTACTTCAGTTTCAGCACTTCGTCGGCCTTCTTGACCAGGGTGCCGAACTTGACGCCGATCTCGCACTGGCCGCCGGTGGCGACTTCGTGGTGATGCACTTCGGTGACGATGCCGATTTCTTCCAGCGTGGTGCACATGGCGCTGCGGATGTCCTGCAGGGCATCGACCGGCGGCACCGGGAAGTAGCCGCCCTTCAGGCCCGGACGGTGACCGGTGTTGCCGTGCTCGTAGACCTTGCCGGAGTTCCAGACCGCGTTCTCGGCGTCGATCTCGACGAAGCAGCCCTTGAGGCCGGAATCGAAGCGCACGCTGTCGAAGATGAAGAATTCGTTCTCGGGGCCGAAGAAGGCGGTGTCGGCGATGCCGGTCGACTTCAGGTAGGCCTCGGCGCGCTTGGCGAGCGAGCGCGGGTCACGGGCGTAGCCCTGGCCGGTGGCCGGCTCGATGACATCGCAGGTCAGCACCAGGGTGGTGTCTTCGAAGAACGGATCGATGAAGGCGGTGCTGGCGTCCGGCATCAGGATCATGTCGGACTCGTTGATGCCCTTCCAGCCGGCGATCGACGAACCGTCGAACATCTTGCCGTCGGTGAACAGCTCGGCGTCGATGGTGTGGGAGGGCACAGTGACGTGCTGCTCCTTGCCCTTGGTGTCGCAAAACCGGAAGTCGACAAACTTGACTTCCTTTTCCTTGATGGTCTTCAGAACGTCTGCACCCGACATGGGCTTTCTCCTGCGTGGGGGTTGAGAAGCATAGGCGAAACCGGAGCGCCGTCTGTGCGGCGCGCCCTATTTTGAAGCAGCAAGCGTGCCAGTAGCGACCCCGCGCCACAAAAAAGGGCGGGTGATCCCGCCCTCAAGTTGCGGTCGCGATCTTAGGGCTTGGCCGGCTCGCTCGCCGCGGGCGCGGCGTCGACCTTGCCGGCGGACAGGCAGGTCTTCATCCAGGCCTTGCGCTCCTCCGCCTTCAGCCCTTTCTCCTTCGCCTCAGCGCTACAGTCCTTCATCCGCTGCTGCTGGGCCAGTTGCTTCTCGCTGAACTGCTTCTTCCCTTCCTCCGCATGCAGCGGACTGAGCGTGGCCAGACTCAGAAACACCACAGCCACCAGGCTTCTAGTACTCATCGTGCCCTCCCAAGGACGATGGCCGCGCGGATTGCGCGGTCAAAAAACTAGCACTTTGTCTCCGTCCGTCCAGAACCGGCCGTCGGATAGGCCGGCTGCAGCCTTGCCTGCGTCAACACCTACAATGTGCGCCCGTTTTGGCCGACCGCCCCCATGACTTTCCAAGACCTGATCCTGACCCTGCAGCGCTATTGGGCCCAGCACGGCTGCGTCATCGTGCAGCCGATGGACATGGAGATGGGCGCCGGCACCTTCCACTGGGCCACCTTCCTGCGCGCACTCGGCCCCGAGCCCTGGAACACCGCCTACGTGCAGCCCAGCCGCCGCCCCACCGACGGCCGCTACGGCGAAAACCCCAATCGGCTGCAGCACTACTACCAGTTCCAGGTGCTGATGAAGCCGAGCCCGCCAAACATCCAGGAGCTGTACCTGGGTTCCTTGCGTGAGTTGGGCTTCGACCTTCTGACCCACGACATCCGCTTCGTGGAGGACAACTGGGAATCGCCGACGCTCGGCGCCTGGGGCCTGGGCTGGGAGGTCTGGCTGAACGGCATGGAAGTCACCCAGTTCACCTACTTCCAGCAGGTCGGCGGCATCGAGTGCCGGCCGGTATCGGGCGAGATCACCTACGGCCTCGAACGTCTGGCCATGTACATCCAGAAAAAGGAGTCGGTCTACGACCTGGTCTGGAGCGACACCGGCGGCCGCGTCGTCACCTATGGCGATGTCTACCATCAGAACGAGGTGGAACAATCCACTTACAACTTCGAGCAGGCCGACACTGCAACGCTGTTCGAGCGCTTCAACAAGGCCGAGGCCGAGTGCCGGCACCTGCTGGCGCTGGAGCAGCCTCTGCCGCTGCCCGCCTACGAGCGCGTGGTGCAGGCCAGCCACAGCTTCAACCTGCTCGACGCCCGTGGCGCGATCAGCGTCACCGAGCGGCAGGCCTACATCCTGCGCGTGCGCACCCTGGCCCGGGCGGTTGCCGAGGCGTACTACAACGCTCGCGCGAGAATCGCTGGCTTCCCGGCACTGAAGATCGCCGCGTGAGCCAATCCGCCCGAAGCACAACGCCGTTCGCGACGCTAGGATCCCCGTGCTCCGCACGGGAGCCGTCCACACTGCTCGCGGCGCACTTCAACGCCCGTGCTCGCATCGCCGGCTTCCCGGCCTTGAAAGCGGCCTGAATTCTGTGGAGCCAGCCAAGCCAGCTCCGGCGCCAGCCCTGCGTCCGCGCTGGCAGCGCTGGTTGCTGGCGGCGCTGGCCTGGGTCTGCATCGGCTTGGCCGTGATCGGAGTGATCGTGCCCGGCATGCCAACCACGGTCTTCGTTCTGATTGCGGGCTGGGCCGCGTTCCACAGCTCGCCGCGCCTGCACGACTGGCTGCTGGCACATCGCCTGTTCGGGCCGATGATCCGCAACTGGCGCGCCGAGGGCGCGGTCAGCCGACGCGCCAAGTGGATGGCCAGCCTGACCATGGTGTTCTGCGCCGCGCTGCTGTTCCTGAGCCACAGCCCTGGGCCGGTGGCCTATGGCGCCAGCACGATCATGGTCGTGGTCGCGATCTGGCTCTGGTTGCGCCCAGAACCACGGCGGCCCAGGCGATGAAAAAGGCCGCCCGGAAGGGCGGCCTCGACGGCTGCAGCCGCAAGGGGCTCAGACCAGCTTCACCGTCACGCTGACCTCGACATTGCCCTTGATCGCCTTCGAGTACGGGCAGAACTGGTGCCCCAGAGCGACGATCTTCTCGGCATCCGCCTGCGACAGGCCGCCGACCAGCGCCGTCAACGCTACCTGCAGACCGACGCCGGTCTCGGTGGTGCCGATGGATACCGCCGACTCGATCACCAGCGAGCTGGGCTTGAGGCCGCTCTTGGTCGCCATGAAGTCCACGGCGCCACCAAAGCAGGCTGCATAGCCGGCAGCGAACAGGTCTTCCGGCGTGGTGGCGCCCGGCTTGCCGGGGCCGCCCATGGACTTTGGCACCGACAGGTTGACATCGATCAGGCCGTCACCACTCAGCGTGGTGCCGTTGCGGCCGCCTTCCGCGCGAGCGGTGGCGGTGTAGAGGACATTCACTTTTTCAGACATGGAAACTCTCCCAAGTTTCTTGAAGACAGGCTCGACGAAGCCGCCGGACCTATTCCGGCGACGTACCGGTCAGGCGAGGTCAAAACGATCCAGATGCATCACCTTGCTCCAGGCGACAACGAAATCGCGCACGAACTTGGCACCGTTGTCCTCCTGAGCATAGACCTCGGCGATCGCGCGAAGCTGCGAGTTGGAACCGAACACCAGGTCGACCCGGGAGGCCGTCCACTTCGCCGCACCGCTCCGACGGTCGCGGCCCTCGTAGGCATTGTCGCCGGTCGCCGTCCAGGCCGTCGCCATGTCCACCAGATTGACGAAGAAATCGTTGCTGAGCTGACCCGGACGCCGGGTGAATACACCGGCGGAGCTGCCGCCGTGGTTGGCACCTAATACCCGAAGGCCACCGACCAGCACGGTCATCTCCGGCGCGCTCAACGTCAGCAACTGCGCTTTGTCGACCAGCATCGCCTCCGGCGAGACATGAAAGGCCTGCTTGCGGTAGTTGCGGAAGCCGTCGGCGACCGGCTCCAGCACCGCGAAAGACTCGGCATCAGTCTGCGCGGCGGTTGCGTCGGTACGGCCCGGCGCGAACGGCACCTCCACCGCATGCCCGGCGGCCTTGGCGGCCGCCTCGACAGCGGCATTGCCGGCCAGCACGATCAGATCGGCAAGCGAGACCTGCTTGCCGCCACCGGCCTTGGTGTTGAAGTCCTTCTGGATCGCTTCGAGCTGCGACAGCACCTTGGCGAGCTGTGCCGGCTGGTTGACCTCCCAGTCCTTCTGCGGCGCCAGGCGGATGCGCGCACCGTTGGCGCCGCCGCGCTTGTCGCTGCCGCGGAAGGTCGAAGCCGCCGCCCAGGCGGTCGAGACCAGCTCGGCCACCGACAGACCGCTGGCCAGCACGCTGGCCTTCAGCCTGGCGGCATCGGCGGCCTCGATCAGCGGCTGCGTAACGGCCGGCAGCGGGTCCTGCCAGATCAGGTCTTCGGCCGGCACTTCCGGGCCGAGGTAGCGGCTCTTCGGCCCCATGTCGCGATGCGTGAGCTTGAACCAGGCGCGGGCATAGGCGTCG
Organism: Nevskiaceae bacterium; assembly: GCA_004297005.1. Classification (GTDB taxonomy): domain Bacteria; phylum Pseudomonadota; class Gammaproteobacteria; order Nevskiales; family Nevskiaceae; genus Stagnimonas. Next base: position 83,681 of record SCVA01000029.1, read on the forward strand.
GCGAACTCGGCCGGATTCGCCAGGAAGTGCCGCGAGACCTTTTCGTAGGCCGGGTCGAAGCGCAGCGACAGATCCGCCGTGGTCATCATCGGCGCGTGCTTCTTCGATGGATCGTGGGCATCGGGAATCAGGTCCCCCGGCGCGCAGTCCTTGGCCCGCCACTGGTGGGCGCCCGAGGGGCTCTTGACCAGCTCCCACTCGTACTTGAACAGCATCTTGAAGTAACCCATGTCCCACTGCGTCGGGTTCGGCTTCCAGGCGCCTTCGATGCCGCTGGTGGTGGTGTGCACGCCATGACCGCTACCGAGCTGGTTGATCCAGCCGAAGCCCATGGCCTCCATCGGCGCCGCCTCGGGCTCGGACCCGACCAGCTTGGGATCGCCGGCGCCATGCGCCTTGCCGAAGGTGTGGCCGCCAGCGACCAAAGCCACCGTCTCGGTGTCGTTCATCGCCATCCGCGCAAAGGTCTCGCGCACGTCGCGGCCGGAGGCGACCGGGTCGGGATTGCCGTCCGGACCTTCCGGATTCACGTAGATCAGGCCCATCTGCACGGCCGCGAGCGGGTTTTCCAGCGCGCGATCACCGCTGTAGCGGCTGTTGGCCTTGTCGCTGGTGGCCAGCCACTCCTTCTCGGCGCCCCAGTAGATGTCTTCCTGTGGCGCCCAGATATCCTCGCGACCGCCGCCGAAACCAAAGGTCTTGAAACCCATGGTCTCCATGGCGACATTGCCAGCCAGGATCATCAGGTCGGCCCAGGACAGCGCATTGCCGTACTTGCGCTTGATCGGCCACAGCAGACGGCGGGCCTTGTCGAGGTTGCCGTTGTCAGGCCAACTATTGAGCGGCGCAAAGCGTTGGTTGCCGGAACCGGCGCCGCCACGACCGTCGGCTGTGCGATAGGTGCCCGCCGAGTGCCAGGCCATGCGGATGAACAGGCCGCCGTAATGGCCCCAGTCGGCCGGCCACCAAGGCTGGGAATCGGTCATCAGCGCCGCGAGGTCTTTCTTCAGCGCGGCGTAGTCGAGCTTCCTGAAGGCCTCGGCGTAGTTGAATCCCGCGTCCATCGGATTCGACGCCGACGGGTGCTGATGCAGGATGGCGAGGTTGAGCTGGTTGGGCCACCAGTCGGCATTGGACTGGGCGCCCTGCGTGGCACGGGCGCCAGCGGCAGCGTGGAACGGACACTTGGCTTCGGCAGACATGGTTTCTTCCTCGTACGGGCTGATCTTGGTCTCACGCCCAGGTCTCGCACGCGGACTGGGCTCCGATTGGCCGACAGCGTTCGGCGTCGCCTCGGCCGCTTCCCTCGTCGTGGGTCTGTCGGCGAGGAATGGCGCTCATCATGGTCCTGCCGCCTCGTTACAGACAGTCAATTGCTGCTAAGGCTTCCATCGTCTGTGACTATTGCCCACGCCAACTGCATGCAGTTGGCGTAATCGGCCCGGTCACCGACAATGCCGGACTTTCCAAACAGCCATGTCCGCAACGGACTCCCATGAAGCACGCCCTGCTGATCGAAATCGGATGCGAAGACCTGCCCGCCCGTTATGTATTGCCGCTGGCCGAGGCCCTGCGCTCGGGCATGGCCGGCGGTCTGGACCGGCGCGGGATCGCGCACGGCGAGGCCAAGCTCTACGCTACCCCGCGCCGCATTGCCGTGCAGATCGCCGAGGTCGCCGCCACCCAGCCGGAGCAGAGCATCGAGCGTAGTGGTCCGGCGCTGGCTGCCGCCTACAAGGACGGCCAGCCAACGCCGGCCGCGCTGGGCTTCGCCCGCTCCTGTGGCGTCGACTTCGCGGCGCTGGGCCAGAAGGACGGCAAGCTGCATTTCGCCCGCACCGAACCCGGCAAGCCGACCGCGGAGCTGATGCCGGCAATCTTCGAAGAATCCCTGAAGGGCATGGACGAGCTGGTGCCCAAGCGCATGCGCTGGGGCAATGGCGAGGAAACCTTCGTGCGTCCGGTGCTCTGGCTGCTGGCCCTGCTCGGCGACGCGGTGGTGCCGCTCAACCGTTTCGGCCTGAGCAGCGGTCGGCTCAGCTACGGCCACCGCTTCCATGCACCCGCCGCCATCAGCCTGCAAAGCCCCGAGGACTACGAAGTTGCGCTGAAGGCCGCCCATGTCTGGGCCGAGGTTGGCAGCCGCAAGGCCGACATCCGTCGACAGATCGAGGTCACCGCCACCGAACTCGGCGGACACGCCCGCATCACCGAAGACCTGCTCGACGAGGTCACCGCCCTGGTCGAATGGCCCGTGGTGATCGCCGGCCGGATGGAGTCGCGCTTCACCGACGAACTGCCGCCGGAGGTGATCGTCGCCACCGTCGAGACCAACCAGCGCTACTTCACGGTGTTCGAAGACGCGGGTCTGACCAAGCTCAAGCCGCTGTTCATCACCATCGCCAACATCGTCTCCAAGGATCCCAGCCAGATCATCAGCGGCAACGAGCGCGTGGTGCGCCCGCGCCTGACCGATGCCCTGTTTTTCTGGGAACAGGACAAAAAGCAGCCGCTGGCTGCCTACGGCACCAAGCTGGAAACCGCCACCTACCAGAAGGAACTCGGCTCGGTGGCGGTCCGGGTCGCGCGCATTGGCAGCCTTGCCACCGCCGTCGCCGAGGAGCTGGGTGCCGATGTCGCCGCCGTGGGCCGCGCCGCCGCGCTGTGCAAGAACGACCTCGTCACCAAGATGGTGTTCGAGTTTCCCGAGCTGCAGGGCCTGATGGGCGGCTACTACGCGCGCGCCTCCGGCGAATCGGACGCGGTTGCCACCGCCATCCGCGAGCACTATCTGCCGGTGCAGCAGGGCACGTCGATCCCCTCCACCAGCGTAGGCCAGGTGCTATCGCTGACGGACAAGCTCGACGCCCTCGCCGGCATCTTCGCCATCGGCCAGAAGCCGACCGCCAGCAAGGATCCCTACGCTCTGCGTCGCGCCGCCAACGGCGTGCTGCGCATCTGCATCGAGGGCGGACTAAAGCTGGATCTCGCCGACCTACTGCGCCAAGCGCTCGACCTCCAGCCCGCCGGCAAGAAGGACGCCGCCCTGCACGGCGAGTTGCTGGAGTTCGTGCTGGAGCGTCTGCGGGCGCTGCTGGTGAGCGGCGGGGTGAGCACCGAGATGTTCGAGGCGGTGAAAGCCACCGGCGTCAGCCAGCCGCTGGACTTCGCCGAACGTCTGAACGCATTGCAGGGCTTTGCCGCGCTACCGGCCAGCGCCAATCTCGCCGCCGCCCACAAGCGCGTCCGCAACCTGCTCAAGCAGGCCGGCACGGTGAGCGAGCAGATCGACTCCGCGCTGTTCGAGCAGCCGGCCGAGCGCGCCCTGTTCACCGCGATCAACAGCCTGCAACTGGGCGGCGACTACGCTAGCCAGCTCGACGCGCTGGCCGGCCTGCGCGATCCGGTGGACGACTTCTTCGCTGCGGTGATGGTCAATGCCGACAACCCGGCAGTGCGCGCCAACCGCCTGGCCCTGCTGGCGCGGCTGGACAAGCTCTGCCGCAGCGTCGCCGACATCTCGCTGCTGCCGGGGTGAGCCGGCACAAAGCGGATTGCCTTGCTTGGCAATCCGATCCGGCGAACGCCCAGCCACGGATGGCCGGGCCGGGTTTTATCGGCGAGGATGCAGTCGCGCCATGGATGGCACCCACAACGGGAGCAAGAAAAAAATGAAATGGGTGATTCTCGACCGCGACGGCGTCATCAACGAAGACTCCGACGCCTACATCAAGTCAGCGGCCGAGTGGCATCCCGTCGCCGGCAGTCTGGAGGCCATCGCCCGCCTCAACCAGGCCGGCTACCGGGTCTGCGTCGCCAGCAATCAGTCCGGCCTCGGCCGCGGGCTGTTCGACTACGACGCGTTCGCGGCGACGAATGCGCTGATGCAACGCCGCCTGGGCGAGTACGGCGGCCGCATCGACGCGATGGAGTTTGCGCCGGAAGCGCCAGAGCAGCCCAGCGACATGCGCAAGCCGGAGCCGGGCATGCTCAGTGATCTAGCGCGACGCCTGGGTATCCAGCTCGAGGGCGTGTGGTTCATCGGCGACAAGGACAGCGACCTGGCGGCGGCGCGGGCCGCTGGTGCGAAACCGGTGCTGGTGCGCACCGGCAAGGGCCGCAAGACCGAGGCCGCCGGCGCGGGCAAGGACGTCGCGGTCTACGACGATCTGGCGGCGGCGGTCAGCGCCCTGCTCGCGTCCTGATCCGCCCAGAAGCGCTGCCATCCCCGGTGCGGACTCCGCGTAGGCGCCCCCCCGGCCAGGCGCTGGGCGGTGCGGGATGCCATTCAAGGCATTCCGCTAAACCCCACCCCGCCCACAGACCGCGTAGTCCTCGCGGCGACGTTCGATCTCCACACCCACGGTGCGCGCGGCCGTCACCGCACCCGGCTTGCTCACCGACAGCCGCAGGCTGAGCAGGGGGAATTCCTCGAACAGGCGCCGGGCGGCGGACTCCGCGAAGGTTTCCAGCAACTGGAACTGACGCTCGCGCACCAGCCGCTCGATGGCATCGCAGACGGCCTTGTAGTCGAGCGCGTCGCGGATGTGGTCGCTCGCGGCCGCCTCGCGGGTATCGACCCCGAGGTCGAGGTCGAGGATCAGCGGCCGGCGGATGTGGTGCTCCCAGGCGTGGACGCCGATGTGGGTCTGGATTTCCAACTGGCGGATAAAGACCTTGTCCATAGCCTCGGGATTGCGGATTGCGGATTGCGGATTGCGGATTGCGGATTGCGGATTGCGGCGACTAGAGCACAGGCGGGCTGAGTTCGGTCAGCGGCCAGCGGGCGCGGGTCAGCAGCGGTTCATGAGCAGGGCGGCCGTCGGTACGGCGCGCCCAACCGGCGTAGGCGATCATCGCCGCGTTGTCAGTGCAGAAGGCCGGGCGCGGAAAGTAGAGTCCCAGGCCACGGCGGTGCGCGAGCTCCTGCAAGCGCGCACGCAAACGGCGATTGGCGCCGACGCCGCCAGCGATCACCAGACGGCGATGGCCGGTTTCATCCAGGGCGCGTGCGCATTTGATCGCTAGGGTTTCGGTCACCGCTTCCTCGAAGCCGCGCGCCAGATCGGCCTTGGTCTGGGCGTCGGCGTCCTTGGGCAGGGCAGTGAGCACCGCGGTCTTGAGCCCCGAGAAGCTGAAGTCCAGTCCCGGCCGGTCGGTCATCGGCCGAGGGAACTTGAACCTGCCGGGGACTCCGCCCTCGGCCAGCCGCGCCAGCTCCGGCCCGCCCGGATAGGGCAGCCCCAGCAGCTTGGCGGTCTTGTCGAAAGCCTCGCCGATCGCGTCGTCCAGGCTCTCGCCGAGCAGCCGGTAGCGGCCGACACCCTGCACATCAACCAGCAGGGTGTGACCGCCGGAGACCAGCAGGGCGACGAAGGGAAAGGCCGGCGGCTCCGGCTCCAGCATCGGCGCCAGCAGATGGCCTTCCATGTGATGCACGGGGATCAGCGGCAGCCCCAGCGCCTCGGCGAGACCGGCGGCGGCGGCGGCGCCCACCATCAGGGCCCCGATCAGGCCGGGGCCGGCGGTGTAGGCGATACCACCCAGCCCCGCCGGCTTGAGCCCGGCCTCGGCGAGCGCGGCGCGCGTCAGCGGTAGCACTCGCCGGACATGGTCGCGCGAAGCCAGTTCCGGCACCACTCCGCCATACTCGGCGTGCAGCTTCACCTGCGAGTGCAGACTGTGCGCCAGCAGGCCACGCGCGCCGTCATAGATGGCGCAGGCGGTTTCGTCGCAGGAGGTTTCCAGCGCCAGGACCGGCGCGGCGGAGAGGGTGGACATGCGCTTATTTTCGCATTTCGGCACCGCCCGGCCGGGGCCTTTTTTGCGCCGGACAATTTTTACGCATAGAATTTGCGCCCTTTTTGCCAGCGGGCGTCGTTTTGACGGCCGCCACTACCCGAGAGTGAATTAGATGCCGTCCGTCCGCGTCCGCGATAACGAACCGTTTGAAGTCGCCGTCCGCCGCTTTAAGCGCACCTGCGAAAAAGCCGGCGTGCTTACCGACGTGCGCAAGAAGGAGTTCTTCGAGAAGCCCTCCATGGAGCGCAAGCGTAAGCGCGCCGCCGCCGTGAAGCGCCAGGAGAAGAAGGTTTCCCGCGAAACCGCACGCCAGACCCGCCTCTACTAAGAGCGGCCTGGCGCTGCCCGGGGCGCGGTGGCGCCCGGGCAAGGCCGTGATCCAGGGGATCACGGCGATACGAATCCAGCAGTACCTCCCCCAAAGGGGCATCTCTTGTCCGACCTCAAGACCCGCGTTCTCGAAGACATCAAGACCGCCATGAAGGCGGGCGAGAAGGAACGCGTCTCGACCCTGCGCATGCTCTCCTCCGAGATGAAGCAGCGCGAGGTGGTGGACAGCATGGAGCTGACCGACGCGGTGGTCACCGCCTGCGTCGAGAAGATGGTCAAGCAGCGTCGCGACGCCGAGAAGCAATACCGCGACGGCGGCCGCCCGGAGCTGGCCGACAAGGAAGCCGCGGAAATCGCACTGCTGATGGCTTATCTGCCGCAGCAGCTCACTGCCGCCGAGCTCGATACCCTGATCGCCCAGGCGGTTGCCGAAACCGGCGCCGCCGGCGCCAAGGACATGGGCAAGGTCATGGGCTGGATCAAGCCCAAGGTTGCCGGCCGCACCGACATGGGCGCGCTGTCCGGCCTGATCAAGGCCAAGCTCGGCTAGGACGCGTCGCGGGTTTTGACGGCCGTCGGCATGGACGGCGACCGCTGGTCAGGATGACACTGCCCCCATGACCGGCCGCATCCCCGACTCCTTCATCCAGGACCTGCTCGCGCGCAGCGACATCGTCGAGATCATCGGCACGCGGGTGGAGCTCAAGCGCGCCGGCAAGGAGCTCAAGGGCCTGTCGCCTTTCACCCACGAAAAGTCGCCTTCGTTCTTCGTCTCGCCGACGAAGCAGATGTTCTTCGACTTCTCCTCCGGCAAGAACGGCAATGCCATCGGCTTCCTGATGGAGTACGACCGCCTTTCCTTCGTCGAAGCCGTGGAAGAACTGGCCGGGCGTCTGGGCCTGGAGATTCCGCGCGAAGGTGGCTTCTCGCAACGCCTGGTGCTGGACGGCCCGCTCGACGCCCTGGCAGCCGCCGAGCGCTACTGGCGCGACCAGCTCAAGCACGCCCCGGCGGCGGTCGCCTACCTCAAGAAGCGCGGCGTCAACGGCGAGACCGCCAAGACCTTCGGCCTGGGCTATGCGCCGGAATCCTGGGATGCCCTGACCAAGCTCTTCCCCGACCCCAAGCACGCGCTGGAAGCCGGCCTGCTGATCGAGCGCGAGGGCCGCGAGGGCGCCTATGACCGCTTCCGCAACCGCATCATGTTCCCGATCCGCGATACCCGCGGGCGGGTCATCGGCTTCGGCGGCCGCACGCTGGGCAACGACCCGGCCAAGTACCTCAACTCACCCGAGACGCCCTTGTTCCACAAGGGCCGCAACCTCTACGGGCTCTACGAGGCCAAGCAGGCGGCGAAGAGCGCCCTGCCCTACCTGATCGTGGTCGAGGGCTACATGGACGTGGTGATGCTGGCCCAGCACGGCGTGCGCGAGGCGGTCGCCACCCTGGGCACCGCCACCACCGCCGAACACCTGCACCTGCTGTTCAAACAGACCAACAAGGTGGTGTTCAGCTTCGACGGCGACCGCGCCGGCCGCTCCGCCGCCTGGCGCGCACTGGAGCAGGCGCTGCCGGAGGTCTACGGCGTGCGCGAGTGCCGCTTCCTGTTCCTGCCCGAAGGCCATGACCCCGACAGCCTGGTGCAGGAGATCGGCGCCGAGGCCTTCCGCGCCCTGGTCGATGGCGCCCTGCCGCTGACCGCCTTCCTGCTTTCCGAACTGGAGAAGCAGGTCGACCTGAACAGCCTCGAAGGCCGGGCCAAGCTGGCGGCGCTGGCGCAGCCGCACTTGGCCAAGCTCAAGGAAGGCCCACTGCGCAGCCTGCTAGGCGAGGAACTCGCGCGCCGCACCCGGCTGTCCGCCGCGCAGATCGAGCGGCTGGCGGCGCCAGCGACGCACGCCGCCACCGAACCAGCGCCGGCCAACCGGCCAACCGGCGGCCGCAGCGATCCGGCGGCCCGCCTGCCGCGACGCGCCCTGCGGATTCTGCTGGAGGCTCCGGCACTAGCCAGCCAGGCCCAACACCTGGAGCAACTGGCGGCCAGCCCGGCGCCGGGTGCAGTCGCACTCGCCGAGGCCATTGAATTCTTCCAGGAGCACCCCGACTACAAGGCCAGCCAGTTGCTGCAGAGCTGGCAGGGCACTCCCAAGGGAATGGCGCTGGCCAGATTGGCCGCCGAACCTCTCGACATCGACGGTGCCGCCCTGGGCAATGAATTTCGTGAGTCCCTGCGCCGGCTGCGCGAACGGGCAGTACGGGCCGAGATGGAAAAGCTGGTTGGCCACGGCCGTTCGCTGAGCCTGGCCGAGCAGCAGGAGCTGATTGGACTGCAACACCAACTATCCGAGCTGAAAACGGTCTAAATTGGCCGGACAATGACCAGTTCGGGTAAACTTATAGGTTCCCAGCCGGCTTCTGACGCCGGCGGCATTAGAAGGTTGTGAATTCATGAGCAAAGCCGCTGACCAGCAAAGCCAGATCAAGAAACTGATCGCCTTCGGCAAGGAGAAGGGTTACCTGACCTACGCCGAGGTTTCGGACCACCTGGTCGAGCTGACCGACGCCGAGCAGATCGACGACGTCATCGTGATGATCCAGGGCATGGGCATCCCGGTGCACGACGAGGCGCCGGACGCCGAGGCGCGGCTGTTCACCGAACCGACCGTGGTCGCCGCCGAGGACGATGAGGAGGCCGCCGAAGAAGCCGCCGCCACCCTCGCCGCTCTCGACGACCAGTTCGGCCGCACCACCGACCCGGTGCGCATGTACATGCGCGAGATGGGCGCGGTGGAACTGCTCGACCGCGAGGGCGAAATCCGCATCGCCAAGCGCATCGAGGAAGGCCTCAACGAAGCCATGTACGCCATGGCGCAGTACCCGGAAACCGTCGCCATCCTGCTCGAAGCCTATGACCAGGCCAAGGAAGGCAAGCGCCGCCTGGCCGAGGTGGTGGTCGGCTTCTTCGACCCCAACGCCGAGCCGGCCCCGGCGGAAGCACCGCTGCCGGTGGAGGCCATCGCCGAAGAACCCGCCGACGAGGAAGCGGATAGCGATGAAGAAGAGACCGTCGATACCGGCCCCGATCCGGTGCTCTGCGCCGAGAAGTTCGGCGAGTTGCAGGGCCTGTTCGACAAGGCCTGGTCGGCGCTGGAAAAGCACGGCTCCGGCGACAAGAAGACCGAAAAGGCGCGCTCGGCGCTGGCCGACCTGCTGATGACCTTCCGGCTGTCGCCGAAGATCGTCGACGAGATCACCAACAACCTGCGCGACAAGATCGACCAGATTCGCGGCATCGAGCGCGGCATCATGCGCACCTGCGTGGTCGAGGCGGGCATGGACAAGTCGGAGTTCCTGCAGCGCTACCGCGATGCCGGCCCGACCGACATCGACTGGATCGACAAGGCGATCAAGGCCAAGCGCAAGTACTCCGCGACGCTCAACGGCAAGCGCGCCGACATCGTCAAGATGCAGGAAGCCCTGCACCAGATGGAAGGCGACAACCTCATCACCGTCGATGAGATCAAGGACATCTACCGGCGCATGACCGTTGGCGAGGCCAAGGCCCGCCGCGCCAAGAAGGAGATGGTCGAGGCCAACCTGCGCTTGGTGATCTCCATCGCCAAGAAGTACACCAACCGCGGCCTGCAGTTCCTCGACCTGATCCAGGAAGGCAACATCGGCCTGATGAAGGCGGTCGACAAGTTCGAGTACCGCCGCGGCTACAAGTTCTCGACCTACGCCACCTGGTGGATCCGCCAGGCCATCACCCGCTCGATCGCCGACCAGGCGCGCACCATCCGTATTCCGGTGCACATGATCGAGACCATCAACAAGCTCAACCGCATCTCGCGGCAGATGATCCAGGAGATGGGCCGCGAGCCCACGCCGGAAGAGCTGGCGAAGAAGATGGAGATGCCGGAGGACAAGATCCGCAAGGTGATGAAGATCGCCAAGGAACCGATCTCGATGGAAACCCCGATCGGCGACGACGAGGATTCGCACCTGGGCGACTTCATCCCCGACGATCAGGCGGTGTCGCCGCTGGAGACCGCGACCTCGCAGTCGCTGGCCGAAGCCACCCACCAGATCCTCGCCAGCCTGACGCCGCGCGAGGCCAAGGTGCTGCGCATGCGCTTCGGCATCGACATGACCACCGACCATACGCTGGAAGAAGTCGGCAAGCAGTTCGATGTCACCCGCGAGCGCATCCGCCAGATCGAAGCCAAGGCGCTGCGCAAGCTGCGTCACCCGAGCCGCGCCAACTACTTGCGCAGCTTCCTGGACGAATAAGTCGGGCCTTTAGCGGCCACCCAACCGCCCAACAAAAAGCCCCGCGATGCGGGGCTTTTTGTTGGCTGCGAAGGCGACTCAGAAGTTCAGTCGCGCACCCACCAGATAGGCGTTGGTGCTGTCGCCGAACTCGTAGCCACCGCTGACACCAAAGCTGGGCGTGAAGTTGAACACCGCGCCCACCAGGCCAGTGGTCTCGCTTTCATCGAACACTTTGGTGTAGCGCATGCCGCCGTTCACCTCTAGCGCCGGGGTCAGCAGCGCGCGGGCGCCGCCTTCGACGAAGTAGCCGGTGTCGTCCTCGTCGCTGAACAGCGAGGAGGACGGCCCCTTCGGTGAAATCTGCGCGATGCTGGCGCCACCGCCAACCGTCAAATCCAGACGTTCGGCGACCGGGAAGCGGACGCCGATACCGATGTTGGCCTGATCGGTTTCGGCATAAGAGCCGGCAACCTTGTCGGTGCTGTAATGGCGGTAGTCACCATACAGATACACCTGCTCGGCGAGCTTGCCGGAGGCCTTGCCGTAATAGCCGTCGGCATCGCGATCATTCTCATCGCCATCCCGCTGGGTAGCCTTCGAGTAACCGCCTTCCAGATAGTTGTACGACAGGCCGTCGGCGAACACCGCCAGGGGCGCCGCCAGCAGGCCAACTGCAAGTAACTTCTTCATTGTTTATCTCCGTGATGCCAGGGGTATCGCGTCGCCACCACGCCACTTGCGCGGCGAGGTCGTCTGCTAACGTGACTGGCTATAGAAATAGTCGCGTCAAATGAGCCCCGGATGAATGCCACCCTGCGCAAGCTGATCTGCGTCGCCCTGCTGCCAGTCACCACCGCCGCTTGGGCGGCGGAGGCACGCTGGTGGGCTCAATTTGGCGCCTGGGACTACGTCGCTAGCGGCAGCGTCACTGATCAGACGCGCCTAGACCTGCAGGGCGATCTTGGCCTGCGTAGCCAGGATCGTGGCGACTATCAGCTCGGCTATCAGCCCGGCAACCGGAGCCGACGCTGGCTGCCGCGCCTGGAGCTGGGCTATGTCCATCTCGCCGCCCAAGGTCGTCAGGAGCTGTCGGGCCTGGAACTGCCCGGCCCTGGCCTGCCCCCCCTGTTCGGTGGACTGCCACTGCTCAACGGCAATACCGCGGAGACTTCGGCAGACCTCGACGATCTCGAGATGCGGGCACAGTGGCCATGGCAGTTGGGCAGCCTGCTGCTGGGCACCGGGCTAAACCTCAGTCGGCTCGACGGCCTGATCGTGGTTGCAGACGCCGATACCGGCGCGTCCAATCGCCAGCGCGTCGATGAGGTTTTTCCCAGCCTGAGCCTGGGCGCCGACTGGCAGCCCTGGGATTGGCTCCAGCTGAGCCTGCGAGGCGATTACGTGCAGTACCAGGGCGACCGCGCTCAGGGCCTGGAGGCCAGCGCCCTCTGGAGGATTTACGGCCCGATCAGCCTGGAAGCCGGCTGGCGGCAACGCGCCTACAAGATCGAGAGTGACGACTACTTGGTCGACGCGCGCCTCTCGGGAGCCCGCATCGGGCTCCGCTTCGAGCTGAGCCGCTAGAACTCTGGCCCCAGAAACACCAAGGGGCGCCCTGGGGCGCCCCTTGGTTAGCGAACAACGAGAGTTACTTGCTCAACTCACCGTGCACGCTGGGGGTGTACAGCGGACCCGTCTGCTGACCGAACCACTGCGCGAGCTGCTTGATGTCGGCGTCGCTGAGGTTGGCCGCCTGGGCGCCCATGATCGCGTTCTTGCGGGCGCCGGCACGGTAGTCCTTGAGCGCATGTTCGATGTAGTTGGCGTACTGACCGGCAATGATCGGATACATGCCGGTGGCGCTGACTCCGGTCTCGCCGTGGCAGGCGGCGCAGGCAGCGGCCTTTTCCGGCTTCTCAACCGGAGCGGCCTGGGCAGCCGTGGCGCAGACAAGGGCGAGGACCGCAAACGCGGTGCGGGAGAACTGGGTCATGGCATTCATCCTGGACGGCCTCAAGGGTGGGCCGGAGCCTTGGCGAGATAGGCAGCGATATCTTCGATGTCCTGATCACTCATCGAAGTCGCCTGCGCGCGCATGGTCGGGTGCGGGCGATTGCCGGCACGGTATTCCTTCAGCGCCGCGACAATGTACTCCGGGTGCTGTCCACCGAGCTTGGGCACGCGATAGGTCGGATAGGCATTGTTGTAATTGGGAATGCCGTGGCAACCCATGCAGGTATTGCCCTTCTCCCGGCCGGCTTCGGGGTTACCGGCGGCGTGAACGGCGGGCAGCGCAAAAACAGCCACCATAGCGAGGACGGCGCGGTGCGCGGTCTTCATCGTGCGAATCTCCAGAGGAATTTATGCAGCGGGTGCGCGGTGGGGAGCCCGTCCGCAAGCGGCATATGGTCGGGCAAAACCGGCGTCCTCGTCAACGAACGCCCTTGCCCCAAACCTGCCGCCGCGGCCCGGCCCCGGGCCGGCGCTGCGATATAGTCTGGCACCGAATCCTCCCGCCTCCCGAGGCCACATGCACATCCCGGTCACGGGTTTTGCCGCCGCCGTCTGCGGCCTGCTGCTGGTACTGCTGGCACTGCGCGTATCCCAACTGCGGATGCGCCATCGCGTCGCGCTGGGCGACGGCGGCCACGGCGTACTCCATCGTGCGATCCGCGCCCACGCCAACAGCACCGAGCACGCACCGATCTTCCTGCTGATGAGTCTCTGCTATGAGCTGTCCGCGGGCTCGTCCTGGCTGCTGATCGGACTGGTGGCGCTGTTCCTGCTCGGCCGCCTGAGCCTGAGCTGGGGCCTGAGCCGGGCCAGCATCAATGCCGCCCGGCGTCTTGGTGCCGGCCTGACCTATCTGAGCCAACTGGCCTTGGCGCTGGCCCTCTTGGCGCAGCTGCTGCGCGGCCCAGTGGCATGAGGCGCCGACTGGCCACCGCCCGCGGCGAGGCTGTCGCCGCGGTCGATCTCGGCTCCAACAGTTTCCACATGCTGGTGGCTCGCGAGAACGCCGGACAACTGCAGATCATCGACCGCCTGCGCGAGGCGGTGCGCCTGGCCGCCGGACTCGACGCCGACCGTCATCTCTCGCCCGAAGCACAGGCGCGAGCGCTGGCCTGCCTGACCCGCTTCGGCCAGCGCCTGCAAGGCGTGCCCACCGACCGCGTACGCGTGGCCGGCACCAACACCCTGCGACGGATGCGCGATGGCGCCGCCTTCATCGCCGCCGCAGAAAAGGCGCTGGGACACGAGATCGAAATCATCTCCGGCGTCGAGGAAGCGCGCCTGGTCTACTCCGGCGTCACCCACGGCATGGGCCGCAGCCGGCCGCGCCGTCTGGTGGTGGACATCGGCGGCGGCAGCACCGAACTCATCATCGGCAAGGGTGACGATCCCAAGCTCATGGAATCGGTGGCGCTCGGCTGCGTGGTGCACAGCCAACGCTATTTCGCCGACGGCGTAATCAGCCGCGCCCGCTTCCGCCAAGCACGGCTGGCGGCGCGCGTGGAGCTGGAGTTTCTCGAACGCCGCTATCGCGAGGCCGGCTGGGATTGCGCCATTGGCGCTTCTGGCACCGTGCGCGGCGCCTGGCGGGTGATGATGGCGCAGGGCTGGGCGGAAGATCGCATCAGCCGCGAAGCTCTGGAAAAGACCGTGAACATGACGGTCGCCGCCGGGCATGTTTCCGCCATCGATTTCAGCGGTCTGCGCGAAGATCGGCGGCCGGTGTTCGCCGGCGGCCTGGCGGTGCTGGCCGGCGTCTTCGACGCGCTGAATCTGGAGGAGATGGAGACCAGCGAGCACGCCCTGCGCGAGGGCCTGGTCTACGACCTGCTGGGGCGCCTGGAGAACCGCGATGTGCGCGGCGCGGCGGTGGCGGCGATGGCGCGCCGCTACGGTGCAGACCCCGAGCATGCGGTGGCAGTGGAGCGCACCGCCCTGAAAGCCCTGGCGCAGACCGCGGTGGCCTGGAACCTGCCACGGGTGCTGTCGGCGACGCTCTTGGGCTGGGCCGCCCAACTGCACGAAATCGGCTTGGTCATCGCCCACGACAACCACCATCGTCACGGCGAGTACATCCTCCGCAACGGCGATCTGCGCGGCTTCTCGCTCACCGATCAGCGCCTGCTGGCGGCGCTGGTGCGACTGCATCGCGGCAAGTTCACCGCCAGCGCCTGGGAGGATTTGCCCAGCGAGTGGCACGAGCCGATCCAGCGGCTGGCGCTGTTGCTGCGCCTGGCGGTGCTGCTGCACCGCTCGCGCACACCGCGCCTGCAACTACCGTTTACCCTCAGCCCGGGGCGCAAGACCCTGGAGATCGCCTTCCCGGAAGGCTGGCTGGCCAAGCGCCCCCTGACCGAGGCCGATCTCGAGCAGGAAGCGGAGTATCTGGCCGCCGCCGGCGTTCGCCTGCGCTATCGCTAGCCGCCGCCACTCCCGGCGCTATTTCTTGCGTCGGGAGCCGCCACGCGGCTTGAGCATCTGGCTAACCACCTTGGCTTCCGGCAGTTCGTAATCGGTCAGCGTCTCCAGCAGCCGCGTCTGCACGCCCTTGCCACCGCCGCCCAGGCGCTCGTAGCGGCCGTCTTCACGCAGCGCCCAGCTTTGCGCGCGGTCGTCGACATAGGCCATCAGCTGTTCGGTCACCTCCGCCCGCAACTTCTTGTCGAGCAGCGGAAAGGCGATCTCGACGCGGCGGAACAGATTGCGCTCCATCCAGTCGGCGCTGGACAGATACACCTCGGGGTCGCCGCCGTTCTCGAAGTAGAAGGTGCGGTGGTGCTCCAGGAAGCGGCCGATCACCGAATGCACCTCGATGTTTTCCGACAAGCCTTTCACGCCCGGTCGCAGGCTGCACATGCCGCGCACCACCAGCTGAATCTTCACGCCCGCCTGGGAGGCGGCGTAGAGGCGGGCGATCATCTCCGGCTCCACCAGCGCGTTCATCTTGGCGACGATGCGCGCCGGCTTGCCGCTGGCGGCGTTGTTCATCTCCCGCTCGATCTTGGCGTGCATGCCGCTGGCCATGGTGAATGGCGATTGCAGCAGCCGGTGCATCTTCGCCGCCTTGCCCAGGCTGGTGAGCTGGTGGAAGACGGTGTGCACGTCCTTGCAGATTTCCGCGTCCGCCGTCATCAGGCCGTAGTCGGTGTACAGGCGACTGGTGCGCAGATGGTAGTTGCCGGTGGCGAGGTGGACGTAGTTCCTGAGCCCGGACTCCTCGCGGCGTACCACCAGCATCATCTTGGCGTGGGTCTTGTAGCCGACCACGCCATAGACGACATGGGCGCCGACCTCCTGTAGCCGCTCGGCGAGGTCGATGTTGTCGGCCTCGTCGAAGCGCGCGCGCAGTTCCACCACCACGGTGACTTCCTTGCCGTTGCGGGCGGCCTCGACCAGGGCATCGACCACCGGCGACTTGGCACCGGTGCGGTAGAGCGTCTGCTTGATCGCCAGCACATTGGCGTCCTTGGCACTCTGCCGCAGCAGTTCGATCACCGGCGTGAAGGAGTCGTAGGGGTGGTGCAGCAGCCGGTCCTTCTCGCGGATGGCGGCGAACAGATCGCCCTGACTCCACTTCGGCAGCTTCTGGGTGAACGGCGGGTACTTGAGGTCTGGCCGCTCGACCAGATCCGGCACCGCCATCAGCCGCATCAGATTCACCGGGCCGTTGCAGCGATAGACATCGGCCTCGCTGAGCTGCAGCACTTCCATCAGGTGCTGCTGCATGTCGCCCGGACAATTGTGGGCAATCTCCAGGCGCACGGTATCGCCCCACTGGCGCTGTTCGAGCACGTCTTCCAGCTCTTCCAGCAGGTCCTCGGCCTCCTGCTCGTCGACCAAGAGGTCGGAGTTGCGGGTGACCCGAAACTGGTAGCAGCCGCTGGCCTCCATGCCCGGGAACAACTCGTCGATGTAGGCGTGGATCACCGAGGACAGGAACACGAAATCGTCCTTGCCGCCGCTGACCTTGGCCGGAATGCGGATCAGCCGCGGCAGCGCGCGCGGCGCCTGCACCACGGCAAGGCCGGTATTGCGGCCGAAGGCATCCTTGCCAGACAGCGAGACGATGAAGTTGAGCGACTTGTTGAGAATGCGCGGAAACGGGTGCGCAGGGTCCAGACCGATCGGCGACAGTACCGGCAGCAGTTCGGTGAGAAAGAAATTGCGCAGCCAGGCGTCCACCTCGCCAGTCCAGGCGGCGCGGCGCAGAAAGCGGATACCGGCCTTCTCCAGTTCCGGAATCACCACCTCGTTGAACGCCTGGTACTGCTCCGCGACCAGGGCATGCGCCTCGTCGGAGATCAGCTTGAACAGCTCGGCCGGCTGCAGACCGTCGGTGGACCGCTGCTGTGCTCCCGACTTCATCTGCTGCTTGATGCCGGCGACGCGAATCTCGAAGAACTCGTCGAGATTGCTGGAGGCAATGCAGAGGAATTTCAGGCGCTCCAGCAGTGGCACGCTCTCGTCCAGCGATTGCGCCAGCACCCGGCGATTGAACTGCAGCAGGGAGAGTTCGCGATTCAGGAACAGCTCGGCGGGTTTCAGATTCATGGCGGACAAAGTTGACAGGGCAACACTGTATCCTGCGGCGACGGCGGTGACGAAGGCGTGACAGAGACTTTCAACCCGACGACGTCTTGGCGCATCAGAAGGGCTCCATCGTCTCTGCCCAAGCCCGCCATGCGCCTACCGAATTCGCCTCGCCTCCTGCTCGCCTGCCTGTCGCTGCCGCTGCTCAGCAGCGGCTGCGTGTTGGTAACCGACAACACGCTCGCGGCCGACAGTCACGGCAACAAGACCATCGTCATCCCCGCCGGACTGGATCGCGCCTACGACGAGTACCACTACGCGCCTGCGGTGCGGGTGGGCGACACGGTGATCGTCTCCGGCATCCCGGCCGGTGGCGAGGGCAGCTACGAGGAGCAAGTGAGACGGATGTTCGAGCGGGCACGCAAAACCCTGGAGGCTTCCGGCGCCAAGCTCTCGGACGTGGTCGAGATCAATACCTTTCACGCCCAGCCCAAGGACTCCACCGCCTTCAACGCCGAGTTCGAACGCTTCCTGAAGGTGCACAAGGAATACTTCCCGGAAGGCTATCCGGCCTGGACTGCGGTCGGCACCAGCGCCCTGCTGGCGCCGGGCGCGGTCGTGGAGATGCGCTTGGTGGCGGTCATTGGCGCCGGGCGCTCGCCGCGGGTGAAACGGCCGGACTGAGATGCCTCGCGCCGCCTGCTCAGGTCGCCAGCGGCTTGAGCAGGCGCAGGCCGTCGGCGCCATCGTCGTAGTAGCCTGGCAGCACCTTCAGCGGCCGGTAGCCGTGCCTTTCGTACAGACCGCGCGCGGCGGCGTTATCGGCTCGCACTTCCAGCGACACCGACCGGCTGCCGCGCGCCGAAGCCGCCCGTTCCGCGGCCACCACCAGGGCCTCGCCCAGGCCCTGACCACGGGCTGGGGGCGCCACCACCAGGCTGTAGATGCGCGCCTTGCGGCTGTCGGCGCGGTGCAGCAGCAACAGGTCGCCCAGCAGCTTTCCACCGGCCTCGGCAACCAGCACCTCGGCGCGCGGGGAAGTGAGAAAGCGGCGCCAGGCTCTCCGGCTCATGCGGTCGGAAGGGAACAGCGCCTCCAGCGCCAGCAGGGCATCGAGATCCTCGATTCGCCCCCGACGAATCTGTGGCGCGCTCACGGCTTGGACCGGGTCTGGACGTCCAGCCGCTGCAGGAAGTGCTCCATCACCCGCTTGTAGAGCGTGGCCTTGAGCACCAGATCCTCGACCCCGACGTCGATATTGGGGTTGTCGTTGACCTCGATGACCTTGACCAGCTTGCCGAACTGCTTGAGGTCGACGCCGTAGAGGCCGTCACCAATCGCGCGCGCGGCCTCGACCGCTACCTTCACCACCTGCGGTGGCGCTTCCTCGATGGGCAGGGTCTCGTGATTGCCCTCGTGCTTCTTGCCCTCGGCGTCACGCTTGACCACCTGCCAGTGGTCGGTGGCCATGAAATAACGGCAGGCGTAGAGCGGCTGGCCGTCGAGCACGCCGATGCGCCAGTCGTACTCGGTGGGCTCAAAGCTCTGAGCAACGATCAGGTCGCTGCGCTCCAGCAACTCGCGGCACTCCCGTTTCAACTCGGCCTCGCTGCTGACCTTGATGACGCCCTTGGAGAACTGCGAGTCCGGCTGCTTGAGCACGCAGGGGAAACCCAGCTCGCGGCCGACGTAGCTGACGTTGCCGCGATGGATCAGCAGCGTCTTAGGCTGGGGAATGCGGTGCCGCTCCATCAACTGCGCCAAGTACACCTTGTTGGCGCAGCGCAGGATCGACTCGGGATCATCGACCACCACCAGGCCCTCGCGGGCGGCGCGGCGGGCGAAGCGGTAGGTGTGGTGGTTGACCGCCGTGGTCTCGCGGATGAACAGCGCGTCGTACTCGGCGACATGGCCGTAGTCGGACTTGTCGAGGAAGTCCACCGAAAAGCCGAGGTCTTCGGCGGCCTTTTCGAAGGCCTTGAGCGCCTTGGCGTTGCTGGGCGGCTCGGTCTCGCTCTCGTTGACC
This sequence comes from Nevskiaceae bacterium, assembly GCA_004297005.1. GTDB lineage: Bacteria > Pseudomonadota > Gammaproteobacteria > Nevskiales > Nevskiaceae > Stagnimonas. The sequence goes on from SCVA01000029.1 coordinate 102,654, forward strand.
AGGATCGCCAGATCGTAGCGGGTGGAGTCACGGCGCTTGGTCGGCGAGCGACGGCGGGCGAAGTACTCGCGCGCCGCCTCGTACATGAACTCGTGATGGCTGGCCGGCACCTCGCCGAGGGCAACGGCGGACAAGGCCTCGACCTTCCACTCCTCGCCGCGCCATTCGAACTTGGCTTGCAGCAAGGGCGCCGGAAAGAAATTGAACAGGGCGCGCGCCAGCCGCTCGTGGCGCTTGGTCGGGCTCTGACCGAAGTAGATGTTGAGCACGTACTCGTTGGAACCCAGGCGCGCCAGGCTCTTGTCGATCAGCTCGTCCAGCTCGTCGTTGAGCACGCTCGGGCTTTCCGCCAGCTTCAGGTCCTGCACGGTGGCGATGTCGGGCAGCGGCTTGTGGCCGCGCGCATGCGCCAACAGCGACACGTAGTAGCCGGTGGACTGGTAGCTGAAGCTGCGACAGAGGTTGTAGACCCGCACGCCGCGCAGGCGGGTGAACAGATCCTGGGTCAGGTAGTTCCAGGCGGTGACCACATCGACGCCCGGAATGGCCAGCGGCCAGTCGCGGGCGTCGTCAACGATGACGATGCCGGTCACGGCAGCGTGCAACGCAGTGGTAGCCGCCTCGCTCGCGCAGGAGCAGGCAGGGGGTCGTCAGACTCTTGGGGCATTGCGCGAGGCGTGGGCGGAGCGATTCGGAATGGCTTTCTGGAACCCGCGAGCGATGCTAGCACGCGACAAGCTTGCCCGGCGCGGGCGACTGCCCGATCATGCCGGCTCAAGTGGAAGCTACAGTCGTTCACCGGATAGTAAAACCAGATGAAGTCGCGCGCCCTGATTGCCCTGAGCATGCTGCTGGTCAGCGCAACCGCGGTCGCCTCGGAGTTGAGAGTCCTGCGGGTGGACGGCGGCGCGCGCAGCGTCCGCGCCGAAGCCGCTGCGCCGCTGCTGCCGGGCAACCTGGTACTCAATGGCGACACCGTCACCCTGACACCCAACAGCCGGGCGGCCTTGCAGCTGGCTGGCGCCGGCCTGATTACTCTGGCGCGCAGCGCCGAGCTGCAGGTATTCGACAGCCGCGCCGGTACCCCGGCGCTGGGGCGCTTCAAACTGCTCTCGGGCACCGCGCGAATCGACAGCCGGGTCGGCAGTGGCCGGGTGCCGCTCGACGTCCGCCTCAACGTCGGCAGCCTGAAGTCGCGCATTTACGGCGCCGAAGCCCTGGGCGCCAACGATGCCGCTGGCGAAACCCTCTGCCTGCTGGCAGGCGCCATCGAAATCCAAACCAGCGGCGCACCGGATCGCCGACTAGACAGCCCCGGTAGCTGTCTGCGCCGCGCCCCTGACGGCCAAGTGCGCGAGCTCCGTCTGAGCGAGGACCAACCGATGCGTCTGGCCTTGAGCTCCAGCGAGTTCGCCGGGCCGGAGCTTGCCAGCTCCAACAGCCACCCGTCGCCGACGCCGATCATCGCGCCGGTCAGCAAGCCCGGCGTAGCTCCGACAGCGAACAACTCGCTGACGCCGGTGGCGTCGCTCCCCGTCGCCGCCGCTCCCGCCACCGCCAAGGCCGGCAGCTGGACCGTGGTGGTGTTATCGCTGGCCAAGCGCGAGGCCGTGGAGAGCCGCAGCCAGGCCCTGCTCGACCAGGGCCTGCCGGCCGCCACCCGCCAGATCGAGGTGAAGGGGCAGATCATGTACCGCAGCACGGTCGGCAGCTTCCAGAGCGCCGAAGAGGCCCGGGCCTATGCCAAAACCACCCTCGCCACGGCCGGCATCCAGGGCTGGGTCTCACCGCTCTGAGCCGCCTATGGACCGCCGCCTGGCGGTCGTCATCCCCAGCCTGAACGAAGCCGCCGCGCTGCCTACGCTGCTGGGCGACTTGGCAAGCCAGCGCGGCATCGAGCTGGAGTGCATCGTCGCCGACGGCGGCTCCCGGGATGGCAGTCGCCGACTCGCCGCCGCCCGCGGCGCCCGGGTGGTGCGCGCGCCACGGGGGCGCGGATCGCAGATGAACCACGGCGCCGACGCCGCCACCACCGACTGGTTGCTGTTCCTGCACGCCGATTCTCGCCTGGGCCATTCCGGGCAGTTGGCCCAAGCCTTGGTCGCGATCCAGCAGGCGGCGCGCGATGATCTCGCCATTGCCGGGCACTGGCCGCTGCGCTTCCTGCGGCAACAGCTTGGGCGGGACTGCTTCTACCGCTACCTGGAGGGCAAGACTGCCAGCCAGCGCCCACACAGCATCCACGGCGATCAAGGCCTGTTGATTCACCGCGAGTACTTCCGGGCACTGGGCGGTTTCGATACCGGACTGCCGATCTTCGAGGACGAGCGCCTGGCGGCCGACATCTTCGCCACCGGCCGCTGGCTGCTGCTGCCCGGACAACTGGGTACCAGCGCCCGCCGCTTCGAAAGCGAGGGCGCGGCGCGGCGCTACGCGCTGATGGCGCTGATGGTGGCAGCGGAAGCCGGCGGACTGGAGGCCTATCTGCGCGAAGTGCCCGGCCTCTACCGCGAACAGACCGAGACCCGGCGCCTGCGGCTGCGGCCCTACCTAGTGGCGCTGGCCAATCATCTGCGGGCGCTACCGGCTGCGCAGCACCAGCAGGCATGCGAGCGGATGGGCCGACTGCTGCGCGACAACGTCTGGCAGCTGGCCTACGGCCTCGACCTCGTGATCGGCGCCTCCCTCGACGGCCCATGTCTGCGCACCTACGACCGCCGACTGGCGCCCCGACTGGACCAGCCCTGGGCGGCGTACCTGGCCACCGGACTGATCAAGGCCCTGGAGAAGCTGGTCGCGCCGCGTTGACCGGCTGGCGGAAAGGCGGCCGCGCCTCGCTAAGCTAGGCGCCAAGCTCACCGGTGACCTCCCATGCGCCGCTTACTAGCCCTCAGTCTTCTCCTGCCCCTGCTGCTGCTCGGCTGCGACCTGCAAGGGGAGCCCGCGCAGGCCCAGGCGGCACCGGCGCCGGAACTGCTGCGCGCCCTGAGTCGCGGCGTGAATCTGTCTACCTGGTTCACCGACCGCGGCGCGCCCGGCATCGACCCGCAGCGCTGGTATATCGACGCCAGCGACTTCCAACTGATCCGTAGCCTGGGCCTGCGCCATGTGCGCATCCAGGTCGACCCCGGCTTTCTGCAGGATCCGAAGCAGCCGGACCGGCTGCTGGCCGAGCCGCTGGCGGAGTTGCAGAAGGGCATCGCGCAGGCAACGGCCGAGGGCCTGGTGGTAGTAGTGGCACTGCAGCCCAGCGGCGAGTTCAAGCGTCAACTGGCGGACTCCGAGGCCGCCCGCCAGACCCTGACCGAATTCTGGCGCGTCTTCGCCAGGGCCTTGAAAGCCGCCGCTCCCAACCGGCTGACCTTCGAGGCCCTCAACGAGCCCATGCTGGAAAGCGCCGCACAATCGCGGGAGCTGATGCAGCGCCTGGTCAGCGCCATCCGCAGCGAGGCGCCGCGTCACACCATCGTCGTCGCCGGTAACCAGTATTCCGACATCGGCAATCTGGTGGCGATGCAGCCGCTGGCCGACCCCAATCTGGTCTACGCCTTTCACTTCTACGAGCCGCACAACTTCACCCACCAGGGCGCCACCTGGGGCTGGCCACTGTGGGCGAAGTTCGCCAACTGGCCTTACCCGTCCTCACCGGAGGCGGTGGCGCCGCTGCTGGACAGCGCCGATCCCGAGGCGCGCGAGCACTTGGCCTGGTATGGCGAACAGCGCTGGAACCGCGCCAAGCTCGGCGAATTGCTCGATCAGGCCGGTCTCTGGGCGGCGCGGAACGAGGTGCCGATCTGGTGCAACGAGTTTGGCGCCGTGCGCGACGCCGTGCGCCCCGAAGCCCGCCGCGCCTGGCTGAGCGACGCCCGGCAGCTGCTGGACGCCCGCCGCATCCCCTGGAGCCATTGGGACTACGCCGGCCATTTCGGCCTGGTCAGCGGTCCGCGCGGCCGGCGCGTGGTCGACCCGGATGCCGCCGCCGCACTGGAGCTCTCCAGCCGCTGAGCGGTGCACTGCGGCGGCCTGGTCGCCGCCGGCCGTCATCCAGTGAACATCTGTAAACTGTTACCATGACGGGCAACAAGCATCGGCAAAGCACCGGTGCCGGCCTTTGCGTCCCCTCCCTTCGGAGTTTTTGATGTCGTCCTCGTCTGCCACTGAGCACGCACCCATCAACTGGGTGACCACGCTCATGTTCGTGTTCACCACCCTGCCCCTGTTCACCGTGCTGCCCTGGTACCTCTGGACGCACGACGTCTCCGGCTGGGCCTGGCTCTGGGGCGTGGTCCTGCTCTACGCCAACGGTATCGGCATCACCGCCGGCTACCACCGCCTGTGGGCGCACCGCGCCTACAAGGCGCATCCGGTGCTGAAGGTCTTCTACGCGCTGTTCGGCGGCATGGCGATCCAGAACTCGATCCTGATCTGGGCCTCGATGCACCGCATCCACCACCAGCATGTCGATCACGTCGACAAGGATCCGTACAGCGCCAAGCGCGGCCTCTGGTACTCGCACATCGGCTGGATGATCCGCGACTACCCGAGCTGCAAGCTCGACTACGAGAACGCCCGCGATCTCAAGGAAGACCGCATCGTGATGTGGCAGCACCGCAACTACCTGGCGCTGATCCTGGGAATGAACATCGGCATCCCGGTGGCGCTGGGCCTGGCTTACGGCGACCTTTGGGGCTTCGTGCTGATCGCCGGCTTCCTGCGACTGGTGGTCAACCATCACGTCACCTTCTTCATCAACTCGCTGGCCCATTTCTGGGGCCGCCAGCCCTACACCACGCGCAACACCGCGCGCGACAACGACGTGCTGGCCTTCCTCACCTATGGCGAGGGCTATCACAACTACCACCACCTGTTTCAGTACGACTACCGCAACGGTATCCGCTGGTGGCATTACGACCCCACCAAGTGGCTAATCGCCGCCTGCTCCTGGGTGGGTCTGACTTCCGATTTGAAGCGGGTGCCAGACTTCAAGATTCAGCGCGCCATGCTGCAAGCGCAGTTCGATCGCGCACGCGAGAAGCTGGCGCAAAAGGCGAACACCAATACCGGCCGGGTCGCAGAGCTGCAGCACCTGCTGGAGCAGGAGTGGCAGAACTTCAGCCAGACCGTCGCCGAGTGGAGCCGCCTGCAGGCCGAGAAGCTGGAAGCCGCCAAGCAGCAGCTCAGCGAGCGTGTCCACGAGCGCATGCACGAGGCCCAGAACCAGTGGGAACACAGCGAAATGCGCCAGAGGCTGCTGGCCATGGAGCGTGCACTTGAGGAAGCGCTGGAAATGCAGCGCCAGCGCGTGAAGCTGCTGCGGGCGCAGATGGCGTACGCCTAAGCCAGAAAAGGCGGCGACTCCAGACAAGCCCCGCTCACGCGGGGCTTTTTGTTGGGCACTGCCCAGACGCCGGACCCGGCGGCCAGCACAAAAAACCCCGCCTCGAGGGCGGGGTTTTCAATGCGGCCGGAAGGTCCGCCTTAGTTGTTGCCGCTGCGCTTGCGCTCGTGTTCCTTCAGGAACTTCTTGCGCAGGCGGATGGACTGCGGGGTGAGCTCCACCAGCTCGTCGTCGTTGATGAATTCCAGCGCCTGCTCCAGCGAGAACTTCTTGGGCGGGGTGAGGATGATGTTCTCGTCCGAACCCGAGGCGCGCATATTGGTGAGCTTCTTGCCCTTCAGCGCGTTGACCACCAGGTCGTTGTCGCGGCTGTGGATGCCGACGATCTGGCCTTCGTAGACCTCATCGCCCGGCGCCACGCACATCTGGCCACGCTCCTGGAGGTTGAACAGGGCGTAACCCAGCACCTTGCCCATTTCGTTGGAGATCATCACGCCGTTGTAGCGCTGGCCGAGCTGCTTGTTCTCGCCGGCCGGGCCGAAGTGGTCGAAGTTGTGGAACAGCAGGCCGGTACCGCCGGTCTGGTTGACGAACTCGGAGCGGAAGCCGATCAGGCCACGCGAGCTGATGGTGTACTCCAGGCGCACACGGCCCTTGCCGTCGGGAACCATGTTGACCATCTTGCCGCCGCGCTCGGCCAGGCCGGTGATGACCGAGCCTTGGTTGGCCTCTTCGACGTCAGCGACCAGGGTCTCGTAGGGCTCGTGCTCGACACCGTCGACCATCTTGGTGATGACCTGCGGGCGGCCGACGCCGATTTCATAGCCTTCGCGGCGCATGTTCTCCAGCAGCACCGAGAGGTGCAGCAGGCCGCGGCCGGAAACCAGGAACTGGTCCGGCGCCTCGCCGGGACCGACGCGCAGGGCGACGTTGGTTTTCAGCTCCTTCTGCAGGCGATCACCGATCTGGCGGCTGGTGACGAACTTGCCTTCCTTGCCGGCGAAGGGTGACTTGTTGACCTCGAACACCATGGTCATGGTCGGCTCGTCGACCACCAGCGAGGCCAGGCCTTCCGGCACCTTGGCGTCGCAGACGGTTTCCGAGATGCCCAGTTCTTCGATGCCGGTGAGGGCGATGATGTCGCCGGCCTGTGCCTCCGGTACCTCGTGCTTGTCCAGGCCCATGAAGCCCAGCACCTGCAGCACGCGGCCACTGCGCACCGTGCCGTCACGGCCGACTACGCTGACCGGCATCATCGGCTTGACCTTGCCGCGGCTGACGCGGCCGGTGCCGATCACGCCGACATAGCTGGAGTAGGCCAGCGAGATGATCTGCATCTGGAACGGACCGTCGGCGTCCACCTTCGGCGGCACCACCTTGTCGACGATGGTCTGGAACAGGTAGTCCATGTTGCCTTCGCGGATGTCCGGATTGTCACCGGCGTAGCCGTTGAGCGCCGAGGCGTAGACGACGTTGAAGTCGAGCTGCTCGTCGGTGGCGCCCAGGCGGTCGAACAGGTCGAACACCTGGTCGAGCACCCAATGCGCGCGGGCGCCGGGGCGGTCGATCTTGTTGATGACGACGATCGGATTGAGGCCCATGTTGAAGGCCTTCTGGGTCACGAAGCGGGTCTGCGGCATCGGGCCGTCCTGCGCGTCTACCAGGAGGCAGACCGAGTCGACCATGGACAGCACGCGCTCCACCTCACCGCCGAAGTCGGCGTGCCCGGGGGTGTCGACGATGTTGATGCGGTATTCGGTGTTGGTGCGCTTGTCCAGCCACTTGATCGCGGTGTTCTTGGCCAGGATGGTGATGCCGCGCTCGCGCTCGAGATCGTTGCTGTCCATGATCCGCTCGCCGAGATTCTCGCGGGAATCCAGGGTCTGGGACTGCCGCAGCAGCTTGTCCACGAGCGTGGTCTTGCCGTGGTCGACGTGGGCGATGATGGCGATATTGCGGAGGTTCTGAATGCTCATGGCAGCGATACTCTGAAGGCCCGATGCTGCGACGCAGCACGAAAAAAGATCGCGGATTGTACGCGCGCGGCCATGACTGCGGTAGCACCGCCGGGCGGCCGGCACCTCGCCGACACCCCGGTGGAGGCCATCGCCCCGGTAGGCAGCAGGGTAGCGCGCCATCGCCGCTGGGCGGTGACCACCAAGCCCAGAAGCGAAGCCGCGGGTACTCTCCCCGACTCCGGACAACTCTGGCCCCTGGCTTTCCCTAGCCAGGCGACTCAAGGCCCGCCAACCTAGACGGGCGTCCGCGCCATGGCTGCGGCGCCGTGACTACCGAACCAGGGCAGACGTTAGAGCGGATTTACCGCTTCCCCGGCAAGAGCCCAGACCTGACAGTACGCCGCTCGCAGGCGCACTGGAGAAGAGCCATGCAGTGGGACGTACTGATCCGTAACGGACTGGTGTTTGATGGTGACGGCCAGGCGCCGGTCACCGCCGATCTGGCCATCAAGGATGGCGCGGTCGCCGCCCTGTCCGCCGGCCTGGACCCCAGCCAGGCGCGCGAGGTGCTGGACGCCAGCGGCCAGTGGGTGCTGCCCGGCCTGTTCGACGCCCACACCCATCTCGACCTGGAGGTCGAACTCGACGCCCGTCTGCCGGAAGTGGTGCGCCACGGCACCACCTCGGTGGTGATCGCCAACTGCTCCCTGGGCCTGGCCTTTGGCCGCCAGAACCACAACGGCGAAAACCCGGTGGTGGACTGCTTCGCCCGCGTCGAGAACATGCCCAAGCACGTTCTGGAGAAAGCCGCCTCCCGCATCGACTGGCAGGATCCCAAGGGCTATCTGGAACATCTCGCCAGCCTGCCGCTGGGGCCCAATCTGGTGCCGATGATCCCGCATTCGATGCTGCGCGCCGAGGTCATGGGCCTGAAGACCAGCGTCAGCCGGGAGCCTACCGCCGAGGAGCTGGCGAAGATGGAGGGCCTGCTCGATACCGCGATGCGCAATGGCTATCCGGGCTTCTCCACCGATGCCCTGCCCTTCCACTACCTCGCCAACGACCCGCACCGGCGCACCAAGATCCCCTCGCAGTGGGGCAGCTTTGCGGAGCTCAAGCGGCTGACCGGCGTGGTGCGCCGTTACGGCCGGGTCTGGCAGGCCACCCCGCCCAAGGACAACCCGCTGACGGTGTTCCGCAACTTCCTGCTCACCAGCAGGCTGCTCTGGGGCAAGACCTTGAAGGTGACCGCGGTGGCGGCGCTCGACATCAGCACCAACAAAAGCCTGGCCAAGCTGGCGATCTTCCTCTCGCGCCTGCTCAATTCGCGCTTCATCGGCGGCCACTTCCGCTTTCAGGCCCTGGCGGCACCGTTCCGGGTCTGGTGGGACGGCCCGATCAACCCGCTGGCCGAGGAAATCGCCGAACTGCGCGAGTTGAACGAGCCCGATCTCGAAGACCGCGCCGCCCGCCGCGCCCTGCTCGACGACCCCGCCTACCAGACGCGCTTCCGCCAGATGTGGATGCTCGGCAAGGGCGGCTTCAACCTCGCTCACCTGAAGCGCCTGCTCAAGCGCGAGCAGTACGCCTTCAGCCGCCGCCTGGACCTGATCGAGGTGGACTCCGGCCCGGTACCGCGCGACTGGATCGGCGAGACCCTGGCCTCGCTGCTGCAACGCCTGCAGGGCTGGCAGGCCACCGGCGGTGGCGCCCGCAACGAGGAGGAGCGCGAGCATTTCGAACGCGCCCCGGCGATCACCGACGAGGTGGACTTCATGCTCCACCTGTACCGCGAGTACGACACCGCGCTGCGCACGGTCACCGTCACCGCCAACCGCGACCCGGCGGTCACCGAGAAGCTGCTGTTCGACCCGCAGGTGCTGCCCGGCTTCAACGACAGTGGCGCCCATCTCACCAACATGGCCTTCTACGACGGCAACCTGCGCGGTCTGCAGATGGCGCAGAAGGAGGGACTGGGCAAGGTGGCCTGGCATGTGCGCCGGCTCACCCGCGAACCCGCCGAGTTCTTCGGCGTGCGCGCCGGCCGGCTGGCGGTAGGCATGCCCGCCGACATCACCGTGCTCGATCCCGAGGCCCTGCGCCGCTACCAGAGCGAGGCCAACACCCATTTCGTCTGGCGTGAGGCTTTCCAGCACCACCAGATGGTCAACCGCTCCGAAGGGGTGGTCAGCGCCACCTACATTGGCGGCAAGCTGGCCTGGCGCGATCAGGCTTTCGCGCCGCGCCTGGGCCGGGAGAAGCTGGGGCGCGTGCTGCTGGCGGACGGCGGCGAGGCACGTCCCGCCGAAGTGGCGCTGGCCGACGCGGCCTAGCGCCCGCCAACCTCTCTCCTGCGCCGGGGCTTGGCCGGCCTTCTCTGCGACCGCAGTGGGTCGGCAGGCCCGCCCGATCATCACTGCTTGCGAAGACCGGGTACTCAGGCCTGTACGCGCACCTGTGCGGCGGAGCGGCGCGACTTGGCTCGCGCCTCTTCTATGGTCTCGGCCAATGCCAGCGCCACACCCATGCGGCGACGGCCGACGATCTCCGGCTTGCCGAATAGGCGGACCATGGTGTCCGGCTCGGCCAGCGCCTCGGCGACCCCGGTGTAGGTCGGAGCAACCCGGTCGCCTTCGAGCAGGATGGCGGTACTGGCGGCGGCACCACGGGCGCGGATGTTGGGGATCGGCAGGCCAAGAATGGCGCGGGCGTGCAAGGCGAATTCGCTCAGGTCCTGCGAGATCAGGGTCACCAGGCCGGTATCGTGTGGGCGCGGGCTCACTTCGCTGAAGATCACTTCGTCGCCTTTCACGAACAGCTCGACGCCGAACAAGCCGCGACCGCCCAGATTGGCAGTGACCGCCTCGGCGATCTCCTCGGCCTTTTCCAGCGCCGCCGGCGACATCGGATGCGGCTGCCAGGACTCGCGGTAGTCGCCGTCGATCTGCAGGTGGCCGATGGGCGCGCAGAAACTGGTCTTGATGCCGCCCTGGCCGTCGCTGTGGCGGACAGTCAGCAGGGTGATCTCGTAGTCGAACTCGATGAAGCCCTCGGCGATCACCTTGCCGGCACCGGCGCGACCACCGGCCTGGGCGTAGTCCCAGGCCTTGCGGACATCGGCGGCGGTCTTCACCACGCTCTGACCCTTGCCCGAGCTGGACATGATCGGCTTGACCACGCAGGGGATGCCCACCGCCGCCACCGCGGCCTCGAAGTCGGCGTAGTTGTCGGCGAAACGATAGGGCGAGGTCGGTAGGCCCAGGGTTTCGGCGGCCAGGCGGCGGATGCCCTCGCGGTCCATGGTCAGGCGCGCGGCGCGGGCGGTGGGGATCACGTTCCAGCCCTCGGCTTCCAGTTCCAGCAGGGTCGGCGTGTGGATGGCCTCGATCTCGGGGACGATGTAGTGCGGCCGTTCCTGCTCCACCACCTGCCGCAGGCGGGCGCCGTCCAGCATCGGGAACACGTGGCTACGGTGCGCCACCTGCATGGCCGGGGCGTTGGCGTAGCGGTCACAGGCAATCACTTCCACGCCCAGCCGCTGTAGCTCGATCACCACCTCCTTGCCCAGCTCCCCGGAGCCGAGAAAGAGTACGCGGGTGGCATTGGCGGCGAGCGGGGTGCCGAAGCTGGGAGTCATGGGCGCGATCGGGAAGCGAGTTGGAAAGCAATAGTGTGCAGGTCTTCGCTCGGGAGCTGGTAGCGCGAGGAGGTAAATCCGGCCGGATGCAGGCCGCCCACGATGAAGCCCAATCGGACAGGGGCCCGGGGCGAATCGTGACGAAGCTCTCTTTTCGGACAGGTGATTCAACCTCGATTCAGGCGCATGCTCGAGAGTGCGAACGCCTAGCGGCGCCCACGTCTTGGCGCCTTTATCCATCACCCCACCGAGGCCTACTCCAATGAAAAAGAATCTCCTCATCGCCGCCGCCCTGCTCTCCCTGCCAACGCTGGCCTCCGCCCAGATCGGAGTCTCGATCAGCATCGGCGAACCCGGCTTTTACGGCCGCATCGACATCGGCGACTACCCTCGGCCACGGCTGATCTACACCAAGCCGATGATCGTCGAGCACGTCACGGTGTCGCGCTCGCCGATCTACCTGCGGGTTCCGCCTGGCCATGCCAAGCACTGGGACAAGCACTGCCGCGAATACGACGCCTGCGCCCGCCCGGTCTATTTCGTCGAAGACGACTGGTACGAGCAGGTGTACGTGCCGGAGTATCAAACCCGCAAGCAGGGTCGCGGCGAGAGCAAGGGTCAGGGGAACGGCAAGGACAAAGGGCACGGCAAGGGGCACGACAAGCACTAGGCCCTAGGCACGACTCGGCGGGCTCTGTTGGCCCGCCGATCCGACCGCGAGGCCGGAGCGTCACGCCGGGGAGGTAATCTAATGGGCATTCAGGAGTAGCCATGCCCATCCCGCCTACCGCCCCCCGTCGCACCAAGATCGTCACCACCCTCGGCCCCGCCACCGATGCCCCTGGCGTACTGCGCGCCCTGGTTGCCGCTGGCGCCGATGTCATGCGCATCAACTTCAGCCACGGCAGTGCGGAGGACCACGCCCGCCGCATCGTCGCGGTGCGCGAGGCCGCCGCCGAGCTTGGCCGCGACATCGGCATCCTCGCCGACCTCCAGGGACCGAAGATTCGCATCGAGTCCTTCGCCCAGGGGCCGGTCGAGCTGGTCGAGGGCGCAGCTTTCGCGCTAGACACGGCCCACGATCCCAAGGGCGGCGACCAGACCGTGGTCGGCTGCGCCTACCGGCGCCTGCCGCACGATGTCTTTCCGGGCGACACCCTGCTGCTCAACGACGGCGCCATCGCCATGCGGGTGGAAAAGGTCGCCGGCACCCGCGTCGACTGCCTGGTGACCCAGGGCGGCGTGCTGAGCAACCGCAAGGGCATCAACAAGCTCGGCGGCGGCCTTTCCGCGGCCGCGCTCACCGAGGAAGACCGGGCCAATATCCGTCATGCCGCGAACTGGGACTGCGATTTTCTCGCCGTCTCCTTCCCGCGCTCGGCGGCCGACATGCACGAGGCCCGCAACCTGCTGCGCGCCGCCGGCGGGCACGCACAGTTGGTGGCGAAGATCGAGCGCGCCGAGGCGCTCACCAATCTCGAACAGATCGTGCAGGCCAGCGACGCGGTGATGGTGGCGCGCGGCGACCTGGGCGTGGAGATCGGCGACGCCGAGTTGCCGGGCTGGCAGAAGAAGATCATTGCCGCCGGCCGCGAGGGCAACAAGATGGTGATCACCGCCACCCAGATGATGGAGTCGATGATCACCAACCCCATCCCCACCCGCGCCGAGGTGCTGGATGTCGCCAACGCGGTCATGGACGGCACCGATGCTGTGATGCTTTCCGCGGAAACCGCCAGCGGCAAATACCCGGTGAAGGCAGTGGAGGCGATGGCCCGCGTGGTGCTGGGCGCCGAGGCGCACCCGGCGCCGGACATCAGTGGCAGCCGCAGCGATTCGCACTTCAAGCGCATCGACGAGGCGGTGGCGATGGCTACCGCCTGGACGGCTCAGCGCATGCACGCGCAGGCGATCCTCGCGCTCACCGAATCCGGCTCCTCGCCACTGATGATGAGCCGCGTAGAGCGCTACATCCCGATTTACGCCCTCACTCCGCACGACCGCACCCGTCGGCGCATGGCACTGTGCCGGGGCGTCTATCCGGTGCTGTTCCACCCCAGCTCCAACGACGGCCTGCTGACGGTGCGGGAGGCAATCGACGCGCTGAAGGCGCGCGGCCGACTCAAGGACGGCGACCGGGTGCTGCTGACCAAGGGCGACAACAACGGCTCCGGTGGAACCAATGCGATGAAGATCCTCACGGTCGGCGCGCTCAATTGAGCACGCCGACTCAAGCACAGGCAGTTGTTCCGCATGACGTAACGGCAACCGACCAGGAGTGAATGTGGACGCAACCGAGCTGGAATACGTGGGCTTCTGGGCAAGGGTCGGCGCCTCGCTGGTCGATACCCTGCTGATCGGACTGGTGATCTGGCCACTGCTGACCGCCTTCTACGGCTGGGAGTACTGGACCAACCCCGGCGCGGATACCGGCGTGCTGGATCTGCTGATCTCCTACGTGCTGCCGGCAGTGGCGGTACTGGCGTTCTGGATCGCCCGGCAGGCGACACCCGGCAAGATGCTGCTGTCGGCCCGCATCGTCGACGCCAAGACCGGCGGCAAGCCGAGCAACGGCCAGTTGCTGGCCCGCTACCTGGGTTATTTCGTGGCGATGATCCCGTTCTTCCTGGGCATCCTCTGGGTCGGCATCGACGCCCGCAAGCAGGGCTGGCACGACAAGCTGGCCGGGACCGTGGTGGTCCGCCCCAAGTTGCGCGGTCCGCAACCGGTGTCCTTCCCGCAGGCCTGATAACCCGGTTGGCGTGGCAGACTGATCAACAAAACATCCCGGGGAGAAACCGAATGAGCCAGATCGCCAATGGCGTCATCGCGCTGGTCGCGCTGCTGCACATCTACTTCCTGATCCTGGAGATGTTCCTCTGGGACACGCCTTACGGCCGCAAGACCTTCAAGCTCACCGCCGAGTTTTCCGCCGCTTCCAAGACGCTCGCCGCCAACCAAGGCCTGTACAACGGCTTTCTCGCCGCCGGCCTGATCTGGGGGCTATGCCTGGGCGCCGAGGGGCAGGCGATCAAGACCTTCTTCCTAGCCTGCGTGATCGTCGCCGGCGTCTACGGCGCGGCCACGGTCGGCAAGAAGATCCTGTTCATCCAGGCCCTGCCGGCTGCGCTGGGTTTGGGATTGCTGCTGGTCTAGCTAGACCGGCGCGCTTTACCGCCCGCCGGCGCGGCCTTGCGGCTCCGGGCGGTCGGTTTCGCGCCAGCGGCGGTCTTGGTCGGAGCCCTGGGCTTGCTGGTGGACTTGGCCGGGGCCTTTGCCTTGCTCAAGGCCTTCTTCCTGGTCTTGAGCCTCACAGGCAGCGGTCGGCCCGTCTCGCGGGCGACAGCCAGCGGCACGCTGGCATCGCCTTCACCCAACTGGAGCGCGCGCTCCAATTCGGCCAGCGCCTCCCGCGAATACACCGCCAGGCGCTGCAGGCTGGGGATGGCATCGCGGCAGCCGAGAAAGCCCACTGCGATACGGTCGGCATAGCCGACCAGGGTGACGTTCAAGGCGTAGCCGTCGAACAGGAAGGACACCGGGTACATGGCTTCAAGCTCGGCGCCCATCAGGTACAGGCGCTCGCGCGACAGCACCACGTTGGACACCACCACGTTGAAGAACGGCGGCATCTTCGGCAACAGGCCCGACATCTGTCCCATCATCAGCGGCGCGATGCCCAGCAGCGCGAACTGCATCTGCGCGGCATAGGGCATGCCGTTGACCTCGTCCTTGCCGCGCACGGTGATGCGGTGGATCAGCTCCAGGCGCTTTCTGGGGTCGTCCAGCTCGGTGCCCATCGGCACCACGAAGCCGGCGGCGGCATTGCCCATCTGGCCGTCATTGCGCTTGAGCGCCACCGGCACCGAGGCCAGCAGCGACTTGGCCGGCAAGGCACCCAGCTCCTGCAGGTAGCGGCGGATGGTGCCGCCGACCACGGCCAGCATCACGTCGTTGGCGGTGGTTCCGGTGGCGGCGGCGATCGTCTTGATGCGCGGCAGTTCGAGGATCTGGGTGCCGAGGCGGCGCTGCTGGGAGACCGGCACATTGAAGCGGCTGCGCGGCGTCTGCAGCGCGACGCGGGCGCTGCTGTCCTCGCCCTGCAACATCTTGCCCAGCGTCCGCACCAGCTCGCCGATCCCGCGCGCCTGTTCGGCGGCGGCGGCCGTGGGCTCGCGCAGGCGCTCCATCAGGCCGCGCGGCACTCGCGCGCCATCCGGGCGCGGCGGCTTCGCCGCCAGCATCCAGGGCCCGGGCGTGTCGCGATTGGCGGGATCGGTGGACAGCCACTTCTGCACCATGCGCATCGCGCCCATGCCGTCGATGGCGCAGTGATGCGCCTTGAAGTACAGCGCAAAACGGCGGCAGCGGCGCAGCGGTTCGCCACTGCGCGGATCGAGTTCCGGATCCAGGCCCTCGATCAGATGGCATTCCCACAGCGGCCGGGAGAAGTCCAGCGGGTGCGAGTGCAGACGCGCCACTAGCTGACCCAGCTCGCGCTCGCCACCCGGGAAAGGCAGCGCCGAATGGCGCAGGTGGTAGTCCATGTCCACCGTGGTTTCCACCCAGGCCGGCGCGATCTTGCCGCGCGCCAGCTTGCAGTTGAAGGGCTCGGGCATGAACGGCTTCTCGCGCATCCGCAGCATCAGCGCGCGCACAAAGTCGGGCGGCGCATCGTCGGGCAGGCGGAAGGTCATCAAGGCGCCCACATGCATGGGCGTGCGCTTGGATTCCATGCGCAGGAATGCCGCGTCGATGGGACTCAGGTATTTCATGCCGGCTCCTCTGGCGGTGCGTGATGACCCGCTTCCGGGGGTCTCGCGCTTCGTGGTTTTCGCCCATACGGTGCATGAGTTCGGAGCCCTCCGCCAGTGCCCGGATGCACAACCTGCATCACTAATCAGTTCGGGTGAGGCCTCGGCGAGGGAGCCTCAATAGGGTGTCAGCAGAGGTAAATCCAGATAGCCGGCGATAGATCCGGCAGTGCTGTCATGAGGAGACAAGAATGCTTGAACCCCGTCTGCCGCGTCGGCTTTGGACGCTGGCAGCAATGATGGCCGGGCTGTGCGCAGGGAGAGCGCAAGCCGGCAGCTTTGATTTCTGGGATACACAAGGCGAGTACAAACTGACGCTCAACTACGCGCTGGCTGCGCGCACCAAGAAGCCAGACGAGCGTCTCATCAATGGCCCGGTTCAGCCCCTGGAGGCCGGCGGCCCAGTGGCCGCGGGCCAGTTGGGACCTGGACAGCCGGCACAGCCGGCCACGTTTCACAACACCGGTCTGCCCAACACGATCAACATCGACGACGGCAACCGCAACTTCAAGCGCTTCTCGCTGGTGCACAACCGGCTGTCGATGTTCGGCGAGCTGAGCCTGAAGCGCGAGGGCTATGGCGCCATCTTCAGCGGCGACGCTTTCTACGACCAGGTGTACCGGCAGAAGAACGACAACGATTCGCCTGAAGAAGCCCGGCGCACCGTCAACACGATGAACATGCCGGTCAACGAGTTCACGCCGACCACGCGCCGCATCGACGGCATGCGGGCGCGCCTGCTCGATGCCTATGCCTACTTCGACTACAGCTTCACCGACGAGGTCGCGCTCAACCTGCGTGTCGGCCAGCAGGTGGTGGCCTGGGGAGAGAGCCTGTTCCTGCGCGGCATCGCGCTCTCGCAGGGCCGCGCCGACGCCACCCGCTCCTCGGTGCCCGGCGCCGAAATCAAGGAGCTGCTGCTGCCCACCAACCAGGTCGGCCTCTCGCTCTCGCTCGGCGACCGCCTGACCCTGCTGGGCAACTACAAGCTGGAGTTCAAGGAAACCGAACTGTTCCCGCACGGCGACTACCTGTCCCCGGCGGACCTGATCGGTCCCGGCGCCACCTTCACCTACGGCTCGATCAACCCGGCCTACGGCGACGGCTGCCCCGGACTGCTTCCGGCTCCGTTCCCGGAATCGCTCAATCAGACCATCTGCGGCACCGGCCTGCCGGGCCAGCTGACCAATTCCGCGCCTTACATCTACGTCTATCGTGCCGAAGACATCCGGCCCAGCGACTGGGGACAGTGGGGCGCCGGTCTGAAGTTCTCGGCGACGCCGACCACCACGCTGGGTGCGTTCTTCCTGCGCTATGTCGATGCCAACCCGACCGTGCAGTTGAATACCGGTTTCGCGCCGTTTGGCGAGGACCCGATCACCGGCACGCCGATCACCACCGAGATCATCAACCAGTACGTTCCGGTCACCTACAACGTCAAGTACTTCGGTGAGATCAAGCTGTACGGGACCAGCTTCTCGACCACGCTGGGGCCACTCAACGTCGGCGGCGAGTTCAACTACCACCAGGGCATCGACACCCAGGTGCAGGCGGAAATCTCCGGCGTGCTCAGTCCGGTGTTCACCCGCGCCGATATCGGTCAGGCGCTGCTGTCGGCGATCTACGCCGGCAATCCGGACTTCCTGGTCGATGACATCGCCATCGTCGGAGAGGTGGCCTACCACCACGTCTATTCCGTCGACGCCTTCGAGCCGCAGTTGGGCATCGCCCCGGTGGGCGATGGCAAGCAGTTGTTCGGCAACCGCAATGCCTGGGGCTTCCAGACCCTGATGCTGGGCACCACGCGCAACGTGCTGGATGGCTGGGACCTGAAGAGCCAGCTCGCCGTCGGCGCCCTGGTCAAGGGCAATCCCTCGATCAGCGGCCAGTTCGGCCCCCTCTATGGCGAGGGCGATCAGCGCGTCGGCGTCGGCTTAGGCATGCAGTACCTGCAGAACTTCGAGGTCGGCGCCAGCTACCAGAAGTTCTTCGGATCGCCGGACCGCTACATGCGCGGCAGCCCGGTGGTGTTCCAGAACCCCTATTCGGATCGCGACTACGTCACGTTGAACTTCAAGTACAACTTCTAGCAGTACCGCTGCACACGAAGGAACCGCGAGGACCCGACCGCAAGTCGGGTCTGCTCAATTCAAGGAGGAAGAAGAAGATGATGACTGCGTCGAAGATGCGCGCCGCGATCCTGGCCGGCGCAACCGGGCTGCTGATGGTTGGCGCACCGGCCCGGGCCGGGTCGCTGGATCTCTGGGGCACGGACGTCGAGTACCGGACCTCGCTGAACTACGCCTTGGCGATACGCCTGAAAAATCCCGACCAGGAGCTGATCAACGGCCAAGTCGATCCGCTGGTGGCGGGGCTGCCCATCCTCGATCCGGTTCCGGGTCAGCCGGTGCAGCTGGTGGGCTTCACCCACACCGGCCTGCCCAGCACGATCAACATCGACGACGGCAACCGCAACTTCAAGCAGTACTCGCTGGTGCACAACCGGCTCACCGCCTTCAGCGAGCTGCAGTTCAAGCGCGAAAACTACGGCGCCATCTTCAGCGGCGACGCCTTCTACGACCAGGTGTACCGGCAGAGCAACGACAACGACTCGCCGGAAACCGTCAACACCATGGGCATACCGCACAACGAGTTCACCAGCGAGACGCGCCGCTACGATGGCATGCGCGCGCGGCTGCTCGATGCCTATGCCTACTTCGACCACGGCTTCACCGACGAGGTGGCGCTCAACCTGCGCGTCGGCCAGCAGGTGATCGCCTGGGGCGAGAGCCTGTTCATGCGCGGCATCGCCCTTTCGCAAGGTCGCGCCGACGCTACCCGCTCCTCGGTGCCCGGCGCCGAGATCAAGGAGCTGCTGCTGCCCGGCAACCAGGTCGGCCTGCAGCTCTCGCTGAGCAACACCATGACCCTGCTTGGCTACTACAAGCTGGACTTCGCGGCGACCGAGGTCTTCCCCACTGGCGACTTCCTCTCGCCCGCCGACCTGATCGGCCCCGGCGCGACCTTCACCCACGGCTCGATCAATCCGGCCTACCTGGATGGCTGCCCCGGCCTGCTCGACATCGGCGCCTTCGTGCCCGGCCTGCCTCTGGACCTGAGTGGCCTCTGTGAGCTGGGTGGCCTGGGCGAGTTTCTGCTCAACGCCTCGCCCAACATCTACGTGTTCCGCAAGGAAGACATCAACCCCAGCAACTGGGGCCAGTGGGGCACCGGCCTGAAGTGGGCGGTCACGCCGGGCACCACCCTGGGCTTTTTCTTTCTGCGCTATGCCGATGCCAACCCGACGGTGCAGCTCAACCCCGGCTTCGCCTACATCGGCACGGTGCCGGGCACCGGCATCGACCTGACCACCGCCATCGTCAACCAGTACGTCCCCGAGACCTACCAGATCAAGTACTACGGCGGCATCAAGCTCTACGGCATGAGCTTCTCCAGCACCCTGGGGCCGCTCAACGTCGGTGGCGAGTTCAACTACCACCAGGGCATCGACACCCAGGTCCAGACCATCATCTCCGGCGTGCTCAGCCCGGTGTTCACCCGCGCCGACATCGGGCAGGTCCTGCTGTCGGCGATCTACGCCGGAAATCCGGACATCTACGTCAACGATCTGGCCGTGGTCGGCGAAGTCGCCTACCACCACGTCTACTCGGTGGACGCGGTGGAATCGCAACCCGGCATCATTCCGGTCGGTGACGGCAAGCAGCTGTTCGGCAACCGCAACGCCTGGGGCTACCAGATGTTGGCCATTGGCACCCGCCGCAACGTGCTGGATGGCTGGGATCTGAAGCACACGCTGTCCTGGGGATCGATCGGCAAGGGCAATCCCTCCATCAGTGGCGCCTTCGGCCCGCTCTATGGCGAGGGCGACCAGCGCCTCGGCGTCGGCCTGGGCATGCAGTACCTGCAGAACTTCGAGGTGGGCATCAGCTACCAGAAGTTCTTCGGCGATGCCGAGCGCGTCATGCGCGGGAGCCCGGTGGTGTTCCAGAACCCCTACGCCGACCGCGACTACCTAGCCCTCAACATCAAATACAACCTCTAGACCTGATGATCCGGCCGGGTGACGCCCTTAGCGTCACCCGGCCTTTTTTGTGGGCCGCGCACTGCGGCGGCTACGGCATCTAAGGTATGACGGCCATGCCCGCAGGCTGGCAACATGGCGCACTTCTGCCGATTTTTAAGCACCAGGAACACCCCATGAGCACCGCATTCGACGCCGCCGAATTCCGCAAGGCCCTGGGCGCCTTCGCCACCGGCGTCACCATCATCACCACCAAGGCCGCCGACGGCAGCCTGATCGGGCTGACCGCCAACAGCTTCAACTCGGTATCGCTGAATCCGCCGCTGGTGCTCTGGAGCCTGGCTGAAACCGCCGCCAGTCTGCCGGTGTTCCGCGCGGCCGAGCACTGGGCGGTACATGTGCTGGCCAGCGATCAGGAGGAACTCTCCGGCCGCTTCGCCAGGCGCGGCATCGACAAGTTCGCCGGCCTCGACATCGAGACCGGCGTCGGCGGCATCCCCCTACTCAAGGGTTGCACCGCCCGCTTCGAGTGCCGCAACGCCTTCCAGTACGAGGGCGGCGATCACATCATCTTCGTCGGCGAGGTACTCAACTTCAGCCGCAGCGAGTCCGCGCCGCTGGTCTTCCACGGCGGCAAGTACGCCCACGCCACCCGTCGCGAGGCACTGGACGCCAAGCCGCGCAACGCCGCGCTCTCCGGCAGCTTCAACGAAGGCTTTCTCGGCTATCTGCTCGGCCGCAGCCACTTCCAGTTCTTCGGCCAGATCCGCGCCCAGCTCGCCGATCAGGGCTTGAGCGACGACGATTTCTACCTGCTCTCCACCCTCACCCTGCGGCCGATGATCAGCACCGCCGAGCTCGACGCCGGTCTCGCCGCGGTGCTGCGTCAGCCCAGCGCCAGCCGCCTGCCGGCGCTAGCCGAGCGCGGTCTGGTGGCGCAACTGGCGATGACCGCCGAGAGCGACATTCCCGAATACCGCCTGACCGAAGCCGGTCGCGACACCGCCCTGCGCCTGATCTCCGCCGCCAAGGCGGTGGAGCTGGAGATTCTGGAACGCATGGGCGCGGAAGACGGCGCCATTCTCAAGTCGCTGCTCAAGCGCTTCCTGGGTGTGGTCGATCCGGACGCCTCGGTGCTCTGGGACGATCCCACCCAGGCAGCCGGTAAGATTCCCGGGTCCGGCTGGGACAACTGATCCAGGCCGGCACAGGTCGTTTGGAGATCGTCATGCGTCCCTTGCTTCTACTGCTCGCCCTTGCCATCCCTACGATCAGCGCTTGCACAGCCGAGCAGATCTACGCCAGCAGCCAGCCCTCGCGTCTGCAGGACTGCGAGCGCCTGCCCAGCGCGGAACGCGAAGCCTGTCTGAGCCTGGAACGGGAAACCTATTCCGAGCGCGAGAAGAGGGTGGCGAAATAGGCCGTCGCTGGCGAGCGGATGGCCGAGAGCCGACCTGGCTGCGTTCAACGCCGGCGTAGCGCCTCCAGCTTCACCGCCCGGCAGCGCGGCTGCGGATGTGCGCTGGCGCCGACCCAGCGCAGCAGCATGCCGCCCTGTGCGTGGTGATCGGTGTCGATGAAATTGCCGACGCCGACGTCTTCGGCGGCGATCAGCAGCGTCAGGCTGCCGTCGGGGTTGAGCCGGGCATCGTGCTTGTTGAGATGCACGCGCCGGTGCTGGCAGTCCAGCGACTCCAGCCAGTGGTTGGCGAGCTGGAAGTTCCAGTAAGGGCAGTCCGGCACCTCGGTCTCGATCAGCAGCGCCTCGTCGGCCGCCAGCCGCCAGTAGCCGTGGTAGTAGCAGATCTTGGGATCGCCACCGACACGCATCGAGGCGGCGACATAGGGCGCCGCCGCCAACTGGTTGGGATTCTGTGCCACCCAGGCCGCCCAGTCGGCCACCAGCTTGGCGGTGCCCTGCACGAAGGCCAGCGCACGCGTGAGGCCGGCGTCCAGCGCCGCCGCCGACAAGGGCGCCGGCGCGGACGGCGCGCTCAGACATTCAATGTGCAGTTCCGCGGCGGTCTCGGCCCGACGGTCGAGAAAGGTCTGACGCACGATCAGCATGCTGGAGTCGGCGGCCATCGGCAGCCAGTTGCCGGCTTGCGGCCGGGCGCTCAGCAGCAGCTCGAAGCGGCCGTCGGTTCCGATCTGTAGCTCGGTGGCCTCCAGCTCGCCGGTGGATGCCATGGTGCCGTCGATGGCGTAGCGATTGGCCTTGGTGCCGAAGGACAGATAAGCCACCGAGCCGCGCGCGCCGCTCACCCGATACTCGCGGTCACCGGCGATGGTGGCATTGCAGTAGAGGTTGTCCGGGTTGGGCAGAAAGACCTTGATGGTGTCGTCCGAAGCCGCGTAGAACACCGGAAAATCCGGGTCGGCGAACTCCAGCATCATCTGCAAGCCCAGGCGCGCGTAGCGGCTGAGCAGGCGCCAGCCCTCGGCGCGGTCGAGCAGGCTGTCGGGGGCGTCGGCGCGAAGGATGATCGCGCCAGCGGCCTTGAGCCCCTCGCAGTACGCGGCCCAGCTCTCGCCGGTCAGCACCCTCTCCAGTGCCGAACTCATGGCCTGCTCAGAACATGCAGTACTGGCTGGTCGGCGCCACGTCGATGCGGCTCATGTCGATGAAGCGGGCCACACTGTCCATCATCGTCTTCAGGTTCTTCTCGAACTTCAGCGCATCGCCTTCGGCATCGAAGAACAGTTGCGGATCGGTCATGGCGCCGCCGGGGAAGCATTCCTCGACGATGGCGTCGATGGCGCGCGCGCCGGGCGTCAGCGCCCGCACCACGCGGTTCTGCACGTACTCGAAGTTGGACTGGGTCTCGACCGCGACCGTGGTGTGGCGGTTTTGCCAGAGGTCGAGAAAGTCCGCGTCGCTCAATCCCGGCTTGCGCGGGAACAGGGCGATCTGCGCGAAGCCCTCGCTGCGCTGGCCGTGGCCCGAGGACGGATGCTCGGTGTTGGGCAGGGGCACCGACTCGGTCACTAGATAGGCGTCGAAGCGGGCGGCGACGCTGGCGATGACGCCATCCACCGGTGCCCGCAGGGCGTCAATGGCGCTGTGCAGCCAGACCTGCACCAGGGCTTCCACCGGTGGCTGGCTGTGGGTCTGCCGCAAGCCGTCGCCGGCGGCGACGTGGGCATCGGCGACGTTGATGCGCAGCCCGCGCGCGCCCAGGGTCTTGAGCCGTGGCGCCAGCGACTTGCGCAGGCGCTGGCCGAACTCCTCGACGCTCAGTGCCGGATCACGCCAGACGACATAGATGACCTTTTCCATCAACGGCTCCGGTGAGTCCAAGCCCCTCTCCCACCAGGGGAGAGGGAATTACATCAGGGCATGTACATGCCGCCGTTGGCATCGAGTGCCGCGCCGGTGACCGCGCTGGCGTAGTCGGAAACCAGGAACAGCGCGGCGCGCGCGCATTCGTCGTCGGTGGGCATGCGGCCGAGCGGGATGTTGGCCTCGACCTGGCCCTTGAGGGTTTCCAGCGGAATCTTGTGCTCGCTGGCCTGCCACTCCATATAGCCCTGCACCGGCGCGCCCCACATCCAGCCCATGTGGATGGTGTTGACGCGGATGCCGCTGGGGCCGAGCTCCTTGGCCAGCCACTTGCTGCTATTGGCCAGCGCCGCTTTCGAAGCCGCGTAGCCGGCCTCGCCCAGCGGCGGAATCTGGCGCACCGCCATGGTGTTGATCATGACGATGGCGCCGGACTTCTGCGCCTTCATCTGCGGCACCAGCGCCTGGGTGATCTGCAGGGTGCCGATCAGATTGGTGTTGATGACCTCTTTCCAGGTTTCCAGATTGGCGGTGGAGGCGTAGTCCATGTCGCCGTGCACGAAGGCGCTGTTGACCAGGGCATCGACGCGGCCGAAGGCCTGCACCGCCTGCGCGGCCAGGCGCTCGCAATCGGCGACCTTGGTGATGTCGGTGACGACCTTCAGCACCTTGCAGTTCGGGTTCACGGCCTTCACCCGCGCCTCGGCGTCGGCCAGCTTCTCGGCGCTGCGCGCGGCGGCGACCACGCCGGCGGCACCTTCGCGCGCGGCCTCGATGGCGAGCTTCACGCCCAGGCCGGGGCCGATGCCGGAAACCACCACGATCTTGTCCTTGAGCAGCATGTTGTTTCTCCTCTTCTTTCTAGTGGATTGATTCTTGAAGCCGCTCCCCGATCGGGGAGCGGACCAGCCGTCAGGCTTCGATGTACTTCTTGCGGTAGTCGGCGAAGTCGCGCTTGAGTTGCTCGACGCTCAGGCCGAAGTCCTCGGGCTTGTAGTCGTGCGCGGCACGGCTGTCGCGGCTGTTCTTTTCCATCCAGGCGCGCATCGCCTGCTCAGCCTGCGGGGTCAGGCTCATGCCGAGGAAACCATAGATGGCCTGCACCACCTCGAAGGGCTTCTTCACGGTGTCGATGAAGCGCACGTCGAAGAACGGCGCCGGGTTCTGCTCGCGCACTTCCATGGTGTGGTGGAAGGCCCTGACCATCAGCTCGTTCCATTCGCGGCCGGCGGCCTTGGCATCCGGCGCCGCGCCGTAGATCGACCAGAGGGTGTGGATCATGCTGGCGATGGAGGGGATGGTATCCACCGGGTCGCGATGGGTCTGGATGATCTTGGCACCCGGGAACAGCTTGAGCAGCAGGCCCATGCGCAGCAGATGGTGCGGCGCCTTCAGGACCCAGCGCTCGGCGCTGACGCCGCGCTGGCGCTTCTGCCATTGCAGGAACTGCAGCACGCGCTTGAGGTATTCATAGGCCGGCGTCTCGTCAGTGCCGTGCAGCCAGTCCATATAGCTCGGCACGTTGGCGTAGGCATTGAAGCTGGCGCGGAAGGAGTGCTCCATCAGCATCACCTCCTCGTCGGCCTGATCGGCGTCCATCGGATGGATGGACAGCAGCTTGGGCATGGCCTCGACCATCACCTGCACCTCGCCGCGCGCGCGCTCAATGCGCTGCACCGGCGCCTTCACATCCTCACCGGGGAAGGGCACCGGATAGCGCGACTCCCACCAGGGCATCGAGTAGAAGCGCGCATCGCAGGCAAGCACGCGCTGCAACAGCGTGGTACCGGTGCGCGGCAGGCCGACGATCACCACCGGCGCGGCGATGGTTTCCTGGGCGATCTCGGGATGCTTGGCGAACCAGTCCTCGATGCGCAGGCGGTTGACCAGCATCTCGACGATCTTCTGCTGGAGCAGGCCACGGCCGAAGTCGGAGAGATTGGCTTCGTCGTTCAGTGAAGCGCAGAGCTTCTCCAGACCCGGCCGGTGCGGCGGCAGGCCGAAATTCTTCAGTCCGCCGGACTGTTCGACGGCGGCGGCTTCGAGGGCATCGGGGACGAGCTTGTCGCTGCTCATTGCGGCAGTTCCTTCTGATAGTCGGCGAGCTTGAGCACGCGCGTGGTGGGGTGGATGACTTCTTTGGCGCCGACCCAGCGGAAACACCAGGTGCCCTCGGCGTGGCCGGCGGTATCCAGCCAGTTGGGGTGGCCGGGATCACGGTGCGCCAGCACCAGCCGCAGGCTGCCGTCGGCGTTGAGGCGGGCGGAATGCAGGTTGTGGCAGATGCGGTGGTAGCGGTAGTCGAGTGACTCCATCCACCAGTTGTTGATCTGCAGGTTCCAGAACCGGCATTCCGGCACCCGCGGCAGATCGACCAGCAGCACCTCGTCGGGCGCCAGCTTCCAGTAGGCGTGGTAGTAGAAGATGTTGGGATCGCCGCCGACGCGCTGGCACAGCGCCTGGTCGGCGGGCGGCAGCTGGTTGGGGTGCGCGAGATAGCTCTGCGCCCAGTTGGCGAACAGGGTCGCCGTGCCTTCGACGAAGCGCGCGGCATTGCCCAGGCCCTTCTCCAGACGCTCGGCCGACAGCGGCGCTGGCGTGGCGCCGCTGCCGATGCGCTCGATGACCATCTGCGCCGGCTGCTCCACGCGACGATCATTGAAGGTCTGGCGGACGATCACCGCATTGCTGGCCGGCTCGATGCGCAGCCAGTTGACCACCCCGGCCGGCCGCTCGGCGCTGAGCACGATCTCGAAACGGCCCTCGGCGTCGAGCTGCAGCTCCTGGGCGTCGATGAAGCCGGTCTGCTCCATCTTGCCGTCGGTTTCGTAGCCGCCCTTCTGGCTGCCGATGGTGAGATAGGCGACCGTGCCACGGGTGCCACGGATGCGGTACTGGTTGGCGCCGTTGATCTTGGCGAACAGGTACTTGTTGTCGGGATTGTCGGCGCCGATCTTGCCGGTCTCGTGCGAGGGCAGGAAGAAGCCGGGAAAGTCCGGATCGGCAAACTCGAGGTGCATCTCCAGGCCGATGCGCAGCAGCCGCGAGAGATAGCGCCAGCCCTCGGCGCGGGTGAGTTCATCGGCGGGTGCTTCCGGCCGCAGCACCTGCTGGCCGGCGCGCTTGAGGGTGTCGCAGAACTCGTTCCAGACCTCGCCGCTCAGCACCCTGCTCTGCGCCTTGTCGTCCAGCGCCATTGCACTTCTCCTCTCTGGCAGATCTGCAAGGTAGAGGCGGCGGGCGATGGCGCCTTCACCTGTTTGGGGGAGACAGGGCAATTGCGGATCGCGGCGAAGCTGCCGCGCCGCTTGCCACCGTTCAATCCGAAATCCGCAATCCGAGATTCGCAATAGGCCGCGCCTCAGGCGCGGCCGGTCACCCAACTGCGCAGCGAGCGGATGCGGTCGAGGAACTTCACCGTCGGCGGCGGCGCCGCACCCGGCGCCGGCTCGGGCAGCTTCTCCACCTGGTAGCGCTGGTGCAGGATCGGATTCTGCGCCAGCCGCTGGTGCTGCTTGTGGGCGGAGTTGACGGTGATGCGGCAGGCCACGTCCTGGATCGGCTTGGTAATCAGGCGGTAGATCTGGCCCTGGTTGATCAGCTCGATGGCGGCACCGGCATCGGCGCGCTCGGTGAGGATCACCGACACCAGCTCCGGGTGATGCTGCTTCAAGATGCCGATCAGGCTCACCACCGGATGATCCTGCACGCGGGTCTCGGAGATCACCACGCCGATGCGCTCGCGCTCCAGCCGGCCGACCGCCTCGTCCATGTTGGTGGCGCCGAACACCCGGTAGGTCGCACCGAGGATGGCCTGGATGCGCGAGGGCATCTGCGGATCGTCGTCCAGAACCAGCACGCCGGGCGCCTCGCCGTTGGCGGCCTCGGCCGCCGCCGCCGACTCCGGCAGGTTGCCGACCGCCAGGCTGGCCTTGGCCGCCGCGGCAGCGTTGGCGACGGTGCTGGCCAGCACCTCGTTGGACCAGGGCTTGTTGACGAAGCGGAAGATCTCGCCGTCGTTCACCGAGCCGATGATGGCGTTGAGGTCGGAATAGCCGGTGAGCAAGATGCGCATCGCGTGCGGATTCAGCTCTCGGGCCGCACGCAGCAGCTCGATACCGGTCATGCCGGGCATGCGCTGGTCGCTGACGATCACATCCACCGGCTGCGCGCGCAGCAGCTCCAGGGCCTGCGCGCCGCCCTCGGCGAAGTAGACCTCGTAATGCCCGCGGAACAGCATGCGCATGGTGGTGAGCACGCGCGGCTCGTCGTCCACGAACAGGACGCGGGGCTTGGCTCCAGGCGAGTTAATCATCGTAGTGTTCCTCTTCAGGCGGCCAGGCGTTCGCCTACATCGCTACGCGGCTGCCGCAGCGGCAGGTGGATGGTGAAGCAACTGCCGATGCCCGGCGTCGACTCCACCTCGATGCGGCCGCCGTGCTCCTCGACGATGCGGAACACGATGGACAGGCCCAGGCCGGTGCCCTTGCCCACCGGCTTGGTGGTGAAGAAGGGCTCGAAGATGCGCCGCTGCACTTCGTCGCTCATGCCGCTGCCGCTGTCGGTGATCTTCACGTAAACGCCACCCGGCTCGGCGCCGGTCATCACCGTGATCAGGCCCTCGCCGTCGATCGCCTGGGCGGCGTTGGTGAACAGGTTGAGGAACACCTGGTTGAGCTGCGAGGGCGAGCACTCGATCTGCGGCGTGTCGCCGAACAGGCGCTCCACCGCAACCCGGTGCTTGAGCTGGTTGTTGCAGATCTTCAGCGCCGACTCGATGCCGGCATTGACATCGAACAGGTCGGCACGCGAGCGATCCACCCGCGAGAAGTCCTTGAGGCTGGACACCAGCTCAGCGATCTGCGCCAGGCCGTGGTCGGTGTCGCGCAGCAGGTTGTCGAGGTCTTCCATCAGCTCCGCCGCCGGCACGCTCTGACGACGCTCCTCGGCGGCGGCCATGGCCTCGGCCACTTCCTCGTCGCTGGCGTTGGCGGCGGTCATCAAGCTCAGCGCGCGGTCCTGCGCGCCGCAGAGTTCGCGGATGTCGCCCAGCGAGGTGCGGACGATCTCGGCATTGCTGCGGGCATAGCCCAGTGGCGTGTTGATCTCGTGGGCGACGCCGGCAACCATCTGGCCCAGCGAGGCCATCTTTTCCGACTGCACCAGCTGCGCCTGCGACTCCTGCAGGTTCTTCATGGTGCTGCTCAGGTCGTCGAGCGCCACACTGAGATCATTGGTGCGCAACTGCACCTGCTCTTCTAGGTGCTCGTTGGCGCGTGCCAGGCTGGCGTTGGCGCTATCGAGCTCGGCATAGCTTCGCCGTAACCGCAGGCCGAGATAGCCCAGCACCAGCAGCAGTGCGCCGGCGAAGCCGGCGAGATACAGGCGGTACTGGTTGGCGGCCGCCACCTCGCCCTGATACCAACGGGTGTACGCGGCTTCCACCGTCTGCAACTGCGGCCCGGTGGGGCGGTTGAGGAAGTCCTTGAGCTTGTCGACCAGTTCGGTCTTGTCGGCGATCACCTCCACTACCTTGCCCCGCAGATCGCTTGCGGCGGCCTTGTAGGCCTCGCCCTGGCCTTCGGCGGCGGCGTCGAGCTTGTCCAGCAACTGGTTGATCGAGGCGATGTTGATCGGCGACGGCGTCACGCCGAAGTTGATCACCTCGCTCTTCAACTGGCCGCTGAGCTCGACCACCTCGTCGCGCCGCTCCGGTGTGCTGGCGTCGATCAGCGCATTGACCCGCACCGGCACCGCGTCGAGGCCGGCGATCAGGCGCTGGGTGAGGATGGAATTGCGCGCCTCGAAGTCGAAGCCCAGGCCGAACTTGCTCTCCACCGTCTCGTAGAAGGCTTGCAGGGCGGTGTCCAGCTCGCCGCTCAGGCCGGTCAGCGCCTGCGGGCCTTTCTCCAGGCGATCCAGCGCCTCGCCCAACTGTTGCGTGATGCGCGAACGGTCGCCGGCGGAGTCGGCAATGGAGCTGGCGCGGGTCTGGGTGAAGCCGCGGTTGAGCTCGACGTCGAGATTGTTGACCGCCCGCAGATTGTCGAGGCGCTGCTGGTGCAGGCCGCTATCGACGCTCTGGGTCATCTTGAGCAGAAAGATCAGAATGCCGATGGACACACCCGCCGCCAGACCGGGCAGCAACAGTCTCAGGTTCATTCCGTCTCCTCTCCTTGATCGGCACGACCTGAATGAAGGGAGCGCGCCGGTTCTTTATCAGCCCGGCTTCAGCAGCGCCCCATGCGTGCGGGGAGCCGTCCTGAGCCGGACTTTGTGATTTACCGCAGGATTTACGAGGCCTACCGGGCCTGCCTCGTCCACTTGTAGGAGATTTGGCGGATTGCGGATGCGAGAGCGGGGCGGCACCGCTTGCCGCCGTTCAATCCGAAATCCGCAATCCGAGATCCGAAATCGGTCCGACCTCAGGCGCGGCCGCTGGCCCAGGAGCGCAGCGAGCGGATGCGATCCAGCAGCTTGAGCGCCGGCGGTGGCGCCGCGGCGCTGGGCGCCGGTGCCTCCACCTCGTAGCGGCGATGCAGGATGGGATTCTGCGCCAGCTTCTGGTGCTGCTTATGCGCCGAGTTGACGGTGATACGGCAGGCGATGTCCTGGATCGGCTTGGTGATCAGCCGGTAGATCTGCCCCTGGTTGATCAGCTCGATCGCGGCACCGGCGTCGGCGCGCTCGGTAAGAATCACCGACACCAGTTGGGGATGGTGCTGCTTGAGGCTGCCGATCAGGCTCACTACCGGCTGGTTCTGTACGCGGGTGTCGGAGATCACCACGCCGATGCCGGCCTGTTCTAGGCATTGCACGGCCTCGTCCATGCTGGTGGCGCCATAGACCTTGAACTGGTCGCCGAGGATCACCTGAATCTTCGCGGCCATGCGCGGATCATCGTCCATCACCAGCACACCAGGCGCGTTGCGGTCCGGATCCGGCACCGGCGTCGCCGGCTCCGGCGCGGCAGCAGCCTGCTGGCTGAGCTTGGCCGCCGCGGCCGCGTTGGCGACGGTGCCGGCCAGCACATCGTTGTCCCAGGGCTTGCTGACAAAGCGGAAGATCTCGCCCTCGTTCACCGAGTCGATGATGGCGTTGAGGTCGGAATAACCGGTGAGCAGGATGCGCATCGCATGCGGGTTCAGCTCGCGCGCGGCGCGCAGCACTTCGATGCCGGTGATGCCGGGCATGCGCTGGTCACTGACGATCACGTCCACGGTCGCGGTCTTCAAAAACTCCAGCGCCTTGTGCCCGCCCTCGGCGAAGTACATCTCGTACTGACCACGGAACTGCATGCGCATGCTGGTGAGCACCCGCGGCTCGTCATCGACGAACAGTACCCTGGGCTTGCCGGCAGGAGCGACGATCTGGTTCATGGCCTTCCCCTCAGGCGGCCGCCAGCTCGGCGTCCGCGTTGGCCGGACGCACCTGCGCCAGCGGCAGATGCAGGATGAAAGTGGTGCCCTGTCCGAGCTTGGACTCCACCTCGATGCGGCCGCCGTGTTCCTCGACGATGCGGAACACGATGGACAGGCCCAGGCCAGTGCCCTTGCCCACCGGCTTGGTGGTGAAGAAAGGCTCGAAGATGCGCTTCTGCACCTCCTCGCTCATGCCGCTGCCGGTATCGGTGATCCGCACCTGCACGCCATTGCGCTCGGCGCGGGTCTGGATGTGGATGCGCCCCTCGCCGTCGATGGCCTGACCGGCATTGGTCAGCAGATTGAGGAACACCTGATTGAGCTGCGAGGGCGAGCACTCGATTTCCGGCAGCTTGCCGAACTCGCGAACAATCTCGATGCGGTCCTTGAGCTGGTTGTTGCAGATCTTCAGCGCCGAGTCGATGCCGGCATTGAGGTCGAACAGATCGGTGCGCGAGCGGTCCACCCGCGAGAAGTCCTTAAGACTGGAGACCAGATCGGCGATCTGCACCAGGCCGTGGTCGGCGTCGACCAGCAGGCTATCGAGATCGGCCATCAGCTCCTCGGGATTGAGCGCTTGGCGCTGCTCCTCGGCGCCGGCGATGGCAGCGGCGATCTCGTCTTCGCTGGCATTGGCCGCACTCAGCAGACTCAGCGCATGCCCCTGGTTCTGGCACAGCTCGCGGATCTCGCCCAGGGTGTTGCGCACCGTGCGGGCGTTGCTGCGGGCGTAGCCCAGCGGCGTGTTGATCTCGTGGGCGACGCCGGCAACCATCTGGCCCAGTGAGGCCATCTTCTCCGACTGCACCAGCTGCGCCTGCGATTCGCGCAGCTCGGTGAGCGCGCCACGCAGATCCTTGGTGCGCTCCTGCACCTGCGACTCCAGGGTGCGGTTGGCGTTCTTGAGGCCGGCGTTGGCCTTGTCCAGCGCGGCATAGCTCTGGCGCAGCCGCAGGCCCAGGTAGGCCAGGGCCAGCAGCAGCAGGCCGGTGTACGCGGCGAGGATCACACGGTAGCGGTTGGTGGCCTCGATCTCCGCCTGGTACCAGGCCTGATAGGCCTGTTCCAGCCTGGCGAGCTGCGGGCCGGTGGGCAGGTTGAGAAAGCCGCGCAGTTTGGTCACCAGCTCGGACTTGTCGGCGATCACGCTCTCGACCAGACCGCGCAGGCTGGCGAAGGCCTTGGCGTAACCGGAGCCGAGATCGGCGCCATTGGCGGCGAGCCGGTTCAACCGCGCGCGCACGCCTTCGGTATTGGTGTCGGTGGGGACCACCGCCAGATTGACCACGGCGTTGACCAGCTCCTTGAGCCCGGCTTCGCGGCTGGCGCGCAGCTCGGCCGGGGTCTCGCGCAGCACCCAGTCCGTATAGGGCAACAGGGCGTTGAGGTTGTTGGTGAGCCGCTGGGTAAGCATGGTGTCGCCGGCCTCAAACTCGAACCCGAGCCGGAACTTGGTCTCCACCGTGTCGAGGAAGGCGTCCAGCGCCGCGTCCACCTCGGAGCTGATGCCACGCAAGGCGGTGGGTCCGTTCTCCAGCTCGTGCAGCGCGGCGCCCAACTGCTGGTTGATCCGCTTCTTGTCCGTCGCGTCACCCTCGCCCTCGCCCGCCAGCATGCGAGTGAAGGCGCGGTTGAGATCGACGTCCAGATTGTTGACCGCGCGCAACGCCGCGAGACGGTTCTGGTGCCGCTCCTGATCGACGCTCAAGGACATCCGCGACAGGAACACCAGCAGGCCGATGGCGAGTACCGCCACCAGCGCCACCGTCTGCCACAGGCCGAACTCTCGCTCCCGATCCTTATTTGCCGCCATGCCTACCTCCCCTTGAAAGCCTTACAGCCGGAGCCTGGCGTGCTCCCGCCGCCTGTGGATATCACTGACGTCACGTTCAGTGTTTGAAAAAAACTCCGCCAAATGAGGGATTCGGCCACGCCGACTTCCCCGTCCAATCCAGTACTGCCCATTTCCCTACGGAGTGACCCGTGTCCAACCTCGACCTAGAACGCCGTCTACAGGCACTGGAGGACCTGGAGGCGATCCGCGGCCTCAAGGCACGCTACCTGGCCTGCTGCGACGCCAAGGACCCGGTCGGCATGCGCGACTGCTTTGCCGACGGCCCGGTCGCGATCGACTACGGCGTGGTCGGCCGCTTCGAAACAGCCGATTCCCTGGTCGAGGTGTTCAAGCAAATTGGGTGCCACCCCCACATGGTGGAGATGCACCACGGCTCCAACCCGCAGATCCAGCTCAAGGCGGACAACCAGGCCGAAGGCCGCTGGAGTCTGCACTACCAGCTCATCAATACCAACGAGAACAGCCTGACCCAGCTCGGCGCCTACTACGAGGACGAGTACCGCAAGACCACGGGCGGCTGGAAGATCAGCGCCACCAAGTGCGTGGTCACCTCCCTGCTGGTGCTCAAGCTGGCACCGGAAGCGGTCCAGGCCCTGGTCATCGGGCGGGCGCCCGCCGCCTAGCCGGCGAGGCCGATCCCGGCCGGCCGCGAAGCGCGACGCGCCCCGGGACCGCTGATATTGTTGCCACCCCACTTTCCTTCGATTGAACCCCAAAGCCATGAACGCTCGCGTCAGCCCCCCGAACAGCGCCTACGTCTCGCCCTGGATGGATTCCGATCTCGAACTGTTCCGCGACGCGGTATCCCGCTTCGTCGAAGGCGAGATGGTTCCCCACGACGAACACTGGCGCAAACAGAACCACGTCGGCCACGAGATCTGGCGCAAGGCCGGCGAGATGGGCTTTCTGTGCACCGACATCCCCGCCGAATACGGCGGCGCGGGCGGCGACTTCCGCCACGAGGCGGTGGTCTACGAGGAGTGCCTGCGCCGCGGCCTCACCGGCTTCGGCCAGGGCGTGCACTCGATCGCCGCCCACTACGTGCTCAACCACGGCACCGAGGCGCAGAAGCAGAAGTTCCTGCCCCTGCTCGCCAGCGGTCAGCTGGTCGGCGCCATCGCCATGACCGAGCCGGGCGCCGGCTCCGATCTACAGGGCGTGCGCACCAAGGCCGAGCTGGATGGCGACCACTACGTGGTCAACGGCTCGAAGATCTTCATCACCAACGGCTATCTGGCCGAGTTCCTGATCCTGGTCGCCCGCACCAACCCGACGCTGCCGGGCGCCAAGGGCCTGTCGATCCTGCTGGTCGAGACCAAGGACCTCAAGGGGTACCGCTGCGGCCGCATCCTCGACAAGATGGGCATGAAGGCGCAGGACACCGCCGAGCTGTTCTTCGAGGACGTGCGCATCCCGGCCGAGAACCTGCTGGGTGGCGTCGAGGGCCGCGGCTTCATCCAGCTGATGAGCGACCTGCCCTACGAGCGCGCCATCGTCGCCTTGGGCGGCGTCGCCGCGATGGAGGGCGCGCTGGCCGAGACGGTGAAGTACGTGAAGGAGCGCAAGGCCTTCGGCAAGACCGTCGCCGAGTTCCAGAACACCAAGTACAAGCTGGCCGAGGTGGCGACCATCACCCGCATCGCCCGCACCTTCGTCGACCGCTGCGTGCAGGATGTGGTCGACGGCAAGCTCGACACCGCCACCGCCTCGATGGCCAAGTACTGGATCACCGACATGCAGCAGCAGGTGATCGACGAGTGCGTGCAGTTGCACGGCGGCTATGGCTACATGAACGAGTACCTGGTCACCCGCATGTTCGCCGACGCCCGCGTGCAGCGCATCTACGGCGGCACCAACGAGATCATGAAGGAACTGATCTCACGTTCGGTCCTTGGATGACAGCAAGGACGGAAGCCCCGCTTCGCCCTTCCCCCTCCGCCGCCTGCGGGGGAGGGTCGGGGTGGGGGCGTTCCCACGGCAGCACTCGCCACACGCTCCCCTGCCTACCTCCCCCCGCCAGCCGGGGGAGGAGCGCCGCGGCGGGCGCCCCTTGAGCGCCGCCAGCCTCGATTCCGGCCTGCCGCTGGACGAAACCCTGGACCAGGCGCGCGAGCGCCATCGCCGCGAATGGCTGGGCTTCCTGGCGATCTCGCTGGGCAGCTTCATCGCCATCCTCGACATCCAGATCGTCGCCAGCTCGATCAACCAGATCCAGGCCGGCCTGTCGGCCAGCGCCGACGAGATCCAGTGGGTGCAGACCGCCTACCTGATCGCCGAGGTCATCGCCATTCCGCTGTCCGGCTATCTCTCGCGCCTGCTCTCGACGCGGGTCTACTTCACGCTCTCGGCACTTGGCTTCACCCTCGCCAGCCTGGCCTGCGCCCTGGCCTGGGATCTGCCCTCGATGATCCTGTTCCGCACGCTGCAGGGCTTTCTCGGCGGCGGCATGATCCCCACCGCCTTCGCGGCGATGTTCCTGCTGTTCCCCGAGGACAAGCGCCGCGCGCTGCCGCAACTGATCGGCGGCCTGATGGCGATCCTTGCGCCCTCCATCGGCCCCAGCGTCGGCGGCTATCTCACCGGCGTCGCCAGCTGGCACTGGCTGTTCCTGGTCAATCTCGGGCCGGGCCTGCTCTGCGCCTGGGGGGTCTGGAGCACGGTGAAGCTGGATCAGCCGCAGCCGCAGATCTTCAAGCTCACCGACTGGCCGGGGCTGGCCTTCCTCGCACTGTTCCTCGGCTGCCTCACCTATGCGCTCGACGAAGGTCCGCGGGTGGACTGGTTCGCCAACCGCAGCGTCGCGTTGTGCTCGCTGCTGGCCGCGCTCGGCGGCGCGCTGTTCTTCTGGCGCATGTTCAGCTGCGATCACCCCATCGTCGATCTGCGCGCCTTCCGCAACCGCAATTTCGCGCTCACCTCGCTGGTGTCGCTGGTGCTGGGCATGAGCATGTTCACCCTGATCTATCTCACCCCGTTGTTCCTCGGCCGGGTGCGCGGCTACAGCGCCCTGCAGATCGGCGAGGTGATGGCGGTGCAGGGCGTGGCGATGTTCCTCACCGCGCCGGTCGCCGGCCGGCTGTCGCGCAGCCTGGACCCGCGGCAGATCATCGCCGTCGGCCTGCTGCTGGTGGCCACCGGCTCCTGGATCAACGGCCACATGACCGCCGACTGGGGGCACCAGCAATTCCTCTGGCCGCAGATCCTGCGTGGCGCCGGGATGATCTTCGCCTTCATCCCGATGACCAATCTGGCGCTAGGCACCATGCCCAGCGAGGAGGTCAAGAACGCCAGCGGCCTCTACACCGTCACTCGCAACCTCGGCGGCGCCATCGGCCTGGCCCTGGTCGGCACCCTGCTCAACGGCCGGCTCTGGCTGCACTGGCAGGGGCTGGCGGCGACGCTGAGCCGCGAGCGCAGCGGCGTCTACGACTATCTGCACGGCGCCGCCGCGCAACTGGGGCCGGTTGGCGAAAGCGACCCGCGCGCGCTGGGCCTGCTCAACCAACTGGCCCAGCAGCAGGCGCTGACCATGGCCTACAACGACATGTATCTGCTGCTTGGCGTGCTGGTGGCGGCGACGCTGCTGCTGGTGCCCCTGATCGAGAAACCACGACCAGACACGGAGATCGGCGTGGCGCATTAGCGGTCGATACCAAAGGACGGAGGAGACATGAAAATCATCATCGCCGGCCTGCTGCTGGGCAGCCTGGCCGCAAGCGCACTGGCGCAGGCACCGAACCTGGCGGCGCGCGCCGCTGAGCTTGGCGGCGCCAGGCTGACTTGCACCGGCGCCGAACGCGCCGGCGGCAAGAGCGGCGTGGCCGCCTACCGCGGTCAGTGGCTGGACAGTTGGCCGGGCATGAAGAGCGCCCAGGGCTACGATCCCGGCCCCTATGCCGACGAACAGCCGCTCTACACCATTACTGCCGACAACGCCGAGCAGTACGCGGCCCTGTTGAGCGACGGCCAGAAGGCCCTGTTCGCCAAGTATCCGAAGAGCTTCCGGATGCCGGTCTACCCCAGCCATCGCGACTTCCGCTTCCCCGATCTGGCCTGCGAGCAGACCCGCCGCAATCTGGAGACCGCCAGACTGAAGAGCGAAGGCCTGGAGCTGAGCGGCGTCCACGGCGGCATACCCTTCCCCTTCCCGGCCAGCGGCCTGGAAGCGATCTGGAACGTAATGGCCACCCGCCACGTCTGGAACGAGACCGCCACCGTCGATACCGCCGACGTCTTCCCCAGCGGCAAGATCGCCTGGGGCAAGATGAAGTACCTCACTCTGGCTCCCGGCGCCGCGCCGGACGGCAGCGGCAAGGTCGAGAACAACATCGCCGCCTACTTCCTTTCCGAGATGCTGCTACCGGCGCGCGACAAGGGCAGCATCGGAGTGGGCTTCCAGCCGTACAACTTCAAGGACGGCAGCACCCATGTCTGGCAGTACAACCCGGGCACGCGGCGCCTGCGGCAGGCGCCGGACATCGCCTTCGACTACCCGGTTCCGCCCTCGGGACTGCGTACCGTCGATGACGACCATCTGTTCAACGGTTCGCCCGAGCGCTACCAGTGGAAGCTGCTCGGCAAGCGCGAGCTCTTGATCCCCTACAACAATTTCCGGATCAACGATCCGACGCTCAAGTACGAGGCCCTGCTCCCTCCCGACAGCCTCAACCCCGACTACCAGCGCTACGAGCTGCACCGGGTCTGGGTGATCGAGGGGACGCTGAAGAAGGGACTGCGCCACGTCTACGGCCGACGGATGATCTACGCCGACGAGGACAACTGGCTGGCGCACTGGGCCGACAACTACGACACCCGTGGCCAGCTCTGGCGCACCGCGATGGTCAACTACCGCTACGCACCAGATGCCCAGGCCTTTCACCGCGGCGTGTCGATCTACCATGACCTCAACCTCGGCGCCTATGAAGCCACCTACCTGGTCAACGAGGCCGGCAAGGGCTGGTGGCGACTCAACCGCACGGATCTGAATCCGCAGATGTTCAACCCCAATGCCGTGACCCGTAGCGGTCACTGATAAGGAGCACCGCCATGCCACTGAGTCCGCTACAGCTCGCCGCACGCGCCGAGGCGCTGCAGGCCGCCTTCGTCGAAGCCGCCCGCCGCAACGAATGGGCCTGGATCGCCGACGAGTTCTACGCCCCGGACTGCGAGTACCTCTGCGAGTACGCCGGCACAATGCGGGTGTTCGCCAAGAACCGCGACGAGATCCGCGCCACCCATTACGGCCGCGACATGATGGTGGGCTGGGAGGGCTGGAGCTTTCCCATCGAGCGTTACACCAGCCACGGCAACCAGATCATCACCCACTGGTGGAACCGCGGGCCGGGCTTGCGCGCCGACGGCAGCTACTACCAGACCCCGGGTGTGTCCTTCATCACCGTCGGCGACGACGGCCTGTTCACCTACCAGCTCGACCTCTTCGACCTCGCCCACCAGATGAAACTCTGCGACGAGCTGGAAGCGGCCGGCCTGCTGTCTCCGACGCTGAAAGCGAACTGGGTGGTACCGACCAAGCACCGGCTGATCGCGCAGCTGAGCCAGGGGCTGCCGCCTATCGCCTAAGCCGCCAATGCAACACGCCGCAGGCGAGCCAACCGGACTCGGCGACAACCTGAGCAGGGAGGCTTACAGATAGCTGTTCAGCACCAGGATATTGAGCGACCAGCGGACGTCGGACAGGCTGTATTCCCCGCCTTCGGCCTTCCCAGCGCTCAGGCGCTCCAGTTCGCCCAGGCGCAGTGATAAGCGCTCGGCGCGGCCGGCACTGATCAAGGGCGAGAGCAGGTCGATCTGAGCGTTGATCCGTTCCGCCTCGCGGCTCAGCGTCTCGACGAAGGGAGCCAGCCGGCTTTCCTTTTCCGCCAGGCGGAATCCCGCGATGACCGGCGCCAGCGCGTTGCGCAACTGAGCCGCCGCCTGATAGCGCGCCCGCAGTTGTTCCAGCCGGGGAGAAAACCAGTAGACCAACACCCCGCCCAGTAGCGCGCCGAAGATCAGGGCCAGCCCCAGAGGCCAGTCCGATGCGGACCCGGCCGTGGGGTCGCCTGCCGGCGCCACGGCGGTCTGCGCCTGACTGATGGACTGTTTCGCGGCGGCTCGCGCGGCCCCAAAAAACTCCGACGTCGGCACCGGGGGGCAGCCCTCCTCGGTGCAGGGACCACTCAGGTCGGTGGCCAATCGCATGAAAGATGTCTCCGCGCTTCTTCTGATGATCCCAAGGTCCGCTGAATGTCAGCGCCCTCCCTGCCCAGAAGTGTAGGGCAAGCCTCGGCGATTGGAACCCGCCCGAAACTGCGGCCCCAGGCTTCGGCAGACAAAAAAAACCCCGGCAGGGCCGGGGTAGCTGTCACCAGGGAAGAGTCGCCGGCATGCTGCCGACTGCCTCCCTCTGATGCGCGGTGTCGCGAATAGGTTGTAAAGCCCACTCAGACGGCGAGCAGGATGCCGCGCTTTTCCAGAAGGGCGATCACCGCCGCCACTTCCTCGTCCAGGCTCATCTCGGCGGTTTTCAGCACCAGCTCGGGCTTTTCCGGCGCCTCGTAGGGATCGCTGATACCGGTGAAATTCTTGATTTCGCCGGCGCGCGCCTTCTTGTACAGGCCCTTGGGATCGCGCTTCTCGGCCTCGCCCAGCGGGCAGTCGACATAGACCTCGATGAACTCCATGCCGGCCTGCTCGTGCAGCGCGCGGGCGCTGTCGCGGTCGGCGCGGTAGGGGCTGATGAAGCTGGTCAGCGCCAGCACGCCGGTGTCGACGAACAACTTGGCGATCTCGCCGATGCGGCGGATGTTCTCGGTACGGTCCTCGGCGGAGAAGCCGAGGTTCTTGTTGATGCCGAGCCGGATGTTGTCGCCATCGAGCCGGTAGCAAAGCCGGCCACGCTTGGCCAGCTCCT
Source organism: Nevskiaceae bacterium (assembly GCA_004297005.1). Classification (GTDB taxonomy): domain Bacteria; phylum Pseudomonadota; class Gammaproteobacteria; order Nevskiales; family Nevskiaceae; genus Stagnimonas. The sequence continues at coordinate 141,915 of SCVA01000029.1, forward strand.
TCTCAAGGGCCACCGCGACCGTGCTCTTGCCACTGCCGGAGAGGCCGGTGAACCACAGCGTGGCGCCCTTCTGGCCGAGGATGCGGTAGCGGTCGGTGCGGGAGACTTCGCCGTCGTGCCAGACGACGTTGGTGGCTTTCACAGCGTTTGAGCTAGCGGTCATTTCTTGAATGCGTTGGTGAGCTTGAGAAGGCCGCCCATGAAGTTGAGGACGCCGTCCGGCATTTTGACACCCTTGTTGAGCATCCAGCCAATGGCTTCCTTGTACTTGTCGCTGTACGGCGGGAACATCATGTCGGGGTCGCCGATGCCGGGACCGTCTTCCACCACCGCGCGCTGGTTGGAGCACTCCAGGAAGCTGTAGTGGCCGCCGATGCGGCCGATGCCACTGGAATTCACGCCGCCGAACGGCAGGTGTGGGTTGGTTCCGGACTGGATCAGATTGTGGTTGACCACCACGCTGCCCGAGGTGGTGTGGCTAAGCCAGTAGGCAATGGCATCACGATCCTTGGCGAAGATATAGGAGCCCAGAGGCTTCGGCCGGGTCTTGATCTCGGCGACCGCCTCCTCGCGGTTCTTGAACGGCACCACACAGATGATCGGCCCGAAGATCTCCTCGGTCATGATCCGCATGCTGTTGTTGACGTTGGAAAGCACAGTGGGTGCGATAAACAGGTCATCGCCGTCGGTCTCGCCACCGCACTCGACTACTGCACCCTTGGCGATCGCGTCGTCGAGCAGACCCTTGATGCGGTCGAAGTGGCGACGATTGACGATGCGCGGCAGCTCGGCCGACTTCTGGAAGCCGGCGCCGCTGGCGTTGTACATGGCCTTCATCGACGCCGACAGCGCCTCGATGAACGGCCGCTGCACCGACTCGTGCACCAGCGCGTAGTCGGGCGCTAGGCAGACCTGACCGCAATTGGCGACACGACCCCAGGAAATCTTCTTGCCGGCCTCGGCGACATCGGCGCTGGCGTCGATGATGGTCGGATTCTTGCCGCCCATCTCCAGCGTCACCGAGGCGAAGTGCTCGGCGGCGGCCTTCATCACCAGGCGACCGACAGCGTGGCCGCCAATGAAAAAAATGTGGTTGAAGGGAAGCGTGAGGACTTCCTGGGCGACCTCCGGGCCACCCTGCACCACCGCGAACTCATCCTCCGGGAACACCTTGGCGATGATGTCGGCCAGCACCTGCGCCGAATGCGGCGCCAGCTCGCTGGGCTTGAGCATCATGGTACAGCCGGCGGCGATGGCGCCCATCAGCGGCACCAGGCCGATGGCGATCGGCGCGTTCCATGTCGCCAGGTTCAGCACCACGCCCTTGGGCTCGTACTGCACGTAGCACTTCTTGCCCAGGGTCATCAGCGTGCCCTGGATCTTGCCCGGCGCCATCCAGTCCTTGATGTGGCTGGCAATGAATTCGGCCTCGCCCTTCACCATCAGCAACTGCGCGTCGATGTCGGTATCGGTGAGCCGCAGTTCCTTACGTCCGGCTTCAAGGATCGCCGGACGCGCGTCCAGCGTGGCCTTGAGCAGCTTCAGCAACTTGTCGGCGCGCTGCTCGGCGGTCGTTTCACGAATCGCCGGCGCCTTGGCGGCGAGGCGGTCGAACAGGCGGCGCAGCTCGGTCGGCGGAGTGACGGGAGCGTTCATGGTTTCTTCCTCTTGCTATTGCTCCCTCCCCCGCACGCGGGGGAGGGCCGGGGTGGGGGCGGCTCGACTAAGCCTTGTACGAGGGAATCTTGAACGCCGAACGCATCATCGCTTCGAGCTGTCCGTCGGAAAGCAGTCGACGCATGAGACCCATCGGCTTCACGTCCTTGCCCAGCAGCTCCATCGGCGCCCACTTCTTCTTGTCGAGGATCTTCAGCGTGCCTTCCAGCGCCTGCTCGGGCGTGGCGCCGCTCTTCTCCAGCATGTCGGGCAGCACCTGCTCCATCACCTTCTTGAGGTAAGGGTCGTAGGCCTTGCGCACCGCCTCCGGCTGCATGGCCCAGGTCTTCTTGGTGTTCTCGTGGGCATTGGCCGACATCGCGGTGAGCACGCCTCCCGGGATGATCGAGGTGACCTGGATACCGAACGGCGCCAGCTCGTGGCGCAGGGTGAGCGTCATGCCGTGGATGGCGTGCTTGCTCATGTTGTAGGCGCCGGCACCGACCGGATTGGCGATGATCGCGCCGGAGCTGTAGTTGGCGATGCGCGAGCCCGGTGCGTTCCTGCGCAGCAGCGGCAGAAAGGCCTGCACCACCCGCAACTGGCCGAAGGTGTTGATCTGGAACAGGCGCTCGGCCTGGCTGAGGTCGGCGCCTTCCAGCACACCGACGCCGATGTTGGCGACGCCGGCGACGTTCATCAGCAGGTCGATGCCCTTGCCGGCCAGCGCTTTCTCGACGAACTCGGCGCTGCGCTGCACCGACTCGGTCTTGGAGACATCCTGATCGACAAGAGTGACCGACTCGCTGTTGGCGAGGTCGGTAGGCGCGCCCGGCAGTACGCCGGCAAACACCCGCCAGCCGCGCCGCGAGAGCGCCTTGACCAGCAGGTTGGCCTGGCCGACGTTGGCGCCGGTAATGAATGCGGTCTTCACAGAATCAGATCCCTCACATGAAAACGGGGCGGCAACCGTTGCCGCCCCGTTATGAAAACTCCCGGACTCAGTGCCCGCCGCGGGCCGCGGCTTCCGGGCTGAACATCGCCGGCTTCATCGGCTGGTTGATGCGCCACCAATCCTTGCCACGCTCGTTGACCAGATAGCCGGCCTCGTAGGCGCCGGAGGAAAGGTCGTGATAGATGGTCGCGCCGCGATGGAAGGCCTTCGACTCCTGCGAGTAGAAGAAGTTGACGAAGTTGGCGCGCCAGAGCTGGCCGCGGCCGTCGTAGTTGTCGGCCCACAGCGTCATCCAGGCGTCTTCATCGAGATAGAGCACGCGCTTGCTGTAGATGTGGCGCACGCCGGACTTCAAGGTGCCTTCCACCACCCACACGCGATGCAGCTCGTAGCGCACGTACTCGGGATTCACGGTATCCGGCTTGATCAGATCCTTGTACTTGATCGCCGGGTCGTTGATCTTGAAGTTGTGGTAGGGAACGTAGATTTCCTTCTTGCCGATCAGCTTCCAGGTGTAGCGCTCGGGCGAGCCGTTGAAGCCGTAGTCGTCGTCCACCGTGCGCAGGCCGGCCGGCGGCACCGGGTAGTCGAAGCCCACCTCGGGCGCCTGGCGCACACGGCGGATGCCGGGGCTGTACTGCCAGGAGGCGGTGGCGTCCTTGGTGAAATCGTTGGGTTGGTAGCCAACGGCGGTAAAGCCCTTGTCGCGTTCCGGCAGGATGTAGCTGGTGTAGAAGTAGGAATTGATCTTGTCCTGGAACGAACCGCGCTTCTCGGGATCGTTGCCGGGGTTGTAGGTCATGAACTTGTTGCGACCCCAGGCGATGCTGCCGTTGGCGTAGACATCGGCGATGTCGGTGACCGCCTGCTCGGTGGAGGCACGGTGCGGGTTGATGGTGTTCCACACCGCTTCCAGACCGGAGGCCGGGAACGGGAACGGGATCGCACCGGAGGTGCCGGTGATGCCCAGGCCGTCGTGCACGACCTCGGCACTCACCGCGTTCTTCTTCACCGTCTCGCAGACCCAGGGCATGTTCCCGAAGTCGCGATGGCTCTGGTAGACGTTGATGCGGTAGGACTTCGGGTACTTCTTCAGCAGTGCCTTCTGGCCTTCGGTGAGCTTGTCGGCGTACTGGGCGAAGTTGTCGCCGCTGATGGTGAACTTCGGCTTTTCGTCGGCATAGGGGCCGGGCTCGTAGCCAAAGGGCTTGCTCTGGCCCGGCCAGGTGCCGACGTACTTGCCGCTGAACTCGGCAACCCCGCTGGCCGTGCCGGCGCGCTCGGCGCCCATGCAGGTGTACTTCGGGCCATCGAGTTCCGCTGCCTTGGCGGCGGGCACCTTGGCCAGTGCGGCCTGCATCGGCAATGCCAGCATGAATGCCAGCGCGCCTGTTTTTAGAGCGACCTTGGTCGTCGATTTCATTACCGTCTCTCCTCCGGTTTTCGTTGTGTGAATGCTAGGCGCAAGCGAGGCTGGCGCCTCGTCCGAACCGAGTATGCTCGCCATCGTCACGCGCCGTGGCGGGCGCGCCGGACTCAGCGATAGTTCTTCAGCAGCGCGATGGCGGCCTGGGTTTCTTCGTCGGCTTTCTTGACCATGTCGTTCACCACCATCTTCTCGATGGTGCCGCCCACCAGCGGAATCTTCGACTTGATGTCCCAGGCGAAGTTGACCACGCAGCCCTGGCCTTCATCGCGCATCGAGGTCACGCAGGACATGTCCAACGGCATGCCCTTGAGCTCCACCACCACACGGCCGGTCTTGCTGGCCAGATCCCAGCTCTCGTCGTTGACCACGGTCGATTCCGGCGCGTTCTTGCCCATGCCCGGCATCGACACCGGCACCTTGCGTTCGATCCGGATGCTGAAGCTCTTGCCGTCGCTGTTGCAGCTCAGCACCTGGTACTTGCCGGAATAGCCGGTGGCATCGAGCTTCCGGGTGTGAAAGTCGCGGTCGGCGAACATCTTCATCACCACCGACGAGGGCGCCGGGTAGCGCGACTGCATTTCGTGCTTCATGAATTCTCCTGTGGCTTTGTGCGGTTTATTCGTCTTGCGGCTCGAAGGATTCCTTCGGCGAGCCGCATTCCGGGCAGACCCAGTCCTCGGGCAGATCGGCGAAGGCGGTTCCCGGAGCGATCCCGCTCTCGGGCATGCCCTTGGCCTCGTCGTAGACATGACCACAGATGATGCAGATCCATTTTTTCATGACGCTCTCCTGAAGGATTCAAGCCGCTTGTTGAAGTGAGACGCGATTGGTGCGCACCACCAGGCGGTTGATGCGTCGCGCATTGTGATGACGGTAGTCGTAGTCAAGCTCGCCGGTGCCGTCGAGCAACTCCGCCTCGGGGTAGCGGCGGATGAACTCGGAGAGCATCAACCCGCCCTGCACGCGCACCAGATAGGTGCCGATGCAGAAGTGCGCGCCGGCGCCGAACACCAGGTTGCCATCCAGGCGCCGCTGCAGGTCGAGCTGGTTCCAGTCCGGATATTTGGCGGGATCATTCCAGGCGCAACTGATGTTCACGCCCACCGCCTGCCCTCGGCGGATGGTCTGGCCGTGGAAGTCGATGTCCTCGCTGGCGAAGCGGAAGAACGGAATCTTGCCGAAGGAGCCATAGCGCAGCAGCTCGATGATGGCGTTCTCCATCAGCTGCGGCTGGCGCTTGAGCAGCTCGTACTGCTTGAGGTTGCTGAGCAGGCCGTGGATGGCGAAAGTATGCAGGTCGGTGGCGGTATCGGAGCCGGCGGTGATCAGCGCGAATACCACCGACAGTATCTCGTAGTCGTCCAGCCGCTCGCCGTTGTCACTGGCGCCCACCAGGCTGCCGAGAAAGTCCTCGCCGGGGTGAGGCAGCGTGCGTCGCTGCGCGATCTGTTCCTTGAAGTAGGCGAATCCCGGCTTGGTCAGCTCCACCGCCGCCTCGCGCTCCCTGGCCGAGATGTTGATGCGGGTGGCCTTGATGATGTTGACCGCGAACTCGTGGAAGAACTCTTCCCGGTCGGTGGGCACACCGACCATGCGCGAGATCGCCCGCACCGGCAGCTTGCTGGCGATCGCCTCGTACACGTCGAAGCGCCCGGCATCCCCCAGCGCGTCGAAGCATTCCGCCACCAAGTCGCGGATCTTGGCCTCGATCTTGGCCATGACCGGCCGGGAGAAGGCCGGCAGGGTGAGTCGGCGCAGACGCAAGTGATCCTTGGTGGAAACCGCGAAGAAGCCCTTCTCGTAGGCGAGATCGAAGTCGGTCTTGTCGGCCTCCGCCTTCGGCGGCGGCGCCAGCTCCCAGACGCGGAAGTTGGGCGTGAAGCGGCTGTCCTTCAGTACCTCGTCGCAGAGCGCGTGGCTGTTGACCAGCCACATCTGCAGATCCTTATGCCAAACCAGCGGGAAGTCGCGGATCAGCCTCTGCCAGGCAGGATGGGGGTCGCGAATGAAGTCCTTGGCATAGGGGTTGAAGACCGCGCCGTCGATCTCCGGGCGACCGCTGGCCGCGGCGGCAGGGCTATGGCTCATCTCTCTCTCCTCGATAGGCCGTCTGCGCGGCTCCGTTTTTTCGGGTCTCAGTGACGGTCGGCCGGTTGCAGCGCGGCCGCAGCCGATTGCTGCAGGCTCGGCTCGGGTAACACCTCGCCGCGCAGGGTGGCGATCCCGGCTAGCAGCGCGCGCAAGGCCGGCAACCAGTGATGCGGCTGGCGATCCAGCGCCTGCGGGAACACCTGGCGCACAAACGGCAACTCGTCGCGGTCGCGCCGCGCCAGCGCCTCATGCAGAGCGAGGTTCCAGGGCTGCCCGGAGTCGCGGCTGGCCTGCAGGCCGATGGCGCCCGCCGCCGCCCCCAGCATCAGCGTGCCAATGCTGTGGAACAGCCGCACGCCCTGCTCCGGGCTGAAGCCGTGCTGGCAGACCGCGGCCAGGAACTGGTCCAGCAGATCAATCTCGGCCTGCGGCCCCAGCCGGCCCTTGAGCAACTCGTTCATCAACTGCGGCTCGGCGACGAAGGACTCGAAAAGGGTTTCGGCGTAACGCGTCGCCAGTTCCGACCAGTGCTCGGCGGCGCCGCTGGGCAGACGACGGGCCAGGGTCAGCTCGAATGCCGCCAGCCGCAGAAGTTCATTGCGGTTGCGCACGTGCCGGTACAGTGTCGCCGGCGCCACGCCCAGATGTCGGGCGATCTGCTTGAGGCTCACCTGCTCCAGGCCCAGCTCCAGCGCCGCGGCGATGATCGCCTGCACGCTCACCCGTGGCGGCCGGCCCACGCGGGCGGGCGTGGCGGCTGCCTTGGGGGTACTGGCGGCGGGCGGACGACGCACGGCGGTCCTTGAGGGGTTCATGACAGCAGTTTCGGGAGCCGCCCCCAGCAAGTCCTACCCTGGATGGATGAGAGCTGGTGCTGGTTAGGCCTCTGCCCGAAGATAAGACACCAACTTACACAATCGCGCCCCACCATGATCATCGACGCCTGGGCTCAGCACCCTACCCTGCGCCACGCGCAGGACCCGATCTTCGACTCCCTGCGACGCTGGACCAAGGCACCGCTGCCGACGCGCGAGCTGCCGGTGGCGATGACCCTAGCCGCCATGGATCAGGGCGCGGTCGGCAAAAGCCTGATCAGCGCCTGGGTGGCGCCGCACCAGGTGATGATCTCCAACGAGGAGGTCGCCGGCTTCATGGAACAGGCGCCGGACCGGCTGGTCGGCGTCGGCTCGGTGGACATCCGCAAGCCGATGGCGGCGGTGCGCGAGATCCGCCGCTGCGTGCAGGAGCTGGGCTTCAAGGCCATCCGCGTACTGCCCTGGCTGTGGGAAGTCCCGCCCACCGACCGCCGCTTCTATCCCGTCTACACCGCCTGCTGCGAACTGGGCGTCCCCTTCTGCACCCAGATCGGCCATACCGGCCCCCTGATGCCTTCCGAAGTCGGCCGGCCGATCTACCTCGACCAGGTGGCGCTGGACTTTCCGGAGCTAGTAATCGTCGCCGGCCACATCGGCTGGCCCTGGACCGAAGAGGCCATCGCCGTCGCCAGCAAGCACGAAAACGTCTACATCGACACCAGCGCCTACACGGTCAAGCGCTACCCGGCGGCGCTGGTGGAATACCTGCGTGGCCATGGCCAGAGCAAGGTGCTGTTCGGCACCAACTACCCGATGATCACCCCCGCCAAGGCGCTGGAAGGGTTGGAGCAACTGGGCCTGGACGCCGAGACGCAGGCGCTGTTTCTGGGCGGCAACGCACGGCGGGTGTTCGGTCTCGCCGGATGAAGACCGCTACCCCCGGGGATGAAAGCCGAAGTAAATCGGGTTGGACAGCCCGATGGTGCCGGTGCTGAGCAGGGACGACAGCGGTGCCATGAAGTAGGCCGAGGGCAGGCCGCTGACCTCCACGCGGTAGTAGCTGCGCTGTCCGGCGACCGGGGTGTCGGTAAACTCCAGGCTGCGGCCGACGACGGGGAAGCTGCCGAACTCGGCGCCGTCCTTCACCACCCGTACCTGGTAGAGCGGTAGCAGGCCTTGCGTGCCACCAACCAGATCGACGCGGAAAGTCACCGGCTGACCATCGGCCACGGCGTCGTCGCCCATCATGCGGTCCATCTCGCCATCGCCGTCGGTGTCGGCACGCAACTCCACCCGCTCAGCATTGGGATTGGCGCTCACCGCCACCCGGCCGGCGTCGAGGGCCTCGACCACCGCGGCGGCGCTGCGCTCGCGCGCGTAGACCCAGGTGGTCGGTGTGCCGATGTAGTTGGCGAAGCCTTGGAGGGTGTTGTAGGTCCAGGCGCTGGGATCGCCGCCGGTGGGTCCGTGGTGGGCGTCGCTGCCACCGCGGCCGGTGAGCCGCCGGCCCGACTTCAGCAGGTCGTCCCAGACCACCATGGCGCCACTGTTGGTCGACCAGATCGCCGAGTTCCAGACCTCCAGGCCGTCGGCGAAGTCGTAGCTGAAGCTCCAGGCGTCGCCGCCCGCCGGATGACAGGCCGAAAGATGGAAGCCGAGCCGCTCCGCCACCGCGCCGATCTCGGTGTCGAGGGCGTCACGGATGTCGTAGAAGCTCTGGTGGTCATAGGGCGACGCGGAAATGGTGTTGCCGTGACCGCGGTGGGTGGTCCACTCGGCGCCGTAGAGCATCAGCATCGAATCCGAGCGGTAGTCGGGGTCGGCCCAGGTATGGCCGGCGACGTCGCCCTCGACGTGGTTGTCGTGGTCGGTGGCGATGAAATAGTCCATGCCGACCGCCTCGGCCGCGCGGATCAGGACTGGCAGCGGGCTGGTGGCGTCGCTGCTGTGGTGCGAGTGCAAGTGCAGATCGCCTTTCAGCCAGACACCCTCGGTGAGGCTGGGTGGCACCGGCGCGGGGCTGGAACCGTCCTCGGCCGTGCTCGGCGCACCGTCCTGGCAGGCGACCAGCAGTATCGGCAGGACCAGGAGCAGAGGGCGCATGACAAGCTCACCGTGAAAAGGACTGGCAGGCAGGCTAAGGGCATTGTTTGAAGCCTCCTTGACGCGGCCCGCCCATTCTCCGGATTGAGCTGTTTTTACTGCGACGCCCCGAACCCGACGGGTTCCCCGTCCCGCCAGCTCGCCCGCACCAGGACGGCGCCGAGATCGGCGGCGGCGACGGCCCAGGGCCGGTCCAGCAGGCAGAGATCGGCCGGCGCACCGGTCGCCAGCCGCCGCGGCGGACCACCCGGGTTGTCCAGCGGCGCCAGGAACAGCGCCAGCGCCTGCTCGGGGCTCAGGGCCTCATCGGCGCCGAGCCGCCGGCCGGCGGCGGTGCGGCGCTGCACGGCCGCCGCCATCGCCGCCCAGGGATCGGCGGCGCCAAAGGGCGCGTCGCTGCTGGCTGCGAGCGGAATGCCGGCGTCGAGCAGGCCGCGCAGGCGGTACAGCCAGGGCCGGTCCTCGGCAGCGACCTCGCGCAGATAGGCATCGCCGCGCTCGGCGATGAAATGCGGCTGGGTCACCACCGTGAGGCGCAGCGCGGCGACTTCCTCCAGCAGCTCGGGCGGCAGCACCGAGGCGTGCTCG
>SCVA01000030.1 GCA_004297005.1 Nevskiaceae bacterium
GGATCTGCTCCACAGCACCACGCTTGAACTCAACGCTGTACTTCCTTCGCTTCGACATAAACACTCCTTGTGGCCATCTTCGGCCTTCTTTGAAGTGTCCGCGCTAACGGGGTAGAACCCACCCTCCCCCGCTTGCGGGGGAAGGGGCTAAAGCAAACAGCCCTTAGTCCAAAAAACCCAGCCCACCTCTGGTCTGATACAGCCCCACCCCCAGGCTGGCATACCACCCGGTAGGTCGCGCATCATGCGCCACCCAAATTTCCCTACCGCCCCACGAGGTACTCATGGCCCTGCCCGCCGCGCTTAAGAACAAGCTCCGCCTGCCCGTCATCGGTTCACCGCTGTTCATCGTCAGCAATCCCGATCTGGTCATCGCCCAGTGCAAGGCGGGCATCGTCGGCAGCTTTCCGGCGCTCAATGCGCGGCCGGCGGCGCAGTTGGAGGAATGGCTGATCCGCATCACCGGCGAGCTGGCCGAGCACGACGCCAAACACCCGGAAGCGCCCAGCGCGCCGTTCGCCATCAACCAGATCGTGCACAAGTCCAACGACCGGCTGATGCACGATCTGGAGCTGACCGTGAAGTACAAGGTGCCGGTGGTGATCACCTCGCTGGGCGCGCGCGAGGACGTCAACGCCGCCGTGCACGGCTACGGTGGCATCGTTTTCCACGACATCATCAACAACAAGTTCGCCAAGAAGGCGGTGGAGAAGGGCGCCGATGGCCTGATCGCGGTCGCCGCCGGCGCCGGCGGCCATGCCGGCACCACCTCGCCGTTCGCGCTGATCCAGGAGATCCGCGAGTGGTTCCAGGGGCCGCTGGCGCTGTCCGGCAGCATCGCCACCGGTGACGCCATCCTCGCCGCGCAGGCGATGGGCGCCGATCTTGCCTATATCGGCTCGGCCTTCATCGCCACCGAGGAAGCGCGCGCCAGCGCCGCCTACAAGCAGGCCATCGTCGACGCCAGCTCGGCCGACATCCTCTACACGCCCTCGTTCACCGGCGTGCCCGGCAACTATCTGATCCCCTCCATCGTCGCCGCCGGTCTGGACCCCGCGAATCTGCCCGGCTCCGACCCCAGCAAGATGGACTTCGGTGCCGCCAGCGGCGACGCCAAGGCCTGGAAAGACATCTGGGGCTGCGGCCAGGGCGTCGGTGCGGTGCGCGAGGTGCTGCCGGCGGCGCAGCTGGTGCAGCGGCTGGCGCGGGAATACGCCGCCGCACGCGCCCGCCTGCTGGCGGCCTGAGGTTTAGGCGTCCGGCTCGGACGGGTCCAGCCGCAGGCTGTCGAGCTTGCGGCGCATTGCCTCGGCCTCGGCGGCATCCTGCTGCTTCTGCGCCTTGCTGCGGCCGAAGCGCACGCGGTTTTCCGCCGCCTGTTTCTCGGCGGTGACGCGGGCCTTGGCCTTGCGCGCCTTGTTGAGGTTGATGATCTCGGCCACGGAGGGTGGGCGGCGTTGGCGCTCAGCGGCCGGCGGTATGGAGCGGCACGCCGCAGGCCGAGGCCAGGCGGTAGCGGGCCAGATTGAGCTGCTCGTTGGCGGCAGCCAGCTCCCGGTAGCTCAGCGAGTCGCCGGCAGCGAACGGTGCCATGGCCATGCGCAGGTTGAATTCCAGGCGGCGGATGTACTCCAGTTCGTCGGCGCCCATGCTGTCCATGCGTGCGTCCAGCCGGGCCGCGCAGGCGCTCATCAGGCGATCATCGACGCCGCCGGCTGGCAGGGCCCAGGTCAGAGTGCTGGCTAGCCAGAGTGCGGCGAAACTGGAAAGGCGCAGGCAGGTGGACATGGCAGGCTCGAAGGCGGGGCGGGGAGACCTCCCCTTTTTAAAGGCAAGAACTGATTCAGGGCTGAACGAACAGTCAGGGAACAGTCTTCGCGCCGGGACGCAGGATAACCTGAAGCCTGGCTCGGCAGGGCTCGCGTTCGTCGCCTACGAGCGGAAGCTCCGGAGCTTTCCGCCGCCGTCGTCACGGAGGCATTGAACGGTCTCAGTCCGTCAGCGGTTCCAGATGGATGTTGATGGAGGCTTCCCCGAGCTCGGCGAGCAAGGCCTCCTCGATGCGGTCGCAATGCGCGTGCGCCTCGGCGACCGACCACTGGCTGGGGACCTGCAGGGTGAAGTCGATGAACGTAAGACGCCCGGCCTGGCGGGTGCGCAGGCCCAGCACGCGAGCGTCCGCGCCCTTCTCGGCCTCAATCAGGCTGATGAGCCGCTCCAGCTCGGAGGCCGGCATGGCGGCATCCATCAGCCCCCCCAAGCTGTCGCGCATCAGCGCCCAGCCGGTCCAGAGGATGTGCAGGGCCACCAAGCCGGCCAGGCTCGAGTCCAGCCAGGACCAGCCCGTGAGTGCCACCACCGCCACGCCCAGCAGCACGCCGGCGGAGGTGTAGACATCGCTCATCAGGTGGTGGCCGTCGGCTTCCAGGGCCGGCGAGCGCGCGGTGCGGCCGCGGCGGATCAGCAGCAGGCCCCAGCCCAGATTCAACGCGGTGGCCAGGCCACTGATCAGCAATCCCAGCAGCGGCGCATCCAGCGGTTGCGGGTGCAGCAGGCCATTGATCGCCTCGCGCAGGATCGCCAGCGCCGCCAGCAGGATCAGCACGCCCTCGATCACCGCTGAGAAGTATTCGGCCTTGCTGTGCCCGTAGGGGTGCCCGGCGTCGGCCGGCAGGGCACTGACCCGGATCGCCGCGTAGGCGGCGAAGGCGGTGACGACATTGATGATGCTTTCCAGGGCATCCGAATACAGCGCGACGCTGCCGGTGAGCTTCCAGGCCGCGAATTTCAGCCCTAGCACCACCAGGCCCAGCAGGATGCTGCCGATAGCCAGCGCCTGCAGGCGATGGTCGGGCGCGGCGCCGGCGGTGCGGACGGTCATGCGGGAAGTGCGACGGTGTGGGGCGCCTCAGTTTAGAGGTCGGCCTCGCGCAGATCGAATTTCCCCCTCCGACACCGCGGACTGACGCGCGTCAATGTCTGTCGAGTGCCGGACTGATTGACTGAGCGCACCGGTCGGATGCGCCGGCCCACTTTGGAGCATGCGATGAAAGCCAATGTCGGAACCGCGGACCGCAGCCTGCGTGGTGCCGTGGGCACGGCACTAATCGTCTGGGCTCTGCTGGGCGGACCGGTCTGGGCCTGGGTCGGCCTAGTGCCGCTGGCTACCGCCATACTCCGGGTCTGCCCGGCCTACAGCCTGCTGGGCCTGAGCACCTGTCCGCTGAAAAAGAGCTGAGGCCTGCCCCCGGCCACTACAGGCCGGCCAGAAAGGCCTCGATCAGCGGCGTCACCTGCTCCGGGTGGGTGAGGTTGCTGGCATGGCCGGCGCCGGCGATCACCTCCAGCCGTGCCTGTGGCAGCGCGCGCGCCATCTCCTGCGCATTTGCCAGCGGTATGGCGGCGTCGGCGTCGCCATGAATCACCAGTGCCGGCACTGCGATGCGCCCGAGCTCGCCGCTGATGTCGTCACGGCTGGCCAGGGTATGGAAGATCTGCGCCAGATTGGCGGGCCGCTGCGCTTTCCATTTTTCCTTCCAGGCTCCGGCGCGGGCATAGCCAGCGCCGAGGATGATGTGCTCGATGGTGGCCGCCATCTCGTCCGACAGCCCCTGCGCCACCCAGGTGCCGATCATCTGCTCGTACATCGGCAACGTCTCCGCCGCCTCTGGCCGCGCCTGGGTGTCGATCAGGATCAGCGCCCGCACCCGCTGCGGATAGCGCAGCGCCGCGCGCAGCGACAGATAGCCACCCTGCGACATGCCGGCGAACACCGCCTGCGCCACCCCGAGATGATCGAGCAGGCCGATCAGGTCGGCCGCCGAGTCGTAGTAGCTGAACGGTGCGCCGGCATCGTTGGTGAGGCCGTGGCCGCGCTCGTCCCAGGCGATCACCCGGTAGCGGTCGCGCAGCGCCTTGATCTGCGGCGCGAACATCGCGTGATCCATCAGTAGCCCGTGCGAGAACACCACGGCGGGGCCGTCGCCGCCGGTGTCGAGGTAATGCAACTGCTGACCATTGATGGCGGCGTAGGGCATGGCGCGACTCCTCGGGCACGGGTTTTTTGTAGTGGCGCCAAGGTAGTCCCGCCGGGCGGCACTCACAAGCACTAGCATCAAAGATGTCCGTCGCCGCCTGGAGCATCCGCGATGTCCACGATCCGGCCCTGTCCGCTGCCCGATGACGCCCTGCTGCGCCGCTACGCCGGCGAGGGTGGCTATGCCGACTGCTATGCCGTCGAGTTCGAGGGCACCGTCTCGCTGCCTCAGTACCTTCTGGCCTTCTACACCGGCCGCCTGTTCCGGTTGGAGCGGGTGATTCTGCGCCTGGTGGTGGGCAAGCCATCGAGCGACGCCCAGGTACTGCAACTCGCCGCCGGCGCGATCAATACCTTCGCCGCCTGGACGGTCGAGGCGCGCAACGACCAGCAATTGCTGCTGAGCGACTACCGCGGCCGCACCCGCTCCTGGCTGATGGCGGTGCCGGTGACTGGCGCGCCGGCAACGCGCACCCGGCTGTACTTCGGCTCGGCGGTGGTGCCGCTGCGCGCCGCCGACGGCTCGCAGCACATGGGTTGGCTGTTCCACGCCCTGCTTGGTTTCCACCGGCTCTACTCGCGGCTGCTGCTGCGCGGCGCCCTGGCGCGCCTGCACCGGCCGGCGTTGATCTAGGGCGCGCGCTGCGCCTGCCGCAGCCGGTCGCGGTCGGCCTGGTAGTCGCGCACATAGGTGCCAAACACGCGGTCCCAGATCGGCAGAAAGCCGCCGAAGTTGCCGCGCACGCGCGCGTGGTGAAAGTCGTGGTGCAGGGCGCCGTCGGAGAGCGGCAGGAAGCGCGACGGCGAAAACGGCAGGTCGTAGCCGCAATGGCCCTCGGCGGCCTCCCACTGGCGGATCACCACCCAGAGATAGACGACGAACACATGGGCGCCGACCAGCACCGGGCCGAGCGTGGCGATCAGGCCGGTGGCGACGTACTCGAAGGGGTGCATGTTGTGGCCGGTGATCGCCCAGGGCGTGTGCACGCGGTGATGCACGCCATGCACGCGCTTGAACCACCAGGGGCGGTGCATGGTCCGGTGAAAGGCGTAGTAGATGGCGTCGTCGAGGTAGATGAAGAACAGCAGTTGCAGCGCCACCAGCCACCAGGCCGGCAGCGGCCCGGTGTGTACGCCGGTCAGCCGCACCAGCGGCCAGACCAGCACCACGGTGGCGAGCATCCACAGGTTGTTGCGCAGCCAGGCCCAGACCGAGGGCCAGAACAGCCCCGGCTTCTCGCGCCGGTTCTGGATGCGGTAGCGCCGCAGCCAAGCGACATCCTTCTGCGCCGCCCAGGTCATCGGCAGCGCAAAGGCCATGAAGGCAATCATGCCGATCACGATGGTGGCGATCGGAAACTGCCAGAACAGCGGTTCGCGGTAGAGCGCGAGCAGGGAATCGAGAGTAGGCATGCCGCGATGCTAGTGGCGCGGCGGGCTGACGTTCCAGCGCTGCCGCGTCAGTCCTCGACGGTGCGCAGCGCGCTGGCCAGTCGGTGAAAGGCCTTGTGCAGCGGTTCGCGCAGCGGCACCGGCGCGCCGATTTCCTCCAGCGCGGTGTCCATGCACAGCATCCACTGATCGCGCTCGGCGCTGCCGATCTCATAGGGCTCATGGGCATGGCCCAGACACATCGGCCCGAAGCGCTCGACGTAAACCAGCGGCCCGCCCAGCCAGCCACTGAGGTAGGCCGCCAGCTTGGCCTTGATGAGATCCAGCGAGGCGCCGTGCATGCGGCGGATGTCCTGCGCTTCCGGCAGGCGGTCCATGGCGTTGTAGAAGGCCGTCGCCAACGCCTGCACGCCGGCCTCGCCGCCCAGGGCTTCGTAAGGAGTGGGGGAGGTCGAGGACATGGCGACGGGACCTGGGAAGGGCGTTGGCGGAATGCGGAACCGGAGTCTGCCGCCCGGCCGTGGTCGCGCTCTTGACCCAGATCATTTTCGGGCGCCCGCCAGCGAATACGCAGTGCGCTTGCAGTACGCACCGGCTTTGGATCGGCTGCGGAACGCGGTCGTCAACCGATCCGAGGCCGGGCGACTTGCCTGATCACCGATGCAAAGCCTTGCCGTGCCGAGGAGCCCGCCGATGATTCGTTACGCCGCCACCTATCGTCTCTGCGGTCTCATGGCCGTTGTGCTGACGCTCGGCGCCTGCGTCGCCAAGCCGGTGTTCTACCCCAATGCCAAGTACCAGGCGACCGGCGCCGGCGGAGCCCAGGCCGCCGTCGCGCACTGCGAGCAACTGGCGAAAAGCAGTGGCGCCAGCGGCCCTTCCGTCGGCGCCGGGGCTCTGGGCGGTGCCGCAGGCGGGGCCGCCGCAGGCGCCGTGGTCGGCCTGGCCGTGGGCAGCGTGTTCGGCGAGCCGAGCAAGGGCGCGGAGGCCGGCGCCGCCCGTGGTGGCGCCGGCGGACTGATTCGTGGCGCCGCGCGGAAGAAGCCGGACGAGATTACCCGCCGCTTCATCGAGCGCTGCGTCAGTGAGCAGGGCTATGAGGTGATCGGCTGGCGCTGAACCCGCGCATGGCGACCCGGTTGAGGTCGCCGCCGGCCTGGAGGCGGGCTAGACCGCCAGCAGCTCCACCTCGAACAGCAGCGTCGCGTTGGGCGGAATCACGCCGCCGGCGCCGCGCGCGCCGTAGCCGAGTGCGGCGGGGATGATCAGGCGGCGGGTGCCGCCTACCTTCATGCCCTGCACGCCCTCGTCCCAGCCGCGGATCACCTGACCGGCACCGAGCGCGAACGAGAACGGCTGGCCGCGATCCTTGCTGCTATCAAACTTGCCGCCCTGCTTGCCGTCGTTGTACAGCCAGCCGGTGTAGTGCACGCGCACCTGCTGCCCGGCCTTGGCTTCGGCGCCGGAGCCGACGGTGGTGTCTTCGTACTGCAGGCCGGAGGCGGTGGTCACGGTCATGGCGGTCTCGGTTCTCTTGGATGCGATGGGGCGGGCAGGGTAGCGAGCCGGCCCCAGGCTCCACAAGCGGCGCGCCGTTCTCCCTTTCGCGGCTCGCGCGGGCACACTGGGCATCCGCGCCCCTTGCCGCTGCCCAGACCGAGCCCCGCCATGGCCCTCCAGCTCTACGCCCATCCCTTCTCGTCCTACTGCCAGAAGGTACTGATCGCCCTCTACGAAAACGGCCTCGCCTTCGACTACCAGACCCTCGGCGCGCCCGACTCGCCGGCCAATCTCGAACTCGCCCGGCGCTGGCCGATCCAGCGCTTCCCGCTGCTGGTGGACGGCGAGGCTTCGGTGATGGAGGCCTCGATCATCATCGAGCACCTCGATGTGAACTACCCCGGCCGCACCCGCTGGCTGCCCGCCGACCCCGCCACCGCCTTGCAGGTGCGCTTTCTCGACCGCTTCTTCGACAACTACGTGCAGAGCCATCAGCAGAAGGTGGTCTTCGACGCCCTGCGCCCGGCCGAGCAGCGCGACGCCCGCGGCGTGGCCGATGCGCTGGCGGCACTGGAAACCAGCTACGCCTGGCTGGAGCAATACCTGCCCGGCCGAACCTGGGCCGTCGGCGACGCCCCCAGTCTGGCCGACTGTTCCGCCGCGCCGGCGCTGTTCTATGCCGACTGGACGCAGCGCATCGACGCCGCGCACTACCCGAACCTCACCGCCTACCGCGAGCGGCTCAAGGCCTGGGCACCGTTTGCGCGGGCGGTGGATGAGGCGCGGCCGTTCCGGCCGTACTTTCCGTTGGGGGCGCCGGAGCGGGATTGACGTCTCCGAGCTGGTCTCGATAGTCACTCCGACCTTTTTAGATGGAGTGTTGTCTGGCTGCTGAGGCGTTTGTCAAAGCCGAGCGCAAAAAAAGCCGCTGCAGAGGGATCGTAGAGGTGAATCCGAATGGCGATGAAGGGCGGCGCCAAGGCTCAATAATCCGCCGAGACTGAGCACGAGTATCTTCTGGACGTAGTTCATATAAGGATATTGCAGACATCTCTTCGGCTGTGATTTTTAGAGATGGTGCAATTGCATCACGCCAGCTAGTTCTTGAGACGGAGTATGAGCTGCCGTCTAAGGTGATGGAGCCGCGCGCGATCTGAGCTGCCACGCCTTCGACTTCTTGAGCCCAGTGTGTGCTCAGTACGCGCCAGCTCTGACCAAGTAGTGACTCTGCTACTGCGCGAAGTTCTCGTTTAAGAGCCGTAGGTTTGCAGAAAGACGACAGTGCGGCCCCGAAGCACGCCAACCATGCACGCACAGACTCTTCGGGTTGTGCAAATAGCGCCCAGCGATGGTGGAAAAGCCGTTCCAGTTCGCGAAGCGTATGCCACGCCGTTGATGACATATCGAGGTCCAAGGCGCTGGCCTTGACGAGCAATTGACGTTCGAAAAGGCGCCTAGAGACGGGGCCGCGCCATGAAGAGCTATCAACACGAACGATCTTTTCCGTCGCCGAGTTTCGGGATTCGACTAGCGGGACGAGATTGGCGATGTCGTCCTTCGTCTGAATTGTTAGTCCGGTTGGCTTGAGAATGCTTGCAAGCGCATCGCCCATTACAAAAAGACGATCAACCTCGTGGCCGCGAATAGGCTCGTCTAGCAGCCAGAGAAAATGTGCGCGCTGCCCGTCATATACAACGGCAGAAGGCAGCGGAAGATCGTTGTTACGCAGCAGCAGTTCTGCCTCATCTGCTAGGTCTAAGGTGTTGGAGCCCGGTCGAGAATCAAAGGGACACGAGACAACTAGACCTCGCACCGACGCCACGTTTAGCAGCAGTGGTGTGCCAAAAAAGCTGCATAAAGAGAAATAGAAGCCGGACTGTCCCGCTGCTTGACTACAAGCCCAAGTCAACTCGCGAGAGTCGACTGGGGTCGCGTCTTTTCTTTCTCCAATCTGACGGACAAGAACGATCTTGCCCTCGGACTCGGGTGGATGAAGCGCGTTAGAGAATCCTTGAGCGGTATAGATATTGTGGTTCATACGTTAGTTTCTTGATTGATTGCTGGTGCATGCGCTTGTTCATCACGTACTCCCCTGGAAGGTTTGTTGCTGCTAAAAAAACTGAGTTACTGCAAAGTTGGTGTGTTGCTGAGACTAATCCCAGCTCAACGCCCCACCCGTCTGATACTCCGTCACCCGCGTCTCAAAGAAGTTCTTCTCCTTCTTGAGATCGATCACCTCGCTCATCCACGGGAAGGGGTTTTCGGTGGCGCCGGGGTAGAGGGCCTTGAGGCCGATCTGGGCGCAGCGGCGGTTGGCGATGAACTTCATGTAGTCGTTGAACATGCTGGCGTTCAGGCCGAGCACGCCGCGCGGCATGGTGTCGTGCGCGTACTTGATCTCCAGCTCGGTCGCTTCCTTGATCATCTCCAGCACTTCCTGCTGGAACTCGGCGCTCCACAGGTGCGGGTTTTCGACCTTGATCTGGTTGATGACGTCGATGCCGAAGTTCATGTGCATGGCTTCGTCACGCATGATGTACTGGATCTGCTCGCTGACGCCGATCATCTTGTTGCGGCGGCCAAAGCTCAGGAGCTGCACGAAGCCGACGTAGAAGAAGATGCCTTCAAACACCACGTAGAAGGCGATCATGTCGCGCAGGAAGCGGCGGTCGGTTTCCGGCGTGCCGGTGTGGAAGTCGGGGTCGGCCAGGCTCTGGGTGAAGGGCAGGCTCCAGGCCGCCTTGTCGTGGATCGACGGTATCTCCCGATACATGTTGAACACTTCGGCCTCGTCCAGGCCCAGGCTCTCGATGCAGTACTGATAAGCGTGGGTGTGGATGGCCTCCTCGAAGGCCTGGCGCAGCAGGTACTGGCGGCACTCGGGGTTGGTCAGGTGCTTGTAGACGGCGAGCACGAGGTTGTTGGCCACCAGCGAGTCGGCGGTGGAGAAGAAGCCCAGGCTGCGCTTGATGATGGTGCGCTCGTCCTCGGTGAGGCCGTGCGGGTCCTGCCAGAGGGCGATGTCGGCCGTCATCTGGATTTCCTGCGGCATCCAGTGGTTGTTGCAGGCGGCGAGGTACTTCTCCCAGGCCCACTTGTACTTGAAGGGCACGAGCTGGTTGAGGTCGGCGCGGCAGTTGATGATCTTCTTCTCGTCCACGCGGATGCGCGCGGCGCCCATCTTGATCTCTTCCAGACCGGTGGCGCCGCCTTCGGCGAAAAGTCCGTCTTGCTTGGGGCCGTCCTGCTTGGGCGCGGCCGCCGGAGCGGCGCTCATCACCACCGCCGGATGCGGGGTGTAGCCGCCGGTGGTGGCGGGCTTGGCGGCGGCGGGGGCCGGGGTGGTGGGTTCGTCGTCCCAGTTCAGCATGGTGTTGGTCCTCTCAGCTACTTGTTCGTTGTCGTCCGCACCGTGGCGCGGGCTTGCAGGTGTCTCTAGGTGCAACGACCCGCGCGGGGCGGGTCGTTGCGGTGCTTCATGGCGACCTCGCGCCGGCTTACTGGCAGGCCTCGCAGGTGGGGTCTTCCAGCGAGCAGAGCTTCGGCCCGGCGGCAATGCCCTGTTCCTCGGCGGTCAGCGGCTTGGCGACGACGGGCGCGCTGGCGGCCACGCCACCGCCGCTGGCGGCGCTGCCATTGCCCACCATGTTCAGACGGCCATCGGTGATGGTGGTCTTCTCGGTGTGGGTGGCACCCAGGCTGCGCAGGTAGTAGGTGGTCTTCAGGCCCGAGACCCAGGCGTGCTTGTACAGCTCGTCCAACTTGCGGCCGCTGGGCTGCGCCATGTACAGGTTGAGGCTCTGGGCCTGGTCCAGCCACTTCTGGCGGCGGCTGCCGGCATCCACCAGGCGCTTACTGTCGATCTCGAAGGCGCACTTGTAGATCGCCTTCAGCTCGGCCGGCACGCGGTCGATGCGCTGCACACTGCCGTCGAAGTACTTGAGGTCGTGGGCCATCACCTCATCCCACAGGCCCAGCTTCTTGAGGTCGTTGACCAGGTACTCGTTCACCACGGTGAAGTCGCCCGACAGGTTCGATTTCACGTACAGGTTCTGGTACGTGGGGTCGATGCTCTGGCTGACGCCGACGATGTTGCTGATGGTCGCGGTGGGGGCGATGGCCATGCAGTTGCTGTTGCGCATGCCGCTCACCTTGATCTCGGCGCGCAGGCCGGCCCAGTCAAACTGGCCGGACTGGCTGCGGTCCTGCACCAGATGACCGCCGCGCTGCTGCGCCAGGATCTCGATGGAGTCGATCGGCAGAATGCCCTGGTCCCACAGCGAGCCCTTGAAGCTGGAGTAGGCGCCGCGCTCCTGCGCCAGCTGGTTGCTGGCCTTGATCGCGTAGTAGCTCACCGCCTCCATGCTGGTGTCGGCGAACTGGATGGCGGCATCGCTCTCGTAGGGCAGACGCAGCTTGTAGAGCGAGTCGTGGAAGCCCATCAGGCCCAGGCCCACCGGACGGTGGCGCAGGTTGCTGTTACGCGCGGTCGGCACCGAGTAGTAGTTGTAGTCGATCACGTTATCCAGCATGCGCATGGCGGTGCTGACGGTCTTCTCCAGCTTCACCAGATCGAGCGTGCCGTCGGCCTTGATGTGCGCCGGCAGGTTGACCGAACCCAGGTTGCAGACCGCGATCTCGGAGCCGGCCTTGGTGTTGAGCGTGATCTCGGTGCAAAGGTTGGAGCTGTGCACCACGCCGACGTGCTGCTGCGGGCTGCGCAGGTTGCAGGGGTCTTTGAAGGTGAACCAGGGGTGGCCGGTTTCAAACAGCATGGCCAGCATCTTCCGCCACAGGGTGACGGCCGGCATGCGCTTGTAGTTCTTGATGCGGCCGTCGTCGGCCAGCTTCTCGTACTCGTTGTAGCGCTTCTCGAAGGCGGCGCCGGTGAGGTCGTGCAGGTCCGGCACTTCCTCGGGGCTGAACAGCGTCCACTGGCCCTCTTCCATCACCCGCTTCATGAACAGGTCGGGGATCCAGTTGGCGGTGTCCATGTCGTGCGCGCGGCGGCGCTCGTCACCGGTGTTCTTGCGCAGATCGAGGAATTCCTCGACGTCGCGGTGCCAGGTTTCGAGGTAGGCGCAGAGCGCGCCCTTGCGCTTGCCGCCCTGGTTGACCGCCACGCAGGTGTCGTTGGCCACTTTCAGGAAGGGGACGACGCCATTGGACTTGCCATTGGTGCCCTTGATGTAGCCGCCCATGCCGCGCACCGGCGTCCAGTCGTTGCCCAGGCCGCCGGCAAACTTGCTGAGCATGGCGTTGTCGTGCACCGCGCTGAAGATGCCGTGCAGATCGTCCGGTACCTGGGTGAGGTAGCAGGAGGACAGCTGCGGGCGCGGGGTGGCGCTGTTGAACAGGGTCGGCGTGCTCGACATGAAGTCGAACGACGACAGCAGGTTGTAGAACTCGATGGCCTTGGTCTCGCGGTCCACCTCGTTGATGGCGAGGCCCATCGCCACGCGCATGAAGAAGGCCTGCGGCAGTTCGAAGCGCTTCTTGTTGCGGTGGATGAAGTAGCGGTCGTAGAGAGTCTGCAGGCCCAGGTAGTCGAACTTGCCGTCGCGCTCAGGCATCAGGGCATTGCCGAGGCGCTCGAGGTCGTACTCCATGCAGCGGGCGTCGAGCAGCTCTTCCTTCACGCCGCGCTCGATGTAGGCGCGGAAGTATTCGGGATAGAGCGCGGCCATCTCGCTGGCGGTCGGGCGGGTCTGGGCCTGGTCGAGGAACTTCAGCGCCTCGTGGTACAGGGCCACCGTCAGCAGGCGGGCGCTGACGTAGGTGTAGTTCGGCTCCTTTTCGATGCGCGCGCGGGCGGCGAGGGTGAGCGCCTGCGAGAGCTCGGTTTCCGGGATGCCGTCGTAGAGGTCGCGCACCGCGGCCTGCACTACTTCCTGCACGTCCACGCCGGAAAGGCCGGCGCAGGCCTCGCGCACCAGCACGGTCAGGCGGTCCTGGTCCAGCGGCACGCTGCGGCCGTCGTCGAGCTTGACGCTCAGGCCCGGGCGAGCGGCTTCGCTCGGCGCCTTGGCGGCGGCTTCGGCGGCGCGGGCCTGGGCGCGCTCCTCGCGGTAGATCACGTAGCTGCGGGCGATCTTGTGCTCGCCGGCGCGCATCAGGCCGAGTTCGACCTGGTCCTGGATGTCTTCGATGTGCACGGTGCCGCCGCCGCTCATGTTGCGGGTCAGCGCGGCGACCACGCTGCGGGTGATGGCCTCGACCTTCTCGCGCACGGCGGCGCTGGCGGCGGCGGCGCCACCTTCCACGGCCAGAAAGGCCTTGGTGACGGCGATGCTGATCTTGCTGGCGTCAAACGCCGTCACCTTGCCGTTGCGGCGGATGACGCGCAGACCGCCCGGGGCGGTGGCGCTGACCTCGGCGAGGCCGGCGGGAGCGGCCGGCGGCGGGAGATGGTCCGGACGGCTGGGGGTGGTGAGGCTGGAACTCTGCATGGAACGGTCTCCCTGGACGGCGTACGGCTTCTTGCCGTGTGTTGGTATCGGAACAAAACGAAATGAAATGCCTGTCGAGGCCGGATAACGCGGTGTTGACGCGTGGCGGACGACGAAAGGGGTGCAGCGGATAGTGGACCGACGATACCGCCGCAGGGGGGTAGCGTCAACGCGTTTTCTCACAAAATGTTGTGGTCTGATGACGGCCCAGCCACTACATGCTGTGTTACAGCCTGGACAAGCCCGCGCCCAAGCCGTCGATAAGCGGTGGATAACTTGGGGAGGTTTCCGGCAAAAACCTGCGTGGACAGTTACTTAGCGATTCGCCCGCGAATCGCCGCAAAAACCGCCTCTAGTGCCACCCACGGCGGGTTTCCCGGAGCCGTTTCCGGCCGGGTGGAGCTGATTTTCTGGGGGCGGGCAGCGCCGTTGCCGGCGCCGGGGTTCAGCAGGCCGGGCCGCTGGCCTTGGTGGCGGCGGCGTCGAAGATCTTCTCGGCGTTGGCGGCCAGGAAGTGCTTGTAGATCAGAGGGCGGCCATCGTCCTGCCAGAGCAGGGCGCCGTCTTCGGCCTGCGCCTGGGCGCGCTCGATGATCTCCACGAACTGCTTCTCGGTCGGCGCGCTGCCCAGGCTGCCGTCGGCCTCCAGCACGGGCGTGGCCATGGTCGCGGCCATGGTGGCGGTCTGCCGCAGCTTGCTGCCGGGCGCGCCCTGGATCGCCGGCAGTAGCCGGAAGCCACGCGCCGCCATCGCCGCCGCCATCGCTTCGATGCCCTCGAAGCCGGCGGCCAGCACGTCGATGGTGACGTGGTTGAAGTCGGGGCCCAGCGCCAGGGCGCTGGCGGCCTCCGGCGATACCGCCGCCACCGCCTCCAGCGTGCTGCGCCGCATCGGCGCGCCGTTGCGGCTCATCAGGCGGCTGACGAAGTGTTCGACGAAGCCGTCCGCGTCGGCCTCGCTCAAGCCGCCCTGCTGTTCGGCGCTTTCGATCTGGGCCATGAAGGCGCGGTGGTCCACCGCCGCCGCCTGCTGGGCGCAGTCCTCGCGCAGCAGGCTGGCGACCGCCGGCGGAAAGGCGGCGAGATCGACCTGGGAGACAAAGATCTTGAACTGGCTGGCGTCCTGGCCGTCGGCCTGCAGATCGAAGCTGACCAGCTTCTTGGCCGGGAACAGATAGTCGCGGTCGCGGTGCAGGCCCAGCACCCGCGCGGCGCGCACGATCAGCGCGCGCACCGCCGGGTCGGCGGTGCGGATGGCGCCGTGGTCGTTGCGGAACACGCCGCCCTGTTCGCGTACCAGTTCCCGCAGGGCGACGAAGTCCGGCACGTTGCCGGCGAACTTGGCGGTGGCGCGTTCGACGAAGCGGGCGCGGAGGACAGCGGCAGGGAGCAGGCTCATGGCGGCGACTCTAGGATTCGATGCGCACAGTGTCGCCCGGCTCGGGCGGGTCCAGTTGCAGTTTCGACGGCCGGCAGGAGTAACGGACGATATCGCCGGTCTGCTGGGCCAGCGGCAGCCCCGGGCTGATTGCGCCCTCGCCGGCCAGGATCAGGCGCTCGCCGCGCTTGAGCAGCAGCTCGGTGCCGGCGCCGGTGAGCACATAGCTGCCGTTCTTGCTGTCGTCGATGTACACGAACTTCTGGTGCTGGAACTCGATGCGGCCGTGCACCCGCGAGACCTTGTCGCCGGCGAGCGCCAGCGCGCACTGGCTATCGCGCCCCAGCAGCAGCGGGCAATCGGTGGGGAAGTATTCCCGCGTCTCGCCACGCAGCTTCAGGCTCAGGTTCATGAACAGGCCGGCGCCGACCAGGCTGGGTTCTGCGGCCAGGCGGGTTTCCGACTCGCCCAGCGGCGCGCTGAGCAGCAACAAGTCGGGCTCCAGCAGCTCGCTGGTGCCGGGGGCTGCGCCCTCGGCCTCGAGTTGCCGCATCAGCCCCTCGGTGCAGCCGATGGCATGGCCGGGCAGGCGCCGCAGCCGGGCCGGGAGATGCTCCAGCGTCTCGGCGCGTACCTGCGCGCCCTGCCGGTGGTAGCGACCCCAGTCCAGCAGTACTTGTACCGCCAGTTGCCGCCGCAGCGGGTTGGCGACGCGGATGGTTTCCACCGCCCGCAGCAGGGCCTGCGCGGCTTGCCAGGCCTCGGCGGCGCTACCGAACAGCGCGCTGAGGCGGACGGGAGTCATGTCCAGCGCCAGGCCGGTGGAATGCTCGATGATGCGGCTGCACAGGCGCCGGTCTTCGTAGTCGAGCACCACGTCGGCCAACTGCCGGCCGCGGGCGTCGGAATACACCGCCATCAGGACGGCGCCTTGGAAGCTGCCTTGGCCGGGCTGTAGGGGCATGGGCCGTTCCGGGCGCTGGGCTAGTTGCCCGGATCGGTTGCCAGGCAGGCGTAGCGGATCACATCGCCGGTCTGTTCGATCAGGGGCGCGCCGGGGCTGATCACCCCTTCGGCCACCAGGGGATAGCGCTCGGCGTGCACGAAGACTTCGGTGCCGCCGCTGGTCAGGTAGCTGCCGTTGCGGGAGTCGTCGCGGTAGTGGAACTTGCCGGCCTCGTAGAGCACGGCGCCGTGCAGGCGCGAGACATTGGGGCCGCCGATGCCCAGGGCGCAGGCGGCGTCGCGGCCGACCGTGAACGGGCAGTCGTCGGGCCGCACCAGCACGCTCGCGCCGCGCCGGCTCAGGCGCAGCGCGCGGTGCTGCTCCGGCTGCGCGCGGCTGGAGGCGAACAGTGTCGCCTCGCGGTAGGTGGCGGCGTTCTCACGCCAGGGCAGTTCCATCACACCCTGCAGGGCGGGGTTGCTCTGCCGGCTGCCCAGCGGCTGCAACTCGGAGCGCAACCTCGGGGGCAGGTGGTGCATGCAATTGGCGGTGAGCAGCAGGCCGTGCTCCGGCGCCAGCGACAGCACCTGGCGGATGTGCTCCACCGGCAGCTCGCTTTCCTCCGGCCAGACTTCCAGCGCCACCCGGCCGGCATAGGCGCCGGCCAGACCCTGCTGGTTGATCGCCTCGGCGGCGTGCAGGAAGGCCAGGGCGGCATCCATCGCCAACTCGGTGCGGTCGAACATGCCCAGATACTCGCCGCCGCCGGTTACCGCGATCGCCGCCCCCGGCCGTTCCAGAGCCGCTTTCAACTGCGCCTGCTGGTCCGGGCGCAGACTGCCGCCACGCAGCGAGACCACCGAAGCCAGCAGCACGGTGGACAAGCGAGGAGAGCTTGGCGATGCGGAACTCATGCGGCGATATGGAACGAGACGCTGGCAGGGAAGTTGGCGGGAGCGGAGCCGCGTGAACAGGCTCCGGGCGCACGCGACTCGGTCAGGTCGCGTCGTCAGTGCTGGCGATTATACAATCAGGCCATGACCTCGATTGATTCCGCAGCGAGCGCTGCGCGCTATCAAAAGCACTGCCCAGGCTGCTTCCAACTCAAGGGCGGTGTGGCGGTCTGCCCCTACTGTGGCTATGACGAGTCGGCACCGCGCAGTCCGCTGTTCCTACCGCACGGCATGATCCTGGGCGGGCAGTATCGGGTGGGCAGGGTGCTTGGGCGCCCCGGCGGCTTCGGCATCACCTACCTGGGTTGGGACGTCAACCTGCAGCAACGGGTCGCGATCAAGGAGTACCTGCCGCGCGAACTGGCCGGCCGCACCCAGGAAAATCTCGAGGTGATGGCGCACACGCCGGAAGACCGGCGCGGCTTCGAGTTTGGCAAGGAGCAGTTCCTGCGCGAGGCGCGCATCGTCGCCAAGCTCGATCACCCGAACATCGTGCGGGTGCGCAATTTCTTCAATGCCCATTCCACCGCCTACCTGGTGATGGACTACTACGAGGGCATGACGCTGGGCGACTACCTGACCAGCGTCCGCACCCGGTTGGAGCCGGCGCTGGCGATCCCGCTGATCAAGCCGGTGCTCGATGGCCTGCAGTACGTGCATGAGCGCGGTCTGGTGCACCGTGATCTGAAGCCGCACAACATCTATCTCGCGGCGGTGGGCCGGCCCATCGTGCTCGACTTCGGCGCCGCCCGGCAGGCGGCGGGCGACCGCGTGCAGAGCCTGTCGGTGGTGCTCACCGAGGGCTATGCGCCGCTAGAGCAGTACCAGCGGCGGGCGGTGCAGGGCCCCTGGACCGACGTCTACGGCACGGCCGCCACGCTGTTTCGCATGCTCACCGGCCATGCACCGCCGATCGCGCTGGACCGCATCGGGCAAGACCCGATGGAAAGCGGTGGCTGGGCCGGCATACCGGAAGCCCTAGTCCCCGCCATGCGCAAGGCGCTGGCGGTGCGACCCAATGATCGCTACCAGAGCGCGCTCGAATTCCGCACCGCTCTCGAGCAATACCAGAGCGGTGGCGAAGCACCGCTGCCGCCGACCTCCCGTAGCGGCGCCGAGACAGACTCGGTGAGCAGGCCGCGTTCGCGCAGCCTGCCACCGATGACCCCTGAACCGCGAACCGCACCGCCAGCCGCGCCGGCCCCGGCCACCGGGCCGCTGTCGGCTTCGCGTGGGCCGGGTAGTGGTCTGCCGCCCGATCCGCCGCCGCCCGTCGTTCTGCGCGCGGCACCGCCGGCGGTGCCGCCTCCGGCTGTCGGCCCGGTATTGGAGCGTTCGCCGCCGAACAGCGAGGCGCTGGCCGCGGAGCTGGGCCCCGAGGATCCGCTGCGGCCGCCAGGGGGATACCCCTTGTTGAGCGGGCGCAACGAGTCTGGCGAATCCCAGCCCAGAGCCGCCCGCGCCGCGCCGCGCGCGGTGGTGAACGAACTGCCGCCGCTGGACGCCGTTTCGGCCACCACCCACCGGCGGCCTCCCGCGCCGGTGCCTGCGGTTCTCGCCAGCCCGGCGGTCGCGCCGGCGCGCCGGCGCGAGGATGCGCGCGGCGGTCGTCAGCGCCTGCTGGTGGTGGCACTGGGGCTGGCGGCCAGTCTGGCGGTGATCTACGTCGTGCTCAATCCGCCAAACAACGATGGCAAGACGGTGTCTCCGGTGGCTGCGGCCTCGCCCGGGCCCGTGGCCACGCCGGCGTCGGGCGGTCTGGCTGGTGCCCAGGAGCCGAAGGCCGGCGCCGAGCCGCTGGAACCGGTCCGTCCGCCCGAGACCGTGGCCTTGCCGGCCGGGGAGCTGCCGCAGCCGGGCGGTGGCGCGCCGCTGTCGCTGCGGGCCTTCCGCATCGGCGCCACCGAGGTGACGGTCGGGCAGTTCGCCGACTTCGTGCGCCGCAGTGGCTACCGCAATCCGCGCTGGCCCAACTATCCCTGCGAGAGCGCCGGCGGCCGCCTGCCGGAATGGAATGCGCCGGGCTATGCCCAGACCGACGATTTTCCGGTGGTCTGCATCAGCGTGGCCGATGCCCAGGCCTACAGCGACTGGCTGAGCCGGGAAACCGGCCTACGTTTCCGTCTGCCCACCGAGGCGGAATGGGAATTCGCCGCCCGTGCCGGTACCCGTGGTCGCTACTGGTGGGGCAACGAGTACGTCGATGGCATGGCCAGTTGCCAGGGCTGTCCGCCGCTGGTGCCGACCCAGCCGACCGTGGCGCGCAGCTTCGCCGCCAATCCCTTCGGGCTGTTCGAGATGTTGGGCAACGTCCGCGAATGGACCTGCTCCGCCTACGCCGTGGGTACCGGCATCAGCAACCGCTGTGCGACGCCCGGCGAGCCGGGCCGCATGACCGTGCGGGGTGGCTCCTGGCGGGAAGGACTGGAGACCCTGGATGCGGGGGCGCGCGAGGGGTTTGAGTCCTACCGCCGCAATGTCTGGACCGGTTTCCGCGTCGTCCAGGAATAGGCTTCTGGGCCGGGTGCCTGTGCGGTGAGGGCGGCGGCCGCTGGCCGCCTGTGAGGGCGCGGGTTTCGCTGCGCTCCCCGCTGTGAGGGCGGGCCGCTGCGCGGCCCTGTCAGGGATAAGCAACAGCAAGCACTGCTGGGCTTGGCGCCGCCCACTGTTCGTTTCGGCTTTTCCCTCACAGCGATGCGTAGCATCGCGACCTCACAGCGAGCCCGCGCAGCGGGCAGCGCCCTCACAGGCGGCCAGCGGCCGCCGCCCTCACCGAGTCGCACTAGCCGCCGCGCAGGGCCTCGACCACCGGCATGCGCACTGCCTTGATCGCCGGCGGCAGGCCGCCGATCAGGCCGATCAGCAGCGCCCAGCTCAGGCCCTTCTGCACCAGCTCGGGGGTGACCGCGAAGTTGAACGCGACCTGGGTGAAGTTAGCGCCCAGGGTCGAGACGGTCATGCCGTTGAACAGCAGATAGGCCACGGTCGCGCCGAGCACGCCGCCGCTGAATGCCAGCAACATGGCCTCGGTGAGCACCGACAACACCACCGGCAGGCCAGAGAAGCCGATCGCGCGCAGGGTGGCGATCTCCACCTGCCGGGTCGAGACCGCCGAGTACATGCTGTTGAGTGCGCCGAACAGCGCACCCACCGCCATGATGGTCGCCACCACGCCGGTCAGCATGCCGATCTGGTCGCTGAACTGCTGCGACTGGCTGGAGTAGTAGGCGAGCTCGGTGCTGACATCCACCTGCAGGCGCGGGTCGGCCTTGAGCGCCGCCTTCAGCGGCTCCAGGCTGTCCGGCGACTCCAGCTGCGCCAGCAGCGAGGAGGCCGAGCTGCCGCGGCCGAAGGCCGAACGGGCGGTGTTGGCGTCGGTCCACAGCTCCGACTCGTGGGCGTCGCCGCTGGAGGCGAAGACCCCGACCACGGTCCACTCCGAGCCACGGAACTTCAGTAGCGAGCCGACGCTGACGCCCTGGAACTGCCGCGCCGCGCCCTGGCCGACCACCACCTCGCGCAGGCCGGGCGTGAACCAGCGGCCCTCGACCAGTTTCACCTCGGGGCGGATGCTCAGACCCATGGGCTCGACGCCGCGCAGCGAGACGTTGACGTCGGCGCGCTGCGCGCCTTCGCCACGGCGCAGCTCGGTGATCACCACCAGCTCCGCGGAGGCCATCGACCGGCCCTCGGCGTCCTTGCGGATGCCGGGCAGCTCGCGCAGCAGCGGCAGCACATCGCCCAGCAGGGTCGAGGACAGCTCGCCGGTGACGCCGCCGGCCAGGAACAGCGCGCGGTCGGTCTTGCCGGTGGCCTTGAGGGTGGCGCCGAAACCCTGCGACATCGACAGCAGCGCCACCAGCACGCCGACTACGCCGGCGATGCCGATGACGATCACCAGCGAGGAGCCGAGCCGCTGCGGGATGGCGCGCAGGTTCATCCAGGTGATGGCCAGGATTTGCTTCATGTGGATGGGCTCCTTATCGACCGCTCAGGCCGTCGACGATGGACAGGCGCATGGCCTTGAGCGCCGGCGGCAGGCCGACCAGCAGGCCGACGCCGAACATGCTGGACAGCGCGATCATCCAGACATGGGTGTCGGCCTTCAGCGGTGGCATCCGCACCGGCGCATGCGCCAGCACGCCCATCACCACATTCGCCAGGCCCATGCCCACCAGGCCACCGATCACGCAGAGCAGCAGCGACTCGGCGATCACCAGGCCCAGCACTCCGCCGTTGGTGAAGCCCAGGGTCTTGAGCACTGCCAGTTCTGGGATGCGCTCGCGCACCGCTTGGCTCATGGTGTTGCCGGTGAGCAGCAGGATGGTGAAGAACACCGCGCCGAGGATGGAATTGAGGATCAGGCTCAGATTGCCGATCTGGCGCACGAAGTTGAGCGAGAACTCCTTCTCGGTCTGGGTCTTGGTCTCGTCCGGCGAGTTCTCGAACATCTGGTCGATCTGCCGGCCGATGGCTTCGGCGCGGTCGGGGTCAGCGATGCGCAGCACGTAGATGCCGGCGCCGCCCTGGCCGAACAGCCTGGCCTCGTCGAAGTAGTCGTAGCGGACGTACATATTGCCCATGCGCGGGCAGGAGTCGGCGCTGGTGTTGTCGAAGATGCCGACCAGATCGAATTCCCAGGCGCGCGAGCCGTCTTTCTTGGGAAAGATCTGGCTCACCAGCGGAATGCGGTCGCCGACTTTCCAGCCGAAGCGCTCGGCGAGTTGCTTGCCGGCGATTGCGGCGGTGCGCGAGTTCTTCCAGGCCGCCGCCTGCTCGGCCGGCAGCGTGCATTCGGTGAAGGTCTTCAGCCAGCGCTCCGGCTGTACCGCGAACTGCGGGAAGAAATTCTTCGGGTCCTTGTAGACGCCGCCGAAGAACTGAGAGAACGACACCGCCTCGATGCCCGGCACTGCTTCGATCTGCGGCAGCAGGCGCAGCGGCAGCGGCGAGGTGAAGGAAACCCGCGCCTGGGTGATCAGCAGATTGGCGCCGAGGTTCTGGCCGCCGGTGTTGAACACCGAGTTGGCCGCTTGCAACAGGCCCAGCAGCAGGAAGGCGGCGACCAGCGAGAACAACGTCAGCCAGGTGCGGGTCTTCTTGCGCCAGAGCGTGGCCCAGAGCAGCGGGAAGTATTTCATCGTGGCCTCCCGCCTTAGTGAGCCGGCTCGATCGCCAGCGCGCCTTTATCCATGTGCACCTGGTGCGTCGCGAACTCCGCCGCCTTGGGGTCGTGGGTCACCATTACGATGGTCTTGCCGTGCTCGCGGTTGAGCGTCTGCAAGAGGCCCAGGATCTCGTCGGCGGTCTTGCGGTCGAGATCGCCGGTGGGTTCGTCGCAGATCAGCAGGGTGGGGTCGGCGACCAGTGCGCGGGCGATGGCGACACGCTGCGCCTGGCCGCCGGAAAGTTCGTTGGGTTTGTGGCTGGCGCGCTCGGCGAGGCCGACCACGGTGAGCGCGATCTGCGCGCGGCGGGCGCGCTCGCTGGCCGAGAGCTTGGTGAGCAGCAGCGGCAGCTCGACATTCTTCTGCGCGCTGAGCATCGGCATCAGGTTGTAGAACTGGAACACGAAGCCGACGTTGCGGGCGCGCCAGGCGGCAAGCGCCGAGGACTTGAGCTTCTCGATGCGCTCGCCGGCGACGACCACTTCGCCCTTGCTGGGCTGGTCGAGGCCACCGATCAGGTTGAGCAGGGTGGTCTTGCCCGAGCCGGAGGGGCCCATGAGCGCCAGGAAGTCGCCCTTGGCCACTTCCAGGTCCAGTGCCTTCAGCACCTCGACGCTCTGCTTGCCGCGCGTGTAGGTCTTGCTGACGCCGCGCAACTGCACGATGGCTTCACTCATCACTGGGCTCCTTGCACCTTGATCCGGCTTCCTTCCGCGAGTTTGCCGAAATCGCCGACTGCCAGCGACTCGCCGCCATTGAGGCCTTCCAGCACCTGCAGATAGCCGTTCTCGGCGGCGGCGGTTTTCACCGGCTGCCGGCGTACCGTTTCGCCGCCGATCACGAATACCGCGTCGCCTGCCAGCGCCTCGGCGGGAATCAGCACCCGGCGCGGCAGCGCGGCGGTTGGCTCTGGCGCATCGTCGGCGAGAAAGCTCACCCGCGCGCCCATGTCCGGCAGGATGCGCGGGTCCAGCGCCTCGCCGCTCTTGCGCACCAGGCCCACCCGCACCTTCACCGTCGCCTTGCTGCGGTCGGCGGTGGGGATGATGGCGATCAGCTCGGAGGGAATCTCCCAGTCCGGATAGGCATTGAGCTTGGTGCTGGCGCGTTGCTGCGGCTTCACCTTGGTGAGGAAATTCTCGTTAACGTCGACCTCGACTTCCAGCGAATTCATGTCCACCAGGGTGCCAAGCCCGGTGCGGGTACCGGCACCGCCGGCGGAAAGCGGCGAGATCATCTCGCCCGGCTGCGCGTTCTTCACGGTGATAACGCCGGCAAAGGGTGCGCGCACCACCGTGTCCTCGTTCTGCTCGCGGCTCACCGCCAGTTGCTGCTGCGCCACCCGTACGCCCTGCTCGCTGCTGGCCAGCCTGGCCTTGAGCTGCGCCACGGTGGTGTCGGCGTTGTCGACCGCGGCCTGCGAGACCAGCTTCTTGTCGAGCAGCTCGCGGTTGCGGCGGGCGTCACGCTCGGCATTGGCGAGCGACACCCGCAGTTCGGTCAGCTGGGCACGGGCCTGTTCGACCTGGGCCTCGGCGAGGCCGAGCTGCGCGCGGCTGTTGCTGTCGTCCAGGCGCGCCAGCACCTCGCCTTCCTCGACGCGCTGGCCCTCCTCGAAGTTGATCGCCACCACCTTGCCGGTGATCTTGGAAGACACCGTCGCCTGCCGCCGCGCCACTACATAGCCGGAGGCGTCGAGCACCGAGCCGCCGCCAGCCGCCGCCGCGCCGCCCTTCACCTGCACGCTGACCGCACGCACCGGCTGGGCGCCACCGCCGCGCAGGGCCAGGTAGGCGCCGCCGGCCAGCAGCAGCAACAGGGCCGCCAGTACCCAGGGCCAGCGCGGACGCGCGGGCTCCAAGTTGCTGGCACTGCCACGATCAATGGAGAGCTGGCGCAGGAGTTCGGCTTGGGAGGACATGCGGGCGGTCGCTAAAATGCTAAGGCGTGCAGCATGCCGTAGCCCATGTCCTGGCGGTAGCGATTTCTTGTAACCGCCGGAAACCGCCGGCGGTCCACCCGTTTCAGCAGTTGACGCCTTCGCGGTTGCGGCGCTGCCTTTCTTTGGGATTGGCGGCGGCTTCTTCGCCAGCGGCGGCGACCAGTGCATCGTCGAGCCGGTACTCGCCGTCGGCGCCCAGCACCGAGCCGGCATAGTGGTACTTGCCATCCTGGCCACGGAAGCAGCCGCGCGGGTGGTATTGGCCGTCCATGCCCAGGAAGGAGCCCGGCGGATGGTACTTGCCGTCCTCGCCGAGAAAGAAATTGCGGCCGTAGTAGACGCCATCGTGCCCGAGGAAGGCGCCGGCGGCGCGGTACACGCCATCACCGCAGAGCATCTCGCCATTGCGGTGGTACTGGCCATCGGTGCCCAGGAAGGAGCCCGGCGGATGGTACTTGCCGTCGCTGCCGAGGAAATGATCCTTGGGGTGGTACTTGCCGTCGATGCCGAGCTGATGCCCGGTGGGGTGATACTGGCCGTCAACCCCACGGAATCGGGTGGCTGGTTTCATGCGCGCTCCAACAGCTTGCCGGCTAGGAACGGGCGGCCGCCGGCAAGTCGGAATCTCGGCGCGTCCGCGGTCGCGGCGGCGGAGAACCTAGAGGCCGGGGCGTGTCGCACATTAGCACGGATCGCCTATTCGGCCGCTGGCACGCTTCTTCGTGTCAGCGGCCGCGAACGATGCACCCGCTGCTCAGCCCTTGGGTACCGCCACCGTGCGCAGGTAGGGCTTGATGGTCTTGTAGCCCTGTGGAAACAGCTTTCTGGCGTCTTCGTCCTTCACGCTGGGCACGATGATCGCGTCGTCGCCCGGCTTCCAGTTCACCGGCGTCGCCAGCTTGTACTGGTCGGTGAGCTGCAGGCTGTCGATCACCCGCAGGATCTCCTCGAAGTTGCGGCCGGTGGACGCCGGATAAGTGAGCGTCAGACGGATCTTCTTGTTGGGGTCGATCACGAACACGCTGCGCACGGTGAAGGTGTCGGAGGCGTTCGGATGGATCATGTCGTAGAGGTTGGCGACTTGCCGTTCCGGGTCGGCGATGATCGGGAAATTCACCGCCGTGCCCTGGGTTTCCTCAATGTCCTTGCTCCAGCCGATGTGGTCGGCGAGCGGGTCCACCGACAGCGCGATGGCCTTGACCTTGCGCTTGGCGAATTCGTCCTTGAGCTTGGCGGTGTAGCCCAGCTCGGTGGTGCACACCGGCGTGTAGTCGCGCGGGTGGCTGAAGAACACCACCCAGCTGCCCTGGGCCCAATCGTGGAACTTGATCGTGCCCTGGGTGGTTTCGGCAGTGAAATCGGGGGCGAGATCGCCCAGTCGTAAGGTCATGGCTTGCTCCTTGTGTGCAGCTCCAGGGGGCAGCAGGTTGCGCCCGCGACCCAGCCGATACAAGGGATTAGCTCAGAGCTTTTCGGCCATATCGCAGCGCGCCGGCCAGCAGCAGCGGCGCCAGCAGCAGACCACCCAGGCCGCCACCACCGCCCTGACCACCACCCGGCGCGTCGGCGACGGTGGAGCCACCCGAGGAAGAGCTGGAGCCGGAACCGGTGCCGCTCTTGGCCGGCACCTGGCGGCCGAGATTGGCTGGGTCCAGCCAGGGACGCAGCGAGCCGCTGCTGCTGCCATCGCCGTTCCAGGCCGGGCCCAGGCGCGAGTAATACAGACTGGGCAGCGGCACCGCGTCGCAGTTGCTGGAGGCGCTGAGCACGCCCACCACCTTGCCGCCACCGACGAACAGCGCCGAGCCGGAGGAACCGGCCGACGCGGCTCCCAGTTCCGAGAGCATCTTCCACACCGGCAGGTCGCCGATCGACAGGCCCAGCACGGTGATCTGCGGCGGGCTGGAGCCCCAGACGATCTGCCGCGCCAGCCGGCCGCCGTGGTGGATGCCGGTCAGCTCGCCACTGGCGGGCTGGTCGCTGGCGTCGATGCCGGCCCAGTAGGGCTTGGCGCCCGCCGGCGGCGCGTCCTTGAGTTCCAGCAGCCAGACATCGCTGGACTCGGCGCGGTGATTGGCGCCGCTGCTGGTCTGCGGCGCGACGCTGCTGGCGGCGGCGAGATCGCTGCCGCAGGGGCTGACCGCGTTCCAGTACACCCGCAGCGAGGCCGCCGCCGCTTGCGCGTCGCCGCGCTGGCCGTTGAGCTCGCGGCAATGGCTGGCAGTGAGCAGATAAGGCCGGCCGTCCTGCAGGCTGTTGTTGACCAGGGTGGCGGTGCAGCCCACGGCATTGAGCACGGTGATCGCCACCACCGACTGCCCCCATTCCAGCGCCTCGTTCTGCGCCGAGCAGCTGAAGTTGATGGCGCAGGCGCTGCCGGCCTTGGCGCTGACCGCCGGCGCCGCCAGCGGATCGCGGAAGCCCGCCTGCAACTGGTCGATGCGCAGCGCGTAGCGGTTGGCGGCCAGTAGCGGCATGCGCGCGACCAGCGTCAGGCTGCTGCCCGGCTGCGGCAGGCTCCAGTAGTCCTCGCCCGCCAGGTCGGCGGCGGTGACCGTGCTGGCGCCGATCTCCAGGCTGGCCTGTTCCGGCAATTGCAGGGCGCTGGCATGAAACGCCAGGCTCTGTGCGCCCGGCACCTCCAGCTCCATGCGCCAGACCGCCTGCTCGCCTTCGCGGCTCCAGTGGCCGTCGCGGAGGGCGTCGATCGTCACCGGCCGGGCGATGGCGTAGCGCGCCGGCTCGGCGGCGGCCTGCGCCAGCTCGCGATCCCAGTCCACCGTGTAGGTCTCGGCCCGCGCGTCCAGCGCCAGTCCGGAAAGCAGCAGGCCCAAGCCCCAGTACCAGCGCTTGCTCTTGGTTTGGATGTCCATGTCCGTCTCCCCCGCCGTCAACCACGGCGCCTGACAACCACACTGAAGGACTGAACCAGGCCGCAGGGTGCGGCGCCGATCAGCGTTGCGCCAGCGCGGAAGAACGGCTGTGGCGGCGGAAACGCAGGCTCAGCCCCAGCGCCGCCGCACCCAGGCCGGCGGTCAGTCCCCACCAGAGGCCGTCGGCGCCCAGCCCGAGCCCGAAGGCCAGGCTCCAGGCCACCGGCAGGCCCAGAAGCCAGTACGCCGCCAGGGTGATGAGCATGGGGATGCGGGTGTCTTTCAAGCCACGCAGGGCGCCGTTGGCGGTGACCTGCAGACCGTCGAAGAACTGGAAGGCGCCCGCCAGCGCCAGGAAGCCGGCAGCCTGGGTCGCGATGGCCGGATCGCGGCTGTAGGCGGCGGCGATCAGGCCCCCGGCCAGCAGCATCAGGCTGGCGTTGAAGGCAGCATTGGCCACGCCCAGCAGCATGCCGCTGTAGCCGGCCAGACGTGCGGCGTCGGCGTCGCCGGCACCACGGAAGTAGCCGACCCGCACGGTGGTGGCAAAGCCGATGCCCATCGGGATCATGAAGGTCACCGAAGCGAAGTTGATCGCCACCTGGTAGGCGGCGATGGTCTGCTCGCCGATGCGCGCCATCAGCACCGACACCGCCACGAACAAGCCGGCCTCGGCGAGCAGGATGGCGCCGATCGGCAGGCCCAGGCGCAGCAGCTGGCGCCGCGCACCGGGCTCGAAGCCAGAGCCGGCAAACAGACGCAGCGGCCGTAAGTGGCGGTCGCTGCCGTAGTACCAGGCCAGGGTGCCGGCCATCACCAGGCAGGCCAGGCTGGTGGCAATGCCGGAGCCGACCACGCCCAGCGCCGGAATCGGCCCGGCACCGTAGATCAGCAGCCAGTTGAACAGGGCATTGGCGATCAGGCCAGCCAGCCCGGCGAGCATCACCGGCCGCGAGGCCTCCTGGCCCTCGGCGAGAAAGCGCAGCGCGAAGAACAGACAAAGGCCCAGCGAGGAACCGGCATAGGTGCGCAGATAGGCGATGGCCAGCTCGGCGGTCTCGGCCTCCAGCCCCAGCCGGTGCAACAGCGGTGCCGCCAGCAGCTGCACCAGCGCGAACCAGAGCAGCGCCACCAGCAGCGCCAGCCGCAGCAGACTACGGCCGAAGCGGCCCAGGGACTCCGGATCGGCGCCGGCGCCCCGCCGCTGCGAGACGATCGCCGAGGCGGCCATGAACAGGCCCATGAACAGCACGAAGGGCACGACGTTGAGATTGGTGCTCACCGCCACTGCCGCCAGCTCCCGCGCGCCGAGGTGGCCAGCCATCACGGTGTCGGTGGCGCCCATGCCGACGCCGGCCAACTGCGCGGCGATCAGCGGCAGGGCGAGCTTGAGATTGGCGCGCATTTCGGCGCGGGCGGCGGGCGACAGCAACACGATGGGCTCCAGCGAGGGGCGCGCATTCTATCGGCCTCCACCAGGGCTATAGTTGGCTCTCGTCTTCCCCGGTCGCTGCCTGGCATGCACTCCGCCCTCGCCGTCGCCAACCACCTGTTCGAGCGCGCCCAGCAGGCGCGGCTGCCGCTTACTGGCGGTCAATTGCAGTGCCTGTGCTACTTCGCTCACGGCCTGCGTCTGGCATTGGTCAACCTGCCCCTGCTCGACGAGACCGTGCTCGCCGACCGCGACGGCATCAGCATTCCCAGCATCACCCGGCTGGGCTTGCACGGCAGCCGTCCGGTGCCCCAGTTGCTCGCCGAGGTGCGGCCCACCGCCGCCGGTCTGCTCGACGAGGTAGCCCCGGTGCTGGACCCGCAGGAGCCGGCGCTGACCACGGTGGATCTGGTCTGGAGCCGCTTCGGCCGCTTCAGCGCCTACGACCTGGGAGTGTTCGTGCGTAGCGCCGGTGGCCCCTGGGACGAGACCTGGAACCATCCCGACCGCGTCGATGGCCTGCTGAGCAGCGTCGCCAGCCAGCCGCTGGCCGCCGATGGTCGCGCGCTGCCGATCGCCAATTCGCTGATCCGCCGCTGGTTCCGCGAGCTGACCATCCAGGAGAGCCGCGACCAGGCCAGCGCCGATGGCCTGGCGCCGACGGTGATGGCCCGCCATGTGCGGCCGGAGGACACGCTCAGTCTGGCGGCGGTGAAGAAGCTCCGCGCGCCCTGAGCCGGGCCGGCTCCTGGGGCCGGTAACGCGGCGGTCGCCGTCGCTTTAACGGGTCCTAGCCGCGCCGCCAATCGTGGTAGCGCGCCACCAGCTTGAGCAGGCCTTCCGGCTTGTGCGCCTGCTTCCAGACGCCGGCGCTGTACTTCGCCGCCTCCGACCAGGTCGGGTAGACGTGGATGGTGCCGAGCAGCTGGTTCATGCCCAGACCGTGGCGCATCGCCAGGGTGAACTCGGCGAGCAGCTCGCCGGCATGGGCGCCGACCACGGTGGCGCCGAGGATGCGGTCCTTGCCGGGCACGGTCAGCACCTTCACCCAGCCCTCGGCTTCGCCGTCGGCGATGGCACGGTCGAGATCGTCCAGGCCGTAGCGCGACAGCTCGTAGGCGATGCCCTTCTCCCGTGCTTCGGTTTCGTTGAGGCCGACCCGCGCCACTTCCGGCGCGGTGAAAGTGACCCAGGGCACCACCGAGTAGTCGATGCGGAAGCGCCCGCCGCGCAACCACAGCAGCGGCCCGAACAGCGCGTTCACCGCCGCGTACCAGGCGGTGTGGGCGGCGGTGTGGGTGAACTGGTAGGGCCCGCTGGCGTCGCCGCAGGCGTAGATGTTGGGAAAGCTGGTGCGACCGTAATCATCGACCTCGATGGTCTTGCCCAGTCTCAGGCCCAGCTCGCGCAGGCCGGTGCCGTCCAGCCGCGCGGCGCGGCCGACCGCGACCAGGATCCGGTCGAAGCCGATGCGCTCTCCGCGGCCTTCGCGCTCGCAGATCAGAAGCTTCTCACCCTCTTCGACGACCACCGCCTTGGCGCGGGTGGCCAGCCGCAGATCGATGCCCTCGGCCGCGAAGCGCGCCTGCACCAGCGCCGAGACTTCCGGGTCTTCGCGGATCATCAGGCGCGGCAGCATCTCCACCTGGGTCACCTGCGCGCCCAGGCGGGCAAAGGCCTGCGCCAGCTCGCAGCCGATGGGCCCGCCGCCCAGCACCAGCAGGCGGCGCGGCAGTTCCTGGAGATTCCAGAGCGTGTCAGAGGTGAGATAGCCGGCCTCGGCCAGGCCGGGGATGGGCGGCACGAACGGCGCGGCGCCGGTGGCGAGCACGATGTTGGGTGCGGTCAGGCGCTCGCCGTTGTCGAGTTCCACCGTCCAGGGGTCGATCAGCCGGGCGCTCGCCTGACGGCAGTCGACGCCCAGGCCCTGGTAGCGGGCCACCGAGTCGTGCGGCGCGATCTCCGCCACCGCCCGGCGCACGCGCGCCATCAGCGCCGGAAAATCCACCTCTGGCGCCGGCAGCCGCAGCCCGTAGTCGGCGGCGCGGCGCGCCTCGCTGGCGCTCTTGGCGGCCCGGATCAAGGCCTTGCTGGGCACGCAGCCGGTGTTCAGGCAGTCGCCGCCCATCTCGCCCT
Organism: Nevskiaceae bacterium; assembly: GCA_004297005.1. Classification (GTDB taxonomy): domain Bacteria; phylum Pseudomonadota; class Gammaproteobacteria; order Nevskiales; family Nevskiaceae; genus Stagnimonas. The sequence continues at coordinate 30,206 of SCVA01000030.1, forward strand.
TTTCGATCAGCGTCACCTTGGCGCGCACGGCGGCGGCGATGTAGCTGCTGACCAGGCCGGCGGCACCGGCGCCGATCACGATCAGATTGCGGTCGAAGCGCCGTGGCCGCCGGTAGCCGCGATACGCCTGGCGCGCCTTCAGGGCGTCGATCAGCCGGCGTGCCAGCAGCGGCAACAGGCCGAGCAGCGCGAAGGCGCCGATCAGGCCGGGCGAAAGGATGCCGCGCAGGCTGCTGAGCTGCGACAGCTCGGTGCCGGCGTTCACGTAAGCGGCGGTGCCGAGCAGCATGCCGAGCTGGCTGACCCAGACATAGGTCCAGGTGCGGATGGTGGTCAGACCCATCACCAGATTGACCAGGAAGAACGGGAACACCGGTACCAGTCGCAGGGTGAACAGATAGAACGCGCCCTCGCGTGCCACGCCGGCATTGATCGCCTTCAGCCGCTCGCCGTAGCGCGCCTGCAGGCTGTCGCGCAGCAGGTAGCGGGCGGCGAGAAAGGCCAGGGTCGCGCCGGCGGTGCTGGCGAAGCTCACCAGCAGCGTGCCCCAGCCCAGGCCGAACAGCGCGCCGGCCGCCAGGGTCAGCACCGCCGCGCCGGGGAAGCTCAGCGCGGTGACCAGCACATAGACCGCGAAGAAGCCGGCGGTGAAGGCCAGCGGCCGCGCCTCTTGCAAGGCTTCGAGGGCGCCACGCTGGGCTTTCAGCGCGTCGAGGCTCAGGTACTGGCCAAGGTCGAAGTGCAGCGCCAGCCCGACGGCGACGGCCAGAAGCAGCAACAGGGCGAGCTTGCGCATGGGCGTCTTCCTTACAGGGAACTGGCATGCAGCTTACGGCCAGTTCGCTCGCCCGGATGCTGCTGGAACGCCGGCGTTCATGCTCCGGCGTCCAGGGCGCGTCACTCCTGGTGTGGCGGCTTGCCCTGGTGCGGGCGCTATCCGGGCAGCGGCGGCTCCGGCACCCGGCCCTGCAGGCTGATCGCGGCGCCCTGGCGGACGACCCCCAGAGTGAGCGGTGCCCTCGGTTCCAGGCTGAAGAACTGGTCCAGCAGATCCACCGGATTGCGTACCGGCTGGCCGTTGATGCTCTGGATCACGTCGCCGCTCTTGAGCGCGGGCGCGCCTTCGATGACCGGTGGCGCCTTCACCACCAGCACACCCTCACGGGTCTTGAAATAGCCAGCCAGATCCTCGTCGAGGCGTGCCAACTGGAAGCCGGGGCCGCCTAGCGGACCGGCCATCAGGCGCCCGAACAGCGGGCCCGGCCGCGGTGGCGGCACTCCCCCCTCGGCCGGAATTCTTGGCAGCAGCAGGTCGCCCCGCGGGCCGAAGCGCTCGATGTCGAAGTCCAGCGTCGTGGGGCCTTCCTGACGCTGGGCGACCACCGAGACGGTCTTGCGCTTGTCGCCGCGTTCCACCACCAGCGCCACGGTGGCGCCCGGTTCCAGTTCGCGCAGCGCCTGTCGCAGCGTGAGCCCGGGACCGGGGCGGGCGTCTTCCGCCAGCTCCAGCGATTGGCCGTTGGCGCTGAGGATCAGGTCGCCGCTCTGGATGCCGGCCTTCTCGGCGCCAGAGCCGGGGGTGACTCCGGTGACCAGCACGCCGCGCTGCCGACCTTTTTCCAGCGGGCCGGGCGCGATGCTGACGCCCAGCGCCGCTCGTCGCGGATCCACCAGCAGGCCCATGGCCTGGGAAAACGGAGTGTCTTCGCCGAGCTGGCCCTGGATGCGTGCCAGTTCGCGGGCGGATTTCAGTAGCTGCTCGCGCGCGGCTCGCAGGTTCTGCTCGGCCTGCTGCAATTGCGCGCGCAGTTCCGCATTGGCGGCGGGATCGGTCGCGGTGGGCTTGGCCTGCGCCGGCGCCGTCAGGCTGGCGGCCAGCAGCAGGCCGGTGAGAAAGCGGGAAGTCTTCATGTTCACAGCTCCAGAACTTCGGCCTCGGCGGTATCGCCGCCCAGGCCGGCGGTGGTCGTGGTGGTCATCGTGGCGGGCGTCAGTGTCGGCGCCTCATGGGCCGACACCAAGCGGTTGAGCAGACTGACCCGGCGCTGCCAGAGCACCTCCGCGGCGCGCTGGTCGGCACTAGGGTCGAAGGCGAGATCGCTGAGCTGCACGTCGAGCAGGGCGACGTCCCGCTGCAGGCCGGCGGCATTGCCTGCAAGGGCGCCGCTCCAGACTCCGGCTTCGGACTTCAGCACCGCCAGGCGCTGTTCCAGCGCTTGCGACTGCTGGATCAGGCCGGCGACGGCGGTTGCCGGCGCTGCCCCCGCCGGGGCTGGCGACACGGGCGCGACCGGCAGGTTCAGCACCGCCAGCAACACCGAAGCCGCCAGCGCCAGGCCGCCGGCCCAGCGGCCACGCCGTCGCAGCGCCTCGCGTGCGTCCAGGCGCTGGCTCAGCCTTGCCCAGCCGCCGGGAGGCGGCGGTAGCTCGGGCAGTTCACTCAGGGATCGGGACAGATCGTTCATCTCAACACTCGGTGGCGGCGGTCAGGGCCGCCGACGGTGGGGAAGGGGGGGCGTCCGGGGCCGCGCGAGCCGACGCCGGCTCGCTCACTACCCCTAGAAGCTCGCGCAGTCTCTGATGGGCGCGCGCCAATTGCGACTTCGAGAAACTTTCGGTCTTGTTGTTCATCGCAGCGATCTCGGCATGGGTGTAGCCCTCGACGTGATACAGCCAGAGCACCGCCCGTGGTAGTGGTGGCAGCGCGCCAAGTGCCCGTTCGAGGTCCAGTTGGTGCACGTCGAAGCTGGGCACCAGATCGACTTCGGCCTCCGGCGCGAACAGCTCCAGGAAGCGCCGCTGCCCGCGTAGGTGCATCAGCGCCCGGCTCGCCGCCACCGCCCGCAACCAGTAGCCGAACGGCGACTCGCCGCGGAACTGGTGGATGCGCGTGAAGGCGTCGAGGAAGCTGTCCTGCATGAGGTCGGCGGCGGTGTCGGCGCAGTCCACCATACGCCGCAGCAGGGTGTAGACCGCGGTTTCGTAGCGGCGGTAGATCAGGCCCTGGGCGACGCGTTCCCCGGCACGGGCTCGGGCCAGCCACTCGGCTTCGAGCGGCTGGGCAAATCCGGTGGCGGGCTTGGAATCCTTGTCCATGTTCATCAGATGCAGAGCGCGAGAAAAAGGTCGCGCCCCTTGTAAGTCGGCCTGCCGCCTATCCGGCCGACATTTTCCGGCCCTTTATATTTTGCCCACGGTCACCACCGTCATGAAGCCGGCACTCCGCCGCGCCGCAGGGAGGCGACATGAATCTGGATCTGGACCGCATCAACGCCGAGCTCGGCAAGGACAGCGCCGCCCTGCTCGACTGGGCGTTGGGTCTGGGCAAGCGGGTGGTCACCACCAGCAACTTCGCGCCCTATTCGGCGGTGCTGCTGCACATGGTCAGTCAGCGCCGGCCGGAGACGCCGGTGCTGTGGATCGACTCGGGCTATGCGACGCCAGCGACCTATCGCGTCGCCGACGAGATCGTCGCGCGCCTGAAGCTGAACCTGGTGGTCTACCAGCCGAGCCGCTCGCGCGCGCACCGCGAGGCGGTGGAAGGCGCGCCGCCGGGCCTGGACGAACCCGAGCGGCTGGCGCGCTTCACTGAGGAGGTGAAGCTGGAGCCCTTCGAACGCGCGGTGCGCGAGTTGAGGCCCGAGGTCTGGCTCACCGCCCTGCGTGCCGAGAGCACCACCGAGCGGGCCGCGATGCAGCCGGTCTCGCTGAGCCGCAATGGGCTGATCAAGGTAACGCCCCTGCTGCACTGGAGCAGCAAGCAGATGTACGAGTACGTGCAGCAGCACCGGCTGCCGAACAATTTCGACTACTACGACCCGACCAAGATCGAGGGGCACAGGGAATGCGGTCTGCATACCGCGCCCTGAGGGCGGCGGTCGATGCCGTCCGCCGCCGCCCCGCCGCGTGTCGCGCTGTTCAGTGGGTCCCCGGGGCTCAGCCCTGGGCTAGGCGCTTGGGCTCGGGTGCTCCGAAGTAGATGCCCTGACTGCCCCGGCTTTCGAGGTAGTACTGCTCGGGCTTGAACACGTCCACCTCGATGGCTTCCAGCCGGGCGGCGAGCGCGGTGGCCACCTGGTTGGCCTCCTCGCGGCCGATCAGGCCCCGATGCGCGGCTTCGCCGGCCAGTTCCTCGGCGGGACCACGCGGCAGCTTGCCGGCTTTCTGCGCCGCATGGATTGTCGCCAGGACGGGCTGCACCTCGGTGCCCAGGCGGAAGGCGCGCAGCAGCCGGCCCATGCCCCCCGCCGTTTCCGGCGGCGTGAACACGTATTCGGTCAGGCGGCGGAACTGCTCGTTGTGGCTCTGTAGGGTGAGCGCGGCGGCGTGGCTGAGCGAGTCGCTGGGCGGGGTCGCCAGCGGATTCAGGCGCAGACCGGGCGTGAGGATCAGGCGCATCAGCCTGCCGAGCAGGCCGTCGAAGTTGGCGACGATGCCCTCGAAGGCTTGCTGAACCTGGGTCAGGGAGTACTCCAGCGCGTACTGCACCAGCGGCAGGTCCTCTGGGCGTCGACCCTCGGCCTCGAAGCGGCGCAGCGCCGAGAAGCCCAGGAGCTGCCAGGCCAGGGCGTCGGCATAGCGGCCGGTAAGCTTGCCGCGCGCTTTCAGCTTGCCGCCGATGGCGAACATCGCCAGGTCGGTATACAGGCCGTAGCGCGCCGCCGCCCAGCCAAGCCGTCGGTAGTAGGTCCGGGTTTCCGGAGCGACCTCGGGCACCGACACCGTCCAGCCGCGGGTCAGCCCGCGCAGCAACGTGCGGCCGAAGCCGGCGATGACGTGAGCAAACCAGCCGAGCAGATGCTTGCGGAACCTGGCGACGTCGCCCTGCTCGACGCCGTGCACCACCTCCAGGGCGTGCGGATGGCAGCGGATGGCGCCCTGGCCGAACACGATCAGGGTGCGGGTCATGATGTTGGCGCCTTCCACCGTCACGCCCACCGGCGCGGTCGAGTAGCCGATGCCGAGGATGTTGTTCGGGCCCTGCATGACGCCGGCGCCGCTGAATACGTCCATGCCATCGACGATCAGCTGACGACTGATCTCGGTGGTGTAGGCCTTCATCACGGCGGAGGTCACCGGCGGTTCCTGGCCGGCGTCGAGCGCCGAGCAGCCGAATACGCGGGTGGCTTCGAGGAGGTAGGAGAGACCGGCGATCTTGCCGACCTTGTCCTCCACGCCCTCCATGCGGCCGATGGGGATGCCGAACTGCTGGCGCACCATGGAGTAGGCGCCGGTGGCCGCCGCGACCGCCTTGGCGCCGCCGACCGCGCCGGCCGGCAGCGACACCGCGCGACCGCCGGCGAGCTGCTCCATCAGCATCTTCCAGCCCTGGCCGGCGCGTTCGGCGCCACCGATGATGTTGCTGGCCGGCACCACCACGTCCTTGCCGTAGAGAGGGCCGTTGTCGAAGGCGTCGCCGATCGGCATGTGATGGTCGCCGCTGGAAAAGCCCGGCGTGCCCTTGTGGATCAGCAGGCAGGTGATGCCTGGTTCCTCGCCCCGGCCGAGCAGGTTCCGCGGGTCGCGCAGCTTGCAGGCCAGGGTCACCAGATTGGCGACCGGTGCCAGCGTGATGTAGCGCTTGCGGAAGTTGAGCCGGATCTTGATCTCGCCGTCGGCGTCGCGGAACACCTCGCCCTCGGCCTTGATGCTGGCGGCATCGGAGCCGGCGGTGGGCTCGGTGAGGCCGAAGCAGGGGATGTACTCGCCGCGTGCCAGCCTGGGCAGGTAGTGGTCCTTCTGCTCCTCGGTGCCGTAATGGATGATCAGCTCGGCAGCGCCCAGCGTATTCGGAATCACCACATAGGTTCCGACGCCAGCGTTGTAGCTGGTGACCTTGGCCATGATCGTGGAGATGGCCAGCTTGGAGAATTTGAGGCCGCCGTACTTCTTGTCGATGAGGAAGGACATGAAGCCCTTGCTCTTGAGGAAGTCGAGGATTTCCGGTGGCACCCGCTTGCTGCGGTTGATCTCGTAGCGGTCGACCATCCGCAACAGCTCCTCCACCGGCCCGTCGAGGAAGGCCTGCTCTTCCGGCGAGACCCGCGAATAGGCCTCGGCGAGCATCTTCTTGAAGTCGGGGTTGCCGCCAAAGAACTCGCCATCGATCCACACCGAGCCGGCTTCCAGCGCCTGGCGCTCGGTGTCGGAAATCTGCGGCAGCAGCTTCTTGGCCTTCATCCAGCTCATCAGCAGACCGAACATGGCATTGCTCCTACAGGGGGAAAGGAAAGAGGATCAGTGTCCGGCGGCGGCGCTTGCGCCAGGCTGAAAACGGAACACCGGATATGGGGCGTGGGCGCCGACGCTGGAGGGCGGCAGGCCGATAACTTGATGCAGCGACGAGCCGGTGACGTAGAGCCAACCCTCCGGTCCGAAGGAAAACCCGTCGGGCCAGCGCAGGCGCTCGGTCTTGATCAGAGTTTCCAGCGCGCCGGTCTCGGGTGCGTAGCGGACGATGGCCGAGTGTTCGAGGTCGGAGAGGTAGATTCGGCCTTGGTCGTCGCTGGTGAGGCCGTCCGACATGGTCTTGGGTGCGAGTGTTTCCACCTGGCCGGCGAGCTGAGCCGCACTCAATGCCGGATTGCGCAGGTCGGCGGTGCGGACGCGGTAGAGGTGGTTGTTGCTGATCGGCGCGTAGTAGAGCCACTGGTCGTCGCGGGAGAGCGCGATGGAATCAACCCCGGGGCGAATCGCGACCAGGCCGAAGGCTTCCATCTTTCGACCCTGCACCACCGGGATGTACTTCTCCGCCACCACCGAGGGGTGGCCTTCGAGCAGGCGTCGCGCCTGGCCGCTGGCGACATCCACCACCACCAGCGCCGGCTTCAGGCCGAAGAAGCTGGCATCGGCGATGTAGACGCTGCTGCCGTCGCTGGAGATTTGCAGGTCGTTGTAGTGCGAGCCGAGGCCGGCGACGGCGCGCTCGAAGACGATCTCGCGCAGCAGCGCGCCGCTGGCGACATCGAAGGCGGTCAGCTTCACCGGCTTCACTCCGTGACCGCCGTTGTCGAGGGTCCACAGGCGGTTCTGGCTATCGATCCGGATGCCCAGCACGTCGGTGAACCGCGCCTGCGCCTCGGCGCTGGGCCAGGGGCGCGCGTGGCCGTTCACCAGTTCCACCAGGGTCTGGCTGGGGCGCGCCTCCGGATGCAGCGAGACGAACACGCGACCCTCCGCCGATACCGCGATGTTGCCGGGCGGGGTCGGCAGCTCGGCGACCACTTCCAGTGCCGAGGCGGGTAGGGTCGGAGCCCCGCTGCGGTCCGGAAAGTCGCTGCGCCCGCCGCCGTAGCGCAGCTTCACCACCAGCAACAGCACGGCGATGAGTGCGATCAGGGCCAGCAGCATCCGCACTAGCCACTTCATCGCCGTGCGCATGGCGCTACTCGAAACGCTTGCCTTCAGCCGCCATCTTCTTCAGCAGCGCCGCCGGTTGGAAACGCTCGCCGTACTTGCCGGCCAGCTCCTCGCTACGCGCGACGAATTTCGCCAGGCCCACCGCGTTGATGAACTGCAGCGCGCCACCCTGATGCGGGGCAAAGCCCCAGCCGAAGATCGAGCCGATGTTGGTGTCGGCCACCGTCATCACCACGTTTTCCTCGAAGCACTTGGCGGCCTCGTTGGCTTGCACATACATCATCCGGTCGATCATCTCGGACTGATCGAGCTGGGTCTTGGCGAGCGGGAACTGCTCGGCCAGGCCCGGCCAGAGGTGCTTTTCAGCACCGACCGGATAGTCGTAGAAGCCCTTGCCGGCCTTCTTGCCCGGGCGGTCCAGCGTCTTGACCATCTTCTCGATCAGGGCATTGGCGGGATGTTCCGGAAAGGCCTTGCCCTCGGCCGCGTAGTCCTTGCGGGTCTGCTCGAGGATATGGTGGCTGAGCGAGAGCGAGACCTCGTCGTGCAGCGCCAGCGGACCGACCGGCATGCCGGCCTTCAAGCCCGCCATCTCGATGGCGCGCGGGTGCTGGCCTTCGAGCAGCAGGCTGGCGCCTTCCATGATGTAGGTGGCGAACACGCGGCTGGTGTAGAAGCCGCGCGAGTCGTTGACCACGATCGGCGTCTTCTTGATCTGCTGCACGTAGTCGAAGCCCTTCGCCAGGGTTTCCGGCGAGGTCTCCGCACCCATGATGATCTCGACCAGTGGCATCTTGTCGACCGGCGAGAAGAAGTGCAGGCCGATGAAATTCTTCGGCCGCGCACTGGCCTTGGCGAGACCGGTGATCGGCAGGGTGGAGGTGTTCGACGCGAACACAGAAGACGCGGCGAGCACGGCCTCGGTCTTCTTCGTCACCTCGGCCTTGATGCCGCGATCCTCGAACACCGCCTCGATCACCAGATCGCAGCCGGCCATCTGGGCGAAGTCGGTGGTGGCGCTGATGCGGGCGAGGAATTCATCGCGGGCCTGCGCGGTCATGCGGCCGCGCTTGACCTGCTTGTCGAGCAGGTTGGCGGAATAGGCCTTGCCCTTGTCGGCGGCCTCCTGCGTGGTGTCGAGCAGCACCACCGTCATGCCGACCTTGGCGGAAACGTAGGCGATGCCGGCGCCCATCATGCCGGCGCCGAGCACGCCCAGCTTCTTCACGCTGGACTTGGCGTAGCCATCCGGCCGCGACTTGCCCTTGTTGATGGCATTGAGCTGGAACCACAGCGTGCCGATCATGTTCTTCGACACCTGCGAGACCACGCAGTCGGCGAAGTAGCGCGACTCGATGCGGCAGCCGGTGTCGAAATCGACCATGCCGCCTTCGTAGACGCAGGACAGGATGTTGTCGGCGGCGGGGTAGTTCTCCTGGGTCTTGGCATGCGCCATCGAGGGCGCGATGGCGAACAGCTGCACCAGTGCCGGGTTTTTGGAGTCACCGCCCGGGAACTTGAACTTCTTGTCGTCCCAGGGCTGCACCGCCTTGGGATTGGCCAGTGCCCAGGCTTTGGCCTTGGCGAGCATCTCGTCTTTGTCCTTGGCCAGTTCGTTGATGAAGCCGGCCGCCTTGGCTTCGCCGGGCTTGAACTCTTTGCCTTCGAGCATCGGTTGCAGCGCCGCCTGGATGCCGATCAGGCGCGGCAGGCGCTGGGTGCCGCCGCCGCCCGGCAGCAGGCCCAGCTTCACTTCCGGCAAGCCGAACTTGGCCTTGGCGTCGTCGATGGCGACGCGGTAATGGCAGGCCAGCGCCAGTTCCAGGCCGCCGCCGAGCGCGGTGCCGTTGAGCGCGGCGACCACCGGCCGGCCGCATTTTTCCAGGCGACGCAGAAAGGCCTTGTAGGCCTCCGCCATCGCGTAGGCCTGTTTCGGGTCGGTCATCGCGTAGACCTTCTCGATGTCGGCGCCGGCGAGGAATTCCTTCTTGCCGCTGGTGATGATCACGCCCTTGATGCCGGCGTCGCCCTCGATCCTGCTGATCGCTTCGCCGAACGGCGTGGTCAGCTCGTCGTTGAGGACGTTCATCGAACGGCCCGGCATGTCGAGGACGAGGGTGGCGATGCCGTCGGCATCAACGTTGAATTGGACTGCGCTCATTCGGGGTTCTCCTGAAATCCGTGAGGACGGGCGCTTTCAGCGCCCTGTGAGGGCGGCGGAGGCGCTGCGCGCTCCACCTGTGAGGGCGCGCCTGCGGCGCTGTGAGGGAAAGGTCGCTGCAAGGGCGAGGGTGTTTGCTTGTCCCTCACAGGACGCGACAGCGCCCGCCCTCACAGCGAGCCGCGTAGCGGCCAGCGACCTCACAGCGAGCATCGCGAGCGCCCTCACCGGCCAGCGCGTCACACGCGCTCGATGATGGTGGCGATGCCCATGCCGCCGCCGACGCAGAGCGAGGCGAGGCCGGTCTGCTTGCCGCTGCGCTCCAGCTCATCGAGCAGGGCGCCGAGGATCAGACAGCCGGTGGCGCCGAGCGGATGCCCCATGGCGATCGAGCCGCCGTTGACGTTGATCTTGTCGAGCGGGATGTCGAGATCGCGGGCGGCGCGTAGCACCACGGCGGCGAAGGCCTCGTTGATCTCGTAAAGATCAATGTCCTTCGCGCTCATGCCGGCCTGCTTGAGCGCCTTCTTCGAGGCTGGGCCGATGCCGGTGAGCATGATGGTCGGCTCGCTGCCGGTGACCGCGCAGGCCTTGATGCGCGCGCGTGGCTTCAGGCCCAGCCTGGCGCCCATCTCCAGGTTGCCGATCAGCATCAGCGAGGCGCCATCGACGATGCCGGAGCTGTTGCCGGCGTGGTGTACGTGCTCGATCTTCTCGACCGTCGTGTACTTGCGCAGCGCGGTGGCGTCGAAGCCCATCGCGCCCATGTCGGCGAAGCTGGGCTTCAAGCCAGCCAGGGTTTCCAGCGTGGTGCCGGCGCGGATGGTCTCGTCGTGATCGAGCACGGTGAGGCCGTTCAAGTCCTTCACCGGGATGCGGGTCTTGTCGAAGTAGCCGGCCGCCTGCGCCGTCGCCGCGCGCTGGTGCGAGCGCACCGCGAAGCTGTCGACATCGGTGCGGCTGAAGCCTTCGAGGCTGGCGATCAGATCGGCGCCGATGCCCTGCGGCGCAAAGCCGATGCCGCCGTTGACGCGCGGGTCCATGACCATCGCGCCGCCGTCGCTGCCCATGGGCCAGCGCGACATGCTTTCGACGCCGCCGGCCACCACCAGGCGCTCCTGGCCGCTCATCACCTTCATGGCGGCGAGGTTCACCGCTTCCAGGCCGGAGGCGCAGAAGCGGTTGAGGGTGACGCCCGCCACCGACTCGTGCCAGCCGGCGTAGAGCGCGGCGATGCGGGCGATGTCCGCGCCCTGCTCCCCCACCGGGGTGACGCAGCCGAGCACCACATCGTCGACCTTGGAGGTGTCGAGGGCATTGCGCTCGCGCAGGGCGTCAAAAAGAGTCTTCAACAGATGGATCGGCGTCACCTCGTGGAGGCTGCCGTCCTTCTTGCCCTTGCCGCGCGGCGTGCGCACGGCGTCAAAGATGTAGGCGTCTGTCATGGTCTTGTTCGGGTTGGTAATCTGAATTACGATCACTGTCGTCGGGGCGACGATAAATTCTCGTCGACAAGGGCCGTGCATACCGGCCGGCATCTTGCGAACCGAGCATAGGTAGCAGGTAATCCGGCGTCAATGCAGCGCCGACAGCCAGCCGCTGTCGGCGCCGTCAATGCAAGAGTAAGGAAAGTTACGGAATGAACAAGAAGAAGACCGCCAGCAAGCCCCAGGCGATGGCCGCCGAAGGCAAGCCGGGGCAGATCGACCCGGCTACCCGCGCACGCATCGAGCAGGCGGTGCTGGACATCTTCGCGGAGCGCGAATTCCACCGCGTCGGCCTGATCGAGATCGCCCGCGGCGCCAATGTCAGCCTGCAGACGCTCTACAAGTATTACGGCAGCAAGGAGGCGCTGCTGTTCTCCGGTCTGGATTCCTGGCTGGGTCTGTTGGCGGCGCGGATGATCGACCACCTGCAGGGCATCGAGGACTACAAGGAGCGCCTGCGCAAGGTGTTCTGGGTGACGCTCGACTTCTTCGAGAAAAACCCCAAGGTGGCGCAGATGCTGATGAGCAGCGTCTACGTCAACACCTGGCGCAAGCAGGAGAACTACGAGAATCCGGCGCTGTTCGGTACCTTCATCAAGGTGCTGCACGAGGGCCGCGAGAAGGGCATCCTCACCGACGAGGTGAGCGAGAAGGTGCTGCTCGACTATTTCTTCGGCGTGCTCGGCCGGCTGGTGCAGATGCACATCCATCGCGGCCAGCGCGAGCCGCTCACCGCCCAGGCCAATGTGCTGTTCGAGATGCTCTGGCGCTCTATCGCCAAGCAACCCTGAGCTTCGCTCAGACTGTCATCAGCGGCGTCAGCAGCATCCCCAGGCCCAGCAGTACCAGAACCAAGCCCATGGCGCGGTCGATCAGCCAGGCCTGGGCGGCGAGCCGGGCGCGCGCCCGGGGCTGGCCCAGTAGCAGGGCCACCAGGCTGAACCAGACTCCGGTGGTGAGCACGATCCAGGCGGCGAGCGCCAGCTTCTGGCCGATCGGGGTCGGCGTGGTCACCAGGGCCGAGCAGAGGGCGACGAAGAACAAGGTCGCCTTGGGGTTGAGCAAGTTGGTGCCGAGCCCGATCAGAAAGTCGTGGCGGGCCGCTGGCACCGGAGTCGACGCGGCCGCGCCGCCGGTCGGTGGGGCGGAACTGCGCAGGGCGCTGGCGCCCATCCAGATCAGAAAGCCGGCGCCGGCGTAGCGCAGCAGCTCCAGCAGCAGCGGATAGGCCTGCAGCAGCCAGCCCAGGCCGAACAGCGCGTAGCCGACGTGGAAGACGATGCCGGCGGCGATGCCCCAGGCGGTGCGCAGTCCGGCGGCGCGGCCATGGGCCAGGGTCTGGCGGCTGACCATCGCGAAATCGGGGCCGGGGCTCATCACCGCCAGCAGATGGGCGCCGGCGGCGGTGACCAGCAGGCTGGCGCTATTCATCGTGGCTGCTCATGTCGGTGCTGTGCGAGGATGGGCGCGGACGGGCGGCGATGATAAGCGCCCTAGGACCCGGTCTGAACGGGGAGGTCGGATGACATTCAAACCCCAGGAGCCGGAGTCGCATCGAAGCGGCATGGACCTCAGTTCCGCCACCTTCGACATGTCTCTGACGATGCCTGACGCGGCCAACGAACCGCTCGTGGTGACGGGCCCGGCGCGCGCGCAGGCGCAGCCCGACGACGGCGCAGACGTGCGCGCTGCCGCCCGTGGCGACGCCCGTGCCTTCGAGCGCCTGTACCGCCGCCACATCGGCAAGGTCTACGGCCTGTGCTGGCGACTCTGCGACGGCGATGCCGCCAAGGCCGACCAGGCCGCGCAAGATGCCTTCGTGCGCGCCTGGGAAAAGCTCGACAGCTTCCGTGGCGAATCGGCCTTCTCCACCTGGCTGCACCGGCTGACCGTCAATGTGGTGCTGGGCGAGCACCGGCTGTTGAAACGCTGGACCAGCTTCGATCAGGCCCAGGAAGACGGTGTGGCCGAGCCCGGCCACAACCCCAGCGCCAGTCTCGGCGACCGCATGGATGTCGAACGCGCGCTGGCACGTCTGCCAAAGGGCGCCCGGGCCGTTCTGGTGCTCCACGATCTCGAAGGTTGGCAGCACGACGAGATCGCCGCCGCCACCGGCATCGCGGTTGGCACTTCCAAGGCGCAGTTGCACCGCGCCCGCAAATTGATGAAGGAGTGGTTGTCATGAGTACCCGCCCGCAGCGTCCCGAGCAGGGCGACGCCGGCCAGGAGTTCGGTCCGGTTGCCGGTCTGGAACAACTGGCGCGCGAGCGTCTGCCCGAGCGCGACCTTTGGTCCGGTATCGAGGCGCGCCTGCCGCCGCGGCGGCGGCGCAGTCCGGTATGGGCCTACGGCCTTGCCGCCAGCCTCTGCGTCGCCAGTCTGGTGGGCCTGATCCTGCGCAGCCCCACTCCGGTGCCGGAGGTCAGCCCGGTGGCCGGCCTGCCCGCGCCCAACGAGGACAGCGCTCCTGCGGCGAGCACCGGCAACGGCGCGGTCTGGCAGCCGCCGAGGGGCGAGCTGATGGCCAGCCTGCCCCGGCAGATGCGCAGCCTGCGCACCGAAACCTGGGAAGGCCTGCCGGGCAGCTACGGGCTTGAGCCGGACAATGGCCTGGTGAGCGTTGGCTACCGCGCCAACGGCCGTTTCGCCGCCCGCAGTTACAAGGCCGGTGGTCATCAACGCGGCCTGTTGCGCGCCAATCTGAAAATGGTCAGCCAGGCCGAGCGCGAGCTCAAGCGCGCGCTACGCCTGGACCCGGAATCCGAATCCCTGCAGGACCTGCTGGCCGCCGCCGAAGCGCAGCGCCGCTCCCTGCAGGGTCTCTACGACAGCGAACACGATTGAAGGAGTTGCCATGAGTCGCATCACCTATTCCGCACTGGCGCTGGCCATGGCGGCCAGCATGGCCCAGGCCGCGCCACGCGAGTTCGCCGAGCAGCGGCCGCTGAATGCCGAGGCGCGGCTGAGCGTGCGCAACGTTGCCGGGGTGATCCAGGTGGAAGCCTGGGACAAGGCCAGCCTGGACATCGCCGCCCAGCTCGCCGACAACGTCGAGAAGCTCGACATTACCGGCGGTCCCGGCGATCTCCGGCTGGAGGTCAAGACCAAGAAGTCCGACCGTTACGGCCCCTACGACGACACCCAGTTGCACCTCCGCGTGCCGGCCGGCGTCGCCCTCACGCTGGATGGCACCAGCGCCGACCTGGTGGTTCGCGGTCTCAAGGGCGCCCTGGTGGCGCGCACCGTGAGCGGCGATGTGCAGATCGAGGTGAATTCCAAGCTGGTCAACGCCCAGACGGTTAGTGGTGACCTCACCGTGAGGGCGCCGTTCGCGGTCGATACCAAGGTCAGCACGGTCAGTGGCGACGCCGATGTCGAAGGTCCCTCCGGTGCGCTCAGCGCCGAGTCGGTGTCGGGCGATGTCCGCGTCGAGGGCGGCAGCTTCAGCCGCCTGGAGCTGAAGTCGGTGTCCGGCGATGTCGATATCCACGCCGCCGCCGCGCCCGATGCAGTGGTCAAGGCCGAGTCGCTGTCCGGCGACGTGCGTTTCGACGCCCCGGCGGCGCTGTCGGCGGAAGTGACGCTGAAGACCTTCAGCGGCGAGAAGCGTTGTGACTTCGAGGGCGTCAGCCCAACCAGCGATGGCAAGCGCACTGTGCTGCGCCTGGGCGAGGGTCGTGGCAACGTGGTGCTGACCAGCTTCTCCGGCGACGTCAGTCTCAGCAAGCGCTAGGGCTCCTGCGCGGCGCCGGCGCTGGCACATTGGTCGGCGCCAGGACGCCGCCCATCGCCCTCGGCGCTACCGGCGGTGGGTCTCAGGCGACAGTGTCGTCAGACCTGACACGGACGCCACCCATGCTGCGAATCTACGACGAGGCCGACTGGCGCCGCCGGCGCCGCTGGCTGTTGCTGAGCACCTTTGGCGCCGGCTCGCTGTTTGGTGGCCTGATGCTCAATTCCACGTTCGCCGGTTCGGAGTCGGTGCCGCTGCCGCGACAAGTTCAGGGCTGTGAAGCCGACGTCAGCGGACTGAAGCTGGCCTGCAAGCTGCAACTGGAAACTCGCCTCAGCCCTCGCTGAGGCGGTCTCTTCGGAACTCGGGAGCCGGTGCTCAGGCGCTGGCCGCCAGCAGCCGGGCGTTGCCGCCCACCGCCGAGGTATTCACCGACAGCGTTCGCTCGGTGACGAAGCGCAGCAGGTAATGCGGGCCGCCGGCCTTGGGGCCGGTGCCCGACAAACCCTCGCCACCAAACGGCTGCACACCCACCACCGCGCCGGTCATGCCGCGATTGATATAGCTGTTGCCGACCAGCGCGCGCGCCTGCACCCGGCGCCAGGTGCGCTCGATGCGCGAGTGCACGCCCAAGGTCAGGCCGTAACCCAGGCTATTGATCTGGTCGATGAGGGCATCGAGTTGATCGGCCCGGTAGCGCACCAGATGCAGGATCGGCCCGAACTGCTCCTCGCGCAGCGCCGCCAGGCTGTCCAGCTCCACCGCCAGGGGCGCGACGAAGCTGCCGTGCGCGCAGTCCGCCGGGATTGGCAGTTCGCCGATCACACGGCCTTCGGCGCGCATTCGGTTCGCGTGGGCCAGCAGCTTGTCGCGCGCCTCCTCGTCGATCACCGGGCCGATGTCGGTGGTCAGCAACGCCGGGTCGCCCAGCACCAGTTCCTGCATGGCGCCGGACAGCAGGTGCGCCACCTTGTCGGCGATTTCTTCCTGCACGCAGAGCACGCGCAGCGCACTGCAGCGCTGACCGGCGGAGTAGTAGGCACTGTGGATGGCGTCCTTCACTACCTGCTCGGGCAGCGCCGAGCTGTCGACGATCATCGCGTTCTGGCCGCCGGTCTCGGCGATCAGGGTGGCGATTGGTCCGGGACGGGCGGCCAGGCTGCGATTGATCTTCTGCGCCACCTCCACCGAGCCGGTGAAGGCGACACCGATCACGCCCTCGGCGCCGACCAGCGCTCCACCGACCAGGCCATCGCCCAGGGCCAGCTGCAACACCGCGCGCGGCACGCCGGCCTCGTGCAGCAGGCCGGTGAAGGCGTTGGCGATCAGGTTGGTCTGCTCGGCGGGCTTGGCGATCACCGCGTTGCCGGCGGCCAGCGCCGCCGCGATCTGGCCGGCGAAGATCGCCAGCGGGAAATTCCAGGGCGAGATGCAGACGAACAGGCCCTTGCCGTGCAGCTGCAGTTCGTTGTGCTCGCCGGTGGGGCCGGGCAAGGTGGTCGGCTGGCTCATCAGCCGCCGCGCCTGTGCCGCGTAATAGCGCAGAAAGTCGACGGTCTCGCGCACCTCGGCGTTGGCGTCCGCCAGGGTCTTGCCAGCCTCGCGCAGCAGCAGGCGCAGGTATGGCGCGGGCTCGGCCTCCAGACGGTCGGCGGCGCGTTCCAGCACCAGGGCGCGAGCGTCGGCGGAGAGCGCGTTCCAGCCCGGTTGGGCGCGGCGGGCGTCAGCCACCAGGGTCGGAATCGCGGTGAGCTGCAGCGCGGTCCATTCGCCGAGCGTGCGGCGGCGGTCGGCGGGGTCGCTGATCGGATGGGTTTCGCCGGGCATGGTGGCGTTGGCGGTGATCGAGCTGGCGCGGACGGGCGCCTGCGCGGCGGCGAGCTGGGCGGCGAGCGCGGCCAGCTCAGGCTCCGAAGTCAGGAACAGCCCGGCGGAATTGCGCCGCTCCGCGCCATAGAGCTCCGAGGGCAGCGGCAGATGCGGATTGGTCTTCACCGCCAGCGCGCGCACCGCCTCCACCGGATCGGCGACCAGGGCCTCGGGCGGAGTGTTGTCGTCGAAGATGCGGTTGACGAAAGAGGTGTTGGCGCCGTTCTCTAGCAGGCGCCGCACCAGATAGGGCAGCAGATCCTCGTGCGAGCCCACCGGCGAATAGACGCGGCAGGGCAGGGGCAGGTCTTCCTTCACCACTTGGTAGAGCGCCTCGCCCATGCCGTGCAGACGCTGGAATTCGTAGCCTGTTTCATCGCCGGCGTAGGCGCGCACCGCCGCGACGGTGTGGGCGTTGTGGGTGGCGAGCATGGGGTAGAAGACCTCGCGCGCGGACAACAGGCGGCGCGCACAGGCGAGGTAGGCGACATCGGTGTTGGCCTTGCGGGTGTACACCGGGTAGCCGGCCAGGCCCTGCTCCTGCGAACGCTTGACCTCGGTGTCCCAGTAGGCGCCCTTGACCAGCCGCACTGCCAGTTTTCTTCCGACCCGACGCGCCAGCTGTTCCAGCCAGTCGATCACCGCCAGCCCGCGTTTCTGGAAGGCCTGCACCGCCAGACCAAAGCCCTCGTAGCCTTCCAGCGAGGCATCGGCGTAAACCGCCTCGATCAAGTCCAGCGACAGCTCCAGCCGGTCCGCCTCCTCGGCATCGACGGTCAGACCGATGCCCTCGGCCTTGGCCTGCTGGGCCAGCGCCAGCAGCTTCGGTGTCAGCTCGCGCAGCACGCGTTCGCGCTGGGCGAGTTCGTAGCGCGGATGCAGCGCCGAGAGCTTCACCGAGATGTTGGGGCGACCGTAGACCGGCGCGCTGGCGAACACCACGTCCTCGCGCACCGCCTTGCCGATGGCGGCGATGGCGTCCTGGTAGGCCTTGAAGTAGCGCTCGGCATCGGCGCCGGTGAGCGCCGCCTCGCCGAGCATGTCGTAGCTGTGCAGATAGGCTCGCTGCGCCTTGCCGCGGGCGTTCTTCAGTGCCTCGCTGATGGTCCTGCCCATCACGAATTGCGAGCCCATCAAGCGCATCGCCTGGCGCACGGCGAGCTGGATCACCGGCTCGGTGGACTTGGCCACCAGCTTGTTGAGCGCGCGGCGGAAGTCGGAGGTGGTGTCGGGCGCGAGCTTGACGATCTTGCCGGTGAGCATCAGGCCCCAGGTGCCGGCATTCACGAACAGCGAGTCGCTCTTGCCGAAGTGCGACTCCCAGTCGGCATCGCCGAGCTTGTCGGCGATCAGTTTGTCGGCGGTGGCGTCGTCGGGGATGCGCAGCAGGGCCTCGGCCAGGCACATCAGCAGCACGCCCTCCTCGCTGGAGAGGTCGTACTGCTGCATGAAGGCATCCAGCGGCGACTGCTCGTTCTTCAGCCGCCGCACCCGCTCCACCCAGCCGGCGGCCTGGCGCACCACCAGGTTGCCGTGCTCAGGTGGCAGGG
>SCVA01000031.1 GCA_004297005.1 Nevskiaceae bacterium
CGCCCTGGTGGCGCGCAAGCTGGGCCTGCCCTGGGCCAGCTTCGTCACCACCACCGCCTCGATCCTGAAGATGTCGCCGATGGTCGATGCCTGGGTGGCCAACCAGTACCGCGCGCTGCAGAGCCGCTACCTGCCGGCGGAGCTGATCGTCGAGCGCCCGGACTTTTCGCCACACCGGGTGGTGGTGTTCTCCACCGAGACCCTGATGGGCGATGCCCATGCCCGCGTCGAGGCGCCCTACCGTTTCGTCGGCCCGGCCAAGGGCGATGGCCGCCGCAAGGTGGATTTCCCCTGGGACTGGTTGAAGCCAGACAGCAAGAAGCTGCTGATCTCGCTGGGCACAGTGAGCCGTGACCGCGACACCCGCTTCTTCGAGGTGATGATGGCCGCGCTCGCCGAGCTGCCCGAGGTGCAGGCGGTGATGGTGGCGCCGGAAGCCCTGGCCGCGCAGGCGCCGGCCAATGTGCTGGTGCGCGACTACGTGCCGCAGCTGGAGCTGCTGGATCGCGTCGATGCGGTGATCTGCCACGCCGGCCACAACACCGTCTGCGAGGCCTTGAGCCGCGATCTGCCGCTGGCGCTGGCGCCGATCCGCGACGACCAGCCGGTGATCGCCCGCCAGGTGATCGATGCCGGCGCGGGTCTCTTTATCCGTCACGGCAAGGTCAGCCCGGCGGTGGCCAAGGCCACCATAGAAAAGCTGCTGTCCACGCCCGAGCTGGTGGAGAACGCGCGCCGCCTGGGTGCCGACTTGCGTGCCGCGCCGGGTGCCGCCGGCGCCGCCGAGGCGGTGCTGGAGCTGGCCCTGCAGGCCAGCGATCAGTCGCTGCGCAAGGTGGCCTGAAGGCGGGCATGGAAACCATCGCGGTCGCTGGTGCCGAGCTGCAGTCCCTGGCCCTGGGCCAGGGCGCGCCGCTGCTCATGCTGCACGGCCTGGCCAACGGCAACATGGCGAGCTGGTACTCGGCCATCGCCTCGCCGCTGTCGGCGAGCCGGCAGGTGCTGCTCTACGACCAGCGCGGCCACGGCGGCAGCAGCCTCGCCGCCTCCGGCTACGACCTCGACCGCCAGGCCGACGACTTGCAGACGGTGCTCGATCACTACCACTGCGGCCAGGGCCCGGTAGATCTGGTCGGTCACAGCATGGGTGCGCTGATCGCCCTGCATTACGCCTTGCGCCACCCGGGCCGGGTGCGCCGGCTGGTGCTGGTGGACGCGCCGATGCCGGCGCGCGACTACGTGGCGCCCAGCCTGTTCAATGCCACCAGCCGCGAGGCGCTGGCGGAATGGGTGCTGGGCGAGCTGGCCAGCGCCGCGGGCTTAAGCGGCCGCCGCCGCGAGCGCCTGCTGCAACGCCTGGGTGCGCTGCTGTTCGATACCACGCTGCGGCAAGACGTACTGGCGATGGACGCCGAGCCTGAGGCCGCGCTCGCCGCGCTGGAGCTGCCGGTGCTCTTGGTCTACGGCCTGCGCTCGCCCTGCCTCGCCGCCGGCGAGCGGCTTGCCAAGCTACTGCCACAGGCGCAGCTCAAGCTCTTGGCCTGTGGCCACTACATTCCCGAGGAAGCACCCGCCGAGCTGCTGGTGCTGCTGGAAAACTTCCTGAACCCGAATCCGCATTCCATGCGTCTGCCCGCTGAAACCACCGCGGTGCCGCCCGGCACCGGAGTCCTGCCATGAGTACCCGCTACGAGCGCCCGCTGTCCGGCCTGGAGCGCTATTCCCTGGTGCTGCACGGCGCCTACCGCTACCACGTCGACGGCATCGTCGAGGGCGACGGCACGGTGGACCCGGGGGCCCTGCAGAAGGCGGTGGACATCGCCGCCGCCGCCAACACCGCGATCCGCGTGCGCCTGCGCGGCGTGCTCGGCTGGTGCAAGTGGGTCGACAGCGGCGTGGCGCCACGGGTGCGTCCGCAGCCGCTGTCGGACTGGGACGGCAACAGCGAGGCCGGCGCGCCCTTTCTCGACGAGCCCTTGAACCCGCGCAAGGCGGTGGCCGACATCCTGCTGGTGCCCTGCCGCGACGGCCGCACCCGCCTCGTCTTCCGCACCCTGCACGCCGCCATCGACGGCCGTGGCTGCATCCACTGGATGGCCGAGGTCTGCCGGGTGATGCGCGGCGAGGCGCCGCTGGGTTCGGACTCGCGGCTCACCGACTACGACGTGCAGCAGCAGTACGCCGACAAGATTCCCGAGGAGCCGGAGCGGCCGCCCTCGCAGTGCATCCCGGTGCTGGCGGTGGCGCCCGAGGGCGAGCGCGGGCCGCTGCGCTACGTCTGGCGCCGCGTGCTGCTGCCGCGCGACGTGCCGCAGCTGCTGACCAAGGCGGCGGTGTTTCTCGCCGAGTGGGCGCGCAAGCGCGAGGCCGGCGAGGTGGGCTTCACCGTGCCGGTGGACTATCGCGGCTTCCGCATCCAGGAGATGGGCATCGGCAATCTCACCGGCTATCTGCGCCTGACCGTGCCCGAGGGTGCCACCTCGCGCAGCCTGGTGGTGCAGCTCGGCCAGCGGCTCAAGGCCTATGCCGACTGCCGGCAGTTTCCGGGCATCCGCAAGCTCCTGTGGGTGCCGGTATGGTTCATGCTGCGCCAGCTCAGGCCCAACATCGACAAGGTGCTGTATACGGTGACGCCGGCGCTGCCCACCGGCGGCGTGGTGTCGATGGGCAGCCTGAAGACCGAGACCTACAGCTTTCCCGGCTTCGCCAACGGCCGCTGCTACGGCGTGCCGGGCGCGGTGGGCAAGCTCAATCTGATCTTCGTGAATTACCCCGACCATGTGACGGTGAGCTTCGCCGCGCCCGCCGCCTACAACCACCAGGGCCAGCTGGATGCCCTGGTGGCCGCCTTCCAGCAACATTTCTCGCCGTCCGCGACCCCCGCAGGAACCTCCCCTTGAAAGACCTAGACCTCGGCAAGCTGCGTGTCAGCCGTGATGGCCGCCTGAGCGCCCAGACTTCCTCCCGCAAGGGCCTGTTCAGCCGTCGCAACCTGCTGCTGGCCGGCGGCGGCCTGTTGATCGCCGCCTGGGCGCTGGTGCCCGGCCCGGTGCCGGTGCAGACCACCCAGGTGGTCAGCGCCTGGCCCTCGCAGCAGTTCGTGATGCTCAACTCCACCGGCTATGTGGTGGCGCGCCGCAAGGCCGCGGTGGCCCCCAAGGGCACCGGTCGCATCGAGTGGCTGGGGGTGAGCGAGGGCGACTTCGTGAAGGCCGGCACCGTGGTGGCGCGGCTGGAAGGCATTGATGTTGAGGCCGCCTACCAGGCGGCGGTCGCCAACACCGCGGTGGCGGTGGCCGGGGTCAGCAGCGCGCAGAACGAGCTCGACGATGCGCAGCGCAATCTCGACCGCGTCAACATCCTGTTCAAACGGCGGCTGGTGTCGCTGATGAACCTGCAGGACGCCAAGTCGCGCCATGCCCGCGCCAGCGCCGGCCGCGCCAGCGCCCAGGCCTCGCTGGAAGCGGCCAAGGCCAACGAGCTGCACGCCCGCAGCGCGGTGGACTACACGGTGATGCGCGCGCCCTTCGACGGCGTGGTGATCGCCCGCGCCGCCAACGTCGGCGACATCGTCACCTCGCTGTCCTCGGCGGCCGACGCCAAGGGCGCGGCGGTGGTGATCGCCGACATGAGCACGCTGGAAGTCGATGCCGAGGTCTCGGAATCGGCGCTGGCGCAGATCAAGGCCGGCCAGCCCTGCGAGATCGTGCTCGACGCCTTCCCCGACCGCCGCTACCGCGGCGAGGTGGCGGTGGTGGTGCCGGCGGTGAACCGCTCCAGCGCCACGGTCACCACCAAGGTGCGCTTCCTCGACACCGATCCGGAGATCCTGCCCGACATGAGCGCGCGGGTGGCGTTTCTCTCGCAGGCGGTGGACTCCGCCAACCAGCAGCCGGTGCTGGCGGTGAGCCCGGAAGCGGTGCTGGAAACCGAGGGCAAGGCGCAGGTGTTCAAGACCGGCGCCGACGGCCGCGCCGAGGCGGTGACGGTGACCGCCGGGCGCCTGCTCGGCGGCGTGCGCGAGATCGCCGGCGAAGGCCTGAAGCTGGGCGACAGCCTGCTGCTGGCCGCGCCCGGCGCGCTCAAGAACGGGGCGCGGATCAAGCTCGCCGAGAGCAAGTAATGAGTTCCTCGCTGATCAGCATCCGCGAGCTGAGCAAAACCTACCGGCGCGGCAACCAGCCGGTGCCGGTGCTGCTGGGCATCGACCTGGAGATCGCCGCCGGCGACTACGTGTCGCTGATGGGGCCTTCCGGCTCCGGCAAGAGCACCCTGCTCAATCTCATCGCCGGCATCGACAAGCCTTCCAGCGGCAGCCTGCTGATCGACGGCATCGACATCGCCGCGCTGCCGGAGAACGACCTCGCCGCCTGGCGCGCCGCCAATGTCGGCTTCGTGTTCCAGTTCTACAACCTGATGCCGGTGCTCGATGCCTTCGAGAACGTCGAGCTGCCGCTCTTGCTCACCGGGCTCAACCGCGCCGAGCGCCGCGAGCACGTCGAGACCGCGTTGGCGATGGTCGGTCTCTCCGACCGCATGGACCACTATCCCAACGAGCTGTCCGGCGGCCAGCAGCAGCGCGTGGCGATTGCCCGCGCGCTGATCACCGACCCGACTCTGATCGTCGCCGACGAACCCACCGGCGATCTCGACCGCCAGTCCGCCGACGACGTGCTCAACCTGCTCGACCGTCTCAACGGCGAGCTGGGCAAGACCATCGTCATGGTCACCCACGATCCCAAGTGCGCCAACCGCGCCAAGCGCCAGGTGCATCTGGAGAAAGGCGTGCTGCTGTCCGGCAGCGGAGCGCATTAGTGCTCTACGGCTATGTGCTCAAGCTGGCGCGCAAGAACATGCTGCGCCACCGCCTGCGCACCGGCCTGACCATGGCCGGCATCGCCATAGCCATCGTCAGCTTCGGGCTGCTGCGCACCGTGGTCGATTCCTGGTACGCGGGCGCCGAGCTGGGCTCCTCCGGGCGGCTGATCACCCGCAGCGAGGCCTCGCTGAGCTTCCCGCTGCCGGCGACCTACTCCGAGCGCATCCGCAAGGTGCCGGGGGTGCGCAGCGTTACCTTCGCCAACTGGTTCGGCGGCATCTACATCGACGAGAAGAACTTCTTCGCGCAATTCGCGGTGGATGCCCAGAGCTACTTCGACCTCTATCCGGAATTCCGCGTCGCGCCCGCCGAGCTGGCCGACTTCAAGCGCGACCGCCGCGGCGCCATCGTCGGCCGCAAGCTGGCGAAGAAGTACGGCTGGAAAGTCGGCGACCAGGTGCCGCTGCGCGGCACCATCTACCCCGGCAACTGGAGCTTCACCATCCGCGGCATCTACCAGGGCGCCGACGACAAGACCGACGAGAACCAGTTTTTGATGCACTGGCACTACGTCAACGAAACCATCAAGGCGCTGCTGCCCTCGCTGGCCGACAAGGTCGGCGTGTTCATCGTCGACATCCGCGATCCGGCGCAGGCGGCGGCGGTGTCGGCGGCGATCGACAGCAGCTTCAAGAACTCGCTGGCGGAAACCCGCACCGAAACCCAGAAGGCCTTCCAGCTCGGCTTCATCGCCATGGTCGATACCATCCTGCTGGCGATCCAGACCGTCGCCTACGTGGTGGTGCTGATCATCATGGCGGTGATGGCCAACACCATGGCGATGGCGGCGCGCGAGCGCATGCGCGAGTACGCCACGCTCAAGGCCCTGGGCTTTTCCGACGGCTTCGTGTCGCTCTTGATCTTCGGCGAGTCGCTGGCGCTGTCGCTGGCCGGTGGTCTGCTAGGCATCCTGCTCACCTTCCCGGCGGCGGCTTCGTTCTTCCGCGCCACCCGCGATCTCTTCGTGGTGTTCGAGGTGCGGCCGGAGACGGTGCTGCTGCAGCTCGGCTCGGCGGTGCTGATCGGCGTGTTCGCGGCGCTCGCGCCGGCGATCAACAGCACC
Organism: Nevskiaceae bacterium; assembly: GCA_004297005.1. Taxonomy (GTDB): domain Bacteria; phylum Pseudomonadota; class Gammaproteobacteria; order Nevskiales; family Nevskiaceae; genus Stagnimonas. The sequence goes on from SCVA01000031.1 coordinate 5,943, forward strand.
CGCGTGCGCATCGTCGACGGCCTGAGGGCGGTGACATGAGCCACCCGGCGAGGGACCCGCGTAGCGGGATCGCCGGCAAGGCGATGGTCACCAACCGCCGACACCGGGCATCCGCCGCCGATGCGCGCGGGTTCGGAGGCGGTGACATGAGCCACCCGGCGAGGGACCCGCGCAGCGGGATCGCCGGCAAGGCGATGGTCACCAAGGGCCGACGTCGGGCATCCGCGCCCGAGCGCTGTGGTTCGGAGGCGCTGACATGAGCGCGCCGCTCGGTAGCGGGCTGTCGATCGCCTACGTGGCGCGCAATCTCATCGCCCGCAAGCTCACCACCATCCTTACCGCCGCCGGCATGGCGCTGGTGGTGTTCGTGTTCGCCACCGTGCTGATGATGGCCGAGGGCCTGCGCCAGACCCTGGGCGGCACCGGCTCCTACAACAATCTGGTGATCATCCGGCAGGGCTCGCAGACCGAGGTGCAGAGCACCATCACCCGCGAGCAGGCCAACATGGTCGAGTCGCTGCCCGGCCTCGCCAGCGGCGCCGGCGGTCAGGCGCGCATCACCCGCGAGGTGCTGGTGCTGGTCAACATGCCGCGCAAGGACGGCAAGGGTCTCGCCAACATCGTGGTGCGCGGTACCACGCCCATCGGTATCGAGATGCGCCCGCAGGTGAAGATCACCTCCGGCAGCCTGTTCCGCCCCGGCTCCTCGGAGGTGGTGGTGGGCTCGGCGATGGCGCGCGGCAAGGTGGGACTCAAGATCGGCGACCGCCTGAGCTTCGGCTTGCGCGACTGGACCGTGGTCGGTGTCTTCGATGCCGGCGGCAGCGGCTTCGACTCCGAGATCTGGGGCGACAGCGAGCAGATGATGCAGGCCTTCCGCCGCCAGGCCTATTCCTCGCTGGTGGTGGGCCTGCGCGACGCCGGCAGCTACGCGCTGTTCGACGAGGCCCTGCAACGCCAGCCGCAGCTCAAGCTCGACACCAAGCGCGAGGTGCAGTTCTACGCCGACCAGTCGGAGAACCTCGCCAACTTCATCAGCATCTTGGGCCAGACCATCACCATCATCTTCTCGCTGGGCGCGATCATCGGCGCGATGATCACCATGTACGCGAGTGTGGCCAACCGCACCCGCGAGATCGGCACGCTGCGGGCCTTGGGCTTTCGGCGCGGCAACATCGTGATGGCCTTCATCCAGGAGGCGATGCTGCTTGGCCTGGTGGCCGGCGTGTTCGGCCTGATCGCCGCCGCCTTCATGCAGCGCATCGAGATTTCCACTACCAATGTGCAGACCTTTTCCGAGGTGGTGTTCCGGCTGATTCTGACGCCGGGTATCGCCGTGGAAGTGCTGTTGTTCTCGGTCCTGATGGGCGTACTCGGGGGAGTGCTGCCGGCGGTCAGGGCCTCAAGACTGGAGATTGTCGATGCCCTTCGCTCTGTTTAAGCCCAAGCCCTTGCCGCCGCTCGCGCCGGTGAGCCGCTTCACCCGCAAGCTGTCGGTGATCGAGTACTACCACGCCAGCGTCGGCATCAGCGGCAAGACGGTGGAGATCCCGCGCGAAAATGGCATTGTGTTGGAAGGCGAGGGGCAGTTGAGCATGGAGCAGTGGCGCGCCGCGCTGGATGCCGCCGCCGCCGCCAACCCCGGCGCCCGCCTGCGCCTGCACGGCGACTGCTGGTGGGCGCGCTGGGACAGCGACGGCCCGATGCCCGGCCTGCGCCTGATCGAGAACTGCGAGTGGGACGCGCACTCCGACCGCGGCGTCGAAGTGCTCTACGCCACCAAGCTCGATCTGCGTGCCGGCCCTACCGTGGAGCTGGTGGTGATTCCCCGCCCCGACAACCGCACCACCCTGGTGCTGCGCAGCCATCACGCGGTGATGGACGGCATGGGCAGCGTGCACTTCTACCAGGAGCTGTTCCGCGCCCTGCGCGGCGAGCCGCTGGTCGGCACCAATGGCAGCTTCGCCGATGTCGAGCTGATGCTCAGCACCGGCGCCAGCGAGTCCACCTCGCGCCACATCAAGACCGACTCGGTGACCGGCGCGGCCAGCGGGCCGGAAGTGGGCGATGTCTGGCGCCGCGTGCAGCTCGGCAAGCCGCTGAAGAACCAGATGGCGCGGGTCGCCGAGGCCATCGCCGAGTTCATGCAGCAGAAGACCGAGCTGCCGGCGCTGATCGGCATTCCGGTGGACATGCGCCGCCACGCGCCCGGCCTGCTCAGCACCGCCAACTTCGCCAACATGCTGCTGGTGCCGATCAAGAAGGGCGAGGGCGCCGAGCAGTTCCGCCTGCGGCTCAAGGAGATGCTCGACCTCAAGATGGAGGCCTATTACCCGCGCATCCTGAGCATCTTCAAGATTTTCCCGCTGGCCTGGCTGGACAAGATGATGGGCCGCACGCCCAAGAACTATCTCAAGCGCAAGCCGATGGAAACGGTGGCGCTGTCCAACCTGGGCAAGTTCGATCCGCGCCCGCTGCTGGCGCCCGGCTTCACGCCCACCAGCCTGCTCGGCATCCCGATCCGCGGCAGCGCCTGCGTCGGCCTGGTGTGCATTGGCGAGCAGGTGGAAATGACTGTCGGCCTCACCAAGGAGCGCGCCAGCGAAGGGCGCTTCGACGCGCTGATCGAGTTCATGAAGAAGCGCTTGGCGGAGTAGCTGGCGCCGGCGCGCTTTGCCCCTTCCCCTGCGCAGCGGGGGAAGGTTGGGATGGGGGCGGTTGCTGGTGGCGAGGGCTTCCATCCGGGCATAACGCCCCCACCCTGGCCCTCCCCCGCTACGCAGGGGAGGGGAACCAGTGAAGGCCGGAGTTGAACCGGGCGCAGTACCTCAGTCGCCGACCAGCAAGCCGTCCACTTCCTTCAAATCGCGCAGCACCAGTTGGCCGGCGAGCGCTTTGAGGCGCAGCAGCGACAGCAGGTATTCGTAGCGCGACTGCTCGTAGTTGCGCTCGGCGGCGTAGCGCTGCTGGCGGGAATTGAGCACGTCGATGGCGGTGCGGGTGCCGATCTCCAGGCCGGTTTCCACCGCCACCAGGGCGCTGCGGCTGGAGGCGGCGGCGGCCTTCAGGGCCTTCACCTTGGAGCTGCCGGTGACCACGCCCTGGTAGGTGCTGCGCAGCTGGCGCTCGGCCTGACGACGGGCGGCATCGACTTCCGCCAGCTTCTGCTCGCGAGTCGCCACCGCCTGGCGCACGCCGGACTGGGTGGCGCCGCCGGCGAACAGCGGCAGGCTCAGGCGCAGGCCGTAGGAGGGGCCGGACAAGGTATAGGGCAGGGTGCCGGACTCGCTGGTGCTGTCGGCGTAATTGACGCTGCCAGAAAGCGTCGGCAGATGACGCGCCTGGGCGGCTTTCACCGCGTAGCTGGCGACGTTGAAGTTGAGCTTGGCGGCGAGCACGTCGAGATTGCCGAGCAGGCCCTGCGTCACCCAGGCCTGGGCGCTGGCCGGCTTGGGGCTGGGCAGCGGCAGGTCTTCGCGCAGCGCCGCCAGCGGCTGCTTGGCGGCCTCGCTGAGCGGCACCATCTGCACTGCGCGCTCTTCGAGATTCACCAGCGGCTCGCGGCTGATCTCTTCCAGCGCCTCGGTGGCGGTGGCGAGCGCCTGCTCGGCCTCCAGCACGCTGGCGACACTCAGGTCGTAGCGCGCCTGCACTTCCTCGGTATCGGTGACGCTGGAGATGCCGACTTCCAGATTCTGCTTGGCGAGCTCCAGCTGCTGGGCCAGCGCCTGCTTCTCGGTACGCGCCGAGCGCAGCACGTCGCGGGCGCCGAGCACGCCGAAGTAGGCCTCGGCGACCTTCAGCAGCAGCGCCTGCTGCGCGGTCTTGTAGCTCAGTTCGGCGAGCGCGACCTGCTCGTTGGCCTGCTTCAGGCGATTCCAGCTTTCGAGGTCGAACAGCGGCTGCTTGAGCGTGATGCTCAGGCTCTTGTCGCTGCCGTCGTTCTTGCGCGAATAGGGGATCGCAGTGCCGGTGGTCGGCTCGGTGTAAGTGATCTCGATCTCGGAGTCGTTGACCACGTAGTCGTAGCCGGCGGCGATCTGCGGCAGCAGCAGCGCCCTGGCCTGCGGCGCGGCTTCCAGCGCGGCCTCGCGGGCAAAGCCGGCGGCGCGCAGGTTCGCGTCGTTCTTGCTGGCCAGCTCGTAGATGCGGAGCAGATCCTTGGCGTGGACGGAGAGCGGCAGGGCAAGCAGCGAGGCTACAAACGAGGCCCGCAGAGTGGTCTTCAGCAACATGGATGCGCAGCGCCTCGCGGCGTTCAAGGGTTCACAAAGGATGCCCATGCATTGTTGCATGGCGAGTGCGGGTTTCCGCGTGGCCTGTGCGCGGTTTCGCGTGGCGGTGGCGATATTCATGGCAAGCCCGTAGCGGGGGGCGAAGTCGCCCGCGCTTTCCGCATCAAAAATCGTGCTGACGATGAACTGCCAGTCAGCTTTCGCGCCTGAAAGTTTGCATCGGCCGACGGCCCGTTCGGACCGACGCGGCCAGGCCGGCATTCAGTCGTCGCCCACGGCGAGTCCGGGGAACAGCACCTCGCTGAAACCGAACTGGCGCGGATCGCTCATGCGCAGCACCTCGCGGATCATGGCCGCGGCTCCGGCCGGGTGCTGACTCGGGGCAGGGCGTGCTGGCACGGAGGTGCTCCGCGGGTGGGCTTGCGAGGTAGGCAGCATACGACGCTGCGCCAGCGTCAACTCCGCTCGCGACAGCGCCGGAATCGCTGCAGCAGCGGCGCGTAGGCCGACTCCTCGACCGGGCCGATGCGCAGCCACTCGATCGCCATCGCGTCCAGTTGCGACTCGTCCGCCTTGAGACGCTGTCCCATGCCCTGCACCAGGCGTTGCAACTGATAGTCGCGACGCAAGGCCTGATCCTCCGGTGGGGTTGGCAGGTCGGCCAGTATCTCGGCGCGGATGCAGAGCAGCCGCGCGGCCGCCTCGTTCGCCGACGGGTCGGCGGAGCGCTCGCCCGCGAGCGCCTGCTGGAGCGCGTCGAGGCCGTTTCTGGGCCAGCGTTGCACGGAGGCCATGAAGGTTTCGGCCGCCTTCTTCAAGGCGTCGACCTGTTCGCGATCCGCTGCGCGCGCCACGGCGAGCCGGTAGGCGCGGATCCGGTTAGCGGCTTCGAACAGATCGTTCCAGGCGCCCTCGGCCTCACGCGCGTCCTGACGGGCCAAGGACTCCTTGCAGCGCTCCAGCCCTCGTTCAAAACGGCTGCGAAGCTCGCGGGTATCGGCACGCGGAAGCTCGCCCAGCGCCTCGAAGGCGTTCCGCATGTCGCCCAGTGTCCCGGCCTGCGCCAGCAATTCGGCGCCGTCGAGCCTGGCGATCTTCTCGATCTGCTCGCACAGGGCGACGGCCTGCGCCTTGTTGTGCTCGAGTCCGGCGCTGTGGGCGGCGAACTCCTGATCGCGCTTCTGAAACACGGCGTCGCAGTGCCGGCGGAACTCGCTCCAGAGGCGTTGATCGACCTCGCGCGGCACCAGACCCACGGCCCGCCACTCCTGTTGCAGCGCCTTGATCCCGTCGATGGCCTTACGCCCGTCGTCGCTCGCAAGCAAGGCCTGGGCGCGCTCGATCAGCGACTCCTTCTGCTTCTGGTTGCGGGCGTACTCGGCGTCCAGCCGATCCTGCAGGCGTGCGACGAGCGCGGTGAATCGCGCTTGCTGCGGCTTGGCGGCCTGCGCGTCCACTGGCGAGCAGTTGCGCCAGGCAAGCTTCGTCTCGCGCAGGGCCTTGATCAGGGCCTGCCAGTCCGGCTGCTCCCAGTCGGCTCCCGCCTCGAACGCCGTCAACTCGGCGAGCAGGGCTTCGCGACGCCGCAGATTCTCCTCGCGGATCAGCGCCTGCGCCGCGAAGTACTCGCGGCAGGGCTGGTAGGCCTTTTGGGCGGCTTCCTGGAAGCGCTGCCAATCCGCGTCGGCGCTCTCGCCGGCACCCTTGCCCAGGGTGCGCCACTCGTCTTGCAGGTTCTTGATCCTGTCGGCGAGGGTCAGCGGTTCTAGCGGCGCGTCAATGAGCGTTTCCATCGCCTCGATCAGCTCGGCGCGCTTCGGCGTTACCGAGAAGCTCTTCCAGTCCTTCAGCTCGTCGAGCGGCTTGTCGAGCTGCTGCAACTGGCTGGCCAGGTGGTCCGGCAGCGGCGGAGCCCCCGCCCGCTTCTCCTCGATGGCCCGGCGCAGACTGGCCGCGCGGGCACTGCCGCCATCGCTCAGCGCCGCGCGTGCCTTGCGGATCAGTTCGGCGATCTGGCGCAGCGCCTGCTGCTCGGCCTGTTGCTGTTCAGCGAGGGCGCGCGTCTGCTCCTCGAACAGTCGTGCTTGCTCGGCAGTGGCCGCCGCCGCTGCCTGCGCCGCTTGTTCCCGCTGCTGCCTGGCCTCGGCCGCCGCCTCGGCGGCTGCTTGCGCACGCGCGGCCTCGGCCGCCACCTGGCGCGCCTGTTCGGCGATGGTTTCCCGTGCGCGGTCTATCCATTGCTGGACCCGGCCCTGCAACTCGGCATCTGCCTGAGCCGCCACGGCTTCCCAGCGCGTCTCCAATTGGGTCAGCCAGGGTCCGAATGCGACGTCGTACGGCTGCCGGCTGTGGCGCTCGATCGCCTCCGAGGCCGCGCTGATCTCGGCCTGCAACAGCTCCTGCTGGCGGGCCTGTTCGAGCAGGGCTTCGCGCTTGGCGCTCAGGATCTTGTAGACGTTCTTGTCATTGCCGCCGCGAACCTCGCGGATGAGCTGCCGCAGCAGGTCCGGATCTTCGACGGCCTGAGCTGCCGCCTGGCGAATCCGGGTCGATGACCCGGCCACCACCAGCCGCGCCACGGCCGGGAAGTCCCGGGCATCAATGGCCGACTGCAAGGCCTTCTCCTCGGCAAAAGCCGCCAGCGCGCGCTGGGCGGCGTTCGGCTTCGCGAGCGCTGGATCGGCATTTTTTGAGGGCGCCGCGGCGGGCGGAACGGACGAAAGCGAAGGCGCTTTGCGAAACCAGCGCGAGAACAGCGACATGTTGACCTGCACCGCATTGGGGCCGGCGGGCATTCTACCTGCGCCCGACGGCCCGCTTCATTCCAGCCACGAGAGAGCGACCTCGCGACGACTCAACTGGGCTTGGCGGGCGGGTGAACCCGTCCTGAGACCCCGTCGCGGCGTTGACCTGGGTCAACGCCGGACACGCAGGCTGGGAGGAAAGTGAACGGCGTCTCCGCCCGCTGCGGAGGCGGTCCCGTTCCCTCCCGCCGCGCCACCGCCCGCTCCGATGACCACCACCGAGTTTGATGCCGGCACTACCGGACGCAGAGTCCGCTGGTGGTCGGGCCTGGGCGCGCTGCTGCTCGCCGGCTGTGCCTCGCTGGCGCCGCCGTATACCGCACCGGCGCTGCCAGTGGCGTCGCAGTATCCGGCCGATGCCGCGCCGGTCGCGGACGAGACCGCGGCGCCCGATCTGCGCTGGCAGTCCTACTTCGCCGATCCGCGCCTGCGCGCGCTGATCACCGAGGCGCTCGCCAACAACCGCGATCTGCGCGTTGCCGCGCTGCGGGTGGAAGAGGCGCGCGCCGGCCTGGGCCTGCAACGCGCCGAGCGCTATCCCGTCGTCGGACTGGGCGCGCAGGACAGCCGCGCGCGGGTGCCCGGCGATCTCAACCTCAGCGGCCAGCCGGTGATCGCCAGCGAGTACCAAGTCGGGCTGGTCAGCAGCACCTGGGAGCTCGACTTCTGGGGTCGCATCGCCAGCCTGGAAACCGCCGCGCGGGAAAACCTGCTGGCCAGCGAGTCGGCACGACGGGCGGTGCGGCTGTCGCTGATCGCCCAGGTGGCAAATGCCTACCTCGGCCTGCGAGAACTCGACGAGCGCCTGGCGCTGGCCGAGCGCAGCATCGCCAGCCGCGAGGAGTCACTGCGCATCTTCCGTCGCCGCAACGAAGTCGGCGCCACCAGCAAGCTGGAGCTGACCCAGGTGCAGAGCCTGCTGGCGCAAGCGCAGATGCTGGGCGCGCAACTGGCGCAGGCGCGCGCGCAACAGGCGCACGCCCTGGTGCGCCTGCTCGGCGGCAACACCGATCTGAGCGCACCATTGCCCGCCGGTGACGACACCGAGCCGGTGCTGGCGGCGCGCGCCGGCCTGCCTTCAGAGCTACTCAACCGGCGCCCAGACCTGATCGCCGCCGAGCACAGCCTGCGCGCGGCCCAGGCCAACATCGGCGCCGCGCGCGCGGCGTTCTTTCCGCGCATCACGCTCACCGGCAGCTACGGCAGCGCCAGCCCAGAACTCGCAGGCCTGTTCGACGCCGGTAGCGGCGCCTGGAGCTTTCTGCCCAGCCTGTCGCTGCCGATCTTCGACGGCGGCCGTCGCCGCGCCGGGCTCGATCTGGCCGAGGTGCGCCGCGATCTCGCGGTGGCGCAGTACGAGGGCGCGGTGCAGAGCGCCTTCCGGGACGTCGCCGACGCCCTCGCTGCCGAGCGCTGGCAGGCCGAGCAACTGCGCATTCAGGAGCGCAACCTGGCGGCACAGAGCGAGCGCGCGCGGCTGGCGCAGCGGCGCTACGACTTCGGCGCCGCCACCTTCCTGGAAGTGCTCGATGCCCAGCGCGAGCTGCTCAATGCCGAGCAGCAGCGCGTGCAGGCCCGACGCGCACTGCTCAGCGCCCGCGTGCAGTTGTACGCGGCGCTGGGCGGCGATGCCCTCCCCAACGCCACACCCTGAGCCCACCGATGAAGCCCTATTCCAACAAGAAGTTGTTCGCCCTGGTGGCTCTGGTGGTGCTGGCCGCCGTCATCTACTACGGCTGGAGCCGCCTGCGTCACCAGGGCCCCGGCGAAGGCTTCATCAGCGGCAATGGCCGCATCGAGGCCACCGAGGTCGATCTCGCCACCAAGCTTGGCGGCCGGGTGGAGGCGGTGCTGGTCAACGAGGGTGATTTCGTGCAGGCCGGGCAGGTGCTGGCGCGCATGCAGGTGGATGTGCTGGAAGCGCAGCGCGACGAGGCACGGGCGCATCGCCAGCAGGCGCTGGACGCGGTGGCTAGCGCGCAGGCGCAGGTGGCGGTGCGTGAAAGTGATGCCCTCGCCGCGCAGGCAGTGGTGGCGCTGCGCGCCGCCGAACTCGATGCCGCGCGCCGTCGGTTGGCGCGCTCGGAGTCGCTGTCCGCCGAAGGCGCCGCCTCGATCCAGGAACTCGATGACGACCGCGCCCGGGTGCGTGGCGCCGAGGCGGCGCTGACCGCCGCGCAGGCGCAGGCAGCGGCGGCGAAAGCCGGCATCGCCGCCGCGCGGGCGCAGGTGGTGGGGGCGCAGTCGGCGGTGCCGGCCAGCGCCGCCACCATCGCCCGCATCGAGGCCGACATCGCCGACAGCGCGCTGAAAGCGCCGCGCGACGCCCGCGTGCAATACCGCATCGCGCAGCCTGGCGAAGTACTGGGCGCCGGCGGCAAGCTGCTCAACCTGGTTGATCTCTCCGACGTCTACATGAGCTTCTTCCTGCCCGAGACCGCCGCCGGCCGGGTGGCGCTGGGCAGCGAGGTGCGCATCGTGCTGGATGCCGCGCCGCAGTTTCCGATCCCGGCGCGGGTGAGCTATGTGGCGAGCACCGCGCAGTTCACGCCGAAGACGGTGGAGACCGCCAGCGAGCGGCAGAAGCTGATGTTCCGGGTCAAGGCCAACATCGACCGTGAGCTGTTGAAGAAGCACCTTGAGCAGGTGAAGACCGGCCTGCCGGGCGTGGCCTGGCTCAAGCTCGACGCCGCCGCCGAGTGGCCGCCGGAACTGGCGCTGCGGGCCGGCGAATGAACTCCCTGCCGGAGCCGGCTCTCCGGCCAGCGGTGGTCCGCTTCCAGCAGGTCAGCCAGCGCTACGGCAAGACCCTGGCGCTGGATGGCGTCAGCCTGGAGCTACCGGCCGGCTGCATGGTTGGCCTGATCGGCCCCGACGGCGTCGGCAAGTCCAGCCTGCTGGCGCTGGCCGCCGGCGCGCGCGCGGTGCAGGCCGGCAAGGTCCACACCCTGGGCGGCGACATGGCCGAGCGTCGTCACCGCGAGCGGGTCTGTCCCGACGTCGCCTACATGCCGCAGGGCCTGGGCAAGAACCTCTACCCGACGCTGTCGGTGGAGGAGAACCTGCAATTCTTCGCGCGCCTGTTCGGCCACGCCGCCGGCGAGCGCCGACGCCGTATCGACGAGCTCACCCGCAGCACCGGGCTGTATCCCTTTCTCGACCGTCCGGTCGGCAAGCTCTCCGGTGGCATGAAGCAGAAGCTGGGCCTGTGCTGCGCACTGATCCACGACCCCGAACTGCTGATCCTCGACGAGCCCACCACCGGCGTTGATCCGCTGGCGCGCAGCCAGTTCTGGGCGCTGATCGGACGCATCCGCGCGCAGCATCCAGGCATGAGCGTGATCGCCGCCACCGCCTACATGGACGAGGCGCAGCGCTTCGACTGGCTGGTGGCGCTGGATGCCGGCCGTGTGCTGGCCAGCGGCACGCCGGCGCAGCTGCTGGCGCAGACCGGCAGCCACGATCTGGAAGCCGCCTTCATCGCCCTGCTGCCCGAGGCCAAGCGCCAGGGCCATCAGGCGGTGGTGATTCCGCCGCTGGTGGAGACCGCCGGCGAGGAGGTGGCCATCGAGGCGCGCGAGCTGACCATGCGCTTCGGCGACTTCGTGGCAGTGGACCACGCCAGCTTCCGCATCCGCCGTGGCGAGATCTTCGGCTTTCTCGGCTCCAATGGCTGTGGCAAGACCACCACCATGAAGATGCTCACCGGCCTGCTGCCGGCCAGCGAGGGCCAGGCCTGGCTGTTCGGCCAGACGGTGGACCCCAAGGATCTCGCCACCCGCAGGCGGGTCGGCTACATGTCGCAGGGCTTCTCGCTGTACTCCGAGTTGAGCGTGGCGCAGAACCTGGTGCTGCACGCCCGGCTGTTCCAAGTGCCGGAGGCGGAGATCCCGACGCGGGTGCAGGCGATGAGCCGGCGCTTCGGCCTGGAGCAGTTTCTCGGCGCCCTGCCCAACGCGCTGCCGCTGGGCATGCGCCAGCGGCTGTCGCTGGCGGTGGCGATGGTGCATGAGCCGGAGCTGCTGATCCTCGACGAGCCCACCTCTGGCGTCGATCCGGTGGCGCGCGACAACTTCTGGCGGCTGCTGATCGAGCTGTCGCGCCGCGACCGGGTGACCATCTTCATCTCCACCCATTTCATGAACGAGGCCGAGCGCTGCGACCGCATCTCGCTGATGCACGCCGGCCGGGTGCTGGTCAGTGACCGGCCGCAGGCGCTGCGTGAGGCGCGCGGCGCCGAGACCCTGGAGCAGGCCTTCATCGCCTATTTGGAAGAAGCCGGCGCGCGTGGCGAGCAGCCGGTGCCGGAGCCCGCCGTATCGGAAGCGTCGCTGGCGCCACCACCGCCACCACCATCGACCAAGACCCGCCGTCGCGGCTTCAGCCTGGCGCGTGCCTGGAGCTACAGCCTGCGCGAGCAACTGGAGCTGCAACGCGACCCGGTGCGCGCCACGCTGGCGCTAATCGGCAGCCTGCTGCTGATGTTCATCATGGGCTATGGCATCAGCCTGGATGTCGAGGACTTGAGCTTCGCAGTGCTCGACCGCGACCAGACCACGCTCAGCCATAACTATGTCCTGGGCCTGTCCGGCTCACGCTACTTCGTCGAGAAGCCGGCGATCCGCGACTACGCCGACCTCGACCGCCGCATGCGCAGCGGCGAGCTGTCGCTGGCGCTGGAGATCCCCGCCGGCTTCGCCCGCGACGCCAGTCGTGGCCGTGCGGTGGAGATCGGTGCCTGGATCGATGGCGCCATGCCGACGCGTGGCGAGACCGCCGCCGGCTACGTGCAGGGCATGCACCAGGCTTGGCTGGCCGAGCAGTCGCGGCTGCAACTGGGGCAGACGGCAGTGGGCGCCGCCGACGTCGAGACGCGCTTCCGCTACAACCCGGACGTGAAGAGTCTGCCGGCGATGGTGCCGGCGGTGATCCCGATGCTGCTGATGATGATTCCGGCGATGCTGGCGGCGCTGTCGGTGGTGCGCGAGAAGGAGCTGGGCTCCATCCTCAATCTCTACGTCACCCCGGTGCGCCGCAGCGAGTTTCTGTTCGGCAAGCAACTGCCCTATGTGCTGCTGGCGCTGTTCAACTTCCTGCTGATGGTGCTGCTGGCGGTGACCGCCTTTGGGGTGCCGATCAAGGGCAGCTTTTTAACCCTGCTCGCCGCCGCCGTGCTCTACGTGATCTGCGCCACCGGGGCCGGCTTGCTGGCCTCCAGCTTTACCCGTAGCCAGGTGGCGGCGGTGTTCCTGACCATGATCGGCACCATGATCCCCACCATCCAGTACTCCGGCCTGCTCGATCCGGTGAGTTCGCTGGAAGGCGCCGGCGCGGTGATCGGCCAGGTGTATCCCGCCAGCCACTTCCTCACCATCAGCCGCGGCGTCTTCAACAAGGCGCTGGGCTTCGCCGACCTGCGCGGTTCGTTCTGGCCGCTGCTGGTGAGCGCGCCGACGATCTTGCTGCTGGCGCTCCTGCTGCTGAAGAAGCAGGAGCGCTGAGCATGCGCAGCCAGCTCGCCAACATCTACCGCCTGGGAGTCAAGGAGCTCTGGGGCCTGTGGCGCGACCCGATCATGCTGGTGCTGGTGGTGTTCATGTTCGTGTTCACGGTGTACTCGGCCGCCAAGGCGATGCCGGAAACGCTCAACAAAGCACCCATCGCCATCGTCGATGAGGATGCCTCGCCGCTGTCCTCGCGCCTGGTTTCCAGCTTCTACCCGCCGCAGTTCCTGCGGCCAGCGATGATCCCGCTCGCGGCTGTGGATTCCGGCATGGATGCCGGCGACTACACCTTTGCCCTGGTGATTCCGCCCGACTTCCAGCGCGACGTGTTGGCCGGCCGCGCGCCCAGCCTGCAACTCAATGTCGATGCCACCCGCATGGGCCAGGCCTTCACCGGCAGCGGCTACATCCAGCAGATCCTGCTCGGCGAGATCAACGAGTTCCTCCAGGGCCACCGCCAGTCCAGCGTGCTGCCGGTGGAGCTGGCTCTGCGTGCGCGCTTCAACCCCACGCTCAACAAGGGCTGGTTCGGGGCGCTGATGGAGATCGTCAACCACGTCACCATGCTGTCGATCCTGCTCACCGGCGCCGCGCTGATCCGCGAGCGCGAGCACGGTACCGTCGAGCACCTGCTGGTGATGCCGGTGATGCCGGCCGAGATCATGCTGTCCAAGGTCTGGTCCATGGGCCTGGTGGTGCTGCTGGCCGCGGCGCTGTCGCTGCGCTTCGTGGTGCAGGGCCTGCTGGGCGTGGTGATCGAGGGCTCGGTGGGCCTGTTCCTGGCCGGCGCCGCGCTGCACCTGTTCGCCACGACCTCGATGGGCATCTTCATGGCCACGCTGGCGCGCTCGATGCCGCAGTTCGCGCTGCTGCTGATCCTGGTGCTGATGCCGCTGGAAATGCTCTCCGGCGGCTCCACGCCGCGCGAGAGCATGCCGCTGTTCGTGCAGTACCTGATGCTGCTGGCGCCGACCACCCATTTCATCTCTGCCTCCCAGGCCATCCTGTTCCGTGCCGCCGGCTTCGAGGTGGTCTGGCCGTCTTTCCTGGCGCTGCTGTTGATCGGTTCGGTGTTCTTCGCGATCTCGCTGGCGCGCTTCCGCAAGATGCTCAGTCAGCTGGCTTGAGGCTGGGGTGCAACGGCCGCTGCGCTTCTCCCGAGTTCACTGACCTTCGAAGCTAAGGACTCACTCCTTCCCCTGCGTAGCGGGGGAAGGCCGGGATGGGGGCGCCTGGGTGTACCAGTGCATCCCGTGGGGCGAACGCCCCCACCCTAACCCTCCCCCGCTACGCAGGGGAGGGGACTGATTGCCGTTTTCGTTACTCGATGTGCCACCAGCTGGGCAGCAGCGCCTGCACCTCGGGCTCGGCATAGCGCTCGTCAAGCAGGTGCAGCACGCCGCGGTCCTGAGTGCCGCGGATCACCCGGCCGGCGGCCTGCACCACCTTCTGCAAGCCGGGGTAGAGATAGGCGTAGTCGTAGCCGGCGCCGAACTGCGCGTCGAGCCGGCGGCGCAGCTCCTCGTTGAGTGGGTTGATCTGCGGCAGGCCCAGGCTGGCGATGAAGGCGCCGATCAGGCGCTCGCCGGGTAGGTCGATACCTTCGGCGAACACGCCGCCCAGCACCGCGAAGCCGACGCCTTTGCCGCCGGCCTGGAAACGTTCCAGAAAAGCCGCGCGTTCCGGCTCGCGCATGCCGCGCTGCTGCGACCAGACCGGTATCTCCGGGTGAAGGCTGCTGAACGCTGCCGCCGCCTGCTGCAGATAGTCGAAGCTGCTGAAGTAGGCGAGGTAGTTGCCGGGCTGGTCCCGGTACTGCGCCGCCATCCGCGCGACAAGGGCGGGCAGCGAGCGCTGCCGGTGCTGATAGCGGGTGGAGATGCCGCGCGCCACCCGCACCTGCAACTGTTCGGCGCGGAATGGCGAGGGCACGTCCAGCCATTGCGTGCTTGCCGGCAGGCCCAGCAGGTCCCGGTAGTAGAGGGGCGGGCTCAGCGTCGCCGAGAACAGCACCAGCGCATGCGTACGCGCGGCGCGCGGCGCCAGGAACGGTGCCGGCACCAGATTGCGGATCGCCAGCCGCGAACGCCCCGGCCGGCGCGGCTGGGCTTCTTCCTCCAGCACGATCTCGAACAGTGAATGCGCGGCGGAGTAGCTCTCGGCCAGGCGCAGGAACTGCGCAGCCGAGAAGAACCAGGTCTGCAGCGGACTGTCGTTGGCCGGAGGTTGCTCGGCGTAGTGACGGGCGATGGCCGAGACCGCCTCCTGCAAGGCGCGGCAGAGCGACTCGGGTAGTTGCGGGTGCGCGGCATAGGTCTGGGTCTGGTCGCGGTGCAGGCGGTTCCAGGCGCGCTGGACCTTGTCCAGCGGCTTGCGCAGCTCGGCCGGCGGAGCGCGCCGCAAGGCCGCCAGTTGCGCCGGGTCGAGCTCCGCCGAGTACATGCCGCGCGCTCGTTCGACCAGGTTGTGGGCCTCGTCCACCAGCACCGCCAGCTTCCAGTCGTTGAGCTGCGCCAGACCGTAGAGCAGAGCGCTGCCGTCGAAGTAGTAGTTGTAGTCGCCGACCACCACATCGCTCCAGCGCACCAGCTCCTGGCCCAGGTAGTAGGGGCAGACCTGGTGTTGCAGCGCGACCGCGCGCAGGCCGGCCTGATCGAGACGCGGCTGCTGCACGGCCTCGGCGCGGGCGGCGGGCAGGCGGTCGTAGAAGCCGCGCGCCAGCGGACAGGACTCGCCATGGCAGGCCTTGTCCGGGTGCTCGCAGCTCTTCTCGCGCGCCACCAGCTCCAGCACCCGCAGCGGGATCGCGTCCTTGTCGCTGCTCGCCAGCGAGGCGGCGGCGTCCAGCGCCAGCCGGCGGCCGGAAGTCTTGGCGGTGAGAAAGAACACCTTCTCCACTTCGCCGCGCGCCAACGCCTTGAGCGCCGGGTAGAGACTGCCGATGGACTTGCCGATGCCGGTCGGCGCCTGCGCCAGCAGGCAGCCGCCGCGCACGGCGGTGCGATACACCGCCTCGGCGAGCTTGCGCTGGCCGGCGTGGAACTGCTGATGCGGAAACGCCGCCGCCGCCAGCGCCGGGTCGCGCTGTGCGCGGTGCGCCAGCTCGCTCGCCGACCAGTGCAAAAAAAGCGCGCACTGGGTCTCGAAGAACTCGCGCAGGCCAGCTGCGCCGTGACGCTCGCTGAACAGGGTTTCCTGCTCGCTGTCGATGTTGAAGTAGACCAGCGTCAGGCGCAGCTCGGGCAGGTCCAGCGCCTGGCAAAGCAGCCAGCCATAGACCTTCAACTGCGCCCAGTGCAGCGCGCGCTGGTTCTCCGGCAGGCGCTCCAGTTGGCCGCGATAGGTCTTCACCTCCTCCAGCTCCTGGCGCGCTGGGTAGTAGCCGTCGGCACGGCCGCGCACTTCCAGCGCGCCGTAGTGGCCGCGCAGCGGCAACTCCTTCTGGTAGTCGCCGCCGCGCCGGGCGGCGACGGTGGCGTGACCGGTGATGCCTTCCTGTGCGCTCGGTGCCGGTGTGAAACGCAGATCGAGGTCGCCGTGCTTGGCGGTGAACTCGCAGAGCTCGCGGGCGGCGATGCGATAGCGCGGCGGCCCGGCTTCGCTGGGCGGTAGCGGGTGTGGAGACAAGGTCGGAGTCGGTCTGCGGCGGAGTCGGTGCGCGTCGCGCCATTGGTATCGCGATGCGCGAACAATGTACCCGCCAACCAGCCGACGAGCGCTTCGAGCGAGCAGGAAAATTTGCGCGCGAGCTGCGCGAAACGCGGCTGATCCTCGCTACTGATCGCGGATTCGCGAGCCGCGTGACGCAGTGCGCAAGTCGCAGCAAACGCCGGGCTCGAAAGACGCTGCGCACGCGCCGCGAACGGGCCGGAAGAATTTCCGTTTTCCCTAGTAAAACGCCCCTTTTTTTGCGCGCGCGCGGTATCGGAAATTCACGTCGCGCGAGCTGTCGAGGATGGCGGCGAAGCCGCTCTGTCGGCGGCGGTTTTCAGGATTCCGAAAGCGCTGTCGCGCGCTTTAGCACAGTTGTCGCGTGCAAAGCGCGCGCGCTCTTGATAGTGTCCGATTAAGGCTTGTCATATCAGTGTCTTGGACAGCCTTAACCAACCTGACCTCGGGAGCATAAACATGGCAGTAGCGAAGAAGGCGGCAAAGAAGCCGGCGAAGAAAGTAGCCGCGAAGAAAGTGGTGAAGAAGGCCGTGGCGAAGAAGCCGGTGGCCAAGAAGGCGGTGGCCAAAAAGGCCGTTGCCAAGAAGGCGGTGAAGAAGGTCGCCGCCAAGAAGGCCCCTGCGAAGAAGGCCGTAGCCAAGAAGGCAGTCGCCAAGAAGGCCCCGGCCAAGAAGGCCGCCGCCAAGAAGGCTCCTGCCAAGAAGGGCAACAAGACCCTCGCCAAGGTCGTCAAGAAGATCAAGGCCGAAGTGGCGATGGTGAAGAAGGAGGTCAAGAAGGACGTGGCCCTGGTGAAGAAGGCTGCCAAGGCGATGAAGAAGTCCGTTCCGACCCCGACTCCGTCGGCGGGCTAAAAACCGCGCCGGGCGGAGCGCGTCAGACGCGCCCGCCACGCGGGTTTGCCTCAGGGCCGGGCAGCGCATCGCTGCCCGGCTTTTTTTTGTGGCCGCCGTGCTCGCTCAGCCTGACGAGGGAAACAGCTCCACCGGTTCCGCCAGTCCGTAGGTCTCCACCCGCAAGTCGGGTCGGCGGTCGCGCATGCCGGCGAAGAAGCGGTCCAGGCGCACCGCCAGCGGGAACGGCCGCAGCGGCTCCTCCAGTGGCCGGCTGAAGTCATCCCAGTGGCTGGGCACGACGCGCTTGGCGCCCACCGTGTCGACGACTTCGGCCAGATAGGCATCGAGGTCGTCGATCAGCGCCACGCCGAGAAACACGATGTCGGCCCGCTCGCCGCGCAGCGCGCCCGGCAGCGTGCCGGCGCTGCCGTGGAGCAGCACCCGGCCCTGCGGATGCGCGACCAGGATCGAGTAGACGCCGCCCAGCTTGTAGTCCAGATAGCGCGCCGGCGCCTTCAGTGGCTTGCCGATCTCGCCGGTGGGTGCGCCGCCGGTGGCACCGGCGTGGCGGCTTTCGATGAAGTGCAGCTCGAAATCGCCGAAGCGGTAGCTCTGGCCTGGATCGATCACCTGCAACTGCGTCTCTGGCAGGCCGGCGCCGCGCCCAAGGTTGGCGGTGCTCGCCGAGCCCAGCAGTCGCGCGCCGGTGAGCCTGGCGACCAGACCGGCGTCCATCGCATGGTCGTAGTGCGAATGCGAGACCAGCACCGCATCCAGCTTGCTCACGCCCAGGCGCGTCAGCCAGGTGCGGATGCGCGCCTCGTCCGGCGCGATACGGCGGTTGAGCGCCAAGGGCAGCAGACCCTGCGGCCGCGAGAAGAAGGGGTCCACCAGCAGCGCGTGCTCGCCGTCGCGCAGCAGCAGGGCGGTGACGCCCAGCCAGGTGGCGGTGAGCGCGCCGGCGGGGATCGGCCTGGCGGCGACCCGGTGGCGCTGGTACTCGGCCATGCCGGGGCGGTAGCAGTACAGCCCGGTCAGCAGTACTACGAGCAGCAGGCCCAGACCCAGCAGCAGGCGTGCAATCCATTTCACGGACTATCCTCCGGTCGCGGACCGCTAGCCTAGCGAGCGCCGACTTAGAATGAACCCGTCCCCCTCTCAGGCAGGCGTCGCGTGTCGCAGCCCCCCATCATCTCGGTCCGGAATCTTTCCAAGACCTATGCCTCCGGCTTCACCGCCCTCAAGAACGTCAACCTCGACATCCAGCGCGGCGAGATTTTCGCTTTGCTGGGCCCGAATGGCGCGGGCAAAACCACGCTGATCGGCGTCGTCTGCGGCCTAGTGAAAGCCAGCGCCGGTAGCGTGATCGCGGACGGTCACGACATCGACAGCGACTACCGAACGGCGCGCGAGAAGATCGGTCTGGTGCCGCAGGAGCTGCACACCGACGCCTTCGAGAGCGTGTGGGCGACGGTGAACTTCAGCCGTGGCCTGTTCGGTAAACCGCGCGATCCGGCGCTGATCGAAAAGCTGCTGCGCGAGCTTTCGCTCTGGGACAAGAAAGACGCCCGCATCATGACGCTGTCCGGCGGCATGAAGCGGCGGGTGATGATCGCCAAGGCGCTTTCGCACGAGCCGAAGATCCTGTTTCTCGACGAGCCCTCGGCCGGGGTCGACGTCGAGCTGCGTCGCGACATGTGGCAGATGGTGCGGCGCCTGCGCGACAGCGGCGTGACCATCATCCTCACCACCCATTACATCGAGGAAGCCGAGGAGATGGCCGACCGCATCGGCATCATCCGCCAGGGCGAGCTGATCCTGGTCGAGGAGAAGACCGCGCTGATGCGCAAGCTCGGCAAGAAGCAGCTGCGCCTGCAACTGAAGACGCCGCTCGCTGCCATCCCCGACAACCTCGCCAGCTATGCCCTGGAGCTGGCCGGCGAAGGCCAGAGCCTGATCTACACCTACGACGACCAGCAGGACGACACCGGCATCGCCGAGCTACTGCGTCGGCTGGCGGCGCAGGGCATCGACTTCCGCGAGCTGCAGTCGAGCCAGAGCTCGCTGGAAGACATCTTCGTCAGCCTGGTCCAGGGCCGCCCATGAACATTTACGCGATCCGCGCCATCTATCGCTTCGAGATGGCCCGCACCTTCCGCACGCTGATGCAGAGCATCGCCTCGCCGGTGCTCTCCACCTCGCTGTACTTCGTGGTGTTCGGCGCCGCCATCGGCTCGCGCATGGGCGCGGTGGACGGCATCAGTTACGGCGCCTTCATCATCCCCGGCCTGGTGATGCTTTCGCTGCTTACCGAGAGCATTTCCAACGCCTCCTTCGGCATCTACATGCCGAAATGGTCGGGCACCATCTACGAGCTGTTGTCGGCGCCGGTGTCCTCGGCGGAGGTGATCCTGGGCTATGTCGGCGCCGCCGCCACCAAGTCGGTGATGCTGGGCTTGTTGATCCTCGCCACCGCGCGGTTGTTCGTGCCCTATCACATCGCCCATCCGTTCTGGATGCTGGCCTTCCTGCTGCTGACCGCGTTCAGCTTCAGCCTGTTCGGCTTCATCATCGGCATCTGGGCCGACAGCTTCGAGAAGCTGCAGATCGTGCCGCTGATGATCGTCACGCCGCTGACCTTCCTGGGCGGCAGCTTCTACTCGATCAGCATGCTGCCGCCCCTGTGGCAGAAGATCGCCCTGTTCAATCCGGTGGTGTATCTGGTCAGCGGCTTCCGCTGGAGCTTTTACGGCGTCGCCGACGTCGCGGTCGGCATCAGCGTCGCCATGACCGCGCTGTTCATGCTGGTCTGTCTAGCCGCGGTCTGGTGGATCTTCAAGACCGGTTACCGGCTGCGGCGCTAGCCGCGACGCCGGCACGGTTGCCGCCGCCCGGGCCTGAAGCCGGCTACTCGCGTTCGTCGCCCGGCAGGCTCTGGTGGATGGCCAGGAAGTCCGGGTAGTGATCCAGGAACACGTCCACCAGCCGAGGCTCGAACTGCTGGCCGCGCTCTTCGCGCAGGTAGTTGGCGATGTCCTCCCAGGGCCAGGGCTCCTTGTAGACCCGGCGTGAGCTCAAGGCGTCGAAGACATCGGCCAGACCGGTGATGCGGGCGAACAGATGGGTGTCGGTGCCGCTGAGTCCGCGCGGATAACCGCCGCCGTCCCAGCGCTCGTGGTGGCCGCCGACCACCAGCTCGGCGGCCTTCAGCAGATGGCCCTTCTGGCCTTCCAGCATCCGCTGTCCGCGCAGCACATGGGTTTCCATGATGGCTCGCTCCGCCGCGTTGAGCTTGCCGGGCTTGTCGAGAATGGCGTCGGGGATGCCGATCTTGCCGAGGTCGTGCATGGCCGCCGCCACGCCCAGGGCCTCGATCTCCTCGTCGGAGAGGCCGATGAGCCGGCCCAGCAGCTTGGAGTACTCCGATACCCGGCGCACATGGTTGCGCAGCAGCTTGGAGCGCTCTTCGATGCCGGTGCTGAGCAGGATGATGAGTTGGCGCTGGGAGTCGAGCAGGTCCTGGTTGAGCGTCAGGTTCTCGTAAGCGATGGAGACATTGCGGCAGAACAGCTCGATCAGACGGGCGTCGGCCGGCGAGAAGTTGGAATCGCTGCTCAGGTAAACCACATGCTCGGTGTGCAGGCGGGTGGCGAAGTAGGCGGCGAACTGGCGCTCGCCGATTTCAAAGGAATGGCTGTGGATCGCGCGCTGCACCTGCGCCATCGCCTCGGCGTCCAGCACCTCCTCGGCCAGCGCTCCCTCGCTGGCCTGGTAGACGCCGGTGCCGGCCGCGACATGCAGGTGCCCGCAGCTCAGGTCGGCGGCAAAGCCATTGGTGCCGATCAGCACCGCATCGCGTTTGGCATATAGCAGGGCGGTGATCTGCTCCAGCACGCCGCGCTGGAACTGCACCAGCGAATGGGTCTTGAAGATCGAGGCGGAGGCCTCGATCACCTGTTCCAGACCGATGCGGGTGCGCTCCATCGCCACCAGTTCGCGGTACAGGCTCAGGCCGGTCTGTAGCACGGTGTAGAGCTTGGTGGTGGTGAGCTCGGTCTTTTCCTTGTAGTCGTTGATGTCGAACTTGCGCACCACCTCCAGCTCCGGCGCCTGGCCGGGCTGGCCGGTGCGCAGCACGATGCGCACGAAGCGATTGCCGAGCCGGTGGCGGATCTCCTGCACGGCGTCGAGGCCGGCGTGCTCGTTCTCCATCACCACGTCCATCAGCACCAGGGCGATGTCGGCCTCGCGTTCCATGATCTCCACCGACTCGCGGCCGGTGTAGGCATCGTGGATCTGCAGTGGCCGGCCGAGGACGGTGAAGGTTTCCAAGGCCAGGCGGGTGACCTTGTGCACTTCCTCCTCGTCGTCCACCACCAGAATCTTCCAGGGTTCCGGCCCGGCCCCTCCGGTTTCCAGCTCGCTGGCGGCGAAGCTCATCAGTTCGTTGTCGGCCTGTTCCATGATCGCGAGGTCCTGTTCAGAAACGGAGAGTGAACCGGGTGCCCTGGCCCGGGGTGCTGGCTACCTCTACGCTGCCCCCCAGGGTCTGGTGCACCAGGTTGAAGACGATGTTCAAGCCGAGGCCGGTACCGCCCTGGCCACGGCGGGTGGTGAAGAAGGGGTCGAAGATGCGGGGCAGGTTCTCGGCGGAGATGCCCTTGCCGTCGTCGCTGAAGCACAGTTCCACGCGGTCGCCCTGACGACACACCTGGATGGTCATCAGCCCGGCGCCGTCCGGCTCGAAGGCGTGGGTTACGGAGTTGACCACCAGGTTGGTGAGAATCTGTGACAGCGCGCCCGGGGTGGTGAGAATCTCGATGTCGTCCGGGCAATTCAGCTCGATGCGGTGACGGGTGGTCTTCAGCTTGGGCCGCAGGCTCAGCAGCACTTCCTCGATATAGCCCTTGAGGTTGATGCGCCGCTGCTCGTCACTGGACTGATCCACCGCCACCAGCTTGAAGCTCTTGATCAGGTCGGCGGCGCGGCGCAGGTTGATCAGGATGATGTCGCTGGCCTGCTCGAAGGACAGCAGCAGCTTCTCGAACTGCGCCTTGGTCAGCTTGTTCTCCCCCGCTGCCTGGCGCATCGCGCGCACCTCGCTCTGCAGATGCGAGGCGGCGGTCACGCCGACGCCGACCGGCGTGTTGATCTCGTGAGCGACGCCGGCCACCAGGCCGCCCAGCGAGGCCATCTTCTCGGCCTGCACCAACTGGCTCTGCGCCACCTTGAGCTGGGCCAGAGCCCGCTGCGTTTCCTGCACCTGCGTTTCCAGCGAATGATTGAGGTCGCGCAGCGCCTGTTCGCCGCGCTTGCGCTCGGTGATGTCGATGATCGAGGCGAGCACGAAAACGCCTTCCTCGGTGCGGATCGGGCTTAGCCCGATCTCGATCGGCACCTCGCGGCCGGCGCTGGTCAGGCCGAACAGGTCGCGGCCGGCGCCCATGGGCCGATGGCTGGGATGGCTGAAGTAGCTCTCGCGCAGGGTCGGGTGACGCTCGCGGATGCTCAAGGGCACCAGCACGTCCACCGGCTGCCCCAGCAGGGCTTCTCGGGAGTAACCGAATAGTTGTTCGGTCTGGCGGTTGACCAGGGTGATGATGCCCTCGGCATTGACCACCAGGATGGCGTTGGGCGAGGCCTCTACCACCAAGCGGAAGCGCTCGTCGCGCTGATCCGAGAGCCCGGAATTGGGGAAGGTGTTGGCCATTGGCACGGCGAGCTGCCTCCGTCTTCTCTTTCTTCTGGGGTGCGCGGCGCAGGTCCGCCGTGGCCGCTGCGGGCGCGGTCGGGCACCCCGACCCACGCCTGCCGCCAGCGCAGCTTGCCGGGCCCGTGGCCGGGTAGTCGGCGTGCCGGCCACAAGGTAGGGGCGGGCGGACGGATGGCCAGCGGACTGTCTCCGGTAGCACGGGAGCCATTGACGCCGGTCAACGCGGTCGGTCGCCGCCGCTCCTAAGGTGGCCGGCATCAGCAGGAGCACCCCATGGACCTCGCCCTATTCGACCCCGCCCTGATCGAGCGCTACGACCGCCCGGGGCCGCGCTACACCTCCTATCCGACCGCCGCGCAGTTCACTGAGAGCTACGGCGCCAGCGACTACCTGGGCGCCGTGCAACGTAGCCGCGACAGCGGCGTGCCACTGTCGCTCTACGTGCACGTGCCTTTCTGTGCCAGCCCCTGTTTCTACTGCGGCTGCAACCGCATCATCAGCCGCTCGCGCAGCATCGCCGCCGGCTATATCGAGCGCCTGGAACGCGAGATCGAGATGCAGGCGGCGCTGTTCGCCGGCCGTGGCCCGGTGCTGCAACTGCACTTCGGCGGTGGCACGCCGACCTTCTTCAGCCTGCCGCAGATGGAGCAGGTGATGCAGGCCCTGGATCGCGGCTTCGGACTGAGCCGGAGCCCGCAGCGGGAGTACTCCATCGAGGTCGATCCGCGCGCGCTGCTGCCGGACAGCATCGCCGGCCTCGCCGCTCTGGGTTTCAATCGCATCAGCATCGGCGTGCAGGACTTCGACCCCGCCGTGCAGGAGGCGGTCAACCGACTGCAGAGCTATGAGCAGACCGAGCAGGTGGTGCTGGACGCGCGCCGCCACGGTTTCAACTCGGTGTCGGTGGACCTCATCTACGGCCTGCCCAAGCAGACGCTGGAGGGCTTCGGCCGCACCCTCGACCAAGTGATCGCCCTGGCGCCGGATCGCGTCTCAGCCTACAGCTACGCCCACATGCCGCAGTTGTTCAAGGCGCAGGGCCAGATCAATGGCGCCGACCTGCCCAGCTCGCAGCAGAAGCTGGGCCTGCTCCAGCTCACCGTGGCCAAGCTGCAGGCGGCAGGCTATGTCTATGTCGGCATGGACCACTTCGCGCGGCCCGACGACGAACTCGCGCGTGCACTCGACGACGGCAGTCTGCAACGCAATTTCCAGGGCTATTCCACCCGTGGCGGCGCCGATCTGGTGGGCCTGGGCCTGAGCGCCATCAGCCGCATCGCCGACAGCTACTGCCAGAACGTCAAGACGCTCGATGCCTACTACGCCGCGCTCGACACCGGCCGCCTGCCGCTGCAGCGCGGCCTGCAGTTGAGCGCCGATGACCGGCTGCGCCGCGCCCTGATCGAAGACCTGATGTGCCGTGACCGGGTCGATTGCCAGCGGCTGGAGCACGAGTACCACATCGACTTTCGCAGCTACTTCGCCGATGCCCTGGAGGCGCTGAAGCCGCTGGCGGCCGACGGCCTGGTGGAGTTGGGCGAGCATGAGCTGCGGGTCACCGCCAAGGGGCGCTTCTTGTTGCGGGCGGTGGCCATGCCCTTCGACGCCCATCTGCGCGCGGCCCAGGCGCCGGCACCGGTGGCCGGCGCGGCGGCGAACCAGGATCTGCCTCGCCCCGCACCGAGATACTCGAGGGTGATCTAACCCGCGGCGCCAAACTGGCACACTGGCGGTATGCACGACCTGCCGCTCAAGACTCCGGTCTTCTTCGAGGCCCTGGGCTCTTCTGCCCACTGGCTGATGCTCTGCCTGTGCCTGGTGCTGGTCGGCAGCGTGGTCGGCCTGCACTACGAGGCGCTGGAGCGGCTCAACAACTGGCTGCCCCGGCTGCGCCTGCCGGCGCGCCTGCGGGTGCTGGTGCTGATCTATGGCCTGATGGCGGTGCATACGCTGGAAATCTGGATCTTCGGCATGGCGCTGTACGGCGTCACTCTCTTTCCAGACCTGGGTCGCGTCACCGGTGCCGACGGGCTGGTGTTGCTCGATGCCGTCTACCTGTCCACCGTCACCTACACCACGGTCGGCTACGGTGACCTGCGGCCCGAGGGGCCGCTGCGCCTGTTGCTGGGCATGGAGAGCCTGAGCGGCTTCCTGCTGGTGACCTGGTCGGCCTCGTTCACCTATCTGGAGATGCAGCGCAACTGGCGGGTGACCTGAGCTCCGCGTTGCCGCAGGTGGGTACTTCATTGACTTGCGTCAACGCGGGCGGTGGGCCTGGCACCGGATGCTTCCAACTTGGTAGCCGGAGTTCCCTATGTCCCACCGCAAAATCCTTCTGATCGCCCGACGCAGCGAGCCGCACTCGCCGGCGCTCAATCGCGCCGCCGCGCTGATCCGGGCCGGTGGTGGCACGCTGCACCTGTGCCTGTTCGAGCAGCAACCGCTGCTGGACGCGGTGGCGCATCTGAGCAGCGAGGTGGCGCGGCAGGCGCGCGAGGCCCAGCTCGCCGAGGCGCACCATTGGCTCAACGACAAGGTGCAGGCGCTGCGCGAAACCGGCGTCAAGGCCGAGGGTGAAGTGGTCTGGGGTCGGCCCCAGCTCGAGCACATGCTGGCGAAGATCCACCAGCAGCAGCCGAGCCTGGTGGTCAAGGACATCCACCTGGAGCCGCTGCTGCGCCGGGTGCTGCTCACTCCCATCGACTGGCACCTGCTGCGCGACTGCCCCTGCCCGCTGATGCTGGTCAACCCGCAGGCGCTGCCCCTGCCCAGGCGGGTGGTGGCGGCGGTGGAACCGGTTGCCGCCGAACACAGCGCCGGGCATCTCAACGAACGCATCTTCCAGCTCGCCACCGACATCGCCAGCCTCAGCGGCGCCAGCGTCGAGTTGGCATTCGCCTACGAGGGCCTGTCGCCGCTGGCGGTGAGCCAGCCGGAGGAATACACGGTGGTCGCCGCTGAAATCTACGAACAGTTGCGGCAGACCCAGGTTGAGCGCTTTCACCGTTTCGCCGCCGCGCAGGGCGTGCCCGCCGAGCGCCAGCAGGTGCTCTACGGCCCGCCCTGGCTGGCGCTGGCCGACTGCGCCGACGATCCGCGCGCCGATCTGCTGGTTCTAGGCACCGTGCAGCGTAGTGGCCTGGAGCGCGCGCTGATCGGCAGCACCGCGGAGCGCATCCTCGATCAGGCGCGTTGCGACCTGTTGGCGATCAAACCGGAAGCGGTGGCGGACAAGTAGGCTGGCTGCGCCTCAGGCGCGGCCTATTGCGGATTTCGGATTGAACGGCGGCGGCGGCCGGTGGCAGCTTCGCCGCAATCCGCTCAGCCGCCGCGCCGCAGTGGCAGGCCCACCCGGGCGATCTCCATCAGGCGCTCGACATTGCGAATCTCGATGGAGGTGCGCCGGCAGCGCAGCGCGCCGCTGTCCTGCAGGCGGGTGAATACCCGCGACACGGTTTCGGTGGCCAGGCCCAGGAACTGGCCAATGTCCCGGCGCGACATCGGCAGCCGTTGCGCCCGGCCGGCGAAGCCGACACCCTCGGTCTGCGCGCTCTGATTGAGCAGGAACACCGCCACCCGCTGCTCCGCCGTGCAGCGGCCCAGGTGCAGCAGTCTTTGCAGGCGCTGGATCTCGCGGCCCATGCGCGCGGTCAGCCGTTCGCGGAAGTCCGGCGATTCGCCGATGCGCAGGCGGATGGCCTCGGCGGGCATGCGGCAGACCCGCGCCGGCGCGATGGCCACCGCGCTGCTCTGGAAATGCGGATGGGTCAGCGAGTCGATGCCCAGCACATCGCCCGGCAGCACGAAGCCCAGCACCTGCTCGCCGCCATCCGGTGTCACCACATAGGATTTGAAGGCGCCGCCGCTGACCACGTACAGCGAGTCGCTGGGCTCGCCCATGCGATACAGATGGTCGCCGCGCTCCAGGCCGGTGCGGCTCATGCGGCCAGCGGCGCTGCCCTCGTCCAGCGCGGCGCCGAGGCAGTCGACCCCGCGTTCGCAGCCGGTGCAGCGCAGGGGTTCGGTGCGGCGTCGGCGGGTGGGAGTGGGTACGGCGGGCACGGGCGGCTCCAAGTTTCACCTGCCAGCTTGCGGCCGCTGCGCCGCGATCCGCGTTGACCCAGGTCAGCGCGTGCGCGCCGGGGCTGACTTAGGCAGAGTTGGCACCGCGCCCTGCTCCGCAGGCGGGGGAGGGGACTGCGGCGGCGGGGTGTTGAGGAAAGGGTTGCTGTGCGGCGAGCGCCGCGCTCAACCGCAATTCCCCACCCAGCCGCAATGCGTGCAGCTCTGGCAGCCGTCGCGCTTCACCACCGCGTGTACGCCGCACTCCGGACAGGGCTTGCCGGGCAGCGCCGGGCTGCGTGCGCTGCTGCTGCTATGAGGCGCGGCAAGCACGCCCAGCGGGGTCTGTGGCAGACCCTCGGCGTTGAGGATGCCGAGCATGTGGTAGCGGTGCAGCATCAGCTCGGCGAGGTAGGCGACGGTGGACGGGTAGATCTGCGACTTGGCCTTGCCGGGAACCCGGGCAAAGAAGCTGCCGCCGGTTTCCGGGTAGGACACCAGCTTGCGCAGCTTCTCGCCGATCCAGGCCGGGTCGAGCACGCGCATGTCGTAGCTGAGCAGGCGGCAGAGACCGTCGAGGTCTTTCGGGTAGTCGCCGTAGAGGCCGACGGCATAGGGGCGGCGCTCGCCGTCTGGCAGCTGCAGCTCGCGCACCACCAGCACGCAGTCGTCGCCGGTGTTGGCGTTCTTCACGTCCACCGTCCAGGACATGGTGCCGTCGGTGCCGGTGAGCGGCTCCTCGCGGCTGAGCAGGGCGTCCACCACCGGGGTCGGCCCCGGCTCGCTGAACGCGCCCAGCTCCTGGCAGCGGTGCAGTACCAGCCGCGCCAGCGCGGCGGTGGGGCTGGCCAGCAGCTGCGGTTCGCCGGCCGGCGGCATGCGCACCAGCACCGGATTGCCCTGGGTGCGCACCAGCGCCTCCAGCTTCAGTTGCAGCCAGGCGCGGTCGTCGGAGCGCATGTCCATCGACAGCAGCTTGGCGGTGGCGCCCAGGCCGCGCGGCTGCTCGGCGCCGTTCACCCAGACTTCGAACGGCCGGGTGCGGCCCCGGCCAGCGGCATCGCCGCTGGCTCCCGAGCTCGCTTCGGTGTGACCGACGAACACCGCGAAGCGGCAGCCGGGGCCGGCGTCGACCATGTAGGTCCAGGCCGGGTTGCCGCCGGCGAATTCCGGCCGGCCCGGCCACTTCAGCGAGGCCAAGGGCGGTGAGGGCAGCGATTCCAGACGCAGACGCTGGTCGAGGCTGGCGGCGCTCAGCTCCAGCGTCGGGTTCTTGGCATCGGCGCTGGGCGCGGGCGTCACGCTCAGCACCGCGCCGGTGATGTCGTTGGGGCGGTAGGTGGTGCAGCCCTTGCAGCCCCACTCGTAGGCGAGGTCGTAGATGCGCTTGAACTCCTCGAAGCCGCATTCCACCGGCACGTTGACGGTCTTGGAGATCGAGGAGTCGACGTAGGGCTGCACCGCCGCCTGGATGCGCAGGTGGTCGGCTGGCGAGAGCGTCTGCGCGCTGGCGAAATAGCCGGGCAGGTTCTGGGCATCGCCGCCCATGCGCAGGTACAGGCGGTAGCCATAGTCCTGGATCGGATACTCGATGGCCTCGCCATCGCGGTTGCGGCTGCGCCGGCGGTACTCCCAGGCGAAGGCCGGCTCGATGCCGCCGGTGACATTGCGGCCGAAGGCCAGCGAGATGGTGCCGGTGGGAGCGATCGACAGCAGATGGCTGTTGCGCAGGCCGTGCTTGGCGATGGCCGCGCGCAGCGGCTCCGGCAGCCGCTGCACGAAGGGGCTCTTCAGATATTTGTCGGCGTCGAACAGCGGGAACGCGCCGCGTTCCTTCGCCAGCGCCACCGAGGCCTCGTAGGCGCTGTCGCGCAGCGTGCGGGCGATCTCGGCGGTGAGCTGCACCGCCTCCTCGGAGCCGTAGCGCTGGCGCAGCATCATCAGCGCCGTGCCCAGGCCGGTGAAGCCCAAGCCGACGCGGCGCTTGTTCATCGCCTCGCGCTGCTGTTCGGGCAGCGGCCAGTGGGTGAGATCGAGCACGTTGTCGAGCATGCGCACCGCGGTCGCGGCGGTCGCTTTCAGGCGCGGCCAGTCCAGGTGCGCCTGCTCGGTGAAGGGTTCGGTGACGAACAGCGCCAGATTGAGCGAACCCAGGCAGCAGCAACCGTAGTCGGGCAGCGGCTGCTCGCCGCAGTTGTGGACGTAAAGACCGTTGGCATCGAAGGCGTTGATGCCGGGAATCTGGCAGTCGTAGACGGTCTCCTCCGGGCCGGTCTCGATGCTCGCCACCCGCGCGGCGAAGCGGCTGCGGTTGAGGCCGCGCTTGTAGCCGGCCAGCCGCTGGCTGAGGCGCGCGGCTTTTTCGCCATCGGCAAAGCCGATGCGCTCGGCGTAGATCGCCAGGTTGTCGCCAGAGAGCACCAGCTCCCACCGCCGGCGCTCGCGGTGCAGACTGCTGACCATGCCCAGACGCAGCAGCATGCGCTGCACCGCCTCGGCCTGGCCGTAGTCGGCGAGGCTCAAGCGCAGGCTGGCGCCCTTGCCGGCGCTGGCCTGCACCTGGCCGGCGCCGTCGAACAGGCCGCGCAGCAGGCCGCAGTAGAACTGGCTGGAGGCACGCTCCATGGCCGGCGTCACCCGGGTCGGTCCCTCGCCCAGGCCCATGCGCTGGGCAAGATCGGCCAGCACCGGCAGCGACAGCCGCCACTCGCCACGTCCGGCCTGCGGCAGCCAGTCCGGCAGCGGCGCGCTGGGCGCCAGCTTGGCGACGCAGTGCAAGGCCTCGGTCATCACCCCGCGCACGCCGTCTTGCGCCTGATCGCCGCCCACCGCCAGCGGCCGCGCCCACAGCGAGAGCACCGCCGCCTCGGTCCGCAACTGGCCCTCGGCCAGCAGCAGACCCAGCAGATAACCTTCCTCGCGGCTCTCCACGCCCGGCCACTGCGGCTGGTCGCGATGGTCGTGCAGCACGATCAGCTCGCCCGGCTGCAGCTCGCCGGCCTTCTTCCACACCGGCTCCTGGGTCCAGCGGCCCATCCAGCGCAGACTCAGCACCGGGTGGTCGGCGGTAAGCCGCAGCCGATAGCCCTCCTCGGTGCAGAGGTTGAGCACCGGCTTGTGGCCGGTGACGAAGAAACCGCGCGCGCTGGCGGCATGCGACTCGCCATCCACCCGCGCCACGAACGCCCGGCCGAGCAGCTCGCTCACCTGGCGCGGACCCTCGTCGGTGTGCACCCAGCTATCGGCGGTGATGCAGGGATTGGTGGCCTCGATGCGCTCGCAGTAGGCGAGGTTGTTCTCGGCGTTCATGCGGTCGATGAACACCACGCCGGGGTCAGCGGTTTCGTAGGTGGTGCGCAGCAACTGGTCCCAGAGCACGGCGGCATTGACGCGCCGGTACACCCAGAGTCCCTCGGCGCGCTGATAGGCGTCCGGGTGCTCGCTGCGATCCGGCTCGGCGGGGTGCGCCAGCTCGATGTCCTCGCCCCGGTCCTTGGCGGCCATGAAGGCATCGCTGACCGCCACGCTGAGGTTGAAGTTGGCGAGCGTGCGTTGCTTCTGCAAGAGCGCGTCCAGCTCGCTGCCGCTGTAGCCGGCGGCGGCGAGCTGACGCGCCGGCTCACGCAGATCCTTGGCGGCGATGAAGGCCTCGATGTCCGGGTGGTCCACCCGGAGGATGCCCATCTGCGCGCCGCGCCGGGCGCCGGCCGATTCCACCGTTTCGCAGGAGCGGTCGAACACCCGCATGTAGCTGATCGGCCCGCTGGCACGGCTCTGGGTGCCGTGCACCTTGGCCCCACGCGGACGGATGCTGGAAAAGTCGTAGCCGACGCCGCCACCACGGCGCATGGTCTCCGCCGCCTGCAGCAGCGCGGTGTAGATGCCGACCTTGCCGTCGCGGCCCTGGGCGATGGAATCACCCACCGGCTGCACGAAGCAGTTGATCAGCGTCGCCTGGATGTCGGTCCCGGCGGCGCTCATGATCCGCCCGGCCGGGTAGAAGCCGGCCTTGAGCGCGGTGAGG
The DNA here is from genome assembly GCA_004297005.1 of Nevskiaceae bacterium. Taxonomy (GTDB): domain Bacteria; phylum Pseudomonadota; class Gammaproteobacteria; order Nevskiales; family Nevskiaceae; genus Stagnimonas. The sequence continues at coordinate 36,791 of SCVA01000031.1, forward strand.
AATTCCGCCTGCCAGTGGGTGCGCTGCTCCGGCGCCTCGGCCTCGGCGAGGCCCTGCGCCACGCGCTGCAAGACTTCGTCGACGCTGCGCTCCTCGCCCTTGGCGTACTTGTCGCGCAGCACGCCGTCGTAATAGCGGTCCTGTTCGGTCAACAAGTCCTGCAGCATCAGCCACCTCGCTGGTTGGGCATGGGTGGCGGGCGGCGGCGAGCCGTCACCACCACCGGCCACCTCGGCCCCGGAGCCAGAGTCCGCAGTCTGCGCCCGAATCCATGAGCCTGGAATTAAAGGCCGACCAGCGGGAGCGCCCTTGGTCGAAGAGCGCTCCCGCGAGGCCGGAATGGAGACGCAGCTAGGCTAGGCCTGGGTGCAGGGAGAGAAACTGACGTAGGTCAAGTTGGCCGCCTCAGCTCGATTGCCGGCGTCGAACAGATGCGTACCGACGACCTGCGTCGCGACGCCGGAGTCAGTGCCCGGCGCTTGCTTGATCCGGACAGACGTGGATCTCGATGGTCGAGTGCACGATCTCCTCGTGCACCGCCAGCCGTGCACGCAGGTCTTCGGCGGTCAGCTTGGGGTCGTGCGTTACCACCGTCAGCGCGCAGGAATACACGCCCTTGCCGACGCGCCAGACATGCAGGTCGGTGATCTTGGTTTCTTCGCCCTCGGCACCGGCTTCCACCACCTCGCGGATCTCCTGGACCACCGGATGATCCATCTCGCGATCCAGCAGCACCTTGCCGGTATCGGCGATCAGGCCCTTGGCCCAGACCGCGACCAGCACCGCGCCGACGATGCCCATCAATGGGTCCAGCCAGGACCAGCCGTACAGCCAGCCGCCGATCAGGGCGACGATGGCCAGCACCGAGGTGGCGGCGTCGGCGATCACATGCACGTAGGCGGACTTGAGATTTAGATCCTGGTGGCTGTCGTGGGCGTGACCATGAGGATGGTCGTGCGCATGGCCGCGCCCATGGCCGTGATCGTGACCATGCCCGTGGTGATGGGCCTTGCCGAGAATCAGCGCGCAGACCAGATTCACCGCCAGACCGAGCACGGCGATGACGATGGCCTCGCGGTAGTGGATGGGCTGCGGTGACCACAGCCGCTCGACCGAGCCGAACAGCATCATGGCGGCGACACCGAGCAGGAAGATGGCGCTGGCGAAGCCGCCGAGGATCTCGATCTTCCAGGTGCCGAAGGCAAAGCGCGGGTCGCTCGCATAGCGGCGCGCGCTGGCATAGGCGACGGCGCTGAGGCCGATGGCCACCGCATGCGAGCTCATGTGCCAGCCGTCGGCGAGCAAGGCCATGGAGTTGTACCACCAGCCGGCCAGGATCTCGACGACCATGGTGGCGGCGGTGATCCACATCACCACCCGCGTGCTTTTCTCCGCCGATTCGCTGCTGACGTTGAAGGAATGATGGTGTTGCCAGGCCGGCAGATTGTCGCTGTGCATGGGGGCTCCGCTGGACTGTCGCGATCAGAAGCCGAGCTTAGCGCCGGCGCCCAGCAGGGTCGCGAGGCCGAGCGCGGCAAAGATCGCGGCGGCGATGCCATGCACCAGCTTCATCGGGATCTTGTTGGCGAGCTTGTCGCCGGCGAACACCGCCGGCACGTCGGCGATCAGCATGCCCAGGGTGGTGCCGGCCACCACCAGCAGCGGCGTGCCGTAGTGGGCGGCCATGGCGACGGTGGCGATCTGGGTCTTGTCGCCCATCTCGGCCAGGAAGAAGGTCACCAGGGTGGCGCCGAACACGCCCAGGCGCTGCGCGGTCTTGGTCTCTTCGTCCTCGATGGAATCGGGGATCAGGGTCCAGGCCGCCATGCCCAGGAACGACAGGCCCAGCACCCAGCGCAGCACTTCCGGGCTCAAGCTAGCGGTGATCCAGGCGCCGAGCGCGCCGGCCAGACCGTGGTTGATCAGGGTGGCGACCAGGATGCCGGCGACGATCGGCAGCGGCTTCTTGAAGCGGGCGGCGAGCAGGAAGGCGAGCAGCTGGGTCTTGTCGCCGATTTCCGCCAGGGCGACGACACCGGTAGAGACGAAGAGGGATTCCATGTGGGGTTCCAGGGCCGGCAGCGGACGAATGACCACGCCGCTACCCCGGCCATCGGAGGCGTCGTGGTCAAAGGTCTTGCCAAGCTAAGGGAACGACTGCCTGCGCCATGGCCTGCGGGCCAAGTGTGTTGACGCAAACCTCTTCGGGTGGAAGAGCGGCTACTCCCCAATGACGGCGCCAGTTTAGCGCAGGCCAGCGTGTCGGCGTAAGCCTTCAGCGCAGCAGAACCGGTGCGTTCGGCAACTCGTTGCCGGCGTCGGGGAAGGCCGGCGGATAGCGAGCCAGCACGTCGGCGACCGCCTCGATGCCGGCGATCGAGCCCTCGCGGAAGGCGCCGCTGCGGTAGTGGCCCTCCATCAGCCGGCACACCGCCTCCCATTCCTCCGCCGGTACACGCTGACTGGAGACACCACGGTCGGCGACGATCTCCACCGCCTGGTCGGCGAGCAGCACATAGATCAGCACGCCGTTGTTGTGGGCAGTGTCCCACACGCCCAGCTCGGCGAAGGCGGCGAGGGCGCGCTGGCGCGGCCCCTGGTCCTGCCAGACCGCCGCCAGCTTCAGTGCCGGCTCGACGGCGAAGCGGATCTCGCCGGCATGGCGGCTTTCGCAGTCGCGGATCGCTCTCTCGATGGCCGCCAGCGTTGCCGGCGGGAAGCTGCGCCGCAAGGCCAGATCGCCGGTGCAGGCATGGGTCCACAGTCTCTGCAAAGTGCTCATCTCACCAGCGCCCCGATGCGCCGCCACCACCAAAACCACCACCGCCACCGCTGAAGCCGCCACCACCACCGCCAAAGCCGCCGCCGCGACCGCCGCCGTAGCCACCATGGATGGGCAGGCCGCCAGCCGCGCCGCTATACAGCAGCAACGCCACGATCATCGCGAACAGCGCGATACCCAGACCGATCAGGCCGGAGCCGAGGATCAGGAAGGCCGCGATGCCGGTGCCGCCGCCGACCACAGCCGAGGCGGGGAAGCTGCCGATCAGGCGGCGCAGCCCCTGGCCGACGACGTAGAGCACCATGAAGGGCAGCAACAGCGAGCCGAGCAGCCGCTCGGCCTGGCTGCCGCCACGCCTGTCGCGCTGCTTGGGCGCCGGCAGGGGTTCGCCCTGGATCACCTCGATCATCTGGCTGGTGCCGGCGTCGATGCCGCCGTAGAAATCGCCCTGCTGGAAGTAGGGCGTGATGGTCTCGGCGATGATGCGCTTGGCGATGGCGTCGGGCAGCGCGCCTTCCAGCCCATAGCCGACCTCGATGCGCAGCGCGCGGTCGTTCTTGGCGATCAGCAGCAGCGCGCCGTCATCGACGCCCTTGCGGCCGAGCTTCCATTGTTCGGCGACGCGCAGGGCGTACTGCTCGATCGCCTCGGGCTCGGTGCTGGGCACGATCAGCACCGCGATCTGGCTGCCCTTGGCCTGCTCGAAAGTAGCGAGCTTCTGCTCCAGCGCGCCGCTCTGCTCGGCGCTCAGGCTGCCGGTCTGGTCGGTGACCCGCGCCTTGAGCTCGGGCACTGCCAGCTCGGCGTGGGCCAGCGTGCCGCCCAGCAGCCAGAGGGCCGCGAACGCGCCCAGGCGCAGACGACGCAAGCTCATTTTTGCGGCGGGGCGGAGAAGTCCACCGTCGGCGGCCGGGCGATGGCCTTTTCGTCTTCCACGGTGAAGCTGGGCTTCACCTGCATGCCGAACATGCCGGCGAACAGATTGTTGGGGAAGCTGCGCACGGTGGTGTTGTACTCCTGCACCGCCGCGATGTAGCGGTTGCGCGCCACGGTGATGCGGTTCTCGGTGCCCTCCAACTGCGCCTGCAGATCGCGGAACAGGCCGTCGGACTTCAATTGTGGATAGTTCTCGGTGACCACCAAGAGCCGCGACAGCGCGCTCGACAGCTCGCCCTGCGCCTCACCGAATTTCTTCAGCGCCTGCGCGTCGTTGACCATCTCCGGGCTGACGTTGATGCTGCCGACCTTGGCGCGCGCCTCGGTCACGCCCAGCAGCACGTCCTGCTCCTGCTGCGCATAGCCCTTCACGGTATTGACCAGGTTGGGCACCAGATCGGCGCGCCGCTGGTACTGGTTGAGCACCTCGGCCCAGGCCGCCTTCACGCCTTCGTCTTGCCGCTGCATGGTGTTGTAGCCGCAGCCGCTCAGTAGTGCGGCGCTGACCAGCGCCAGGATCTGCAGCAGTTTGTTCATGATGGGCACCGTGACTGTGTGGGCTGGACTCGCAGCCTCAATATTGGGTGCTAGCCCTCGGCGCACAAGTGGCTAGGCTCGCGGAACGGGTCGCGGTCGCTGGCGCAGGTCCTCAGCGGGCGGCCTTGCGGGCTTTCTTTTTTTCGTACATCGCGGCGTCGGCGCGGGCCAGCAGCGACTCGGCGTCACTCTCGCCAGGGCTGGAGGTCACCAGTCCGACACTGGCGCCGGGATAGTCGATCACCAGCCCATGGGCGAGGTACTGGCCCATGGTGGCCTTCTCCAGCCGATCGCGCAGGGCCGGTCCGTCCCCATGGCCGGTGACGATCACGAACTCGTCGCCGCCGTAGCGAGCCAGCAAGTCGCCGTTACGGATGCCCGAGCTCAATCGCGAGGCGATGTAAACCAGAAAACGATCACCTGCCTCGTGGCCATGCTGGTCGTTGATCGCCTTGAAGCCGTCGAGATCCACGAAGGCGACATCGACGCCGCCGCCCTCGCGGTTCGCCCGGGCGAGCCGGCGTCGCAGCTCCAGTATCAGCGCGCGGCGATTGGCGACGCCGGTCAGCGGGTCGGTGAGCGCGTGAGAGGACAGTTCGGCATTGGTCCTGCGCAGGGCCTGCAACAGCTGCTCGCGCTCGACCTGGTGAGCGATCAGTCGGGCGAACAGGCCAAGAACCTTGGTGGTGGTCACGGCGGCCGAGACGCGCCTCGAGCTGGCGGCGCACAGCGTGCCGTAGAGCCCACCGTCGATCCCTCGCACCGGTTGGCTCATATAGGTCTTGATGCCCAATTGCCGGGCGGCATCGGAGTCGCCCCAGCACCCGGAGACGTCGTCGGTAAATGGCTGGGCGGATTCCAGCGCGCGTTTGCACAGGGTGTCTTCCCAGGGTACCGACAAGCCCTCGGGAATCTGCATCTCGCCGGAATTGCGCGCGTACTGGACGTGCTGCACGCCGCGCTGCTCGTCGATCCGGGTGAGGTAGGTGGACTCCAGTCCGGTGACCTGCTCCAGTAGCTCCAGCAGTGGACGGGTCAGACCCTCCAGGTCCTCCGCGTTGGACACCGAGTCGGCGAGACGATCAATCGGGATGTCCATGAAAGGCCCTGGATGGCCAAGTCTCAGCGGCAGCGTCAGTCGCGAGAATAACGACTTTCTGCGTTCTGTGACCCTGCTCGGCTGATTTCCGAAGTCTGATTGAACGATGGTGTCGACGAGGCGGATCTTCGGATTCAAATTGATCTGGATCAAGTCGCGGCCGGAGGGTGGAAGCCAGGATGCCGGCATTGCCGCTTTTCCGGCCGAGGTTCTGTTCCCATGTCACTCGCTCCGCTGGCGCCCGATGCGCCGTTCACGGTTCCGCACCGCAAGGTCCTCCGTAGCTGGCTGCTGCCGGTGTCGGCGCGCAGTACTTCGCGCGCCCTGCCTCTGGTGCTCCTGGACTACAGCCTGTTCGCCGCCGCCCTGGCCGCCACGGTCTGGCTGCAGCCGCTGCTGCTCAAGCTGCTGTTCGGGGTGATCGCCGGCCTGGTGATCGGCCGCCTGTTCATACTCGGCCACGACGCCTGCCACCATAGCCTCACGCCCAGCCGCCGGCTCAATCGCTGGCTGGGGCGGCTGGTATTCCTGCCCTCGCTGACGCCCTACAGCCTCTGGGATGTCGGCCACAACGTCGTCCACCACGGCTACACCAATCTGCGTGGCTTCGACATGGTCTGGGAGCCGCTCACGCCCGAGCAATTCCGCGCGCTGCCACGCTGGCGCCAGGCGCTGGAGCGCGTCTACCGCAGCGGCTGGGGGCCGGGCCTCTATTACATGGTCGAAATCTGGTGGCGGCGCATGTACTTCCCCAGCCGTCGCGAAATGCCCAGCCGCCGCGCGGTATTCGTCTGGGACGGTCTGTTGGTGAGCGCCTTCGCGCTGCTGTGGATGGCGGCCCTGGTGTGGGCGGCGCGGGCCAGCGGGCAGTCGGCAGGCTTGTTGCTGGCCACCGGCTTCGCCCTGCCCTGGCTGGTCTGGAACGCGCTGATCGGCTTCGTGATCTACGTGCACCACACGCACACCGAGATCGCCTGGCATGCCGACAAGGCCGAGTGGTCGGCGGCGCAGCCCTTCGTCACCACCACGGTCCACCTGCGGCTGCGGCCCTGGCGGGGCGTGGATCTGGGCTGGCTGCTGCACCACATCTTCGAGCACACCGCCCACCATGTGGACATGAGCATTCCGCTGTACCGGCTCAAGGCCGCGCAGCGCATCCTGGAGGAGCGCCTGCCCGGCAGCATCGTGATCCAGGACTTTTCCTGGCGCTGGTACTTCGAGACCGCGCGGCTGTGCAAGCTCTACGACTACCGGCGTGGTTGCTGGACCGATTTCGCCGGCACGCGCACCGCCATGCCCGGCCAGTTGCAGCGCACCGCCGGAGCCAGCAAGCCATGAGCTTCGACGAGCCGCGGACGCAGAAGGGCATGAGGGATTCGGAGCCCGAGAACGGCGCCCCGCGTGACGACGCCGAAGTTCTGATTGTCGGCGCCGGCCCGGCCGGTCTGAGTCTGGCCTGCGCGCTGGCGCGCCAGGGTCTGCGGGTGAAACTGCTGGAGCGTCAGTCGCGCGCGGCGCTCGCCGCGGCGGCGCCGGATGGGCGCGAGATCGCGCTCACCCATCGCGGTGTGGACATCCTCGAGCAGCTCGGCATCTGGGCGCGGATTCCGCCCGCCGAGGTTTCCACCATCCGCGAGGCGCGCGTGCTCAATGGCGAGTCGCCGCGCGCCCTGCATTTCGACAGCCGCGACTCCGGCGCGGTTGGCCTGGGCTTTCTGGTGCCCAACCATCTGATCCGTCGTGCCGCTTTCGCGGCGGCCGAGCAGCAGGCCGGCATCGAGATCCTCGACGGTGTGCAGGTGCGGAAGCTGGCAGTGGACGAGCAGGCCGCCCAGGTGCAGCTCGCCGACGGTCGGCAACTGCGGGCGCGGCTGCTGGTGGCGGCCGACAGCCGCTTGTCCGACAGCCGTCGGCAGATGGGCATCGGCGCCGATCTGCAGGATTTCGGTCGCGACGTGATCGTCTGCCACCTGGCGCACAGCCGGCCACACGAAGGCATCGCCTACGAGTGCTTCGGGCACGGCCGCACGCTGGCGATGCTGCCGCTTACCGGCAACCGGGTGTCGGCCGTGCTCACCGCGCCGAGCGACGACGCCGAGCGCCTGCGCCAGTTGCCGCCGGCGAGCTACGCACGCCTGCTCAGCGAGCAGTTCGGCGGTCGCCTGGGCGAGATGCAACTGGTCGGCGAGCGTCACAGCTACCCGTTGGTGGCGGTTTACGCCCAGCAGTTCGTCGGCCGTCGCTTCGCCTTGATCGGCGACGCGGCGGTGGGCATGCATCCGGTTACCGCGCACGGCTTCAACCTCGGCCTGTACGGGGTCGATGCCCTGAGCCGGGCCTTGGCGGCGGCGCGCCGCGAGGGCCGCGACCTGGGCGCGGCGACGGTGCTGGAGCGCTACCAGTCTGAACACCGCCGCGCCACCGCGCCGCTCTATTACGGCACCAATTTCCTGGTCGGCCTCTACACCGACGAACGCTCGCCGGCGCGTTTCGCCCGCCAGGCCTTGCTGGGCGTGGCGAACCGCCTGCCGCCGCTGAAGAGCGCCATCACCCGGCAACTGACCGGCCGTGGTCGAGGCCCCGCCTGGCCACCGGGGCGCAGCCTGTTGAAGTAGTCGCTGACCGGTTGGCCTGACCACCGGGCCGAGCGGGCCGGCTGGTCGTAGTCAGGTCGGCGCGCCGCGCAGGTACTCAGCGCGTGGCCTGTCGTACCCAGGCCAGCAGTTGCGGCAGGGGCATCGCCCCCGCCTGGCGCGCCACTTCGCGGCCGCCCCGGAAGACCGCCAGGGTGGGGATGCTGCGGATGTTGTACTGCGCCGCCAGCCCCTGCTCGGCCTCGGTGTTGACCTTGGCTAGACGCAGGCCGGGTTCGAGCTGGGCGGCGGCGGCCTCGTAGGCCGGAGCCATCGCCCGGCAGGGCCCGCACCAAGGCGCCCAGAAATCCACCACCACCGGCAGGTCGCTGCGCTCGATGTGGCGGGCGAAGCTCTGCTGGCTCAGTTCCACCGGATGGCCGGTGAACAGCGGCTGGTGACACTGGCCGCAGGCCGGCCGCTCGGCCAGGCGCGCGCCGGGCAGGCGGTTGACTGCCTGGCAATGCGGGCAGACGACATGGGTGCTGGTAGTGCTCATGACGGTGATCTTCGCGGTAGCGGTGCTCGTGGCGGCATTGTTCGGCGCGATATATCGGGCCGCAATTGACTCAAGTCAATGTCACCTTGCCGCTGCATTACAACAATGCCGCGACGTACCGAGTAGGCCCGCATTCTTTTGGAGAAGAAACCGATGAGTTCCCCAACGACAACGTCGGTCGTGAATTACCACGACAGTGTGGTCCGCCAGTTCAGCATCATGACCGTGGTCTGGGGGATCGTCGGCATGACCGTCGGCGTTCTCCTAGCCGCGCAGTTGATGTGGCCGGCGCTCAACTTCGACACCCCCTGGCTCACCTATAGCCGCCTGCGGCCACTGCATACCAATGCGGTGATCTTCGCGTTTGGCGGTTCCGCGCTGTTCGCCACCAGTTACTGGGTGGTGCAGCGTACCTGCCGCACCGGCCTGTTCCTCCCCAAGCTGGCCAGCTTCACCTTCTGGGGCTGGCAGACGGTGATTCTCGCCGCTGCCATCACCCTGCCGCTGGGCATCACCCAGGGCAAGGAGTACGCCGAGCTGGAATGGCCCATTGACCTGCTGATCGCCGTGGTCTGGGTCGCCTACGCGGTGGTGTTCTTCGGCACCATCGCCAAGCGCACGGTCAGCCACATCTACGTCGCCAACTGGTTCTACGGTGCCTTCATCATCGCGGTGGCGGTGTTGCACATCGTCAACAGCGCGGCGATCCCGATGTCGGCCACCAAGTCCTACAGCGCCTACTCGGGTGCGGTGGATGCGATGGTGCAGTGGTGGTACGGCCACAACGCGGTGGGCTTCTTCCTCACCGCCGGCTTTCTGGGAATGATGTACTACTTCGTGCCCAAGCAGACCGGCCGGCCGATCTTCTCGTATCGGCTTTCCATCGTGCATTTCTGGGCGCTGATCAGCGTCTACATGTGGGCCGGCCCCCACCATCTGCACTACACCGCCCTGCCGGACTGGGTGCAGAGCCTCGGCATGGTGTTTTCGCTGATCCTGCTGGCGCCGTCCTGGGGCGGCATGATCAACGGCATCATGACCCTCTCGGGTGCCTGGCATAAGCTGCGCGACGACCCGATCCTGAAGTTCCTGATCGTCTCCCTGAGCTTCTACGGCATGTCGACCTTCGAAGGTCCGATGATGTCGATCAAGACGGTCAACGCGCTCAGCCACTACACCGACTGGACCATCGGCCATGTGCACTCCGGCGCTCTGGGCTGGGTGGCGATGATCTCGATCGGCTCGATCTACATGCTGATCCCGCGCCTGTTCGGCAAGCCGAAGATGTACTCGGTGCCGGCGATCAACCTGCACTTCTGGCTCTCCACCATCGGCACGGTGCTCTACATCACCGCGATGTGGATCGCCGGTGTGATGCAGGGCCTGATGTGGCGCGCGGTGTCGGACGACGGCACGCTGACCTACAGCTTCGTCGAGGCGCTCAAGGCCACGCATCCCTTCTACGGCCTGCGTCTGCTCGGCGGCCTGATCTTCCTCTCCGGCATGTTCGTGATGGCCTGGAACGTCTGGAAGACCGTGCAGCCCGAGCCGGGCGCCGAGTCCCTGCGTGACAGCACTACTTCCCATGGTTCCCTCCAGGAGGCCCGGTCATGAGCGGCCCACTGCACGACAAGATTGAACGCAACATTGGCCTGATGGGCATCCTGATCGCGGTCGCGATCAGCTTCGGCGGCCTGGTCGAGATCCTGCCGCTGATGCACCAGAGCAGCACCACCCAGCCGGCGCCGGGGCTCAAGATCCGCACGCCGCTGGAAGTGGCGGGGCGCGATGTCTACATCCGCGAGGGTTGCTACAACTGCCACTCGCAGATGGTGCGCTCGCTGCACGAGGAAGTGATGCGCTACGGCCCTGCCTCCACCGCCGGCGAATCGGTGTGGGATCACCCCTTCCAGTGGGGCTCCAAGCGCACCGGCCCTGACCTCGCCCGCGTCGGCGGCCGCTACAGCGACGACTGGCATGTCATCCACCTGAAGAACCCGCGCGACGTGGTGCCGGAATCCAACATGCCGGGCTATCCATGGCTGGCGGCGACGCCGCTGAAGGCCGACGACGTGGTTGCCGAGATGCGCGCCCTATCGCGGGTCGGCGTGCCCTTCACCGAGCAGGAAATCGCGGCCGCGCCGGCCGCGGTGGAAGGACACACCCAGATGGACGCGCTGATCGCCTTCCTGCAGTCGTTGAAGGTGCCCAAGCCGGAGGCGCCGGTCGTCACCCCGCCGCCGACGCCCGAGCAGGCCCCGGCCCCGGCAGAAACCCCCGCCGAGGCTCCCGCCGCTGGCGAGGCGGCTCCGGCCACCACCGACGCCGCGGCGCCGGCCCAGTAAGCGATTAAGGAGAGCAAGCCATGATCAGCGGCATTGTCACCGCCCTACTGCTGGCGTCCTTCGTCGGCATCACCGTCTGGGCCTACTCGGCGCGTAACCGCACGCGCTTCGAGGATGCCTCCCGTCTGCCCCTGAGCGACGACCCCGCGACCACGGCCTGCCAGCACGGCGGCTGTGGCTGCTCCAAGGAGAACTGAAATGGACATGGTTCTGACCTACTGGCACTGGTTCATCGGTGCCCTGCTGTTGTCCCTGGCGCTGGGGGTGAGCTGGCTCGCCCTTAGTGGCCATCCGCACCGGCCGCACTTGGCCGGCCATCGCCATGCCGTGATTCGCAAGCAGGGAGGGCGCCGGTCATGAACGCTACCTGGCACTGGTTCATCGCCGCCATCGCCGTCGGCTCCATCATTGGCTGCCTCTGGCTGCTGTTCAGCAATGCCCGCGGCACTCCGGGGGAAAGCACCACTGGCCATGTCTGGGACGACGACCTGCGTGAGTACAACAATCCGCTGCCGCGCTGGTGGCTGAATATGTTCATCCTCACCATCGTGTTCGGCGTCGGCTACCTGGTCTACTACCCTGGCCTGGGCGCCTTCGCTGGCAAGAGCGGCTGGACGCAGGAGAAGCAGCTCGCCGAGCGCATGGCCGTGGTCAAGGCCAAGCGCCAGGCGGTGTACGCCACCCTGGGTGATCGCGATGTCGCCGCGCTGTCCAAGGATCCTGCGGTGCTGTCGCTGGGCCGCGAGGTGTTCCTGAACAACTGCGCCGGCTGTCACGGCGCCGATGCGCGCGGCGCGCGCGGCTTCCCCAACCTGGCCGACAAGGACTGGATCTACGGCGGCACTCCGGAGGCCATCGTCACCTCCATCACCAACGGTCGCCAGGGTCAGATGCCGACCTTCAGCGCCACGCTGGACCCGAAGGTCACCGACGATCTGGTGGATACCGTGAAGCACTGGTCTGATCCCAACTTCAACGCCCAGCGGCGTGAGAACGCGATGAAGACCTTCGCCGTCACCTGCGCGGCCTGTCACGGCGCCGACGGCAAGGGCAACCCCTACATCGGCGCGCCGAATCTCACCGACAACATCTGGTTGCATGGCGGTAGCCGCGAGAAGATCCGCGAGACCATCCTGTTCGGCCGCAAGAGCAGCATGCCGGCGCACAAGGATATTCTCGGCGGGGACGATATCCGGGTAGTCTCCAGCTACGTCTACAGCCTCTCGCAAACTCCATGAGCGACGATCACACCAGCGAGGAAGTCCAGGCCGACGTCCTGCTACGGCAGGCCGCGGCCAAGGGCCTGGGCTCCCGCACGGGAGCCCGGCTGGTGGCGATCACCCTCTGGGCTAGTTTTCTCGGAGCCATTCCCATGCTGTTGACCTGGCTGCTGTTGCTGCCAGAGGAGTACGCGACCAAGCTCGGCCTATCCGAGCTGTCGTTCGGCTTCTTCATGTGCTGGCTGGCCGCCGCGGCGCCGGCCGCCATCGCGGTGCTGCTGACCCATGCCGGCTCGCCGGCGGTGCCGCTGCCCCCGGAGGCGCCGAATGAGCACCTCCACTAAGCCGCCGGAAGCCGAAAAGCCGGCGCTGCTCTACGAGTCGTCGGCGAAGATTCAGTCACGCCGAGCCCAGGGCCGCTATGCCCGGCTGCGGGTGCTGGCGATGCTCTTGCTGTTGGGCTTCTATTACATCGCGCCCTGGATCCAGATCGGCGACACGCCACTGGTCTGGCTGGACCTGCCGCACCGGCGTTTTCACGTCTTCACGCTGACGCTGGCACCGCAGGACCTCATCTTTCTCACCTGGCTGCTGCTGATCGCGGCGCTGACGCTGTTCTTCTTCACCACTCTGGGTGGGCGACTGTGGTGCGGCTATGCCTGTCCTCAGACGGTGTGGACCGAAGCGTTCATCTGGATGGAACACCTCGCCGAGGGTGATCGCTACGCGCGCATCAAGCTCGACCGCTCACCCTGGAACACCGAGAAGATTCTGCGCCGGGGCGCCAAGCACCTGCTCTGGGGCGGCTTCGCCCTGTTCACCGGTTTGACCTTCGTCGCCTACTTCGTGCCGGCGCGCGAGCTGTTCCCCGAGTTCTTCGCCCTGCAGTTGGCGGGCTGGCCGCTGTTCTGGACCCTGTTCTACGGCTTTGCCACCTGGGGCAATGCCGGCGTGATGCGCGAGCAGGTGTGCAAGTACATGTGCCCCTACGCCCGCTTCCAGAGCGCGATGTTCGACAAGGACACGCTGGTCATCTCCTACGACCAGAAGCGTGGCGAGCCGCGCAAGTCAGTGGCGAAGCTCAGCGGCGTGCCCGCGGGTGATTGCGTGGACTGCTCGCTGTGCGTGCAGGTCTGCCCCACCGGCATCGACATACGCAAGGGTCTGCAGTACGAGTGCATCGCCTGCGCCGCCTGCGTGGATGCCTGCAACAGCGTGATGGACTCGGTGCACAAGCCGCGCGGCCTGATCCGCTACACCAGCGCGCACGAGGAGAAGGGGCAGAAGTTCCGCCTGCTGCGTCCCCGGGTGATCGGCTACGGCCTGATCTGGGCCGGGCTCTGCGTCGGCTTCGTGGTGGCGATCCTGCTGCGCACGCCGGTGCAGTTCGACGTGATCCGCGACCGTCACTCGCTCTACCGCGAGCTCGACGACGGTGCCATCGAGAACCTCTACACCCTGAAGGTGAGCAACGAGACCTCGGCCGCGCACCGCTTCAAGCTCTCGGTCAGCTCGCCGGATGGCCGCCGTTTCCTGGCCGTGCCGGACAGCGTACTGGTCGGTCGCGGCGAGGCCCAGGCCCTGACGGTGAGCGTGCGTAACCAGGTGTCCGACGACGAGGACGACGACGAGGACCGCCTGCATGGCATACACAGCCTCAAGTTCAGCCTGGTCGCCGAGGACGATCCCAAGCTCCAACGCGAGCGCACCGCCAGCTTCATTGCCGGAGAAGGTCATGACTGAGTCTGCCCAAGCCAAGCCCGCCACGCCGCGGAAGCCACGCCTGCCGCTGGTCGAACTGCTGCTCATCTTCGGCCTGCCGGCGGCGGTGCTGGCAGCCGGCGTGCTGACCATCCTCACCGCCTCGCAGCAGGGTTTCACACCCATCGCCGAGACCAGCGTCGCCCCCAAGGGGCACTGATGAGTCAGAGCTGGCAGACCTACGACCGGCCGGAGTTGCTGGAGGCGGTCAGTACGCCGCTCTCCGGCGGTCGTCGCGAGGTGCTGCTGGCGGTGGATGGCGTGCATTGCGGCGCTTGCGTGCGCGGTGTCGAACGCGCCCTGGCCGGCGTCGCCAACGATGTGCGGGTGAACCTCGCCAGCCGCACTGTCGAGTTCGTGTTCAGCCCGCAGGTCGCGGCGCTGTCCGAGGCAGTCGAGCGCCTGGACCGTGCCGGCTACAAGCCGCAGGTACTGGCGCAGGATCAGGCCGTGCAGGCGGGCCAGCGCGAGCGCCGCGCTGCTCTCGCCCGCGTGGGCGTGGCGGTGATCTGCGCCATGCAGGTGATGATGCTGGCCTGGCCGGAATACTTCGACGTGATCGACCCCGGCGTCTCCCAGTTGCTGCGCTGGACGCAGTGGCTGCTGGCGACCCCGGCGGTGTTCTACAGCGGCTGGCCCTTTCTCGCCGCCGCCTGGCGCTCGCTGCGCGACCGCAGCCTCGGCATGGACGTGCCGGTGGCCGCGTCCATCCTCATCGCCTACTTCGCCAGCGCCTGGCGGGTGATGGCCGGCGAGGGCGCGCTCTACTTCGACGCCGCCACCATGTTCGTGATGCTGCTCGGCACCGGCCGCTATCTGGAAGGCCGCAGCCGCGCCTTGGCCGGCGAGCGTCTGCGCCTGCTCGCCGGCCGCCGCGCGCTCACCGCCGTGCGCCTCGAAGACGGTGTGCCGCAGAGCGTGCCGCTGATCGCGCTGCAACCGGGCGACGTGGTGCGCGTCGCCCCCGGCGAGGCGCTGCCCGCCGATGGCCAGTTGCTGGATGCCGCCGCCGATCTCGACGAAGCCCTGCTCAGCGGCGAGTCGCATCCGGTGCGGCATCTGCGCGACGAGCGCCTGCTCGCCGGCAGCCTCAACGTCGGCGCCCGCGCCATCGACCTGAAAGTGAGCAGCGCCGGCAACGCCACCCGTCTGGCGGCGATCACCCGTCTGTTGCAGGAAGCGCAGCGCGACAAGCCGCCGGCGCAACTGCTGGCCGACCGTATCGCCGGCCGCTTCGTGCTGGCGGTGCTGCTGCTGGCGCTGGCCGCCACCGCCTGGTGGTGGCCGCGCGACCCCGAGCAGGCGCTCAATGTGCTGCTGGCGGTACTGGTGGTGAGCTGCCCTTGCGCGCTGTCGCTGGCAATGCCGGCGGTGTATGCCGCCGCCAGCAGCCGGCTGGCAGCGGCCGGCGTGCTGCTGGCGCACCCCTCCGCGCTGGCGCGACTGCCGCATTTGAGCCACGCCCTGTTCGACAAGACCGGCACCCTCACCAATGCCAGTCTGCGCCTGGAGGCGGTGCGGCCGCTGGCCGAACTCGGCGACGCCGAGGTGCTGGCCATCGCCGCCGCCTTGGAGCAGCAACTGCAGCATCCGATCGCCCGCGCCCTGGTCGCCGCCGCCGGCCGGGTGACACCCGCCACCGAGGTGGAACTGGACCCGCTGGGTGGTGTGCTCGGCAAGGTGGCGGGACAACACTATTGGCTGGGCGCGCCCGAGCGCCTGGGTCTGGATCGCGAGCGCTTGCCCCTGCTGGGCGACGAGGCGAATACCTGGGTGGCGCTGGCGCGCGAAGGCCAGGCGCTGGCCTTGTTCGGCCTGGCCGCGCAGCCGCGGCCGGAAGCCGCCGCCGCCCTCGCCGCGCTGCGGCAGGAGGGTGTGAGCCTGCAACTCGCCAGCGGTGACAGCGAGGCGGCGGTACGCCAGCTCGCGCAGGAGCTGGGCATAGACCAGGCGCAATGGCGGCAGACGCCGGAGCAGAAGCTCGCCAGCCTGCGCAAGCTGCAACAGCAAGGCGCGGTGGTGATGGCGGTGGGCGATGGCATCAACGACGCGCCGCTGCTGGCCGCCGCCGACATCGGCGTGGCCATGCCGGGCGGCGCTGCGCTGGCACAGGCACGCGCCGACGTGATCCTCACCGGTGACAGCCTCGCCGGCCTGCTGTTGCTACGGCAGGTGGCGACTCAGGCGGCGCTGCGCGTGCGCGAGAACCTCGGCTGGGCGTTTGCCTACAACCTGGTGATGCTGCCGCTGGCGTTTTCCGGCACGCTCACCCCCTGGCTGGCGGCGCTGGGCATGTCGATTTCCTCCCTGCTGGTGGTCGCCAACGCCCTGCGCGTGGCGCCGCCGGCGCCGAAGCAAACTCCCGGGCGTATTCCGCCCGCCAACGAGGCGGCCGTTCCCGCGACCGGTATCGCATCATGCAAATCCTCTACCTGCTGATTCCGCTGGGTGTCGCCGTGGTCGCCTTCGCCGGTGCCCTGCTGGTCTGGGCGTTGTACAGCGGCCAGTACGACTCGCTGGACCAGATTGGCAGTCGCATGCCCGACGACGAGCCCTAACGGGGCTCCCGGCCGTGGTGGCAACGGCCCGCTTTGCGGGAGGCGTTGGTGGGAGCACCCGCCGTGCGCTCCTGTTCCGCGCCGCAGATTGATCTGCATCAACGCAGACTGGCGCCCACTCGCCGAGCATCCTCCCAGCCCCAAAAACGCAAGGAGATCGCGATGACCCCCAGCCCGGCGCCCGCCGCCAAGAGCAACCAGGCCGCTGCCCAGCACCTGCCCAAGGCCCGTGACGTGTTGCGCGGTCGTCGCGCGGAGCTGGCCGAGCGTCTGGTGCGCATCCAGCGTGACCGCCAGCGCCAGGAGCAACCGCTGTCGGCCGACTTCAGCGAGCAGGCCACCGAGCGCGAAAACGACGAAGTACTGGATCGCCTCGCGGAGGCCACCGGACTTGAGCTGCGGCAGGTGAGCCACGCACTGGATCATCTCGATGCCGGCCTCTACGGCATCTGCGAGATCTGCGGCGAAGAGATTGCCGCCCCGCGCCTGGCCGCGCTGCCCGACGCCACCACCTGCCAGGACTGCGCCAACGAACGCAAGCCCGCCGGCCACGGCCGGGCCTAGTGAGCCAGCGATGATGCCGCTGCCGGTGCATGAGCTGAGCATCCCGGCGATGCTGCTGGCGGGCTTGGCCATGAGCCCGCATTGCGCCCTGATGTGCGGCCCGGCGCAGACCCTGCAACTGCGGGGCGCCCCGGCCGGCCTGAGCCCGCTGGCCTGGCTGCATCTGGGGCGCGTGCTTGGCTATGCGCTGATGGGTGCCGCCGCCGGCTTTGTCGGCGCGCAGTTGATGCTCTGGCTGCCGGCGCGCGAATTCAGCGGTTGGCTGCAAGCCCTGGCCGGTGCCGTGCTGGTGCTCATTGGGGTTTCCTACCTGCGGCGGCCGGTGGCGGACTGCCACGGTCATCACCTGCTGCGTCGTCTGTCGGGCGATGCCCCCAGTCCACGGCGCCTGCTGGCGCGCGGGTTGGTGTGGTCGCTGATGCCCTGCGCCCTGCTTTACGGCCTGTTGTTTCTCGCCACCGCCGGCGGTGGCGCCCTGAGTGGCGCCCTGCTGATGGCCGCTTTCGGCGTTGGCACCGTGCCGTTGCTCGCCGGTGGCGGCCAGGCACTGCAAGGCCTGCTGCAGGCGCCGACGCTGCGGCGCCTCACCGCCGTGCTGCTGGTCAGCCTGGGTGCCGCCTCGCTCGGTGCCGTGCTGGCGCCGCAACACTTCGCCCCCTGGTGCCTGCCGGCGCAGGCGATGGAGCCCTAGAAGGCGAGAAGTTGTTGGCCCGAGCCCCGACGACCCTGCCGCCACACACGGTCCAGCGGACTGATCACGCCGCGCCCGCTGCGATTCAGCACATGGGTGTAGATCATGGTGGTGCTGACGTCGCTATGCCCGAGCAGCTCCTGCACTGTGCGGATGTCGTAGCCCGACTCCAGCAGATGGGTAGCAAACGAATGACGGAGTACGTGCGGCGAAACCGGCCGGGTGATGCCGGCCTTCTGGGCAGCGCGACGAATCAGTTTCTGAATCACCGACTCATCGAGATGATGGCGGCGAATCTCGCCGCTCTCCGGATCGGCCGATAAGCCGGCCGCCACGAAGACGTACTGCCAAATCCATTCCCGGGCCGCATTCGGATACTTGCGAGCCAGCGCGCCCGGCAGGTAAACGCTGCCCACCCCAGACAGGACGTCCCGGTCGAACAACTGCCTGCGTTCATCCAGATGCTGTCGCAGAGGCAGCAGCAGCGATTGAGGCAGGACCGTGACACGATCCTTGCCGCCCTTGCCATGCCGCACTGAAAGTTGCTTGCGCTCCAGATCGAAGTCCTGCACGCGAAGGCGCAAACCCTCCATCAAGCGCAGACCCGTCCCGTACAGAAGGCGAACTAGCAGCGCCGAGGGCCGATCATCGCCCAGGTTCTGCAGCAGGCATTGCACCTCCGACATGCCCAGCACGACCGGTAGGCGCTCTGGCTACTTGGCTCGGGTCACGCCGTCGAGCCAGGGTAGATCGACTCCGAGAATCTCCCGGTACAAAAACAGCACTGCGGCCAAAGCCAGGTTCTGGGTTGCCGCAGCGACCTTTGATTCGACCGCCAGCGCGGTCAGAAAAGCCTCGACTTCCGGCGCGCCCATGTCACGTGGATGCCGCTTGCCGTGGAAAAGGATGAAGCGTTTAATCCAGTGCAAATAAGACTGTTCGGTGCGGAGGCTGTAGTGCTTGGCCCGCATGCGGAGCCGAACCTGATCCAACAACTTGGGAGTCTTGGCCGTGTCCACCCTCTGTTCCATGTTTCATCCCTCCTCAACTGCGAATCTTCTGTGGATTCAGCATGTTGAAATTTCCCATTCCAGATTATACGGACGCGCCGCCAGATTAGACGGCGATCCGTGTTCCAGTTAATTGGCGTTAGAGCTAAAGGACCACATGGCAGAGCAGTCGGACTTGGATGTAAACGGCGCCGAGGTCGTGGTTAGACGGCTGTTCTGGGTGCTGCCCCTAGGAGCTTGTGTCACCCTCGTGGTACTTGTTCTGTACATCGTTAAGTTTCATGCAGGTTTATCTGACGATCAGGATACGTGGGGACAATTCGGCGACTATGTCGGGGGACTTTTAAACCCCATATTTGGATTCATATCGGTAATCGCACTACTGTCAACGCTGCTCATACAAGTTCGCGAGCTTCGACTATCGACCCGAGAGTTGCGTAACTCTTCGGACGCACTTAAATCTCAGCACGCGGTGATGGCTCGCCAGAACTTCGAGTCGACTTTCTTTCAGTTGCTCCGCCTACATAACGACATTGTCCTGTCTATTGATCTGCGGCAGAGCGGAACAACAACGGTAGCAGGGCGAGATTGCTTTAATCAGTTCACGAAGGTTCTTTATGCCAACATGAACAAGCACGGCGCGCTCACCGATGCGTCAAAGTTGGAAGTGGCGTACGAGGAATTCTATAGGCGCTATGAAAGTGATCTTGGTCACTATTTTAGACTGCTCTATAACCTAGTTAAATTTGTGCACCATAGTGATGTTGAAAACAAGAAGTTCTATACAAACTTGGTCAGGGCGCAACTTTCCAGCGGCGAATTGAACGTGCTTTTTGTCAATTGCCTAAGCAGCAAGGGGAGAGATAGGTTTAAGCCGCTCGTAGAAACTTATGCTCTGCTGAAAACACTTCCAGACACCCCTTTTGGTTGCAGTATGGCGCTTCGCGAACAGTACTCGCCGGCTGCGTTTGGAGGCGAATGAACAAAGCTCTAACTAGCGCTTCAAGCCGACGTGCCCGCCTTTGGCGGCCACGCGGCTTAAGCTGGCGTTATGCCTCGAAGATAAGGTTCGCTATATGTCAGTAGAAGGGAACATTCCCGACCCGCCACCAGCTATGGCTGCGTCTGGGCAGGTAGAGAGGCACGGTGAAAGTGACCTTGTCTTGGCAAGTCCACTCGCAGAGTTGCCGATAGCAAGAACTATTTCAGGATTGGCGACTACGCACTCGCGATCGATGGGAGGCGAAGTAACCGCAGCATTGATTGCAGGCGCAACAAGTCAAATTGCGCAAGAGCTTTCATCTACAAAAGCTGCTCATGCCCAAACGTTGCAAAAGCTTGAGGCGGCGCAGGAGAAGCTTAGTGCGGCAAACACGAAGAATGCTGTTCTGCAAGAGCGAATTGACAACGACAAAAGCGCAAGGCATCTGCGCAACTTCGCAATATTTGCAGGAACAACGTTGATCGGAGTGGCTGTTAGTCTCGGAAATCAGCAGCCTACTTACGCAGTTGCGTCTGGCATCGGCGGGCTTTTGTTGGTGATGCTGGGTTGGTTTTCCTTTCCGAATCGGGGAAAGTCATGATATTCCCAGATGTTAAGGAACTATCTGTAGTAAAAATATTTCATCGAGGACTTCCAAATCAGGAGTCAATAGCCATTTCCGTCGAGGAAGACACGAATCTAGGGCAGTACGGAATTTTAGTTGGGCTGTATCAGGGCGGCGGTCTGGCCACCCCATTTGTGGATCATCTCTTTTGGTTTGGCGACGGCTGGGTCAGGAAGGGCGACTGGCTATTTGTTCATACCGGTCCAGGAAGCCCTTCAACAACGCCTACTACAGACGGAAACGGAACGATCTTCTCAATTTATTGGGGGAAGCGACAAACCATATTCGCAAATACCAATATTGTTCCTGTCTTATTCCGGTTGGACGCTGTGAACGTTCTATCGCCACCCCAAAACGAGTTGCAGCTTGATAGTCCGCAGGCATAACAAGTGCTTCCAGTGCGACGTCCTCGCCTTCGGCTCGGCCGCGCCTGAAGCACGGCGTTGGAAGGCACACATATGACCTGTATTGATTGGTCGGAGTTGATAAGGAACTACGCAACTGCGATCGGTATCGTCGTCGGAGGCGGCTGGGCATTCTGGAAGTGGGGCTATTCAGAGTGGGCAGGAGCAAAAAAGAATCGCGCCTCCCTAGACGGCCAGCTTTCATGTAGCTCGGTTCCGCTCCCGGGCTCCGCTGCTTTGGTCACAGTCCAAGCTCACTGGTGTAACAGAGGTTCCTTCCCCGTACCGATTGATCCAAAGGAGACAAAAGTTCTGGTCTTCAAACTACCCACTCAACTCCAAGAAGGCCCGTTTGAGCCTTCGTCTGGCTTTGGTCCTCCGCTGTTTGATCAACGTCCATTTTCCAGCTACGACGAATTCGAGCTTGAACCGAAGACAGAAAGCTCTCTAAGAGCACACTTCGTGCTTGAATCTGATTGCACTTACTTCTTCCGGTGGGAGCTTCAGAAGCAGGATGATGGAAAGGCCAGTCACGTATTCACTTGGAGCAAGGAAATCGTCTGGCAGGTGCCTTCCAACAGGGCGCTCCAGCCGACCGGCCCCGCCTCCGGCGGGTCCAGCGGCTGAGCTTGGGCGTTGGGCGCAGGAGCAACCTTGAGGGCAATCTTTGTGCGACTTCTATTTCTTTTGGCCTCTCTGGCATCTCCATCCTTTGCGCAAGGCCCCACTATTTCGCTTTTGCCGCGCGAGATTTGTCAAAAAGACGACTTTGGAAATAACGTTGTTTGGCCCCGTGACGTAAAGGACACCAGAGACTGCTTGCTGTTTGCTGAAGGGGCGAATGTTTACAGCGTGATGCTAAACAGCGTTTTGACATCAGTCTATTTAGAGTCAGAACAGGACACGGAAGGACCAGATACCGAATCCTCTGTTGGGTCTTCGCAAGAAAATGTCTTTCTGACGTCAGATAAAGCTACGAAGATCGTCCTGAAAGCGACTGTAAAAGGCACCACATGCCGGCCGGATTCAGAGTCCTGCTGCGGTGACAGCTACGAGGGCACATTAACTATTTCAAACCCTGTCGGTCGAACAGTTGTTCCAATTGAGTACTACAGAGGTGGATAGCCGTGTGCCCAACCCGGCACTGCAGCCGAACCGCGCAAACAACGCGCGGTCGGCTGAGTTAGTTCGTTCGGCCTCAAGAAAAGAGTGACTCGGCGTCTTGTCTTGCTCCTCCTGCTCGCCACCGGTCCGGCGCTTGCGGACGAAAGCATCTGTTACGGCACCACGGCCAAGGGGCGTCTCGAACACGGAGCGCAACTGCCGTCCGGCGGCGCGAACTTCAGCAGTTACAGCACGGTTGGATCCTTGGCTGGCCGAACGTACGTGCACAGCAAAGTCCTGAAGGTCGCCTTGGCTGCATACAAAGCCTTGGAAACATCAGCTCCGGGCAAGGTCTTCGTCTACGGCGAAACGGGTTGGGAGTCCGGCGGCAGAATTCGACCACACAAGACGCATCAAAACGGGCTGTCCGTCGACTTCATGGTGCCCGTGTTGAAGGGAGGCAAGTCAGTCCCACTCCCAACCTCTCCGCTCAACAAGTTTGGCTATGACCTGGAATTCGACGACAGTGGCCGCCTCGAGGACTACAGCATTGATTTCGAGGCCATTGCGGAGCACCTCCTAGAACTGAGCAAGGCAGCGTCCGTTGAAGGCATTAAGATCAGCCGCGTCATCTTTGAGGTGCCGTTGCAGAAGCACCTCTTCGCAACCCCGCAGGGGGCGCAGTTGAAAGGTCGCATGACCTTCTCTACCAAGCAGGCGTGGGTGAAACACGATGAGCATTACCACGTTGATTTCGAGGTTCCGTGCAAACCACTTGAGGCCGAACAAGGTGTTCCAGCGGACCGTCCTCGCCTCGCCTCGCCTCGCCTCGCCTCGCTTCGCTCGGCTCGTCCGGCCGCTGAACACCGGCGTTAGGCAATACGGCAGCGGCCAATGAAATACGCGCTCACCGCCTTGGCCTTCGTCGTATCCCTGCTAGCCGTGAGCGTGGTGGCATTCTTTGCCGTCATCTTCCTTGCTGGGCCAC